>JAUQQA010000030.1:25940-31695 GCA_030550095.1 Chloroflexota bacterium | reverse complement strand
CACCCGCTCGTGCGCGAAGGCGTGAGCTTTCCCACGCTCACCGTGAGCACGGCGTTGCGCCGCGCAGCGGAACGTGGCGCGTTGCTCGCCGCGGAGATCGGCGGGCAGATGCGCTACTTCGCCAATACCGAGACGGCGCGCCAACTGGTTGAACAGGCTCAGCACCCCAACCAAGCCGAAGCCGAAGCGCGCGCCATTGCCCAGCAGCTATGTGCCCTTGTGGCGAAGATGGAGTTGATCGAAGCGTACGCACCGACCGACGAAGAGGTGCGCTTGGTGCAAGATTGGCTCGCGGATGGCTACACGGTCGAAGAGATCCAAGCCGCCGTGCGCGAAGCGCTGATCACACCGCGCATTGCGCACACACCGCCGCGCACGCTGCGGGATTGTGCTCCCTTCGTCACAGCGCACCCTCCACAGACGCCTTCCGCTTTTTACCTTTTTCGGCACCAGCCCAACTTCCCTGCCCCACCTGGCGTGATCGCCTTCCGCGAATTGGTAGGCAGGTTGCCGCGCAGCTACGAGGCACTGCTGCTCGAGCGCGCCGTCGCGTTGTTTGGCGAGCGCGCTGTGGTGGAAGCATTGCGTCAGATGGCACGCACGGGCGATGTCTCACTTGAGCAACTGCTGCCGCGCCTGCACGAGCGCGAAGAAGCAGCACTTGCGCTCGAGCGCGCGCACTTTGAACCAGAGGCGCGCTTGCGCGAAGTCATTCGACTGTACGAGTCCACGTTTGGGCTGCCACCCACCACCCACATCGTTGAGGAGATGCAGTTGTTGCTCGCAGAAGGCAACGAGGATTTGGATACCTGGCGCGCCGTGTTTCGCTACGCCGCTGAGCGCGGTAAGCGCCAGTGGAATTACCTCAAGAAGCTGCTGCGCGATCCTTCGCCAAACGTCTTCGCGCCTGCACCTGTCAACGAGGCAGCAGCGTTTGCTTTCGAGGAATATCGCCGTCGCGTGAATCCGCGCCTGGACGTGCGCGTGGCACAAGCAATCAATGCACTCGCACAACAGATCACCGACGTAGCGCAATGGCAAGCTGCTTTCGACAAGGCAGCAGAGGCAAACGCGCTGCGCTGGGATTACATCCGCAGGGTGCTCAACGGCGGTGCGAAACCCGCGCGCGCACGCTCACAGGCAACCACTTCGCGCAGCCGCGTCTATCGCAGACCACAAGTCGAGTACACCGAAGCAGAGCGCGAGGCTGCGCGCGAGCGCGCGCGACGCCGGCTTGCTGAGCTGGAGGCTGAGACCAATGACGCTGATCAGTGATCCCGACGCCTTGATCCCGCCGCGTGACGGCGGACCGCCTTGCGACTACTGCCAAAACCGGCGCTTTGTGCTCGACGCGTACGGCAACCTGAAGCCATGCCCAAAATGCAACATGGTGCAGCAGTGGCGCATGGAGACGCTGCGCGCGTTCTCCTCACGCAGCGCGCGCTCCGCGCAGCAAACGTTCGACAACTTCCAAACCCTTTTCGACGATGAGGTTGAGCCGACGTTGGCGCTGGCGTTGCACGAGGCGCGCGCCTTCGCGTCGAACTGCATCCGCGCGCACGCCCAGGGCACGACGAACGTACAACGTCGTTGGTTGGTGCTTTTCGGCGAGCGCGGCACCGGCAAGTCGCATCTATGCGCAGCGGTGGACAACGCCTTGCAAGCAGCAGGCGTCCCCTGCTTGTTCATCACCGCGCCCGAGATGTTCAACTCGCTGTATCAAGCACTGCGCGAGCGCGAAGCAGGCGAAAGCGACCACTTCGAGCCGCGCAAGACGATTTACAAAACGGCGACTGTGCTTATCCTCGATGACCTCTCCGCTGAAGCAACCACTGAGTGGAACGCAAGCGTGCTGCTCGAGATCCTGGACTACCGCTATCGCAACCTACTGTGGACCATGATCGCGACCAACACGCCGCCACAAGCTTTCGAGCCGCGCATTGCCTCGCGCCTGCAAGACACGTCGCTATGCAGCGTGGTTGAAGTCGCTGCCCACGACTACCGCTTGCGTACGCCCTCAGCAAAAAAAGGCAGCAACAAGCCTCGGGGTACACGAGCGTAGCAGCACCTGCGGCAAAGTTCACGCTTCAAGCGGACGCGCGGGGGGTGTTGCTTGCCGCGTGCGCACCCAGTGCATCCCTAACGTGAGCACCAGCAGTGCAAACCCCAGCACGTCTGTCATCACGTCTGCGTTCAGCAACGCAAGCCCGCCAAGACCCATCAACAAGCGCTCCATCCAATTTGCCTCGCGGCGCAACCACCCACCAAAAGCGGCTGCGAACATCCCCACTGCAATGCAGGCAGTGAAAAACGACCACGCAGTGAAGAGCGGGTCTTGGAAGAACGTAAACGCAAGCTGATTTTGTTCACCCAGTCGCCCCAGCAAGAGAGCGGTCCCTTCAGGTTTCAGCGTGAACATGATGGGCACGAGGAAACCTGGCAGGCAATATTTCCACGCCATCAACATGGTCTGGTAAGGCTTGCCGCCAGTGAGCGCCGCTGCGGCAGCAGGCGCAAGTGCGGTGGGAGGGGTGACATCTGCCAGCACAGCGTAGTAAAACACAAACATATGCGCTGCTGGTTCGGGTACCCCCACTTTCACCAAAGCAGGCACAACCATCACAGCAGCGATGATGTAGCTTGCTGTCACCGGGATCGCCAAGCCAAGCACCCACACTGCTACTGCAGCAAGGAGCACCGTTGCCAGCACATTGCCGCTCGCCAAGTTCACAACCTGCCCCGAGATTTTCAGGCCCAGCCCCGTCAACGTGATCACAGAGACGATCAAACCAGCCACCGCCGTTGTCGCCGCTATCGAGATTAAACCGCGTCCTCCACTCTCCAGCGCGCGGATCAACGCAGGGAGCGGCTCATCACCTTCTCCACGGAAGCGGCGATACAGCCAACTCAGCATCGCAACAACCGCAGAAGCCATGAGTCCCCAGAACGCTGCGTTGGAAATTCGGTTGAGCGGCGTAATGCCAAAAACAAGCAAACTCAGCGCAACCACGACACCAACAGCAAGCCCAAACAGTGAGGTCAGGCGCGTCTCGGGGCGCAGGAAGCTGAGCACGAAAGCGATCAAGATGCTCCAGAACACCGCCATGAACGCCGTTTGCCCAAGCGCCATGAGCAAGGCAACCGCAAACAGCGAAGTGAAGTGATAGCCGTAACGCAGCGTGAGTTCGCGCAACGAGGTCACTTGGGCTTCAACCGCGCGCGTGCGCAGGCGCCGCGAATCCGCTTCCACCATAAGCAGCGCGGAAAGGTAGTAGAGGACAGTCGGAATCGAGGCGTAAACCAACACCTCAAGGTAAGAAATTTGCAAATATTCCGCAATCAGGAAAGCAGCTGCGCCGAGCGTCGGTGGCGACAGGGTAGCACCTATTCCGGCAGCAGAGAGAATACCGCCAGCGACCTCTCTCGGGTAGCCCGCTCGTTTGAGCATAGGCCACGTCAGCGCGCCGAGCGTCACCGTCGTCGCTACGCCTGAGCCGCTCACCGTGCCCAACAGGAAACCCGCCAGCGTCACCGTGCGCCCTGGCGCGGCGCCGCTCCTGCTCCGCCCCATCGCGGCAAAAGCCCAGTCAATGAAAAACTTCCCAGCGCCGCTGTATTCGAGGACCGCACCGTAAATCGTGAAAAGCACGATGAACGTAGCAGCAACGTCAAGCGGTACGCCAAAAATGCCTTCCAGCGTCAAGTAGTTTTGTCCCACCAGGCGCTCGATCCGGTAGCCGCGGTGATCAAATGGCTCAGGGAAAAAGGGGCCTGCGAGTGCGTAAATGATGAAGAAAATACCAACCAGCGCAAGCGCTGGTCCTGTGGTGCGACGCGAAGCTTCAAGGACAACGACGATGAGCACTAAGCCCATCGCCACCTCGATCGGCGTCGGGTTGACGATGCGCTGCAAAGCGCTTTGGAAGCTTTGCACGAGATAGCCCAAGCTCGCCGCAGACAACCCCGCGAGCAACAAGTCGGGCAAGGCTAACCGATCCTCAGATGAAGTTTTGAGCAAAGGGTAAAGCAAAAAAGCAAGCGCTTGTGCGCTCATCAACGCTAAGATCACCACGAGGTTGCCAGGCTGAGATGCGTCTCGAAACCGTTCCAACAAATACACCACCGCAGCTCCAGAAACACCAGCACCTAGCAAGCCCACTATCCAACGTTCCCAAGCGCGCCTGAGGTTTATCGGGTATATCAAGAACACCAACACCAGCACCAGCGCTAAAAACACAGCGCGATATACCTGTGTAGTGATGCTGTACTGCGTCCAGTACAAGCCGTACACCGAGAGCGCAATCGCTATAGCACCCGCGATTACCGCCCAGGGACCGGCGAGTTTACGCGCTTGTGCTTCTCCCTCAAATTCCTCTATCAATTCCTCAACGCGGCTCTGGTCAATAGCTTCGTCCTGTGAAGGCTTGGGCTGAACAGGCGTTGTCGGAGATGTGCTCATCGCTCAGCAAGTCCTAAACGCAGTTGGGATGGAACAAAACAAAGGCTGGGGTGCAGCATTGAAGTCTGCTGCACCCCCTCTCGACGCGAAAGGCTAGCTAGGGATCAAGGCTTCCAAACGCCGCGTTCTGTGTAGAAACGGATCGCGCCGGGGTGATAGGGGACTGAGGAGCCAGTGGAAGCCGCTTCCAGGGAGAGCTTACGTGCCTCTGGGTGGATCGTTCTGACTTCCTCGAGGTTATCAAAGATGGTCTTCAGAATGTCATACACCAGCTGCTCGTTGGTCTTTGCATTGACCAACATCGCGTTACCAATGCCGATGCCATCCACATCAGCCTCTAAGTTGTAAATCGCCTTGTCCAGCGTCGTCCGCACGTAGAGCGGTCCGTACTTCTCGCGCAGCTTGTCCACATATTGCCCTGTTGGAATGAACTTGACCTTGATGCCGGGCGTGCTTACCAAATCCTTCACGGCTGCGGTGGGCAAACCGCCAATCCAGAAGAAGGCGTCAATCTTGCGATCTTTGATCGCGTTGACGCTCTCTGAGACGCCGAGGTTGTCGCGATCAATGTCGGTGTCTGGATTGATCCCCGCAACCTCCAAAATGCGCCGCGCGGCTACCTCTGTGCTGCTCCCTGCGCTCCCAATAGAGATGCGCTTGCCCTTCATGTCCTCGATTGTGTTGATCCCGCTCTCTTCCAGTGCGACAACGTGGATGAAGCTTTGGTAGAGATTCGCAATGGCACACAGCGGGACAGGACCTACGTCCTCATACACCCCAGACCCTCTCGACGCTTCAAAGGCGCTATCTAGCGTGGAGAGGCCGATGTCAATCTCGCCCTTTGCAAGCAATTTGTTGTTATCCACCGACCCGCCAGTGACTTCAGCGGTGGCTTCTGTGTTGGGCATCTTCTCCGAAAGAATGCGCGCAATGCCACCGCCATAGGGGTAAAACACGCCTCCGGTGCCACCTGTGCCGATCACCAAACGGATTTTGCCGCTTGGGTAAGGATCGGTGGCGTTCTCTGGCGTGCACGGCGGCTGAACCCCTGCCAATGCCGGTGTGGTCGGCGCAGGGACTTCGGTAGGTGCTGCTACAGGCTCGGTGGGGGCAACTGTCGGTGCCTCTGCGGGCACGGCAGGCTGCGTTGGCGTCGGCGTTGCACAGCTTGCAAGCGCCAATAACAAGATCACGGACGGAAGCACAAACGTTTTCCTGAGCATGCTGGTCCCTCCTACAGCAAGATGTTCTTCGCCGCGTCTTGGCGGTTGGGTTACGGGTGCAAACAGTATAGAC
>JAUQQA010000030.1:0-25840 GCA_030550095.1 Chloroflexota bacterium | reverse complement strand
GTTGGGTTACGGGTGCAAACAGTATAGACAGTGTTGAAGCTCTGTCAAGTGCCACCAAGCGCTTGCGCACTCGCACTACAATCCCCAATCGTGAGCACCGAGGCTCTCTCCCCTGCCCCGCTGCTGCACGTCTCGCAGCTCAGCAAAGCCTTCCGCGGCGTGCAAGCGCTCCACGACTACACGCTGACGTTGCAGCCACGCACGCTCCTCGGCGTGATCGGACCCAATGGCGCGGGCAAGACCACGCTGTTCAACTTGCTCACAGGCGTGGTTTCGCCTGATCGTGGGCGCATCCTGTTCAATGGGCAAGATATCACAGGTGCCTCACCAGATGCAATCGTCCGCGCTGGCATCGCGCGCACCTTCCAGAACATTCGCCTCTTTCGGCGCATGTCTGTGCTGGACAACGTGAAAGTCGCACTTCAAAGCACGCAGCCCTTTCGCCTTGCCGAAGCGGTGCTGCGCTTGCCGCGTTTTGTGGCGCAGGAGCAGGCGCTCGAGGAGCGCGCCAAGGCATTGCTCGCCATGCTCGAGCTGGAGCCGTATGCTGCCATGCCCGCCGATAGCCTGCCCTATGGTCTGCAACGCCGCCTGGAGATCGCCATGGCGCTCGCCACGAACCCCAAGCTTTTGCTGCTCGATGAACCTGCAGCAGGCATGAACCCCACCGAAGCTAACGCACTCATGCACCTGATCGCGCGTCTGCGCGACGAACTCAAGCTCACGATCATCCTCATCGAACACAACATGCGCGTCGTGATGGGCATCTGCGAGCGTGTGCAGGTGCTTAACTACGGCGAGATCATCGCCGAGGGCACGCCCGAGGCGATCCAAAACGATACGCGCGTGCTCCGCGCCTACCTCGGCACCGTTCACTCCGAACCTAACCATGCTCGTGCTTGACAACGTGCACACCTACTACGGGCGCATCCATGCCTTGAAGGGCGTTAGCCTTAGCGTGGAACGCGGCGAGATCGTCGCGCTGATCGGCGGCAACGGCGCTGGCAAGACCACCACACTGCTCACGATCTCGGGGCTGCTCCGCCCCAAGCAAGGCAGCATCACGTTCGAGGGCCAAGCGCTCACGCAACACGCGCCCCACCAGATCGTGCGCCTCGGCGTTGTGCACTGCCCTGAAGGTCGGCAGATCTTCGGTCGCTTGAGCGTGCTCGAGAACTTGCGCCTCGCCGCTATGCACCGCCGCGATGGGCAAGCGGTGCGCCGGGACCTCGAGCGCGTGTATGCGCTTTTCCCTGTGCTGGCGCAGCGCCGCAACCAAGCCGCCGGCACGCTCAGCGGCGGCGAGCAGCAAATGCTCGCCATCGGTCGCGCCATCATGAGCCAGCCGCGCTTGCTCTTGCTTGATGAACCCTCACTAGGCTTGGCGCCATTGATCGTTGAGAGCATCTTTAAGGTCATCGCCACGCTGCGCGACGAGGGCGTCACCATTTTGCTCGTAGAGCAAAATGCCTACCAAGCCCTTCAGGTTGCAGATCGGGCCTATGTGTTGGAGACGGGCCGCGTGATCCTTCAAGGTCCCGCGCGCGCGCTCGCTGAGGACCCTGCTGTGAAAGCGGCTTACCTTGGAGGATGAGCATGTTCACACCCACCTACCTCGCGCAGCAATTGATCAACGCGCTTAACCTCGGCAGCCTCTATGCCCTGGTCGCGATCGGGCTGACGATGGTGTACGGCATCCTGCGCTTGATCAATTTTGCGCACGGCGACATGATGACGCTTGGCGCCTATTTGGCGCTGGCTGGGATCAGCGCATTGGTGTTGCCTGCTTGGGCTGCGTTGGTGTTGCCGATGCTGGTCATCGCGCTTGTGGGCGTGTTGATCGAGCGACTTGCCTATCGCCCGCTCCGCGGCGCGCCAGAGGTCGCCATGTTGATCACTTCGCTCGCCGTCAGCTCGCTGATCCAAAACGGCGCGACGATGTTGCTCACTGCGCAGCCGCGTCCGCTGCGCGTGCCGAGCGCGCTCACGCAACGCATCGCTTTTGGTGATCTCAGCATTGCCGTGATGGACCTCGGGATCATTGCGCTTGCTGCTGTGCTCATGGTCGCGCTCGGCGTGTTCGTCAAGCGCACCACGATCGGAATCGCCATGCGCGCATGCAGCGAGAACTTGCGCGCAGCACAGCTCATGGGCGTGGACGTGAACCGCGTGATCGTCGTGGCGTTTGCCATCAGCGCAGGCTTAGCTGGCGCCGCAGGCGTGTTGTGGAGCAGCAAGTTCGGCTTGGTGGATCCGTTCATGGGATTTGTGCCAGGGCTAAAGGCTTTCGTCGCCGCAGTGATCGGCGGCATCGGCAGTATCCCTGGCGCAATGCTTGGCGGCTATCTGCTCGGCTTTGCCGAGGTGTTCTTCGTCGCCTTTGCGCCGCCTGAGCTTTCTGGCTACCGCGACGCGTTCGTGTTTGCGCTGCTGCTGATCGTGCTGCTCGTGCGCCCCGCAGGGCTGCTCGGGCGCGGGGAGGTCAACCGCGCATGAATCACCGAATAGGCTGGCTGATCGCGGGGTTAGTGCTTGCGCTTGCTGGCGCCTCGCAGTTTTTGCTTAACGACTACTACCAGCGCGTGCTTTCCGTGATCGCTATCAACATCATCCTGGCGGTGAGCCTCAATCTCACCAACGGCATCAGCGGCGACTTCTCCCTAGGGCACGCAGCATTCATGGCGATCGGCGCATACACCTCAGCAGTGCTCACGCTGCCTGTGCGCATGAAAGCGATCGTGCTGCCCGATTTGCCTGTGTGGCTGGGCCAGCTTGAGGTGCCGTTTGTGTTCGCGCTGGTGCTCGGCGCGCTGCTCGCTGCGCTGATCGCGGCGCTCGTCGGGACACCCGTGCTGCGCTTGCGCGGGCACTACCTCTCGGTGGCAACGCTGGGGTTGATGGTGATCGTGCAAGTGGTGGCACTGAACTGGCAACCTGTCACGCGCGGCGCGCGCGGCATCAACGGTTTGCCACCCTTCACCACGCCGCTGTGGGCGTATGGCGCGATGCTGCTCACAGTCGGCATCATCTGGCGCGTGGTGCACTCGCCGCTGGGGCGCGCGATGATCGCCGTGCGCGAGGATGAGCTGGGCGCTGCGTGTCGTGGTGTGCGCGTCTTTCGCACGCGGCTAGCGGCGTTCATCATCGGCGCCGCCTTTGCGAGCATCGCAGGCGGGCTTTGGGCGCACCTCATCACGGCAATCACGCCAGCATCGTTCTCGTTCCTGCTCACCTTCAACGTCGTGGCGATGGTGGTGATTGGCGGCATGGGCAGCATCAGTGGCTCAGTTGCAGGCGCGGTGTTACTCACGTTGCTGCCGGAGCTGCTGCGGCGCGTCGAGACTTCGCTCGCGCTCGGCGGGCAGCCGCTATATGGCTTGAGCCAAGTGGTGATCGCGCTGCTGATGCTCGGGGTGATGATCTTCCGCCCTGGCGGGTTGTTTGGTCGAGAAGAACTGCCCGCCGTGCTAGCGCGCTTTCAGCGCCGCCGCAGCGCGCAGCGGCAAGCTCCGCACCCTTCGCCTTCTTCTTAGTTGCAAGGAGCGATGTTGCGCAACGACGTGAGCGTGATCGTGCCCACGCGCAACGAGGCGCACAACATCGCGCGCTTCCTCAACAGCATTCCGCGCGACGTGCCTTTGATCGTCGTGGACGCAAGCGACGACGAAACGCCTGCGATCATCGCGCGGCTGCGCCCAGAAGCACACGTGATCCGACAGCCAAGCACGGTGACTGAGGCGCGGCAGATCGGCGCTGCACGCGCACGCACACGCTGGCTTTTGTTCACCGACGCCGACGTGAGCTTTGCCGAGGACTACTTCGATCATCTCGCGCGCCTTCAGCCCACACCCGCGCTCGGTTTAATCTTCGGTCCGAAAGACTCACGCGACGCCTACCGCGCTTATCATCGCTGGTTCGAGCTTGGTCAGCGCTTTTTCGCACTGCTCGGCATCCCTGCCGCGACAGGCTCTAACTTGTTGATCCGCCGCGATGCCTTCGAGCGTGTGGGCGGGTTCGACCTCTCGCTCACGTGCAACGAAGACTCCGAGATCGCGTGGCGCGTGCGGCGCGCAGGTTACGCGATGCGTTTCATCCCAGCGCTGCGCGTGTTCTCACATGACCATCGCCGACTTCGGCGCGGCGTGTGGCGCAAGGTGATGCACTCCTCGGTGCGATGCACGCTGTTGTATCTCAACGCGATGCCGCGCGCATGGCGCGCGCGCGATTGGGGCTACTGGGCGTGAGCGCTGGGGCTTTTACCTCCAGCGCTCACGAAGGCGCGGTTCAACAGGTCAAGGCAGCTCAGTGACCGAAACGCGCAAGATGCGGTCGGGGGCATTTTCGCCTTCCGCCGTGCGCAGCGCGCGCAGCACGTCTAGTCCTTGCGTCACGCGACCAATCACCGTGAAGCGTCCATCGAGACGCTGCGTGGGCGAGTAGGTCAGGATGAACTGCGCCGCGCTCGATTCGCCATCGCCGAAGAGCGCCACAACTCCCGGCTCGTTCATTAACCCCGGTCGTTGAAACTCGACCTCGCACTGATAGCCAGGATTGCCCTGAGCGTTAGGATTGCCCATCAGCACAGCGCCAAGCGTTGTGTCGTTGAGCGCAACGGGTGCGCCATCAAAATAGCCTTGCTGGGCGAGAAACACCACCGAGTTCACATTCACAGGCGCCAACGATGGGTCCAGCTCAAGTTGAAGGCTGCCTCTCGTGGTCTCCACTGTGAGCCGATAGCGCCGATCAGCGCGCGTCACCTGCTCGGGCGCATCGAAGGTGCGTGCGAGGCGCGAGGGGCGTTGCGTTGCCCACTGCTGGGCGTAGTTGCGAAGCTGCTCCACGATGTCGGGCTGCGTGAACACATCCAAGGGCACGAACTGCCCATCGAGATATACGGTGGGCGTCCCACCGACGCCTGCTGCTTGTCCGCTTTCAAGATCGCGCTGCACGCGCGCCACCACTGCGGGGCTGGTCAGATCGCGCTCAAAGCGCGCGACGTCTAGGCCGAGACTTTGCGCGTAGTTTTTCAGCACGGCGGTGAATTCGCTGAGCGGTTTTGGACTCCATTCTGCCTGCTTCTCAAAAAGCACGTTGTGCATCTCCCAGAACTTGCCTTGAGCAGCAGCAGCCTCTGCCGCTTGTGCAGCGAGCAGGGCTTTGTCGTGAATCTCGACCAGCGGGAAGTGTCGGAACACCAAGCGCACAGTGTCGCTCACAGCCGCCAACGTGGGCTTGAAGCTCTGGTGGAATGCTGCACAGGCAGGGCATTGAAAATCGGCGTATTCGATGATCGTGACGGGTGCTTCTGCTGCGCCGAGGATGTGCTCATCGGTGCTCACGGCAAGCGGATGCGGTCGGCACGTCGCTTGCGGCAATGGCATGAGTGGCGGCGCGGCGAGTGCGCGCCCATCGGCGGTCGTCACGTCAATGCGCTCGATCACGTCGCCAACTTGAATGCGGCGCACGACATCTTGACCGCGCTTCGTCACCCCGAAGACGGTGTAGTTGTTATCCAGGTTCGGCTGCGCGCCGATGGTGATGTAGAACTGGCTGCCGCTGCTGGGTGTTGTCTCGGGCGGCCCGCCGCGCCGCGCCATGGCGATAGCGCCATCCACATGCTTGAGGCGGATCTCTGGGGGCAAGTCGTAGCCCGGCCCGCCGGTGCCGTCACCCAGCGGGTCGCCACCTTGAATGACGAAGTTCGGCTCGACACGATGGAACGTGAGACCGTCGTAGAAGCCGTTGAGCGCGAGGTAGATGAAGTTGTTCACAGTTTGCGGCGCAGCCGAGGGATCGAGTTCGACAACGATATCGCCTTTGCTGGTGCGGATCGTTGCCACGTATTTCACGCTCGTGTCAATCGTCAGCGGCGGCGGCTGCTTGCCGATGCGTGCGCGTTGACGCGGGGCAAGTTGGGCGTAGGGGCGCGTCTCAGTCGTCGTCGGCTGCACGGCAGGCTGAGTAGCAGGCGTTTCCGTTGGGGGCACGAACGGCGTGCTGGTCGGTAAATTCGCGGGCTGCGCCCCACACGCTGCTGTGAGGCTCGCCACAGTCAACACGGTGAGTGCGAAAAGAAGACGTCGCACAGATTTCCTCCAGATAACACAAGGTGTTTCGGATTATAGGGGCGCAAGCGCATCGCTCGCCGCACCTGATGAACGTTACACAGCACACATCTGAAAGCGCTGCTTTTGCTAGAATTCGCGCATCATGAGTGGGCAGCTCACCATGGCGCCTGCTGCCTCGTCGCTCAAAAGCTCAGCCTCAGCGATCCCCGAGGCGGAGCTGCGTGCGGAGCGCCTTGCGGCGCAGATGCGCGCCATGGGCATCGAGCCAGAAGCGTGAACGCACACTTAGTTAAACTCGCCCGCGAGTTTGCGCTATGAACCGCCCGCGCTACTCCATCGTCGCGCCGGTCTTCAACGAAGAAGAGACGCTGCCAGAGTTCTATCGCCGCACCCGCGCGGTGATGGACACCCTCGATGGGCCTTGTGAGTTGATCCTCGTCTTCGACGGCAGCCGCGACCGCTCACCAGAGATCGGCGATCAGCTCCGCGCGCAAGATCCGCGCGTGAAGCTGATCAAGTTCGCGCGCAACTTTGGTCACCAAATTGCCATCACCGCTGGCATTGACTACGCCGAGGGCGACGCGGTGATCATCATTGACTCCGACCTACAAGACCCCCCTGAGGTGATCCCGCGCCTGATCGAAAAATGGAAAGAGGGCTACCAAGTGGTGTACGCCCAGCGCGCGAAACGCGCTGGCGAGACGGCATTCAAACTGATCACTGCTGCGCTGTTCTACCGCCTGATCCGCCGCCTCGCCTCAATTGACATCCCGCCAGATACGGGTGACTTTCGGCTGATCGACCGCCGCGTGGTGCTCGCGCTGCGCCAGATGCGCGAACACCATCGCTTCATGCGCGGCTTGTCGGTGTGGGTCGGGTTTAAGCAAACTGGCATTTTGTACGACCGCGCCGAACGCTTTGCGGGGCACACGCAATACCCCTTGCGCAAGATGGTGCGCTTTGCGCTCGACGCGATCACCAGCTTCTCACATGTGCCGCTGCAGCTCGTGACAACGCTCGGGTTCCTCGTCTCGCTGCTGGCGCTGTTGGCGATCCCGATCGTGATCGTGTTGCGGCTGGTGTTGGGGTTCGACTTCCTTGGCGGTCAAGCTTCAACGTTGATCGCCGTGCTGTTCATGGGCGGCGTGCAACTCATCTCGCTGGGCATCCTCGGCGAGTACCTCGGGCGCATCTACGACGAGGTGAAACAACGCCCGCTCTACATCGTCGCCGAGGCACCGCCAAAGCCGCCAGTTGTGGAAGAGCCATAGCGCGATCTCCGTGCGAAGATCGCGCTGAACAAGAGAATCACGCTGGTCAGAACGCTGAGCGCACTGGTGCCAAGACCGATGTGAAAATCCAGCGGGCGATAGCTCAGCTCGATGGAGCGCGCACCCGCCGGGATCGGCACGCCGAGCAAACCGACGTTCACTGGGATCGGGCGCACCTCTCGACCGTCAACGAGCGCAACCCAATTCCAGTGATACGCCTTGCTCAGCACAAGCAGCGCGGGCGCGTCCACGTTCACCGCGATCTTGGCGTAGCCCGGCGCGTGTCCTTCAACGGCTGCGCTGCCGCGACCGCGCAGCGTCGTCGCGCCGAGCGCCGCGCGAACGTGCGGCAAGTCGTGCTCGAAGATAAAGGCGATGCGAAAGGGATCGTAGCCCGGCGCGTGCATCGCCTCGAAGATCGCATCCGCACTCGCCGCAGGACGCACTTCATTTGCGACCCAAACGCCTTCAAAGTCCAGCGGTTGCCAATCGAGGCGGTAGGTGCTCGCCTCGCCCTGTGGCATTTGCGCGCGCGCCAGCAAGAACCAGGGGAGCATCTCGCCCTCGCGCGTCTGCATCGCGCCGCGCCACGTGACGGCATAGCGCACGTTGAGCTGACGGATCATCACGCCTTCCGGCGCGCGCTCGAGATACGCCTTGTAGTGCGCTAGCGCAATCGGAGATCCACCGCCGACCTCGTTCGCACCGAACACGCAGGCGTAGTTCAGCGGCAAGCCGTAGTGGTTATACACACGAGGCACAAAACCACGCGCAGGCGATGCCTGCACCAGCTCCAAAACGGGTTTGAGCAATGGACTAGACGGAAACGGATCAGCGTAAGGCTGCGTGACAACGTCGCGGTTCGCAGTGAACACGTCGAACACGAGCAGCGCGATCGCGGCGCTGCCCCACACGGCACGCGCCGTTTTGCCCAAGTCCGCGCGCCAACGCAGCAAGACAGTCGCACCTGCTATGCCAATCACCAGCAACATCAAGCGGTTCTCAAAGCCCGGCAATGTCTGCGCATCAAGAAGTTTCCCCTGCACTGCGAACAGTACGGCAAGGAAAACCACAAACACGCCTGTAGCCCAACTCCAAAGCTGGGATGCCCATGCCTGTAGCAAAGCGCGCACGCGCACCAAGAGTGGCGCTAGCAGTGCGTCCAACCCCATCGCTCCGAGCGCACTCGCTGCAAAGACGAACAGGAAAGCGTGGCGTTCCTGCGACCGGAACAGGCGATAGCCAGGCACCAGCCAATAAGCAACCTCAAAAGCGAACGCGTTGCTCCCGAAGCTGAACGCCAATGCTACAAGCGCGAGCACGAGCCACATCCACACCTGGCGCAAGCGCAGGGCAACAGCCAACGCTGCTAAGACCAACGTGATGATGCCCACATAGAGGGGTTGACCGAAAGCGTTCAACACACCCGTGAGCACAAGCAACGCGAGATCGCGTAACACGAAGCCACCCGTGCTCTCCACAAAGCTGAGACTCGCGCGCGTCGAGGCGAGCATATACGCGAACGTTGGCAAAAGCTGCGCAGCGCTGATGCCCGCTGCCAAGGCGCCGATCACCACGCCGCGCATCGCCAACAAACGCCAATCCAAGGCGCGGTACCCCCAAGCTAAGAACGCAAATATGCTCGCGTACAGCACAAGCGCAAACGTCTGCGGATGACCAGCAGCAAACGCAAAGGCGAGGATCCACGCCGCCGCAACGGCGTAGGGGACCCAACGCTGCGCCTGCACCATGCGGCGCACCACCAGCAACATCCACGGCAACCACGCTGCCGTTTCGAGAATGCCTGTCTGCAAGATTGGGTATCCAGTGATGAAGCCGCTGAAGCCAAACGCGAGCGCCCCAAACAACGCAGCTAGCCGATGCAGCGCCAACCCCCGCCACAGAAAGGCATACATCCCCAACGCCGCCCACAGCACATGCAGCGCCGCTTCCCACTCAAGCGCCGCCAATGGATACGTCTCCCAACCAAGCGCGCGCCCCAGCAGCATGATGCCGAGCACCGGCGGATAAAGCATCTGCGATTGTGGGTCGGCTTGAAAGGGATACCCTGCGTAGAGGCACTCCTCGAAAACGGGAAATCGCCCCTCGCGCAATTGCCGAAACGCCATTTGGCGATACGCAAGAAACTGGAGCGTGAAGTCGCCTTGCTGGAAGGTCAAACGTGCTGAAGGATCAGCGGCAAGCACGCGCCAGAAGAACAGGAACCACAGCCCGACAAGCACTGCGATCGGTGCAAAACCCCCAGCACGCTGCGCAAGCGTGCGACGATGTGCCTCAGACATGGTGCATGAGCACGCGCGATCTTAAACCGCCTCGGAGCACAGCACACCAAGGCTTGACTCAACGCACCGAAACAAGCACAATGGGATGCGACTTGAGCAAGCCAAATATGCCCGCGATGGAGCACAACGCTGCTGCTACATCAGAGCGCACTAGCTTGTTGCCTGACCTTCGTGTGTTGCCGCTGACGGCGCTCATCCCACACGAGCACGTTGATGCGCAGCGCCTTGCCCCACTCATGCAACGTTTGCGCGAAGAAGACGTATTGCGCAATCCGCCCATCGTCGCGCCGCTCGAAGCAAACCCACCGCGCTTTGTGGTGCTCGACGGCGCTAACCGCGTGGCTGCGTTGATGGCAATGGGTGTGCCGCATGTGGTCGCGCAAGTGGTGGACTACGCAGCGGTGGAGCTGCACGTCTGGCACCACGCCTTGATCCGCTGCGAGATGCCACCGCTTCTCAACGCGCTGCACACGCTCGCAGCGCTCGCCATTGAGCCAAGCGATTGGTTGGCTGCACGCGCGGCGCTTGCCCGCCGCGAAGCACTAGCGCTCCTCCTCACACGCGAAGCGCACGACACCAACGCTTGCTTCGTGTTGAGCGGTGGTCACAACCTGCGGGCGCGCACGGAGCTGCTTAACCGCGTGGTCGCGCTGTGCGCAAGCCAAGCTGAAATTCAGCGCACCATCAGCGACGATCTCAGCGAAGTGCGGCGCGCCTTTCCTGAGGCAACGGGCTTGATGGTGTTTCCTCGCTATGAACCCGCAGAGATCATGGACCTAGCACGCAGCGGCGTGCGCCTGCCGCCAGGGATCACGCGCCACGTTTTGCCGTTGCGCGTGCTGCATCTGGACTATCCGCTTGCGCTGTTGCGCAGCGCCGAGCCGATCGCGCACAAGCAGGCACAACTGACCGCGTGGCTTCAGGCGCGCTTCGCCCAACGCCGCGTGCGCACCTACGCCGAGCCGACGATGCTGTTTGACGAATAGGCGCTAGGCACAATGCCGCTCACGCCGCGGGCATCTCGCCTCGCAAGTTCTCGATTAACACGATGTGCAGCGCCAACGGCCCGTGCACACCGAACACGGGATGCATCTCAATGTCGCTGGTACGGCTGCTGCCGCTGATCAACGTCACGTTGCTGCTGGTGCGAAAGACGCGCAGCCCCTGCGCGCGCTGCGCCGCGATGTAATCCTCAAGGCGCGGCACGATGCGGTCCTCGGTGAGCAAAGCGATGTGCACTGGCACAAGCAAGGATGCCATGCGCGGGCGCCCGCGTCCTGAGGCCAGCACAAGGGTACCTGTCGTCGCCAGGGCTGCGTCGGCCCCTGTGATGCCCACATCGGCTGTTGCGACGGCGTGGTTGTCCCCCTCCACGCGCGCGATGCCCAGCGCATCGAGGAGCGCCACCACGCCGCGCACTGGCAAATGCGCTTCGTCCCACACCACGGCGCGCTGCGCTTGAAGCGTGGTGAGCAGCGCGCGCAACGTCGCCAACGCCGCTTGAGCGTCAGGCACGCAATGCACGTGCGCGCGCACGCGCTCTGCTTCGCTCACGAAGCGCGCCTTCAAGTCCTCGTCGGGCGCGAGGCGCGTGACGGGCAAGCGCTCAGGCATCTCTGCCTCTGAAAAAGGCATGCCGCGCTGACGTGCAGCGCGCAATCGGTTCAGGATTTCCTCTCGTGCTGACATCGTTGAACTAATGAGCACCGTTTACGCCATCGGCGTGTTGCGCTTCGCGCAGCCGCTTTGCATAGCGCTCACGGAAAGAAGGCGCACCGAACACGGGAAAATCGCGGCTTTCCGTCCAGCCGTTGAACGGCGGCGGCAAGCGACGCACGCGCCCCGCGCGATCCGCAAGCAGGCGCGTGAGCCATGCAGCGAGCTTGCCGCCCCAGCGATATAACCGCGGCGAGCGAAACATCCACGCCCACACGCGCATCCCAACGCGCCATCCAAGCGAAGGGTCCCCCGCCTGCACCAAGTCGCGCCGCAGCTTGAGCAACAGATCGGGGATAGCGATCTCCACAGGGCACGCCGCTTGACACGCGCCGCACAAGCTGCTGGCGTAGGGCAACGCTGGTGCGCGCGTCGGTCCGAGCAACAACGGTGAGATGATCGAGCCGATGGGGCCGGGATATACCCAACCGTAGGCATGCCCACCGATGTTTTGATAGACGGGGCAAGCGTTCAAGCATGCGCCGCATCGAATGCACGCTAAGCTTTCGGTGTACTCCGTGCCGAAGATGCGCCCGCGCCCGTTGTCCATGATGATGAGGTAGAAGTGCTCGGGACCATCAGGTTCGCCAGGACGGCGCGGACCACTGATCAAGTTGTTGTAAACCGAGAGGCGTTGCCCCGTTGCGCTGCGCGCGAGCAACTGCACCAGCACGGCGAAGTCCTCCCACGTCGCGATCACCTTTTCGATGCCCATCACCGCCACGTGCACGCGCGGCGCGCTGATCGAGAGGCGGTTGTTCCCCTCGTTCTCCACAGTCACGATTGTGCCAGTCTCAGCGATGGCGAAGTTCACGCCGCTGATGCCCATGTCGGCTTCGAGGTACTTCTGGCGCATCACGCCGCGCACAAAGCGCGTCATTGCCTCTGGTTCATCGGTGAGCGGCATGCCGAGTTTTTCGTGCAGCAGCCGCGCTGTCGCCTCTTTCGTCTTGTGCAACATCGGCGCGATGATGTGGCTAGGGCGCTCGCCCGCAAGCTGGATGATGAACTCACCGAGGTCGCTCTCGGTGACTTCGATTCCCTCTGCCTCGAGCGCGTGATTCAGCTCGCTTTCCTCGGTGACCATGCTCTTGCCTTTGATCACGCGCCGCACGCCGTGCTGCTTGCACAACGCGATCACGTGTTGGTTCAGCTCGTGCGCGTCGCGCGCCCAAAGCACGTGTCCGCCGTTGGCGATCACGTTGCGCTCCAGCTCTTCGAGCAGTTCGGGCAGGCGATTCAGCGCGCGCTCGCGCGCAAGGCGCGCTTGTCGCCGCAGCGCGGCGGCGTCCGTCGTCTCTGCCATGGCGACGAGCCGCGCGTTGTAGCTGCGCGTCGTGCCGCGGTCGAGCGCGGTTTGGAGCTGCGCGTCTTTCAGCGCCGTGCGAACAGCTTGTTGAAATGTGGGTGTCATCTCCCTCCGTCCCAACCTAAATGCGTCCGGCGAGCACTTCCGCTACGTGCACCACGCGCTGGCGCGATTGTTGGCGCTGCAGCCCGCCATTGATGTGCATCATGCAGCTTGCGTCGCCTGTGATCACCACATCGCAATCTGTGTGCACGATGTTGGTGAGCTTGTCTTGCAACATTGCGCTGCTGATCGCGCTCATTTTGATGGCGAACAAGCCGCCGAATCCGCAGCATTGGTCGTGCCCTGGCATTTCCACGAGCGTCAAGTTGCGCACGTTGCGCAGCAAAGCGCGCGGCTGTTGCGCAATGCCCAAGCCGCGGTAACCGTGGCAGGCGTCGTGAATGGCGGCGCGCACGGGCGCGCGCAACGTCGTGCCGAGATCGGTGATGCCGAGCACGTCCACGAGAAACTCCGTCAGCTCAAACGTGTTGCGCGCGATCCGTTCGGCAAGCGCGCGCTGCGGGTGATCGCGAAACAATTCAGGGTAGTAGTGGCGAACCATGCTGGCGCACGAGCCGGAGGGTGTCACGATAGCGTCATAGGGTGCAAACACTTCGAGGAAGTGTTCCGCCACCATGCGCGCTTCAGGGGTGAAGCCGCTGTTAAACGCAGGCTGACCGCAACACGTCTGAGCGAAAGGGAACTCTGGACGCACACCGGCACGCTCGAGGACCTCGAGCGCAGCTTCACCGATGTGCGGGAACACAGTGTCCACGATGCAAGTGACGAAGTAAGCGACGCGCTGCTGCATGAGGATGCGCTAGTTATACACGAAGGCGCGGCTTTGCGCACGAGTCTGAGCATCTTGCCCAGCAATGCGATAATCCACGCGCAGCGATGCAGACATCCTCGCGCAGGCAAGCGCTTTTTAGCTTGTCGCAGCGCCTACTCCGAGAGCGTCGCGCGTGGGGGTTCCTGGCGCTTGGGAGCGGCGCGATCACCGCGCTTGCGCTCACAGGGTTTGTCGAAAACGCTGTGCTGAGCGCATGGCGCGATCTCGTGCGCCGCTTGTTCGGCATCGGCAGCGTGCTGCTGGTTGCGTTGCTCATCGCTGGCGGATTTGTCGCGCTGCTGGATACATCGCTGCGCTCAGCGCGGCGCGCTTGGTTGCATCTCATCTTTGCCGAGGTTGCGTTCTTGGCGTTCTTGGGGTTTGCCCACGCGCTTTCGCCAGGCGTCGAGGCATACCCGCTTGCGCAGGCAGGCGAAGGCGGTGGCATCGTCGGCTGGGTGCTTGCGGAGCTGCTCTGGCGCGCGCTCGGCTTGCGCAGCGATACGCCCGCGCCGACACTGGGGCATGCGCTCGCAGTGCTGCTATGGCTGCTGATGTTCCTCGCAAGCGCAACGCTTGCAAGCGCGCCCTGGCTCGCGCGCGTGCGCAACAACAACCAACGCGCAACCCAGCCGCCTCGCTCCGACACCACCACGCAAAACGCCCCACCGCGCCCCGCGCCTCAAAACTCCACACCACGCCCCGCTGCCGCATCCGCCGTGTCTTCACCTGCTGCACCCAAACCTCCTCCACCGCGCACCGAGCACAGCCCTGTGATCATCAACGCAGATCACAGCAACACGCGCGAAAAGCCCGCGCGTCCATACACGCGCCCTGAGACTTTGCCGCCAATCTCGCTGCTCAAGGCTGCAAAACCGCAGCGCAGTTCCGAGGATGAAGTGCGCCGACAAGCGCAGATCATCGAGACCACCTTAGCGCAATTTGGGCTTGCAGCACGCGTAGTCGAGATCCGCCAAGGCCCGAGCGTGACGCAGTTCGGCGTGGAGCCGGGGTTCGTCGAGCGCAGCCCGCAAGGCAACCGCGAGAAAGCGCTGCAAAAGCTGCGCGCGGCAACGATCGAGGCGTTCACCGCGGCGATCACCGTCGAGCCTTCCGTTGATCGCACCGTTGCTGTGCTCACAGCACCCGTGGCGCTCGTGCAAGCGCGCGAGGCGGGCTTTCGCAACGTGCTGCGCGCGTTGCTGAGCGAGCACGACTTCAGCCTCAACGTCGTGGAAAGCGAAGTGCGCGGTGGGCGACTCGCGTTCGAGATCGGCGCAGACAGCGAGCGCAAGGTGAAGATCAAAGTCTTGCAGCTCACCAACCTACACCGCAACCTCGTGAACACGCTTGCCGAAAGCCTTGTGCGTTTCGACAACTTCAGCACGTCCGACATGCTCACTGAGCGGCTCGTGGTGCGCGTGCCCGGCGCCATTGCGGAGGCGCTCGAGCTGCGGCAACACTTCGAGCGCGCGCTTGCCGAGCTTGGGCTTGCGGGGACGATCGCACCAGGGCGGCGTGGCAGCTTGATCATCGAGTGGCAGAAGCAAACGCAGAAGGTGCGCGTCAGCGCCATCGCTGCGCTGCAAAACGACCTCGCGCTTGCGCTCGCCGCGCCCTCAATCCGCATCGAAGCGCCGATCCCTGGTCGCGGCTTGGTAGGGATCGAAGTGCCCAACCCCAACGCCAGCCTGGTGGACCTGCGCTCAGTGATGGAGAGCGACGCCTTCCGCAAGCTGGCAGCACAATCACCCTTGGCGCTCGCGCTCGGGCGCGACGTGAGCGGCGCGCCGATCTGCGCCGACCTCGCGCGCATGCCGCACTTGTTGATCGCGGGAACCACCGGCAGCGGCAAAAGCGTGGCGATCAGCGCCATGATCACCTGTCTGGTGATGAACAACCGCCCCGAGGACTTGCGGCTGGTGATGATTGATCCCAAGCTCGTCGAGCTGACGCGCTTCGCGGGGCTACCCCACCTCATCGGCAAGCCCGAGAGCGACCTTGAGCGCATCCCCGCCGTGCTGCGCTGGGTGACGCGCGAAATGGATGCGCGCTACAAGACCTTCGCCGCGCTCGGCGTGCGCAACGTGCAAGACTACAACGCGCTCATGGCGCGCCGCAAGCAAGCGCCCATGCCGCGCATCGTGGTCTTCATTGATGAGCTTGCCGACCTCATGCTGCAATCGCCCATCGAGACCGAGAAGACGCTCTGCCGCTTGGCGCAGATGGCGCGCGCTACTGGAATTCACCTCGTCGTCGCCACACAGCGCCCAAGCGTGGACGTGGTGACTGGGCTGATCAAAGCGAACTTCCCCGCGCGCATCGCGTTTGCTGTGGCTTCATCAGTGGACTCGCGCGTGATCCTGGACCAGACCGGCGCCGAGGCGCTCATCGGTCGCGGTGACATGCTGTTCCTCAACCCTGAGCTTGGCGCGCCCATCCGCTTGCAAGGCTGCTTCGTGAGCGACAAAGAGGTCGAGGACGTAGTGCAGTGGTGGAAGCGCACCGTCGCGACCGAGCGCCAGCCGCAAGCGGCAACTTCCGAAGAAGCATCACCTTGGGAGGGGTTGGTGGCGGAGATCGCAGCGGAACGACGGCGCGGCGGGCGCAGCGACGAACATGAAGGCGGCGAGGACGACGCGGAGTTGTTGCAACGCGCGATGGAGATCATCCGCACCACGAGCAACGTGAGCACCTCGCTGCTCCAACGCCGCCTGCGCATCGGCTATCCGCGCGCCGCGCGGCTGATGGAAGAGCTTCAAGCGATGGGCTACGTGAAGAAAGAGCGCAACGGCAGCTGAGCCCACGCGCTCACGCATACACGCCGCGCATGTGAGGCGGCAGCAGCGCTGCTAGGCGGCGCATTGCATAGTCGGTGAGCTGCTCCAACATCGCGCGGTCGGGCTTCTGCCCGTTTGTGTCGAGCGTGAACGGCTCGCCGACAGTCACCTGCACGCGCGCGCGCCGCAGCCGCTTCAGCGCTGGGACGATCTCCGGCGTGCCCTGAATGGCGACTGGCAAGATCGGCGCGCCAGTGCGCGTGGCGAGATACGCCATGCCTTCCTGCGCGCGTTGAAGCGCGCCCGTTGGGCTGCGCGTGCCCTCAGGCGAGATCAACACCAAGTAGCCCTCAGCGAGCGCTTCGCTGGCTGCGCGGATCGCGGCTGTGTCCACCGCGCCGCGATGCACCGGGATCGCGCCGTAGTACTCGACGAAGATGCGCAGCGGGCTTTCCCATGCTTCCACCTTCGTCATCGGGATCACATCGCGCCCCAGCGATGCCATCACCACCAGCGGGTCCCAAAAGTTGATGTGGTTGATCGCCACAATCGCGCCACCGCGTGGGGGCACGTGCTCCAAACCCGCGATGTGATAGTCCATCAGCACGCGCTGAAACAAGCGCAGCCAAGCGTTGTAAAACCCGCGCAACGGCGCGCGTCGGTTCCACGTCCAACGGCGCGAGAAATGGGAGCGCGGCTTTACCTGCGCAGCGTCCATGACTCACGCGGCAAGGTGAGCTTGGTTAACGCGCTCGATGAGGTTTAGGATGTAGTCCAACGTGTCTTCGGCGTCCATGTCGGTGTTGTCCACGATGAAGGCATCGTCGGCAGGACGCAGCGGGGTGACGGCACGTGTGCGGTCGAGTTCATCGCGCGCGCGCATCGAGGCGAGCACTTCCTCGTAGGTGACTTCCACGTTGCGCAGGCGCAGCTCGCGATAGCGCCGTAGCGCGCGCGCCTCGACCGAGGCGTCGAGGTAAATCTTCACGTCGGCGTCGGGCATCACCACCGTGCCGATGTCGCGCCCGACCATCACCACGTTGCCGCGCTGCGCGATGCGCCGCTGCTGCGCCACCATCGCCTGCCGCACGGGTGCGTATGCCGAGACCACTGAGACGCTTGCGTCCACTTCGGGCTGGCGCAACGCCCACGTCACATCTTCGCCGTCGAGCAACACCGTGTATTGGCGGCCATCTGCCACGGTCGGCGGCAGCACTTCGATGAAGATATCGTTCGCCAGCGCCGCCAGCGCTGGCTCATTTTGCAGGGAAATGCCGCGCCGCAGCGCAGCCAGCGCCACAGCGCGATACATCACGCCGGTGTCGAAATACAGAAAGCCCAGCTTTTGCGCGAGCGCCTGCGCGACCGTGCTCTTGCCTGCGCCCGCAGGACCGTCAATGGCGATCGTCCGAATGGTGTGCGTCATGGTTTTTCACCCGCCCAGGACAGCAGGGATTTTAGCCGTCCGATGCAGCCTGTGGCGCGTGCGCGCCGTTGGGCGAAGTCGCAGCGCCTGTTGACGCCTCGCGCATGTGCGGGAGCACGTCGAGATGTTCAACGGGGGGCAACTCGGCGACGCTGCTCAAGCCGAAATACTGCAAGAATTCAAACGAAACGCCGTAGCGCATAGGATGCCCCACTGTTTCGGCGCGCCCTAGCTCTTGGATGAGGTTGCGCGCCAGCAACGTCTGGATCACGCCGTCGCAGTTCACGCCGCGGATCATCTCGAGCTGCGGCTTGGTGATAGGCTGGTTGTACGCGATGATCGCCAACGTCTCCAACGCCGCGCTAGAGAGGCGGTTAGGCTCTTCAAGGTTCAAGAGCGTTTGGATCGCCTCGCTCATCTCAGGCGCGGTGACAAGCTGCACGCGATTCCCCAAACGCTGCACGCGCACGCCGCGCGTCCGACACTGCTCAGCGAGCGCTGCAAGCGCCGCCTCGACCTCAGCCACATCCACGCGCAGCACTTCTGCTAATGCGCTCAAAGGCAGCGGCTCACCCACTGCATAGAGCAGCGCTTCGATCTGCGCTGGAAGTGACAGGGAGTTACTGCTCTGCGAAGCGTGAGGCTCACTCATGGGTTTGTTGTCGTCGGACGCGCATCTGCTTCACGGGGTTCTTTCGTCTCCTCATGCGCGCCTTCGCCCGAAGCGCTGCTCTCACCCGACGAACCCTCAGAGGCAGCAGCGGGAGCTGCTTGGGCTGTGGGCGGTTCGCTCGGCACAACTGCGCTCGTTCCTTCGCTAGCAGGCGCGGCGATCGGCGGCATGGGTGTAGCAGGCGCGATTGGCTTTGCGCGCATCGCAACCCCTCGCCCATCCTGGCTACGGATGGAGACCTGCGGCTTCTCCGCCAACTTCAACCCCATCTCCTCTTGGATGACGCGCCGCGTGAGCGTGGCGATCTCCTCTGCTTTGGCGATGAGGTCTGCGTGGCGCGCAGCGGCAACGTCCACCTTCACTTCCACAGCACGGTTGCGCCCGATCACTTTGACCTTCGCGTCCAGCACATCGGCGACTTGAATGATGGCATCGTGTAGCCGCTCCGCCACGTCCGTCGTGCGGATGCGGATCGTATTGCCGCCCGTGTAGCGCATCACCTCAACAGTTGCCGTGCTTGGGCGCCGCAGCTCAATCCACAAGAGGAAGCCGATGAGCAACACCCACGCAATGGCAAGCACCACGCGCGCCACAAAACGGCTTGTGTCTGAGAATCCAGCGAAGAGTTGCAAACGCGCAGCGTCGGCTATGCTTTGCAACAAGCTAAGCATGCCCGCTGGCGTGATGAGCGTCGCTGCACCTCCTATGAGGAGCACGATCAGCCCGATGACGGTGAACACACGGTTAAACGCATTCATTGCGCTCGATGCACCGCGTGAGCAGCACGGCGCAGTGTGTATTGTAACGGCAGCGCAAAAGTACAATTTGCTGTAATGTTCGATCACCCGGGCAGGTTGTATCTTGGGCGCGCGTACGACTTCAACCAGCAACAACCCGACCCCGAGGCGCCCGTCATGCTTAGCTCGCGTGAGCTTACCACGCACGCGCTGTGCATCGGCACCACTGGCAGCGGCAAGACAGGCTTAGGCATAGTTGCCCTAGAAGAAGCGCTCTTGCAAGGCATCCCGTGCCTGATCGTGGATCCCAAAGGCGATCTCGTCAATCTTGCGCTCCAGTTTCCAGAGCTTAACGCCGAAGAACTCGCACCCTGGCTCGACGCAACCGAAGCCCAACGCATTGGTCTCTCGTTGGAGCAGTTCGCCGAGCAAACCGCGCAGCGCTGGCGTCAAGGTCGCGCGCAATGGGGCCTCTCACCTGAGCTTGCAAAGCTGCTGCGCGACCGTGTGCAGTTCGACATCTACACGCCTGGCAGCAACGCCGGCATCCCAGTGAACATCCTGCGCAGCTTCGCGCCGCCTACCAACGAGCGCCTCACCTGGGAGCGACACACGGAAGTGCTGCGCGAGCGCATTAGCCAAACTGTGCAGGCCTTGTTGACGCTCGCTGGCTTCGAGGTGGACCCCTTGCGCAGCCGCGAACATATCCTCTTGGCGACGATCTTCGAAGCCGCGTGGCGCAGTGGTCAGTCGCTCGACCTGCTCACGCTGCTGCGTCAAATTCAAGACCCGCCCGTGCGCCGCGTTGGCGCTTTCGACCTCGACGCATTCTATCCGCGCCAAGAGCGTTTCGCGCTTTCTCTCGCGCTCAACAACCTCGTCGCCTCGCCTGCCTTCTCGAGCTGGACGCAAGGCGTGCCGTTAGAGATCAGCACGTTGATCGCGCCCGTGCCTTCGCCGACTGCTCCTGCGGGCAAAACTCGAGCGGCGATCTTCTACCTGGCACACCTCGGCGACGCAGAGCGGCAGTTCTTCATCTCGCTGTTGCTTGCCAGTGTGATCTCATGGATGCGCGCGCAGAGCGGCACGTCGGTTTTGCGGCTCTTGCTCTACTTCGACGAGGTGGCAGGCTATGCGCCGCCGTTCCCGCGCAACCCACCCACCAAAACTCCTCTGATGACGCTTGTGAAACAAGGGCGCGCCGCGGGCTTGGGCGTTTTTCTCACCACACAAAACCCTGCGGATATTGACTACAAGGGGCTTTCCAACATCAACACATGGTTCCTCGGGCGCCTGCGCACCACACGCGATCGCGAGCGCGCGCTGGAGGGGCTAGAGGGCGCAGGGATCGGCATCGAGCGCGAGTACGTCGAGCAGTTGCTCGCCAGCTTGCCGCCGCGCGTGTTCTTGTTGCAAACCGCCAGCGGTAAGGCGCGGTTCTTCCACACCCGCTGGACACTGAGCTTTTTGCGAGGCCCGCTTACGCGCGAACAAATCGCGCTGCTCATGGCGCGCGAGCCTCAGGCTGCGCCTGTGGTCAATGCAACCGTCACGCGCTCAACACGCGAGCTTGGGCAAGCCTCGCCGCGCCCTGCACTGCCGCCCAGTGTGCCTGAGGTGTTTTTGCACGAGCATCTCGACGTCAGCAACGCAAGCACACCTCACTACACGCCCCATCTCCTCGCAGTGGCTGTCGCGCGTTACGCCGATCGCAGCAACAACACCTTTCACGACGTCACCTTCGCTTATCTTGTGCCCCTCACGGCGCAGTGGACGCACTTTGCCTTCGAAGCAATGCATCGGTTGGAGCAAGTGCCCACATCGCTCGCCATCACGCCGCTGCCAGAGGCGCACTTCGCCACGTTGCCGCTTACTATTGACGCGCGCTGGATGAAACAAGCCGAGCGCGCGCTCATCGAGCATGTGTATCGCAATGGCGTGCTGACCGTTTGGGCAAACCCCACGCTCAAGCTGCGCAGCGCGCCTGGCGAACCCAAGCCCGCCTTCCGCCAACGCTGCGAGGCGATCGCGCGCGAACGGCGCGATGCTGAAGCGCAGAAACTTCACGACCGCTTTGACCGCCGCATGGCAGCGCTACAGGATCGCTACGCGCGCGAGCACCGCGAGTTGCAGCAGGATCGCGCTGAGCTAAACGCGCGCCGACGCGAGGAACTGTTGGCGGGCGTGGAGGCTGTGTTCAACATTCTGCTGGGGCGACGACCGAGCTATGTGCTCGCCTTCGGCGCGCGCCGCCGTCGCGAGGTCATCATGGCACAAGAGGATGTGCGCGAATCGGAAGCAACGCTTGCGCGGCTCGATGCGCAAATGCGCGCGCTCGCCGAGGAGTATCGCGCAGCATTGAGCGCGCTCAACGAGAAGTGGGCGCGCGCGACGAGCAACATCGTGGAGCAAAGCCTTTTGCCGCGCAAAAGCGACATCTTTGTGCAGCGCCTCGCTGTGGCATGGGTCGCGGAGCCAAGCGCCGTTTACTTCCAACGCATGCCTGAGTTCACCACGTAGCCTGCTTGGCGCGCCTATGCTGCCTCTGCGCGTGGCAGCTCTGGTGCGCCAAGCGCTTCACGCAACTTGCGCTGGATCGAGGTCGGCAAATCCTTCAAGCGCCCCTGACCACGCAAGTAGTCCTTTAAGTCTTCCGCGCGCAGGACGGGAAACGGCGACGCCTCAACGTCCAACACAACCTTGGGATGGCTAAACACCACCACACCGCGGAGCGGGATTTTTAGATCGGGCAGTTTCTCGTTCAGGGCTTGGTTCACGCGCGCCAACTCCTCTTTGAGGTCCTCAATCGGATCGCCAAGCGGCTCATCGCGCCCGAACCAGTAGCGCAGCAAGCTTTCGCGGCGCCGCCATTTGCCATCGCGATAAGCGATCTTGCCATCTTGGTTGCGCACGACAAACACCGTCACACCGCCTGGCTCGACCAAGAGGTAATCGGTCAGCCCCTGGAAGATGAGCAGCGCATACTTGCGGTCCAACCCTTTGAGGCTCTCGCGCAGCACTGCATCGGGACGGCTCGGCGAGAGGTAGCGATTACCGAAGTGCATCCCAATCCGCGAGAGCACAAAGCCGCCCATCAACAGCAGCGTGTAAAGCGCGAAGAACAACCACGTGTTGCCTGGTGTGAGTAAGCCCAACTGCGGCGCAAACAGCGTGATCACCAAGCCGAGCAGCAACAAGCTGATCGAGCTGATGAGCAGCACGCGGCTGAGCAGCGCGCGGCGTTTGTATTTGCGTTCGTCAATCACAATGCGCATGGCAGATTTTTGCTCACGAAAGCCTACACCACTTTGCCCAACACCAACGTCGCGTTTTGCCCACCCAAGCCAAACGAGTTGGAGATAGCGTACACCACTTCCTTCTGGCGCGCGACGTTGGGCACGTAGTCCAAGTCGCATTGCGGATCAGGGGTGTGCAGGTTGATCGTCGGCGGGATGATGCCGTAGCGGATGGTGAGCGCGGTGCTGAGCGCCTCGATAGCACCCGCTGCGCCCATCGCGTGCCCGACCATGGACTTGGTGCTGGTGACGGGAATGTCGTAGGCGCGCTCGCCGAAGACCTGCTTGATGGCGTACGTCTCCAGTACGTCGTTGGTCTGCGTTGCCGAGCCGTGAGCGTTGATGTAGTCAATGTCGTTGATCGACAGGCGCGCGTCCTCGAGCGCCCATTGCATGGCGCGGATGGCGCCGCTGCTGGTTGGGTCGGGGATGACGATGTGGTGCGCATCGGACGAGACGCCCATGCCGAGGATCTCGGCAATGATGTCTGCGCCGCGCGCTTTGGCGCGCTCATAGTCCTCGAGGATCATCACCACGCACCCTTCGCTGTAAACGAAGCCGTCGCGCGTGGCGTCGAAGGGGCGCTGCGCCTTCTCGGGTTCGTCGTTGCGCGTGCTCAAGACGCGCATCGCCGCAAACGCCGCAATGGCTGGCTCGATCACCGTTGCCTCGACGCCGCCCGCAAAAGCAGCGTCCATCTTGCCGCTGCGGATCATCTCCGCTGCCTCGCCGAGCGCCTGCGTGCCCGAGGCACACGCAGCGACGACCGTGCTGAGCGGTCCCTTCGCGCCGAAGTAGGCGCTGATGTGGTGTCCTGGCGCGTTGGGCAATGCTGCGGGCAGCGCAAAAGGGTTGGTGCGGCGCCAACCAAACCGTCGAAATTCCTGCGCGCCCTGGTCAGACATTTCAAACCCGCCCAGCGCAGTGCCCATCACGACGCCAATGCGTTCGGGGTGAACATCTTTGCCGATGCGCAAGCCGGAGCGGTCGAGCGCCTCTTGTGCAGCAGCAATGGCAAACTGCGAACACCGTGCCATGCGCCGCGCCTCCTTCGGCTCCAAGTAGCGATGCGGGTCGAACCCTTTGACCTCGCCTGCGATGCGCACGGGCAGCGCGCTGGCGTCGAATTGCGTGATGGGGCCAATGCCGCTGCGCCCCATGATCAGCCCGTTCCACGTGTCCATCGTGTTCAGCCCAAGCGGCGTGAGCGCGCCAATGCCGGTGATCACCACGCGCCGACGCGCTTGCCCGTTGGGGATGTACACGTAGGGCATTTCATAGGCGGATTTGCGGCGCATCTTACGCGCTGCAAAGCTCGCAATGCGCTGCAACCGCCCCTTCAAGCCAGCAAATCGTTTCGGTCGTGCCATGGTCGTGGGTTAATGGGAGGCAGGCAGTGCAGCCGACGCGCTCATGGCTGAAGACAGCGCTTTGACGCCGTCCTCAATTGCATCCACCACGCGCCGCTCCACGGTCTCCGCGGCGCGCAGCAGCGCAGAGCGAATGGCGCGCGCCTTGCTGCGCCCATGCCCGATGATCACAACACCATCCACGCCGAGCAGGGGCGCCCCACCGACTTCCTCAT
This sequence comes from Chloroflexota bacterium, assembly GCA_030550095.1. GTDB lineage: Bacteria > Chloroflexota > Anaerolineae > J036 > Brachytrichaceae > DRWP01. Next base: position 1,802 of record JAUQQA010000030.1, on the reverse strand, counting down.
AGTCCAAGCGTTGCTTCATGATCTGTTTGATCGCGTCTTTGGCGAGCGCGCCTGCGAGCTTGGTCTGGAGGTTGGTCATGAACGCTTCGCGCAGCAGGCTTTCCACCATTGTCTTCATCCCCTCGGCAAACTTGACGATCACGTTGCCGGTGAAACCATCGGTGACGAACACGTCTGCGTTGCCGAGGGGAATGTCGTAGCCCTGCACGTTGCCGATGAAGTTGATCGGCGCGTGTTTCAACATCGCGTGGGCTTCCTGCACCACCTGCGTGCCTTTCGTTTCTTCCTCTCCGTTTGAGATCAAGCCCACGCGCGGGTTACGCTTGCCCATGACGCGCTCGGCATACACGCTGCCCATCAGCGCAAATTGCACCAGCCACTCTGGCTTACAGTCCACGTTCGCGCCAAGGTCGCATAGCAACACCCACCCCTTCACGGTCGGGAACGCCGTCGTGAGACACGGGCGGTGAATGCCGGTGATGCGCCCGAGATGGAACAGCGCAGCAGCCAGCGCCGCGCCAGTGTGGCCCATCGTGACGAAAGCATCGGCATCGCCGCGCGCCACCAACTGCATGCCGACGACGATGGAGCTATCCTTTTTGGCTTTCACCGCTTGCGCTGGATGCTCATACATCTCGATCACCTCGCTGGCGTGCACAATGGGCAACTGCAAGCCGGCGGTGTTGTGCTGCACAAGCAGCGGGCGGATCATCTCCTGGCGTCCCACCAGCACGATCTCATAGCCAAATTCGCGCGCGACGCTGACGGCGGCTTCGACATTGGGGGCGGGACCATAGTCGCCGCCCATCGCATCAAGCACAATCTTCATAGCTGGGATCGCTCAATTTACTGAGAAGGATGCAGGACCGGGCGGGGGATGCACGCCGCGCTCGGTGAGGTCAATCATAGCCAGCTCTTGAGCAAGCAGCTCGCGCTCTGCCGCAAGCAGCGTGCGCAAGTCAGGGCTTGTAAGCAAGAGCTGTTTGCGCAGCAGCGACACCTGCAACGCCATCGCCGTCAGCATCGCCAACTCCGTCGGGTCGCTTGGCACAGCATCGAGCTGTAGCGGTGTCTGGCTGACCTCCGAGAGGTGCTGCAAGTAGCGCACGAGCTGCGGGCGCAACTGTTGAGCAAGCTGGCGCTCTTCTGGGTGGCCGCTCTCCAGCGGGTAATCGCTCACATTGCCGATCAAGTAGCCATGCTCGCTCACGCGGAAGCTATGAATGCGAAAGCGCTCCTCGCCGATCGTCAAGATATTCATGCGGCCGTCAGGTAGTCGCTCTACCTCAGCGATGCGTGCGGTGGTGCCGACCTCGTGCGGTGCTTCGGGGGAGAGTCCCGCGATCAGCACCACACCAAACGGCGAAGATTGCTCGATGCAGGTGCGGATCATCACGCGGTAGCGCGGCTCGAAGATATGCAGCGGCAACAACTGCCCTGGGAATAGCACAACGTTCAGCGGGAACAGCGGCAGCTCGCGCAGACCAGCTTGCATGTTCGTCGGTGTGCGCGATTATAACGAAGCAGCAACCCCCTTAAGGAGGGGAACGCATCTCCCTCGTACGCGCGAGGCGGCTTCTCCTGTAGAATGCAAGGTGCCGTGTTGCCTTTCAGCGCTTCCGAGTTCCGTGAGTGGATCAGCGCTTTGTACGAGCACCCCGAGTGGCGTGACGAGCTGCGTCGGGTGGTGCTGACCGACGAGCTATTGAGCTTGCCGAACGCCATTCGTGAGCTCGTCGAGGCCCAACGCCGCACCGATCAGCAGATCAGCGCGCTCGCCGAAGCCCAGCGCCGCACCGAGG
>JAUQQA010000056.1 GCA_030550095.1 Chloroflexota bacterium | reverse complement strand
CGCATTGGGGCGTAGCCAAGTGGTAAGGCAGCGGACTTTGGATCCGCCATTCGTAGGTTCGAATCCTGCCGCCCCAGTGATTGTGCTCAGTTGGCCGGCGGCACAGCCGGCTTTTTTGTTCTGAAGACGAAACCATGTTTTACGACGAAGCAACGATCACCGTCCAAGCGGGCAAAGGCGGCGATGGTGCGATGAGCTTTCGCCGCGAAGCCTACGTGCCGCGCGGCGGACCCGACGGCGGCAACGGCGGGCGCGGTGGACATGTCATCTTGGTGGTTAACCCGCACTTGAACACGCTGCTACACTTTCAGCATCGTCGCCTTTTCGTCGCTGAGGACGGTCAAAACGGCAGTGGCCAGAACAAAACCGGGCGCAGCGGCAAACCCTGCTACGTGGAAGTGCCGCCAGGCACAGTGGTTTACGACGCGGAAACAGGGCAGTTGCTCGGTGACCTCACCGAGCCGGGACAGCATCTCATCGTGGCGCGTGGCGGGCGCGGCGGGCGGGGCAACGCGGCGTTTGTCTCGCCCACCAATCAGGCCCCGCGCATTGCTGAAAACGGCGCGCCCGGCGAACGGCGCACTCTGCGCCTCGAGCTAAAACTGATTGCCGACATCGGCATCGTCGGCAAGCCCAACGCGGGCAAAAGCACATTGTTGGCGACGCTCACCGCTGCGCGCCCGAAGATCGCCGACTACCCCTTCACGACGTTGCAGCCAAACCTCGGCGTATCGCAGGTGGACGAAACGCGCACCGTCGTGCTCGCAGACATCCCCGGGCTGATCGAAGGCGCGCACACCGGCGCTGGCTTGGGCATCGAATTCCTGCGCCACATCGAGCGCACGCGCGTCTTGATCCACCTGCTCGACGGCCTCAGTGACGACCCGCTTGCCGACTTCGAGGCAGTGAACGCCGAGATGCGCGCCTTTGGACACGGCTTGATGGACAAACCCCAAATCGTCGCCCTCTCAAAGATGGACCTGCCTGATGCGCGCGCGCTCTTTGAGCTGTACGAGAGCGAAGGGCGCCTCGTGAACGCGCTGCGCTTGCCCGCGCGCGCCGTGCAACCCAACGAGCGCCCGCTGCCCGTGATCCCGATCGCCTCTGCGACGCGCCAGGGCGTGCGCGAATTGCTGCTCCGCGCGGTGCGCATCCTCGACAGCTTGCCACCACCAACGCCCGTCCAAGCGCCTGCGCTCATGCCGGAGCCGCAACCTGCCTTCACCATCACGCGCGAACCCGAGGGCTTTCGTGTGCACTCGCCCTGGTTGGAGCGCAAAGTGCAAATGACGCGCTGGGACCTAGAAGATGCCGTGCTTGCCTTTCAGCGCGCCCTGAAGGAAAGCGGCATCGGTCCGGAGTTGGAGCGCATGGGCATTCAGCCTGGCGATCTCGTGTTCATTGGCGACTACGAACTCGAGTGGACGGAGTGAACGGCGCCGCAACACGGTGAGGGGAGCACAGTGCGCGTCTCGCTGTTGCGCCCAGTGCTTTTCGTGAGCGGGTTTTACCTGCTCAGCAACCTCGCAGGGTTCATCGCGCGGCTGCTGATCAACGCGCAGTTCGGCGCAGGCGCCGAGCAAGATGCGTTGCGCGCTGCGTTCGTCATCCCAGACCTGTTGTTCAACGTGCTCGCGGGCGGCGCGCTAGCCTCGGCGTTCATCCCCACCTACGTTGCACGCCTCAGCCAAAACCAATTCGCGCATGCCTGGCGCCTCGCTCAAACCACCGCAGCGCTGATCTTCTTGATCGTCGGCGGGTGCGCCGTGTTGGCAAGCCTGTTTGCGCCGTGGCTGGTGCGCGAGGTGGTCGCGCGCGCCTTTGATGAGCCTCAAGTGAGGCGCACCGCCGCGCTCATGCGCCTGCTGCTCATCAGCACCACCATTTTTGGCGTGAGCGGCCTGATGATGGGCGTGCTGCAATCGAACCAACGCTTTCTCGCGCCTGCGATAGCACCCAGCTTGTATCAGCTAGGTCTGATCCTCGGCACCGTGCTGTTTGCGCCTCGTGTGGGCATTGAGGGCGTCGCGTGGGGCGCAGTGCTCGGCGCGCTCATGCACTTGGGCGTGCAGGTGCCCGGCGTGCTGCACGTGATGCACACGCCAAACGTTGCAAGCGCTCCCCCTTCGCCTGCCGCGCTGCTCGCCGATCTGCGCCAGATCGCGGTGCTCATGCCGCCGCGTATGGTGGGGCTAGGCGCGGTGCAACTCAATAACGTGGTCAACACAACGCTCGCCTCTGCGGTTGCGGGCGGCGTCTCTGCGTTCAACAACGCTTTTGCCATCCTCGTGTTGCCGATCGCTGCCATCGGTCAAGCTATAGGCACCGTGCTGTTTCCGGCGATCAGCGGACACATCGCGCGCAATGAGCGCGCAGCATTTGCCATCACCTTCAACCGAGCACTTGGGCAGGTGATCGTGCTCAGCGTGCCGGCGTCCGCTGGGCTTATGGTGATCGGCGAACCGATCATTCGCTTGCTCTTCGAGCGCGGCGCTTTCGACGCACGCGCCACGCATTGGGTCGCCTTCGCGCTTGCTTGGCTTGCGCTTGGGCTGCCAGCCCACACTGCACTCGAGCTGGTAACGCGCGCCTTTTACGCCATGAAAGATAGCCTTCGCCCAGCACTTGCCGCCGTGTTCAGCGTAGCGATCAATATCGCGTTGAGCATTGTGTTTTTTGCCACGTTTGCGCGTATCGGGTTGCCGCCTGTAGGTGGCTTGGGGTTGGCAAACGCGCTTGCGACCATTGGCGAGACCGCCCTGCTTCATCGTGCCCTCGCCAAGCGCGAGGCGCGCTTGCGCAGCGCCAGCTTCGGTCGTGTGCTCGTTAAGAGCTTCACCGCGGCGGGGGTGATGGCGTTGGCGCTCAGAGGTTGGGTGGGAGTTTTTGGCGAAGGCTTGCTTGCTGTGAGCACAGGGCTTATCGGTGGCGTTTTTCTTTACTTCGTGGTGTTGTTCAGCCTGCGCGCACGCGAGGCCTACCCTCTCTTAGGGATGCTGCGCGCGCGCCTGCGCAAGCGGCGAAGCGGCTGAAGGGATTACGCCGCGCTTCTATACAATCACAAGTCCATGTTTGCTACACGGGTCACACGCCTAAAGCAACATCTGCACGATGAAGGCTTCTCGCATGCCGCGCTGGTGCCTGGTCCCAACTTGCGTTACTTCTTCGGCTTATCCCTGCACCTCAGCGAGCGCCCCATCGTGGTGATCCTCTCGGTTGAGGATGAGCGCCCGTTGCTCATCGCGCCCTCGTTTGAGATCGGCAAAGTCGAGGCCTCAGCGCCAGCGTTTGCGTGGCGCGTGTATGGGTATCGCGATGGGCAACCGTTCGAGAGCGCGTTTCACGACGCTGCGCGCGCGCTCGGCGGCACACGCGCGCGTATCGCCGTGGAAGCAACGCGCTTCCGCGCGCTGGAGTGGTCGTTGCTCACACGCGCGCTGCCCCACGCCGAGTTGGTCGCCACGGACGCGCCGTTTGCAGCGCTGCGTCAGGTGAAGGACGAGCACGAAATCGCAGCGCTGCGCGAGGCTGCCCGTCGCGCGGACGAGGTCTTGCGTGCGCTGCTTGAGATGCTGCGCCCAGGCATGACGGAGCAACAAGTCGCGCGCAAGCTGCTTGGGCTGATCCTCGACGCTGAAAGCGAGGGCGTGCCGTTCATGCCGCTCGTGCAAAGCGGCCCCACCGCCGCCAACCCGCACGCCGAAGCCGGCGCGCGCACGTTGCAGAGCGGCGATCTCGTTTTGCTCGACTTCGGCTTGTGCATTCGCGGCTACATGAGCGACATCACGCGCACGATTGCGCTCGGCGAACCGTTGCCCGAGCTGCGCCAGGCTTACGAAGTGGTGAAGGCAGCCAACGAAGCCGCGTGCGCCGCCGCAAAGCCTGGCGCGCGCGCCGAAGAGGTCGATCGCGCTGCGCGCGCGGTGATCGAGCAAGCCGGTTTCGGCAACTATTTCACCCACCGCACGGGCCACGGTTTGGGCCTCGAAGGACATGAAGCGCCCTACATCGTCGCCGGCAATACTGCGCCGCTCCAACCCGGCATGGTGTTCACCATCGAGCCAGGCATCTACCTGCCGGGCATGGGCGGCGTGCGCATTGAGGACGATGTGGTGATCACCCAAGAAGGCTGTGAGCGCTTGACCACTTTTCCGCGCGAACTCCTCTTCCTTCCGGGCTGACGATGCGCCTTGGCGAGTACGACTTGCTTATCATTTGGGGGTGGGAGTACGACGCGGACTTCGTGCAACTTCTGCTCCGAGCGTGCGCGCGGCGCAACGTGCGCGCCTTTGTGTGCGACCTAGAACACCTTGAGGCGCTGCCGCACTGGCTCGAGCGCGGCGAATTGCGCGCCTCGGTTGTGCTCGACCGCGTGTGGGACTGGGGCGACGACTATATGCGTCATGTGCCCGCCGTGAAGCGCTTCGTGCCACATCGCATCAACGAATACGAGCTTGTGGAGCAAGCCTGGAACAAGGTGGCGATGCACATGGCGGTGATCGCACACGGCTTGCACGCGCCGTACCTCATCGCGCTGCCCGCCTACGACCAGCAACCTGTGCTTCCGCCTCCCGACCTCTCGCCCTTAGGCGGTCGCTTCAGCGCAAAGCCAGCGCACGGCGGCGGCAGTGGTGTGTTGCAGCCGCTCACGACCTGGCACGAGGTGCTTGAGCGTCGAAAGGAGTGGCCCGACGACGAAACCATCCTTCAAGCCTGGGTCGAGCCACGGGTGCTCGGCACGCAACAACGGCGCGCGTGGTTTCGCGTCTTCTATGCTTGCGGCAGCACGTTCCTTTGCTGGGCAGACGACCGCACCCACGTGCATGACGTGGTCACGCCTGAGGAGGAGCAACGTCACCAGCTCAGCGTGTTGCGCGGCATGACGCAACAGATCGCTGGGCTGTGCGGCTTGAACCTGTTCTCAACCGAGATCGCGCTTGACGAGCACAACCTGTGGCAAGTGTGCGACTACGTGAACGAGCCGTGCGACTATCGTCTCAAGTCCAAGACGCCCAACGGCGTACCCGACGACATCGTAGCCTCCATTGCAGATCGCATCGCGGGCTGGGCAGCGCGCCGCTCAAAGCGCGGTGCTGCGCGTGCCGCCTAGTAACTGGTCTGCTCGCCGATTGGCGCGCCGCGCATGATCGCCACGCCTGAAGAAGTGCCAATGCGATTTGCGCCTGCGGCGATCATCGCCAGCGCGGCTTCATAGGTACGCACGCCGCCAGCCGCCTTCACCCCCATCGTCGGACCGACAACCGCACGCATCAGGCGCACATCTTCCACCGTCGCCGCGCCGCCGTTGAACCCGCTGCACGTCTTCACGAAGTCGGCGCCTGCCTCTTGCGCGAGGCGGCACGCAAGGCGCTTTTCGTCGTCTGTGAGCAGGGCGGTCTCGATGATCACTTTCAGCACGCCGCCTTTCTTTTGGTGGCAGACGCGCGCCACGCCGGCGATGTCGTCGCGCACGAAATCGAGCAAGCCGCTTTTCAGCGCGCCGATGTTGATCACCATGTCGGCTTCACTCGCGCCTGCATCGAAAGCTTGCTCCGCCTCAAACATCTTGACCAAGGTGGTCGTCGCGCCGAGCGGAAACCCCACCGTGACGCACACATTGACGCCGCTGCCCGCCAACTGTTCAGCGCAGAACTTCACCCAACTTGCGTTCACGCACACTGAGGCGAATTGGTACTGCCGCGCCTCTTCACAAAGCTGCGCGATCTGCGCGCGTGTGGCGTCGGGCTTTAACAACGTGTGGTCAATGTAACGGTTGATCGGCTGTTGAAGCATGATAGCGCACTATACCCCTTCATCAGCGAGCGTCAGCGCGAGGTGCGCTGCGCCGATCAGGCCCGCGCGCGTGTTGACGATCACCTTTGCTGGAATGCGCATCATCAGCGCAGAGAGCCGCCCCTTGTAGCGAAAGGTGCTCATGAATGACTCCCGTTGTAGCAACGGCAAGATGCGCGGCGGGATGCCGCCGCCAAAGTAAATGCCCCCTGTGGCGATGATCGTCAGCGCTAGGTTGCCTGCCTTCGCTGCAAGCACCGACGTGAAAATATCGAGCACTTTCGCACACAAGGGGTCGGGAGGGTCGCTGAGCGCGTTGGCGACGATCACAGGCGTTGGGTCGGAGGCAGCGCTTAGCTGCTCTGCAATGTAGGGCGATTCGCGGTAATAGGCGCAATCGCGCAAGAACATATAGACGTTTGGGATGCCACTGCCAGAGCAGACGCGCTCGTAACTGGCACGCCCAAACTTGCGTTGGAGGTAACGCAGCAGCTCACTCTCCAGCTCATTGCTAGGCGCGAAATCCGCGTGACCGCCCTCTGAGGGGAATGGGTGGTAGCGCCCGCCCACACATACCAAGAACGCTTCGCCCAAGCCCGTGCCTGGCGCGATCACACCGATCGGGCCGCACGGCGTTGGCGCCACGTCGTTAAGCGGCACCACATCCTCCTCGCGCAGCAGCGGCACCGCGGTCGCTAATGCTTCAAGGTCGTTCACCAAGCGCACGCGCGGCACCTCGATCGCTTCAGCCAGCTCGTCCTCACGGATGTGCCACGGCAAGTTGGTCACCTGCGCCGCGCCGTTGATCACCGGTCCAGCAACGCCGAACACCGCTGCACGCACCGAAACGCCCAGCGATGAAAGAAAAGCGCGCACAAGCGATTGGAGATCGGCGTACTGCGCACTTGGAAAAGACTGCTCGTGTGCTGGCACAAACACGCCTTGCGCGCGTGTGTATAGCGCAAGCACCGTCTTCGTGCCGCCGACATCGCCAGCAAGGACGTATTCCATGAGGGCAAGAATAGCTCAGCGTTGCAATGTTTGCTCCAACACTGCTTCGACAAGCAAGCGATGCGTATAGCGCCCGAGCCTCTCGTTCCACAGCGCGCATGTGAGTAGCAGCAGACGCTTGCCATCCGGCTGGTAGATGCGCTTCACATCGCGCGCGTGCAACAGCCGTTGCCCTACGACCCGATATTGCCACAGCCGACCATCTTTTGTCCGCAGCTCGATGCGATCCCCGCGCCTGAGAGTGCCTAATCCGTAGAACACGCCACGCAAGCCGCCTTCGAGTGTGACGTGTGCTGCAAGGACTGGCGCGTAGGTATCGAGCGGCGCGCGTCCGGTGGTCTGGAGCAGCCCAACTTCGCGCGCACCGAGCCGCGATTCATCCCATGCCCCGTTCACGATCGGGATCAACACAATGGGCGCCTCGCGCACACCCAGGGTTGGGATCGAGAGCACATGCGGCGTGTCTGGCGATAACGTGCTTGCCTGAACAGGAAAGGCAAACGTCACCGCTAACAGCCAAGCGCTGATCACCGTCACCTGACGCGCAAAGCAGTTCATCGGCGACCTGTGCGAGGCAGATCACGCGGAACGATAAGCACCGTGATGATGTTCGATTGCGTAACACCTTGGCTGCTGCTGAGCACAGCGCTGTTGATCACCGTGTTGGGCGGCCGCGCCCGCGCATTCACGCGCGCAGTGATGGTGAACACGAAGCGCTCATTGGGCGCCATGGTGCCCAAATCGAGCGTCCAAACACGCGAGGCAGCATTAAACCTAAACACGCCGCGCGGCACACTGGCACTCACGTAGTCCACTAGAGGCGAAAGCGCATCGCTCACACGCACGTCTCTCAAACTTACAGGATTGGGGTTGATCACCTCAATGGTGAACACCACGATATCCCCTGGCTGCGCCTGCGCAAGGTTGACCGACTTGATGATGTAG
>JAUQQA010000055.1 GCA_030550095.1 Chloroflexota bacterium | reverse complement strand
TGATGAGCGATTTGAACACGACGCTTGCGGCATTGGCTTTCTCGCGGATCTATCGGGCAGACCAACGCACCGCATCCTCGACGATGGGCTGCGCTGCCTAGAGCGCCTAGCGCACCGCGGCGCGTTCGACGCCGACGGCAAAAGCGGCGACGGCGCCGGCATTCTGTGCAGCCTGCCTTTCGGCTTGTTCAACCGTGAACTGGAGCGCGCAGGGCTGCGCCCCTATCGCGATGGCGAGATCGCCGTGGGCATGGTGTTCTTGCCGCGCGAGCCGAAAGCTAACGCGCGCGCCCGCGAGCTGATCACCGCCGAGCTGCACCGGCGCGAGTTGCCCATCCTCATGTGGCGCACCGTCGTGCATGAGCCGAACGTGTTGGGGCAACGCGCGCTGCAAACGTTGCCTGACATCCAGCAGGTAATCATCGAGCGCCCGCCGCATTTCCGCAGCGACTTGGAATTCGATCAACACCTTTACCTCGTGCGTCGCTGCATCGAGAACGCCGCGCGCGCTGAAAAACTCGAGGGCTTCTACATTGCCTCGTTTTCCTGCCGCACCATCGTTTACAAAGCTTTGGTCTCGGCGACGCAACTGCGACGGTTCTACCTCGACCTCAACGACCCCGACTTCAAGGTGTCGCATGTGCTCTTTCACCAGCGCTACTCCACCAACACACTGCCCACGTGGGAGCGCGCCCAGCCCTTCCGCTTCATCGCGCACAACGGCGAGATCAACACCATCGAGGGCAACCAAAACTGGATGCGCGCGCGCGAACCCGAGCTCGATTCGCTTGTCTGGGGCAGCGAGATCGAAAACCTCAAGCCCATTGTGGACACCACCAGCAGCGACACAGGCCGGCTGGACAACGTGATCGAGCTGCTCACGCTCGCCGGGCGCGACATCCGCCACGCGCTCAAGATGTGCATCCCCCAAGCTTGGGAGAAAGACCCAGACCTCAGCCCTGCGGTCAAAGGGTTTTTCCGTTACCACGCCTCGTTGATGGAGCCTTGGGACGGCCCTGCATCCATCGTCTTCAGCGACGGGCAACTGGTGGGCATGGCGCTCGACCGCAACGGGCTGCGCCCGGCGCGCTACCTGCTCACGCGCGATGGGTTGGTGTACGCCGGCAGCGAAATTGGCGCCCTCGACGTGGAACCAGAGAAGATCGTGCTCAGCGGCAAGCTCGGACCCGGGCAAATGATCTGCGCCGACCTGCGCACACGCCGCCTCTACAACAACGACGAAATCATGAAAGAGCTTGCTGCGCGCAAGCCCTACCGCGAATGGGCAGCGCGCCAGCGCGTGCGCCTGGAAGAAGTTGCGCAGATCGTGCTCGAGCAGCCACCCGTCAACCCCGAGGCGCTGCTCGTCAAGCAGGCGCAATTCGGCTGGACCAGCGAAGAGCTGACGCTGATCGTCAAGACCATGTTCGAGGACGGCACGGAGCCAGTCGGATCAATGGGCGACGACACACCACACGCTGTGCTCTCGCCGAAGGGGCGCCCGCTGTTCAACTACTTCAAACAGCGCTTCGCCGAGGTCACTAACCCGCCGATTGATCACCTGCGCGAAGAGCAAGTGATGAGCTTGCGCGTGCTCATCGGCCGGCGCGGCAATTTGCTCGCCGAGACCGAGGAGCTAGCACACCTCGTGCGGCTGAAGAGTCCTGTGCTCTCCAACGAGGAGCTTAAAGCTTTGCAACGGCTCGACGATCCAGATTTCCAGAGCGTGGTGCTCGATGCCACCTTTCCTGTGCCCGACCTTTACCACAACGCTGCGAACACCAATGGGCAATCCGCGCCGTGCGCGCTCGAGCAAGCAGTGCGCAAGCTCTGCGCGGATGCCGAGCGCGCAGTGCGCGTGGGCGCCTCAATCCTCATCATCAGCGATCGCCGCAGCGGTCCACAGCGCGCGCCGATCCCAGCGCTGCTCGCCGTGGGCGCGGTGCATCATCACCTGATGCGCTGCGGGCTGCGCTGGCGCGCTAGCATCATCGTCGAGAGCGGCGAAGTGCGCGAGACGCACCACTTCGCCACGCTGCTCGGCTATGGCGCAAGCGCGATCAACCCCTACCTCGCCCTCGACACAGCGCGCGAAGCCGTGCAACAAGGACGCGTGCGCGATAAGTCGTTGAGCGAAGCCGAGGTGGTGCGCCGCTACATCAAAGCCGCCGAGAAGGGCATCCTCAAGATCATGTCCAAGATGGGCATCGCCACGGTAGATAGCTACACGGGCGCGCAAATCTTCGAGGCGATCGGGCTTTCGCAGCAGCTCATAGACGAGTGCTTCACGGGCACACCCTCGCGCATCGGCGGCATCGGCTATGCTGAGCTGGAGCAGGTGGTGCTCGGTTGGCACGCCAACGCCTATCCGCGCCTCTCCACGCGCGAACCGATCACGCTGGCGCTGGCTCAAGCCGGCGACCCCGAGCCACAACCCGCCGTCTCCGTCACCGCCAACGTCAAGCTGGATCACCCTGGCTTTTACAAAGAGCGCGCGGGGGGCGAGGTGCACGGCTATTCGCAACGCGCCGTGCGCGCCTTACAAAAGGCGGTGCGCCTTGAAGGCATCATCGAGTACACCGGCGAGGAGCAAGAGGTGTGCGTGGGGTTCTCGCGCATCAAGGTGAAGCGCTTCACCACCAACGGCAAGTTCAAAGAGGGTTATCAGCTTTACCGCGAGTTCGCCGATCTCTTCTGCAACCCCGCGCAACCCATCGAGCCGCGCGACCTCATGGACATCCGCTCTGATCGCGCGCCGATCCCAATTGACGAAGTGGAGCCGCTGGAGCGCATCCTGGCGCGCTTCAGCAGCGCTGCGATGTCATTGGGCGCGCTCTCGCCTGAGGCGCACGAAACGCTCGCCATCGCGATGATGCGCCTCGGCGCGTTCAGCAACAGCGGCGAAGGCGGCGAGGAGTTCCGCCGTTACAGCGAAGAGGGCAACAGCGGCATCAAGCAAGTGGCATCGGGGCGCTTCGGCGTCACACCTGCATACTTGATGAGCGCCGCGGAGTTGCAAATCAAAATGGCGCAGGGCAGCAAGCCCGGCGAAGGCGGGCAGATCCCAGGGCACAAAGTGACCGAGTTGATCGCCAGCGTGCGCCACACGGTGCCGGGCGTGGCATTGATCTCGCCGCCACCGCACCACGACATTTACTCCATTGAGGACCTCGCGCAGCTCATCTACGACCTCAAGCAGATCAACCCCGAGGCGAAGGTGAGCGTGAAGCTCGTGGCACAGGCGGGCGTGGGCACGATCGCCGCTGGCGTTGCTAAAGCCCTTGCCGACATTGTGCAGATCAGCGGGCATAGCGGCGGCACAGGCGCCTCACCCCTTAGCTCGATCAAAAACGCCGGCGTGCCGTGGGAGTTCGGGCTTGCCGAGACGCAGCAAACGCTGCTGGAGAACAACTTGCGCAGCCGCGTGCGCGTGCGCGTGGACGGGGGCTTGCGCACTGGGCGCGATGTGATCATCGCCGCGCTGCTCGGCGCCGATGAGTACTCCTTCGGCACCGCCGTGCTCATCGCCGAGGGCTGCATCATGGCGCGCGCGTGTCATCTGAACACCTGCCCCACCGGTATCGCCACACAGAAGCCCGAGCTGCGCCAGAAGTTCGCAGGCAAGCCAGAGCACGTCATGGCCTACCTGCTCTACGTTGCGCAGGACGTGCGCGAACACCTCGCGCGCATGGGTTACCGCAGCCTCGACGAGATCATCGGGCGCACCGACTTGATCGTGAAGCGCACGCCGCCACCCAGCGAAGACCCAACAGTGATGCACCGCGAGCAGTTGCTCACCATCCACCAGCTCATTGCGCCCCCGCCGAAGGATCGTCCGCTGCGCCACTGCGAGCCAACGCCTCAGCCGCCCCGCAACACGCTCAACGAGATCATCGTGCAAGAGGCGCGCGCCGCGATCGAGCACCAGTGGCCCATTCGCCTGCACTACACCATCCGCAACCAAGATCGCAGCATCGGCGCACGGCTCAGCGGCGAGATCACCAAGCGCTACATGGACGGCGGCTTGCCCGCAGGCACCATCGAGATCAACTTCCGCGGCTACGCTGGGCAAAGCTTCGGCGCGTTCACCACGAACGGGATGCGCTTGCACCTCATCGGCGCCGCCAACGACTACGTGGGCAAAGGCATGCGCGGCGGTGAGATCTCCATCCGCCCCTTCCCCGAGGTCACCTATGACTGGTCAGAGAACGTGATCATCGGCAACACTGCGCTTTACGGCGCAACAGGCGGCGCGCTCTTCGTGGCAGGGCGAGCAGGCGAGCGCTTTGCCGTGCGCAACAGCGGCGCTTATGCCGTGGTAGAAGGCGTGGGCGATCACGCCTGCGAGTACATGACTGGCGGCGTGGTGGTGGTGCTGGGACACACAGGGCATAACTTCGCCGCCGGCATGACTGGCGGCATGGCGTTCGTGTACGACCCAGACGGCACGTTCGTCAACCGCTACAACCCTGAGCTTGTGGACGTAGCGCGATTGACGCACAGCGGCATGGCGCGGCTGGTGAAGAGCTTGCTTCGGCGCCACCATGAGCTTACCAACAGCCCGCGCGCGCGCGAGCTGCTGATGAATTGGGAGGCAGCTGCACCCGCCTTCTGGCGTGTGCTCCCCAAAGATCGCGTAGCCGAGATCGAAGCGATGAACGAGTTCAGTGGCTTCCGCCACACTTAAGCGCCCGCGCACCTCGCAGCAGCCGCAGCAAAACAGCGCAGGCTGACTATAATCAGGCTTGTGAACCGATTCACACGGCGGCACGTACGCCGCTGTTCATTTTTCATTGCCGCTAAACCGTGCAAAGAGAGAAACGCAAGCCATGATCGCAAACGATCCTGCCGTCGAGTCGCTCTGTAGCCTGTTGCCGCGCCGCATTCAGAAGTTAGGGGTGTTGGCGTACAACCTGTGGTGGACGTGGCACCCAGAAGCGCAAAAGCTCTTCCAGCGCATTGACCCAGTGTTGTGGGAGCGGGTGTATCACAACCCTGTGTGCTTCTTGCGCCAAGCCCCGCGCCAAACCCTCGCCGCGGTCGTGAATCGTGCCGAGTTTCTGGAAGCATACGACGAGGTGATCCGCAACTTTGAACACTACATGCGCGGGCATGAGAACGGCACTGCGCCTTGGTTCTCAAGCTACGAACGCGCGTGGTCGCTAGAGAAGCCCGTTGCCTACTTCTCGTTCGAGTTCGGCCTGCACGAAGTGCTGCCGATGTATGCCGGCGGTTTAGGGGTGCTGGCTGCGGATCACCTTAAAGAAGCCAGCGACCTCGGCGTGCCCATGGTGGGCATTGGTTTCCTATACGTGCACGGCTACTTCAAGCAGCGCATCCATGAAGATGGGTGGCAAGAAGCGATCTTCGAGCGCATTGATTTCAACAGCTTACCGATCACGCTGGTGAGAGATGCACAGGGGCAACCGCTCGTGATCGCGCTCGAACTCCCCAAGCGCAAGGTGCACTTCCAGGTTTGGAAAGCGCAGGTCGGGCGCGTGCCACTTTACTTGATAGACACAGACCTGCCCATCAACGAGCTCAGCGATCGCATGTTGACGCAGCGGCTCTACGATCCCGACCCCAGCACGCGCCTCGACCAAGAGATCGTGCTCGGCATCGGCGGCGTGCGCTTGTTGCGCGTGTTAAACATCGAGCCAGCGGTGTGGCATCTCAACGAAGGGCATCCTGTGTTCAGCACATTGGAGCGCATTCGGGAGCTTGTCGCGCAAGGATTTTCCTTTGAGGAAGCGCGCGCGCGTGTGCGCCGCAACACCTTGTTCACAACCCACACACCCGTCGCGGCTGGGAACGACCGCTTCCCGCGTTGGCTGGTCGAACAGCACTTCAGCGGCTACTGGGAACAGCTTGGGCTAACGCGCGAAGACTTTCTCGCGCTCGGCGATGACCACGGCGATTTTGGCGTGACGCCGCTTTCGCTGCGCATGAGCGCGAAGGCGAACGGCGTCAGCGAGCTGCATGGTCACGTCGCGCGCGCCATGTGGCAGTGGATGTACCCCGACCGCGAGACGCCGATCACGCACATCACCAACGGCGTGCACGTGCGCACGTGGCTCGCGCGCCGCATGAAGGTGCTGCTAGACGAGTATCTGGGCGTCAATTGGTTGAATCGCCTCGACGATCCCATCACGTGGCAGTTGTTCGACGAGCTGCCCGACGACGCGCTGTGGAACGTGCGCAAGCACCTCAAACGCAAACTAGCCTCGTTCATGCGCGAACGCGCGCGCACGAAGTGGATCACGCACAGCCGACACCCGGTGCAGATCATCGCCAGCGGCGTGATGATCGACCCCAATGTGCTCACCATTGGCTTTGCACGGCGCTTCGCCACGTACAAACGCGCCACGCTGATCCTCAGCGACCTGCCGCGGTTGCTGCGCATCCTCAACAACCCCGCACGCCCCGTGCAGATCATCTTCGCGGGCAAAGCGCACCCCAACGATGAACCCGGCAAACGCTTCATCCAAGAGCTTTACCGCGTGATCAAAGACGCGGACACCGCGGGGCGCATGGTGTTCATCGAAGACTACGACATGAACGTCGCGCGCCACCTCGTGCAAGGCGTGGACGTCTGGCTCAACACGCCGCGCCGCCCCTACGAAGCAAGCGGCACCAGCGGCATGAAAGCAGCCATCAACGGCGCGTTGAACTTCAGCGTGCTCGATGGGTGGTGGCGCGAGGCGTGGAATGGAAGAAACGGTTGGGCAATCGGTGAAGATCGGGACTACGACGACCCAGAGCAGCAAGATCGCGCCGACGCCGAAGCGCTCTACACCATTCTCGAAGAGGAGATCGTGCCGCTTTACTACACGACTGGCAGCGACGACATCCCGCACGAGTGGCTCAAGCGCGTGCGCGAATCCATGCGCACGATCCTGCCGCAGTTCAGCACGCGCCGCATGCTCAAGCAATACATCGCCGAGATGTACGCGCCGCTCGCCGAAGCGGAGACGCTATCCATGCCTACAGCATAGGCGCGCAGCTACACACGCAATGGCAACCAGCTACCCCAACGCAGCAAGGTCTCAGCAGCGCCCACCAATTACCACTCGAAGCTCTGAATCACAGTGATCCCCTGCTCCTGCGCGCGCTGCACATAGACGGGGCGCGCGAAGTGGGTGACGAGGACGGGGATCACAGTTTTATCTGGGTGCTTGCTTTGGACCACTTCGACCTTGCGTTTGATCTGCTGGAGGGTGCGCTCAAATTCTTTATCCGCGGCGGTGCGCTTGTCGAGCTGCAACTTCGCTTCGCCGACCACGGCAATTGCGCGCCCATCTTCAAGCCGCGTTCCAAAAGCAAGCACATTGATCTCTTCGTCGTCAATCTCGGTGCGGATCATGCGCGAATCGAGCTTAATGCCCAACGCGCGCTCCAGAAGCGGTGGAAGGTTGCGATAAGCCTCGTTCTCCAGCGCGTAGCTTGCGGCTCGGCTCAAACCGCCAAGCTCGAAGCGGATGTTCTGCATATCCACGAGCATCTGCTTCTGAATCTCGATCAACTCCCGCAAGCTCTGCTCTGTGCGCTGCTGCGCCTCGGTCAGGGCTTCGACGCGCTCTGTCAGCCGATCAAGCCGCTCGTCCGTCTTCCGCTGCGCCTCAGTTAGGGCTTCGACGCGCTCTGTTAGCCGATCGAGCCGCTCTTCCGTCTTCCGCTGCGCCTCAGTTAGGGCTTCGACGCGCTCTGTCAGCCGATCGAGCCGCTCTTCCGTCTTCCGCTGCGCCTCAGTTAGGGCTTCGACGCGCTCTGTCAGCCGATCAAGCCGCTCGTCCGCCCGCCGCTGCGCCTC
>JAUQQA010000029.1 GCA_030550095.1 Chloroflexota bacterium | reverse complement strand
GCTGCGGCGACCTTGTAGGCGTCAATCACGTAGAGTTGCAGCTTCTTGCTGAGGATTTGCTCTTGAACTGGCTTCGGCAGGTGATCCCACACCTCATCTGGACCGTAGGGACTGTTCAGCAGCACCACCGCGCCTGGCTCGGCTTGCTCGAGCACATCGTAGCGCTCCAAAAAGCCGAATTGGTGCACGCCGATGAAGGTGGCCTTGCTGATGAGATACGGGCTATGGATGGGGCGAGGGCCGAAGCGCAAATGCGAGACGGTGCGCGCGCCGGACTTCTTGGAGTCGTACACGAAGTAGCCCTGTGCGTAGTTGTCTGTCTCCTCACCGATGATCTTGATCGAGTTCTTGTTGGCGCCCACCGTGCCATCGGCGCCCAAGCCCCAAAACACTGCGCGCACTACATCGCGCGGCTCAATGTCGAACGAGGGGTCGTACTCCAAGCTGGTGAAGGTCACGTCGTCGTGAATGCCGACGGTGAAGTGATTCTTCGGCTGCGGCTTTGCAAGCTCGTCGAAGACCGCCTTCACCATCGCAGGCGTGAACTCCTTCGACGAAAGCCCGTAGCGACCGCCGATCACGCGCGGCAGCTTGCCCTCCCACTGTTCGTTGAGCGCCGCGACGACATCCAAGTAAAGCGGCTCGCCTGCGCTGCCTGGCTCTTTGCAGCGATCGAGCACGGCGATGCGCTCTACCGTCTTGGGCAGCGCCGCCACCAAATGGCGCGCCGAGAACGGGCGATAGAGCCGCACCTTGATCGCGCCCACGCGCTCGCCGCGCGCGTTGAGCCACTTCACCGTCTCTTCGACCGTCTCAACGCTTGAACCCATCGAGATGATCACCCGCTCGGCGTCGGGCGCGCCCACGTAGTCGAACAGGTGATAGCGCCGACCGACGCGCGCAGCAAAGCGATCCATCACGTCTTGCACGATGGTGGGCGTGGCGAGGTAGAAGGGGTTTGCTGCTTCGCGGTGTTGGAAGAAAGTGTCTGGGTTCTGCGCTGTGCCGCGGATGAAGGGGCGATCGGGCGAGAGCGCGCGCTGGCGATGCGCGTGGATGAGTTCCTCCTTGATCAGCGCGCGCATGTCGTCGTCGCTGAGCTGCTCGATCTTTTGAATCTCGTGCGAGGTGCGGAAGCCATCGAAGACGTGCAAGAACGGCACGCGCGCCTCAAGGGTGCTGGCGAAGGCGATTAACGCGAAGTCCATCACCTCCTGCACCGAGCCAGCGAAGAGCATCGCCCAGCCGGTGGCGCGCGCTGCCATCACGTCGCTGTGATCGCCGAAGATGCTCAGTGCGTGCGTCGCCACCGAGCGCGCGGCGATGTGAAACACTGTGCTCGTCAGCTCACCAGCGATTTTGAACATGTTGGGGATCATCAGCAGCAGCCCCTGCGACGACGTGAACGTGGTTGCCAAGGCGCCGCTCTGCAATGCGCCATGGACTGCGCCGGCTGCACCCCCTTCTGATTGCATCTCTTGAACGATCGGCACTGAGCACCACAAGTTTTGCACCCCTTGCGCACTCCATTGGTCGCAAAGCTCAGCCATTGGTGAGGAGGGCGTGATGGGGTAGATCGCGATCACTTCGCTTGTTTTGTAAGCGACGTAGGCGGCCGCCTCGTTTCCATCTATGGTCACAAATTTCCCAGGCATGGCTGGTTTACGTTGTACTCACCCATCTGCCCCTGCTGATCGCCACAGGGCTAGTTTTCGCCCTAGCCGCTTGCATAGGTTGCACAAGCCAAGGACAAACGAAAAAACACGGCTGACCAGATGTTGGTCAGCCGTGCGTCGTTCGTGCAGCCTTGTGACGAAGTTAGCCGATCTTCTTAGCGATCTCCGCCAATAGGCGCTCGCGCGTCTCCTGCAGCGGAATGCGCTCGATCACAGGGGCGAAGAAGCCCTCGATCACCAATCGGCGCGCTTCGTTGTAGGGAATGCCGCGCGAGCGAAGGTAGAAGATCGGTTCTTCTTCGAGCGTGCCCACCGTGCTGCCGTGCGTGCAGCGCACGTCATCGGCTTCGATCTCCAAGCCGGGGATCGAATCGGCGCGGCTGCGCTTGGAGAGCTGCAAGTTGCGGTTTGCTTGGTAGGCATCCGTCTTCTGCGCGCCAGGGAAGACGCGGATGTTGCCGCGCCAAACCGTGCGCGCCTCATCGCGCAGCGCTGCCTTGTAGAGCAGGTCGCTCTTGCACGCTGGCGCGATGTGGTTTTGCTGCGTGTCGTAGTGCAACTGCTGGCGCGAGTCAGCGAAGTACACGCCGCTGAGCAGCGCTGTGCCGTGTGGCTCGATCAGGTCAGCCTCAATCAGGCTCTTGGTGAACTTGCTGCCTAGCCCGCCGATCACCCAATGCAACGTGGCGCCTTCGTGCACGCGCGCGCGCTCAGTGGTGAAGTTGTACACATTGCGCGCCCAGTCCTGGATGCTCACGTAGTCGAGCTGCGCACCTTTGTGCAGGATGATCTCCACTGCGCCGTCGTACATCGCTTGCGGCGCGTCTGGCGCGGGCGTGCCTTCAGTGGCGTAGTCCTCGATCAGCGTGGCTTGTGCGCCTTCCTCAAGCACGACCAAGGTGTGACCGAAGCCGGTGCGCTGATCGGCACGCATCCGCGTGAAGACGCGGAACGGCGTCTCAATCTTCACGCCTGCTGGCACGTAGAGCACCACACCGCCGTGCACAAACACACCGTGTAGGGCAGCGAAGTAGGCGTCGGTGACCTTCACGCACTCGGTCATGAAGTAGCGCCGCATCAGGTCAACGTGATGCCGCGCGGCGTCCTCGAAGGTGGTGAAGATCACGCCTTGCTCGTGCAGCATCTCAGCGCTCATCGGTGCGTGCAGCTCAATGGATAGCCCATTGGTCACAGGGTCCACCGCAGCCAGAATCTGGTCGAGCTTAAACAAGCTCAGGTCCACGCGGCGCCAGAGCTCATCGTGGCGGTTGGGCGCAGGCGTGTCGCGGAAGACGCGGAAAGCATCCATGCGCCGATCAGCGAGCCATTCGGGATCGCCGAGTGCGGCGCTGTACGCTTGCACAAGCTCACGGCCTAGCTCGCCCGCCTTGACCACAGGTGCAGGTTTCAACAGGGGGGCAAGTAGCGACATGGTAGTTGCTCCTGTGAGACTAGCCAACCGTACCCTCCATCTGCAACGCGATCAGGCGGTTCATCTCCATGGCGTACTCCATCGGCAACTCCTTCACCAGCGGCTCGATGAAGCCAGAGACAACCATGGTGCTCGCCTCTTCCTCGCTGATGCCGCGGCTCATGGCGTAGAAGAGCTGCTCCTCGCCGATCTTGCTCACGCTTGCCTCGTGCCCGATGATCACCTTGTCGGTGTCCACTTCGATGTAGGGGTAGGTGTCGCTGCGGCTGCGTTCATCGAGCAAGAGCGCGTCGCAGACCACGTTGCTGCGGCTGTTCTCCGCATCGCGATACACCTTGAGCAAGCCGCGGTAGCTGGTGCGCCCGCCATCTTTGCTGATGGACTTGCTGATGATCTTGCTGGTGGTGTTAGGCGCGGCATGCACGACCTTGCCGCCCGCGTCTTGATGTTGCCCCTTGCCCGCGAAGGCGATCGAGAGGATCTCGCCATGTGCGCCCGGCTCCATGAGGTACACGGCGGGATACTTCATAGTGAGCTTGGAGTTGTGCACGATGAACCCCTGCGACACGAAGTTGCCCGTCTCCTCCACCTCGATGTCCCACGTGGGCACTAACTCCTCCGAGAGCGGCGACACTTGCACCCGCACAACCTCGAGCGCCTCGCTCAGCGCGATGGAGGAGCGACCCACGCGACGGCGCTGAGCAATCCTGCGAAGCTGCCGCTCGGCTTTGGAGCGCAGCGCAGGGCTAAGGTGCGCGAAGAAGCGCGCATCTATCGCAAACGAGAGGTGGTAGGCACCGTGGGCGGTGCATTGAACATCACCGATGGTGACCGTGCGCGGCGTCTCGAACTCGGCGCGGATCCGTGGCGTGATACCGAGCGTCACCAGGAGCGAAGCAACATCCTCAAGCAAAGCGCGGTTGACCGACTTAAGGTGGAAGCGTCCACCACTCACGTGCCCATCTGCGTCCAGATAGCCAGCGATGAAAGCAAGGCGTTGCGACTCGGGGAGCGACCACACCCACTGTGGAACGCGCTTGGTCATGGCGTTGCCGCTGAAACCGTTCAAGCGGAAGAACGCTGCCAGCTCTACGCTGTTCCAAGCGAGATGCGCACCGTCACGACGTTCGGTCGGCTCCGCCTCGACCACAGAGGCCATGATTTGCACCAAGCGCTCACGCGCCCGGTCGTTTGCCGGTGTGGAGAAGCCAACCTTTGCCCAGCGGATCACACCCTCGGTTTGCGCTTCCTGGACCTCGATGTTGCCATCGCCCACCCAGTAGCCGAACAGCCACATCAACGCGTCTGTGGTGCTCACGACGCCAGCAAGCCGCGATGGACGCTCGCGGTGCGCCAAGAACGCCTCCGCGTACTGGTTGCGCGAGATGAACGTGGTGCTTGTTGCGGGCAGCACAAGCGGATGCGGACGCCCATAGTCAATCGAAGTGCGCGGGACGATAGCGCGCGTGAGCCGATCGGCGCGCACGTAGGCAAGGCGATAGCGACCACGTTTCTTCGGCGCGTTCGGGTCGTAGGTGAACGAGAAGAACGGGTGGTTCGCCGTCACGCGCAGCTTGCGCTCACCCACCGAGACCGTGTGCACGCGCTGATACCCCGAGAAGCGCTTCGCCAACACGCGGCGGAAGCAGAGTTGCCCTGTGCGCTCATCATACGAAAGCACTCGCTCCCCCACTTCCAGCGCTTCGATAGGCTTCACGCCTTCAGGCGTGGTCACGAGTGAACCTTCGGCAAGGCACCCTAAATTGCCGTCCACCCACTCCATCGTCGCGCCCTCGTAGGCGGCTGCGCGTTTGGTGACGAGGTTGTACACGTTTGTGGACCAGTTCTGAATGGTGGTGTAGCGGCAGCGCGCGCCCTTCTTCACGATGATCTCCACCACTGCGCTGTGCAGTGAGTCGCTGGAGTAAACAGGCGCAGTACAACCTTCGACGTAGTGCACCTGCGCGCCTTCGTCCACGATGATCAGCGTGCGCTCAAACTGCCCAACGTTCTTGGCGTTGATGCGGAAGTACGCCTGTAGCGGCATTTCCACCTTCACGCCCGGCGGGACATAGATGAACGAGCCACCCGACCATACCGCGCTGTTCAGCGCTGCAAACTTGTTGTCGGTGTAAGGCACAATGGTGCCGAAGTATTGACGGAACAGCTCAGGGTACTCCTTCAGCGCGCTGTCAGTGTCGAGGAAGATCACCCCTTTCGCCTCCAGCTCCTTGGCGAGGTTGTGATACACCACCTCAGACTCGTACTGCGCGCCGACGCCGGCGAGATACTTTTGCTCTGCCTCGGGGATGCCCAGGCGGTCGTAGGTCTCCTTGATCTCGCGCGGCAGCTCATCCCAGCTTGTTGCTTGGCGGTCGGTGGGTTTGATGTAGTAGTAAATGTCGTCGAAGTTGATCTCCTTCAGCGCTTCGCCCCCCCAGTTGGGCATCGGCTTCTTGCGGAAAACCTCAAACGCCGCCAAGCGAAACTTGGTCATCCACTCCGGCTCGCCTTTCATCCAGGAGATCTCTTTGATGATTTGCTCGTCAAGCCCTTTGCGGCTCTTGAAGACGTAGTTCTCCGGTTCGGCAAAGCCGTACTTCTCCAGATACTCCTCATTCACTGAGACCTGAGACTTTCCCTCTGCCATTGCAAAACCCTCCAGACCAAATCATTGCGTTGCCTCTGGCTCTTTCAGCCAGTCATAGCCTTTCTCCTCGAGGTGCAGCGCCAGCTCTGGGCCGCCGCTCTCGACGATGCGCCCGTCGATCATCACATGCACGTATTGCGGCTTGATGTAGTTGAGCAGGCGCTGGTAATGGGTGATCACCAGCACGCCCATCTTGGGGTTCTGGTCGTGCAGCGTGTTCACGCCCTCGCTGACGATGCGCAGCGCGTCAATGTCTAGCCCTGAGTCGGTCTCGTCGAGGATCGCCAACTCGGGCTTGAGCATCGCCATTTGCAAGATCTCCGCGCGCTTCTTTTCGCCGCCACTGAAGCCGTCGTTGAGGTAACGACCTGCGAAGCTTTGATCGACCTTGAGCAGCTGCAATGCTTCGCGCAGTTGCTTGGTGAAGACGGGGATGGGAATGCCCTTCACATCATGCGGCACAACGCCGCCGTTCTTCGCCGCAGCTTCGGCTTTGATGCGCGCGTTGATCGCTGTGCGCAAGAAGTTCGCAACAGTCACCCCTGAGATCGCCACAGGGTATTGGAAGGCAAGGAACACCCCAAAGCGGCTGCGCTCGTCTGGCTCCATTTCCAGCAAGCTCTGCCCCTTGAAGAGGATGTCGCCTTCCGTCACTTCGTAGCCGGGATGGCCGGCGATGGTGTAGGCAAGCGTGCTCTTGCCGCTGCCGTTCGGCCCCATGATGGCGTGAATCTCACCCTCGTTCATGGTGAGGTTCAGCCCCTTGATGATCTCGCGGTCGCCTTCAGCGACCTTGACGTGCAAATCGCGGATCTCGAACCAGGCGCTCACGGTCGTTCACTCCTGTTCTCGTGTGTTGGGCGTTTTGGGATAGCCTTTGGAATCAACTGAGGCTAAACCTGAATTTGACAGCAGTATAACTGCGAGGCCCTTGCCTTCTGAAGGTTCACAAAGTTTTAAGCCAGAGGGAAAAGGCAGGGAATTCGTTTAAATGCGCTTCAACGCCTTCTGTTAAACTTGGAGTCGTTGTGAGCGCGCCTCGCGAGGTGTTCGTTGTTGCTGCGCTGCTGATGTTCGTCGCCAGCGCGCTTTTCTTTATCAGCACCATCCGTGCCCATGAGCGTGGAAAGCGCGCTGCCTATTACAGCCAACGCCGCGCGAGCCGGCGCCACGCAGGGCGCCAAGGGATGCGCGCGCTTGCAACGTTGGTGCTCGGTGTCGTGTTTCTAATCGTCGCCGAGGTGCTTCGTAGCCCCACCTCGCCTCAACTTGGCACTGCGCCTGCGGCGTCGAGCACCCCGATCGCAGTGGCAGAGGCGCCTCACACAATACCCACCGCTCCGCCCGCGCCAACACCAACCCTTCCGCAGCCCACCGAAACGCCGACGCCCACACCCACCCCTTCGCCATCGCCAACGCCTCTCCCTGCCACGGCAACGCCCCTCGTGCAACTGACGCCGTTGATCGCAACACCCACGCTGAACAACGAGCGCCGCCTGCAGCTCATCGGCATCGCCGAAGCGCTGGACGAGCGCGGCATGCCGGTTCACTCGGCGACGCGCTTCATCAGCGGCACGCAGACCCTCTACGTCGTCTTCGAGTATCGCAATGTGCCGCCCAACGCCCTGCTGCGCCACACCTGGTTCCGCGATGGCAGCAGCGTGTACTTCGACACCGTGCAGCTACCGCGCGAAGCTATCGGGATCGGACACATCACCTGGTCACCAGAAGGCGGATTTGCGCCTGGGGTGTATGAGGTGCGCTTAGCGCTCGGCAACGTGTTGCAGTTCGTCGCAAACTTTGAGGTGTACACGTCATGAGCACACACCGCTTTGAGTTTGCAACAGCCGGGCGAATCCTCTTCGGTGTTGACATGTTGGCGCAGGCTGCGCCGCTCGTCACTGAGCTGGGCACCACCGCGCTGGTTGTCACTGGGCGGAACCCAGCACGCGCGCAGCCGCTGCTGGACGCGCTGCGCACAAGCGGTGTGCGGGTGCATCTTTTCAGCGTCGCTGGCGAGCCGACCATCGCCGAAGCTCAACAAGGCGCTGAGCAGGCTCGCGCGACGCGCTGCGACGTGGTGATTGGATTCGGGGGTGGCGCAGCGCTAGACGCTGCAAAAGCGATCGCTGCGTTCGCCACGAACCCTGGTGATCCGCTGGACTACCTTGAGGTGATCGGCAAGGCGCAACCGCTGCGACATCCGCCGCTGCCGTGCATTGCTATCCCGACCACCGCGGGCAGCGGCGCAGAAGCCACGCGCAACGCGGTGTTGACCTCGCCAGAACACCGCGTGAAGGTGAGCCTGCGCCACATTTGGCTGCTGCCACGCGCTGCAATCGTGGACCCGGCATTGTGTGTCTCGCTGCCGCCCGAGACGACCGCAGCGAGCGGCATGGACGCGCTCACGCAGCTCATCGAGGCCTTTCTCTCCACACGCGCAAACCCGCTCACAGACGCGCTATGCCGCGAGGCGATCCCACGCGCAGCGCGCGCGTTGCCGCGTGTCGTTGCGCACCCCGACGACCTCGAGGCGCGCAGCGCAATGAGCTTGGCAAGCTTGTTCAGCGGCATGGCGCTCGCCAATGCAGGGCTTGGCGCCGTGCACGGCTTCGCCGCACCGATCGGCGGCATGTTCGCAGCGCCACATGGCGCCGTGTGCGCGCGCCTCTTGCCGTTCGTGTTCGAGGAAAACGCGCGCTTGCTGCGCGCGCATGAACCCACCGCTCCCGCGCTTGCCCGCTTCGCCGAAGTCGCCCGCATGCTCACAGGGCGCGCAGACGCCACCCCCGAGGACGGCGCTGCATGGCTCCACGCCCTTGCGGACGAATTGCACATTCCACCGCTGCGCCATTACGGCATCCGCCCAGACGACTTCCCCGCGATCGCCGAGCGCGCAGCCCACGCAAGCAGCATGCGCACAAATCCCGTCGCCCTCACACAAGCGGATCGCATCGCCATCCTCACGCGCGCGCTGTGATCCGGCTATCTGATAGCTAGCGACCTATCAGGCGTTACAATCACCCCCATCAACCTGCTTCATCTCCGAAGGTCGCTTGCCATGATCCGTGAGCACACGCCAACCGAGCGTCTTCGCACGCAAAGCCGTGAATTCGATGGTCCTGCCCGCGCTCCGCACCGCGCTTTCATGCGCGCGATGGGCTTGGGCGACAGAGAATTGAATCAACCCCTCATCGGCGTCGCGCACACATGGAACGAAGCCACGCCATGCAACATGTCGTCTAGTTTCCTCGCGCAAGAGGCAAAGCGCGCGATCAGCGAGATGGGCGGCACACCGCGCGAGTTCGTCACCATCGCCGTCAGCGACGGCATCGCGATGGGACACGAGGGGATGAAGGCATCGCTGATCAGCCGCGAGGTGATCGCCGACTCGGTGGAGCTCATGATGCGCGCGCATTGCTACGACGCGCTCTTCGCCATGGCAGGCTGCGATAAAAGCCTGCCAGGGATGCTCATGGTGATCGGGCGGCTGAATTTGCCCAGCATCTTCCTCTACGGCGGCACGATCAAACCCGGTCAGTTCCGCGGGCGCGACGTGACCATTCAAACGGTGTACGAAGCAGTAGGACAGTACGAAGCTGGCTTGATCACAGAAGAAGACCTGTATGAGCTGGAGTGCGTCGCCTGCCCTGGCATTGGCTCGTGTGGCGGCTTGTTCACGGCGAACACCATGGCAAGCGTCGGCGAAGCGCTCGGCATGTCGCTGCCCGGCAGTGCCTCACCGCCAGCAGTGGATGAGGAGCGCAAGCGCTTTGCCTATGAAAGCGGCAAGGCGCTCATGCGTTTGCTGGAGCGCGGCATCCGCCCCAGCGACATCATGACCAAGGAGGCGTTTGAGAACGCGATCGCCGTCGCGCTTGCGATGGGCGGCTCAACCAACGTCGCGCTGCACCTGCCCGCGATCGCGCACGAGCTTGGCATCTCGATCACCTTCGACGACTTCATCCGCATCAACGCGCGCACCCCTCACATTGCCGACATGACGCCCGGCGGCAAATACGTCATGGAAGACCTACACCGCATCGGCGGCGTGCCCGTGGTGATGAAGACGCTGCTCGACGCGGGGCTGCTGCATGGCGACTGCTTGACGGTGACTGGCAAGACGCTTGCCGAGAACCTCAAGGACGTGCCTAACGCCGAGCAGCTACCCAACCAAGATGTGGTGTATCCCGTGACACGCCCCTTGCGCGAGACGGGCGGCATGGTGATCGTGAGGGGCAACTTGGCGCCAGAGGGCGGCGTGGTGAAGGTGGCGAACCTCAAGAAGCTGCGCCACATCGGTCCTGCGCGCGTGTTCGACGATGAACAATCCTGCGCCGAAGCGGTTGCCCGCCGTGAGATCAAGCCTGGCGATGTGGTGGTGATCCGCTACGTCGGCCCGAAGGGCGCGCCGGGCATGCCGGAGATGCTTGCCGTCACGGCTGCGATTCGTGGCCAAGGGCTTGGGCAAGAGGTCGCGCTGCTCACCGATGGGCGTTTTAGCGGCGCGACAAGCGGCTTGATGGTGGGGCACATCGGCCCCGAGGCGTTCGTCGGCGGCCCCATCGCCATCCTGCGCGACGGCGACATCGTCGAGATTGACGCCAGCGACCCGCTGCACGGCAAGCTCGAGGTGCACTTGCCTGACGCAGAAATTCAGGCGCGCCTGAAGCAATGGCAACCGCCACAGCCGCGTTACACGCACGGCGCATTGGCGAAATATGCGCAGATGGTTGGGCCTGCTTGCTACGGCGCGTTGACACACTAACGCTCGCGGCCATGCCAAAACACAACCGCAACACGCACGCGCACGTCGTGATCGGGGTGGACCTCGGCGGCACCAAAATCCTTGCCGCTGTGGTGGACGCAAAAGGGCACGTGCTCGGCACGGGCAAAAAGTCCACCCATGCCGAGAAAGGACCCGAAGCGGTGATTCAGCGCATCGAAAAAGCCATGGATGAGGCGCTGGAAGATGCGGAGATCGACAAGTCACAGATTGCCGCGATCGGGGTGGGTGCGCCAGGTGTGGTGGACAACGCTCACGGCTTGGTGATCAGCTTGCCCAACTTGCCTGGTTGGGATCGCGTGCCGCTGAGTAAAGCGCTGCGACATTGGCACGATGTGCCCGTGACGCTCACCAACGACGTGCGCGCGGCTGCGATCGGCGAGCATCGCTTCGGCGCTGGCAAGGGGACACACAGCATGGTCGCCGTGTTCATCGGCACAGGGATTGGCGGCGGCATTGTCCTCAACGACCGCGTGTGGGAGGGGTTTCGCGGCAGCGCAGGGGAGATCGGGCACATCGTCACCCTCGCAGATGGGCCCTACGCGCCTGGCAGCGGCACGCGCGGCGGCATTGAGGCGCTCGCCAGCCGCAGCGCCATCGAGCGCGAAATTCGCGCCGCGCTGCGCGAAGGACGCCGAAGCATCATCCCCGAGCTGCTGCAAGAGAAAGAGAGCACCACGATCACCAGCGGCATCCTCGCCAAAGCGCTCAAAAAGGGCGACGCGCTCACCATCGAGGTGCTCGAACGCGCAACGCATTACCTCGGCTTGCACGCGGCATCGCTGATCAACGCCTTCGATCCTGAAGTGCTGGTGTACGGCGGTGGCGTGATCGAAGCGCTTGGTGAGTGGATGCTGCCGCGCATCGAAGCGCTCGCGCGCCAGCATGCGATCAACAAGCATCAGATCGAACGCGTGAAGATCGCCCCCGCCAAGTTGGGCGACCGCGCCGGCGTGGTCGGCGCAGCGATGTTCGCCTTCGACGCGCTCGAGGGCATGGCACAACCCACATGAGCGCGCCGCGTCTGCGCGATCTCCCTGCTCATGCGCGCGCGGCTGCGCTCGGCTTAAGCGAGGCGCAAATCGCTACGTTGCGCGCGGGGCTTTCGCTCGAGCAAGCCGATCACATGATCGAAAACGTGATCGGCGTGTTCGGTTTGCCGCTCGGCGTGGCGCAGCATTTCATCGTCAACGGGCGCAGCATCCCCGCTGTGCCCATGGTGATCGAGGAAGCAAGCGTCATCGCTGCATGCAGCTACGCTGCAAAGCTCGCGGCTGCTTCTGGCGGATTCCGCGCTGGCAGCACCGAGCCAGTGATGATCGGGCAGGTGCAACTGCTCGACGTGCCTGACTTCGACACAGCTCGCGCGCGCATCCTCGCAGAAGAACAAGCGCTGCTGCACTGGTTGAATGTGGAGAACACGAGCACGCGCAGCCGCCACGCGCGCGCCCTTGGGATCGAAGTGCGCACCTTGGAAGGTCCGCCGCCTATGCTCGTGGTGCACGTGCTCTACGACTGCGGCGATGCAATGGGCGCGAACTTGGTCAACACCGCCTGTGAAGCGCTCGCACCTAAGTTAGCGCAGCTCAGCAACGGGCGCACAAACTTGCGCATCCTCTCGAACTTAAGCGACCGCCGCCTTGCGTGGGCGACGTGCACCATTCGCGCCGATCTGCTGGCTGCGCGCGAAGACAACACGCTGCCGCCGGCGCTCATCGCGCAACACATCGAAGAGGCCTCGCGCTTTGCCGAAGCCGACCCTTACCGCGCTGCCACGCACAACAAAGGCATCATGAACGGCGTGGACGCAGTGGTGATCGCCACGGGCAACGACTGGCGCGCGGTCGAGGCAGCCGCACACGCATACGCTGCGCGCAGCGGGCGCTACACTGCCCTCGCCACCTGGCGCGTCAACGCCGCGGGCGATCTCGAAGGTCGCATCGAGCTGCCGCTTGCGGTGGGCATTGTCGGCGGCGCAACGCGCGCCCATCCGCTGGCGCAGCTCGCGCTTCAGATGCTCGGTGTGCGAAGCGCGCGCGAGCTAGCTGAGGTGATCGCCTGTGTCGGGCTGGCGCAGAACTTCGCAGCGATCCGCGCGCTGGCAATGGAAGGCATTCAACAAGGGCACATGGCGCTCCACGCGCGGCAAGTGGCGATGAGCGCCGGCGCAAGCGGCGAGGAGATCGAGCGCGTCGCAGCGCAGCTCGTCGCTGAGCGCAACATCCGCATGGAGCGCGCCCGCGCGATCTTGGAAATGTTGCGCGCCGATACGCACGCGCCAGGCGCACACACTTCTCCAGCCACCGAGACCTAACGCGCACACACCTGGGCGCTGCGCACACAGCAGACCCTTGACCTATGCCTCAAATTCCGCTTCCTTCAGCTGCTCTTTGAAGGAGGGCATCTCTGGCACAATGCCCGAAGCAGCCAATTGCGCGTGTAGCGCCTGGTCAACAGTGCGCTCAAGGGCGCGCGTTACGGCAACCGCCTCGTGCGCTGTTGCGAGCAGCAGGGGGTAACCATTGGCGAATTGCACCTGCCGATCAACCACAGCGCACAGCGTCTGCAACAGAGGCACATCCGCACACCATGCGGGCACTTCTAAGCGCGCAATGACCGTTTTGGGCGCGCCTGCGATCTCTGGCGCGCCGAAGTTTGCGTAGAACGCGTGCACCGCAACGCCCCTCTGCTCGAGCAAGGCATTGATGCGCCACGCGGGAACAAACGGCGCTGTGTGATGTTTGGGCGGGAGCAAGCGCTCGAGCAAATGCCGATCCAACACCCCGCGCATCGCGCTGAGGCGCTGCGTCAGTTGACGCGCGAAATCAGGGGCATCAGGGTCTAGGTCAGAAAGCATGATCGTCTGCACGAGGGCTTGGCTGTTAGGGCGATCCACATAGCCACACACCCATGCTTGGCTCTTGCGCATCTCCTGCAGCGCGGCGAGCAAGCGCTCCAGCGCTGGGGCATATCCCTCGTTCAGCCGCGCACCAAGCAAGCCAAAAGGGATCAACATGCCATCTGCCAAGGCGAGCGGCTGCAAACCATGTTCACGCGCTTGAGTACACGCCTCCGCTAGTGCCTCCAGCTCCAACAAGCTGCGCTCAAGCGCGACACGCTGCGCCTGTAGCTCGCCTGTGCTCGGCTCGACAAGCTCTTCCTCCGTGAACACGCGCTCCTTCGCACGCATCGGCGCGCTCAGGTCGCGCACGAACGCCTGCTGACGCTCGTCTTGCGCGTTGTAGGCAATGGCTTGGCACTGCGCGCGCGCGTAGCCATAGAGATAGGGTTTGTGGCGGCTCGGGAAGATCTGCGATCCGTCCACCGCGATCAACACCCACGGCGTGCTCGGCAAGGGGGTCTCTCCAAAGGCATAGCTGCGCGCAGGGGATTCCACAAACCCTGTCGTTCCGCTCCACTCAGGCACGCGCTCGCGCGCCACCTCACAACGCCGACGCAGCGCTGCTGCATCACTATTTGCAAGCGCGGCGTAGTGCGCGAGCACGGTCAAGCTTGCTTGGCGAGCGCTGTGCGCACGCCGCATGCCTTCGACCAAACGGTTGAAGGTCTCCGCACTAAGCACGTTGCCAGTTTACACCGCGCGCCTTATCTGACGCCATCCCCAGGCAACGCCAAAGCACACGATGCACAC
This sequence comes from Chloroflexota bacterium, assembly GCA_030550095.1. Classification (GTDB taxonomy): domain Bacteria; phylum Chloroflexota; class Anaerolineae; order J036; family Brachytrichaceae; genus DRWP01. Next base: position 17,973 of record JAUQQA010000029.1, on the reverse strand, counting down.
CAACACGATGGCTGCGCCCGAAGCCACATCGTAGTAGTACGAAAGCAGCAGCCCTACCCACGTGGAGGAGACCGCGATCAACACAGCGAGGAGCATCACCAGCGGCAAGCGTTTCGCCAGCAACGCCGCCGTCGCTGGCGGCACGATGAGCAACGCGCTGGTGAGCACCACACCCACTAACTGCACCGCCCCCACCACCGCAAGCGCAACCAACACAAGCAACACGTAGCGCAACCGATCAGCATTGATGCCGATCACCTGCGCGTGCAGCGGATCGAACGAGGTCAGCTCCAGCTCCTTGTGCAACGCCATCAACGCCACGATCACCCCAACAGCGACGGCGCTGAACAGCAATAGCTGCGCCTGCGTGACGCCGAGGATGTTCCCAAACAGCATGTGCGCGAGGTCGCGATAGGTGCGCACGCCGCTCATTAGCAAAATGCCCAGCGCGAACATGGCGGTGAACATGATGCCGATGGCGGTGTCCTCGCGCAGCTCGCGCCGCCGCGAGAGCCAGCCGATGCCCAGTGCTGTGATCACGCCTGCCACCAATGCGCCGAGGGTCATGCTCCAGCGGTTTAGGTATGCGATCACCAGCCCTGGCAGCACAGTGTGCGCGAGCGCGTCACTGATGAACGCCATGCGCCGCAGCACCACATACGTGCCCACCAGCGCGCACGTCACCCCAACCACAAGCCCCGCAAGCGCAGCCGAGCGCATGAAGGCATATTGGAATGGCTCAAGCACGCTCATGACTCACGTCGAACGCGTTTGCTGCGTGCATCCATTGCAGGGTGCGCTCCCGCACGCTGTGCACACCGACGGCAACCACGCGCCCCTCGGAGAGAAACAGCGCGTCGTCAAACTCGCGCTGCACGCGATCGAGGTCATGCGTGGCGACGATCACCGTCTTGCCGCGCTGCACCAGCGCGTGGAGCACCTCACTGATGATGCGCTGCGTCGTCACATCCACGGCGTTCAGCGGCTCGTCGAGCAGCAGCAACGTTGCGTCTTGGGCAAGCGCGCGCGCCAAGAGCACGCGTTGCTGCTGCCCGCCTGAAAGCTCGCCGATCTGTCGCTCAGCGAGATCGCGCAACCCCACCTGATCAAGGGCTGCATCCACCACACGCCAATCCTCGCGCGAGGGCAAGCGCAACCATCCAAGGTGCGGATAGCGCCCGCTGAGCACCAGACGCCGCACAGAGATCGGGAACGACCAGTCTATCTCGGAACGCTGGGGGAGATAAGCGATCGCTGCGCGACAAGCGCCGACCTCGTGCCCGAGCACGCGCAAATCGCCGGCCTGCACAGGGAGCAAGCCGGCGATCACTTTCAGCAGCGTGGATTTGCCTGCGCCGTTCGGTCCAACCAAAGCGAAGCAGGTGCCCCAACGCACGCGCAGGCTCACGCCGCTAAGCGCAAGATGCGCAGCACCTGCGTAACGCGCATGCACCGCGTGCGCCTCCACCGCAAACGGCGCAGCGTGATCAGGTCGGCAACGTTTAGCGTAAGGGAGAGCGATCACCGAAGTACATCCACCAGCGTGCGCGCGTTGTAGCGCATCGCATCGAGATACGTGCTTCCTGGTTTGCCAGGCGCAAAGAGCGCGTCCGTGAACAACACGGGACCCAGTTTAGCGCCCGACTCGCGCGCAATGGACTCCAAAGCAGGCACGTCGCCTACGCTCTCGCCGAAGATCACCGTTACCTCTTCCTCGCGCAACCGCTTCACCACCTCTGCGATGGCTTGGGCTGAAGGCTGGTTCAACTCACCCGGCGCGATGAAGATGGGAATGATCTCAAAGCCGTAGCGATCGGCGAAATACCCGAGCGCCTCGTGCGACGTGGCGATCTTGCGGCGTTCCTTCGGGATCTGCGACACAAGCTGCTCGATCTCCGCATCGAGGGCGCTGAGCTGCTCGATGTAGCGCTCCGCATTGCGCGCATACGTTTCTGCGCCCGCAGGGTCAGCTGCTTTTAGCGCTTCCGCGATGCGCTCCACCATCTTGATCACGTTCTGCGGGTTCTGCCACACGTGTGGGTCAAACTCGCCGTGCTCGTGTTCGTGTTTGTGTTCGCCCTCTTCTTGCTTGTGTTCACCCTCGCCGTGCTCGTGCTCATGTTCGTGCCCACCAAAGGGGCGAAGTTCCAAGCCTTCGCTGAGCACCACGCGTTGCGCGCGCGATCCTGAGGCTTCATACAGGCGATCAAGCCATGTCTCAAACCCCGCGCCGATCTCAAACACAAGGTCGGCTTCAGCAAGGCGCACTGAGTCTTGCGGCGTTGGCTCGTACTCATGCGGCTCGGCCTCTGCACCAGCAAGCGCGATGATCGTCGCGCGCTCACCCGCGACGTTTTGCAGCCAGTCCGCGATCACGCTGAAACTCGCCACCAACTTGAGGGGCTGCGCAGCCTCTGCCACATTAGCCTCTGGTGTTGCTGCCGATTCGGCAGCAGCAGAGGAAGGAGCTGATGCAGGCGTTGAAGGGAGAGTAGCCTCATTCGCAGGCGCAGGCGCAGCGGGCGTCGCCGTTGCACATGCTGCTAACAGCGCCGAGGCAAGAAACCATGCCCATGCAATGCGCTTCATGACTTCACCTCTCACAAGCGAGAACGTTTCTCAATTATACGCTTGCGCATCGTTCACCGCCTGTGGTGAGGCTTCGCTGCGCTATCTCTCAGCAGAGCTGCTCTGCACCAGCGCGAGAGCATCAAGGTGAGCAAGCGCTTGCACAAACGCGCCAAGCGTTCCAGCGGGCAGCTCGCTCAAGCGGCGCGCGACCTCGAGGTAGGGCGCAGCGTCTGGCTGTGTGACGAACTTGCGCAGCTCTGGCTCCAAGCGCGCCAACTGCTCACATTGCCACGTGTGCAGTTGCGCCTCACCGATGTGCCCCACCCCAAGGTCAAGCAGTTGCTCCAAGGTTAGCCCGTAGTACGCCATGAGCTTCTGGAGCACAGAGAGGGATACCGGCTGCCCAGACTCAATGCGCCTGAGCTGAGCAGGCTTTAGGTCCGTTGCCTGCGCCACTTCCTTGAGCGTTGCCTTGCGCTCCGAACGCGCCTTGCTCAAAAGCGCGCCGATGATTTGATGACGCAGCTTGACCCACTGCGCAAGGTTCTCGGGCTTCGTCGTGTGCAACAGCAACGGCGCTTCGCCCACAAGGGCTTGCACCGAGACGTTCAGCGCGTAGGCAATTGCCTCGATCTCAGGCAACGAAGGCTCTGCTTTTTCTTCCTCGTAGCTGCGCAAGCGCTGCACAGGGATGCGGCTGCGCTCAGCGCATTGGGCAAGTGTATAGCCGCGCGTCTCGCGGACGTAGCGCAAGCGGGCACCGAGGCTTCGCAAAGCTTCATCATGCGCGGTCGGTTCGTGCATAATCAGCGAGGATTGTAGCGGCTTGAGGCGATGCGTATTGCAGTCAACGGCTGGTTTCTAGCTACTTCCGAGGCAGCGGTGACTGGCAGCGGGCAGTATGCCGCTCGTTTGCTCGAGGCGCTTGCACAGCTTGCGCCCGATTTGACGCTTGAGGTGGTAACGCCGCGCCGTCGTGGGGATTGGGCAAAGCTGCACTTTGAGCAGGTCGAGTTTCCGCGCGCAGCCGAGAAAATGAGCGCTGACCTTGCTTTCGTGCCCTACTGGGCGCCGCCGTTACAGTGCAGCGTGCCTGTGGTTGTCACCATCCACGACGTGATCCCGCTTGCGCTGCCCGCGTATCGCGGTGGTGTGTTGCAGCGCGCCTACGCCAGCTTAGTGCGCGCAGCAGCCGCTAACGCCGCAGCGATTCTCACCGACTCCGAATTCAGCAGGCAGGACATCTTACGCCTGTTGCCTGTGGAAGCGCAGCGCGTGCACGTCGTGCCCTTGGCTGTGGACAGCAGCTACACGCCCAACATCGAAGAGACGGATCGTCAGCGCGTGATCGAACGCTACGATCTGCCTGAGTCCTACGTGCTTTACCTCGGCGGCTACGACGCCCGCAAAAACATCGAGACGCTGCTTCAGGTTTACGTGTGGTGTGGCGAATCCATCGGCGAAGAGTTCCCGCTGGTGGTCAACGCAGAGCCGCACACCCCCGTCGTCACCAATGGCGGCGAACGCATGACGCTTGCGCAAATGGCAGAGACGCTTGAGGTGAGCGAGTATCTGCGCTACATCGGCCGCGTCGCTGAAGAGGATAAGCCAGCGCTCTACGCGGGTGCGCGTGCGTTTCTGTACCCCTCGACGTATGAAGGATTTGGTTTGCCTGCGCTGGAGGCAATGGCTTGTGGCACGCCCGTGGTTGGCAGCAACGCCACAAGCATCCCTGAAGTGGTCGGCAACGCGGGGATGCTGGTTGATCCGCTTGATGCGCGCAGCATGGCAGGGGCTTTGATCGCCACCTGCATCGAGGATGAGCTTAACGAGCGCCTGCGCCAACGCGGCTTGTTGCGCGCGGCGCAGTTCACCTGGCAGCGCACAGCCTGGGAGACGCTCGCGGTGTTTCGTCGCGTCGCCCAGCAACGTCATGCCTCTTGAGAACGCACGCACACGCCACCAGTGGCTGGCGATCTGGCGCGCGGTGATCTTCGCGGCGCCGTTGCTGCTCTACACGCTCACCCTTCACGGCGACGTCGAACCGGCTGACAGCGGCGAGCTTCAAATTGTCGCCTTCACGTTCGGCGTCGCGCACCCACCCGGTTATCCGTTGTTCTCCCTGCTCGCGGGAGCGTTCATGCAAGCGCCGCTCGGTTCACCCTACGCGCGCACGGCGTTTCTCTCTGCGCTCGCCTCTGCGTTGGCGGTAGCGCTGATCGGCAGCGCCGCCCAGCGCGTGCTTGAACGACGCGGCACAGCATGGGTCGGCTCACTGCTCGGCGGCACGCTGGCTGCCTCGATGCTTGCATTCAGCACGACGTTTTGGGCACAAGCCACGACCACGAACATCCGCAGCCTAACGGCGTTCTTTACCGCGCTTTTCGTGTGGATCTCAGCGCGTGCGGAGACACGTCCAGAGGCGCACCTGTGGATGTGGCTGGCGTTGGCGCTCGGGCTGGGCATAGCCCATCATCCTTCGCTTGTGTTCAGCGGCGCGGTGATTGCGGCTTTGGTGCTGCTTCGCCTGCTGCGCGCCAAATGCGCGCATCCGCGCGCGCTCCTGAGCGCTGTGGGCATGTTGTTGCTCACCCAGCTTGTGTGGCTCTACCTGCCGCTGCGAGATGCTGCTCGCGCGCCTTTTGCGCCCGGCAGCTTGGGCACGCTGGAAGGGTTGCTCGATCACATGTTGGCGCGCGGCTTCGCTGGCGACATGTTTGCCTTCGCCAACCGCGAGGCACTCCCTGAGCGCCTCGCACTCGTGCCGAGCTTGATGCGCTTTCAATTCGGCGCAGAGCTGCGCTGGGCGGTGCTCCTCGGCGTTCTGCTCACCAGCCTGCACTTGCCCGCGCTCGGGATTGCATGGACGCTCGCCCTGCTCGTGCATGGCTTCGTCACGTTGACCTATCGCGCTCCGCAAACAGTGGAGTATGCCTTGCCCGCCTGGGTGCTGCTGAGCGCCATGATGGGCACCGGCTGGGCAGCGCTCTTGAGCGCGCGCCGCGCCTGGGCCCGGTGGATGGGCTGGATCGGCTGCGGCTTGATGCTTGTGTGGGTATGGGGCGAAGGATTGAACCGTTTGCCTGCTTTCCTAGACCTCGCAGACGACCGCAGCGTGCATCAGAACGCCGAGGCTGTGCTACGCGCTGCGCCACAAGCGAGCACGATCCTCGCGCAGTGGCATGAGGCAACGCCGCTATGGGCATTGCAGTCCATTGAGCAAGTGCGCCCTGATGTGCGCGTGGAGTATGTGCCCCCTCGCGGTGCGCAAAGCTACGCCGAGACTTTTGCCGAACGCGCCGCTGCACTCGCGCCAGAACGCCCGACGTTCGTCACCAGCTTTTTCGAAGACGCTTTTGCCCGCGCTGCTTTGTTCAGCCGCCCGCTGCCGCATGTGCCTAGCTGGCAAGTAAGCACGCAACCCTTCTCCACAACGCCGGGGCTGGCGCTGCGCTTTGGGGATCGTTGGGAGGTACGCGCCCTCTTGAGCACACGCAGCCCGCGCGCTGAGCACGGCGCCGTGATATTCGTGGACGTGAGCTGGCGCGCGCTCGCGCCAAGCGCCAGCGCCGACGACGCGCTCACAGTGCGCATTCTGCGCCCTGATGGTCGCCTAGCCGCAAACGCCGACACGCGCCTCACGCCGGTGCACGAAGGCTTTGCCGCCAAGCGGTTGGTGCTCGGCGTGCCGCTCGATCTGCCGCCTGGGCGATACACGGTCTTAGCAGGGGTTTATCGCCAAACGGAGCAAGGATTTGCCGCGCACTTGAGCGCTGCAGGGCGCGAGTACGAGCCTATCGGCGCGATCGAAGTTGTGCCTCGCCGCACGCCACCAATCACGCAGCGCGCTTTGGAGCTGAGCTTAGGTCCCGAGGCGCCTACCTTGATCGGCGTGGACTACGACACAGGGCTTGAAGGTCGCTTGCGCCTTTGGACGCATTGGCGGCTCAGCGCGCAAGCACGCGCGATCACGCTGCGCGACGCGCGCGGTCAGCCCATCGCAGCAACCCAACAGGTACCAGCAGCACCCACATCCGAAGCCGCCACCTTTGCTTCGCTCCCTTTCGACCTCGCGCCAACGATGGAAGAGCTTTGGCTTGAAGGCAGGCGGCTCCCCCGATTTTGGGACGGCGAGCGCTATATCGCCTTTGGCGACCAACTGGTGTTGTTCGGCTCGCGCGCCCAGCGCACCGATGAACAGTTGACGCTCAGTTTGGAGTGGGCAGCAGCGCAGAACCTCACGCGCGATTACATCGTCTCAGTGCGCGCGGCAGGCGAAGGGTTCTACCGCACCCATGACGGTGTGCCCGCATTAGGCGCGTTGCCCACTTTGAAGTGGATCCGTGGCGCCCGCGTGAGCGACCCACACCCCATCCCTCTGGACGGCTACCGCGGCGCGCTGCGGTGTAGCGTCGTGGTGTACGAAAGCAACACGCGCTTTGTGCTGCCGCCGCTTGACGAGCGCTATGAGGGCATGGTGTACTTGCCCTGCTAATCGCGCCGGCGAAACACGATGAACGGGCCGATGTTCACTTCGTATTGGTAATTCGCCTCGATGAAGGCATAGAGCGGCGCAATGCGCTTGTAATTGTCAATGTGGCGCACACCGAGCCAGGGGTAGTCGTCTTCCGTGAGGATGAAATACTTGGGCCGGTTGCGCTGGATGGCCTCGAAGAACTGCTCGCTGAAGCGCGCGTTGGTGCGCGAGCCATGCGCAGGCGCCCACACGTCAGCAAACGGGAAGCGCGTCGCATTAGGGCGCTGCGTGAGCATGTACACCCACGGCGCATCGGCAAACAAGCTGATCATGTCGTCGGGCTGTGTGTGCTGCACGATGTAGTCGGCGAGGTAAAGCTGAATCGCCACGCGGCTCTCCAAGTGCATCTCGCGCAGTGATTTGCGCTGCACCACTACATTGCTGTAAGTGTCCAACACCCAAGGCACCATGCGCAGCGCGAGCAACACCACCGCCGCGAGCGCCCCGACCATTGCCAACGCGCCTGCCACACGCAGCGGCAAGCGCGCGCCCCGCAACCAGCGCCAAGCTGCTGCCGCGCCACCCCCAAAGGCGATCGCGAGCGTGGGATGCAGGATGGTGAAGTGATACTGCACGTATTTGGCTTGAATCACCACCACTGCTAGCCCTGCAACAAACAACGCAATGAGATACATGATGCGCGCCCCCCCTTCACCAATCAGCGGTCGCGCCCAAGCAAGCAGCCCCAAGCCGCTCACAACAAAGAGCAGCGGAAAACCACCGCCGACGAAAATCCACTGTGCGACGGTGGGCTTGTAGTCTGCGGTGAGGTCGGCGCCGTTGTCCATGAAACGCCAGAGCATCTGCGCGATCTCCGGCAGCGTGCGCGGCGGGCCGAGCGGGAACAGCTCACGGAACACCTCGAACTGCTCCACCAGCGCCGGGATGCCGCCGACGAGCGCAAAGTAGCCGAGCACCGCTCCGTTAACGACGAGCGCGCCCGCAGCAAACGCTGCGCCGAGAGCGACCGCCGATCGCACCTCACGCGCGCGCGCCCATCGCTGGAACAACAGCCCCACCCCAACCGCCGCAAGAAGCAACCCGAACACGTACTTGAACCACAGCAAAATGCCAGCAACCACGCCGCCGAGGAAGGCAAGCACGCGACGGTCATGCTGCGCCGCGCGCCAGCTCAACAACAGGCTGAGCGTGATGAAGAGGTTCGAGAACGTCTCAGCCTGGTTCATGGACCAGTAGTTGATGCCGGCGTAGATCAGCCAGTACGCAACAGCAGCGGGCAAGGCAGCAGCCGGCGCGAAGAGCGCGCGCGCAGTCAACCCAACCGCCACTGCTGTCAGCGCCTGCCACGCCAACGTGAAAGCGTGCACCGCGACGGTGCTGTGATGGATCGAGAGCGCCAACGCATAGATCACCATTACCCCCGGCCCTTTGCTCTCGAAACAATCGCGGATGGGCACGCCGCCCTTGCGGATCACGTCGCCGCAGGCGGCATAGATCCCCTGATCATGACCGAAGGGGTATACGAGCTGCGGCGCGGCAAGCACTGCCAGCGCCGCAGCCACAACCACAAGTAAGAAGCCTTTCGCGATCGCGCGTGTGCGATGGCTCATCGTGCGCGCGTCGTCTTCCGAGCAGGGGGCTTTGCCTTGCGCTTAGCGCGCTTTGACGACGAGAGCACGTGCACGTAGCTGCCCAACGTCATCACCATCACCGCTTTCTGCACGTGCAAGCGGTTCTCCGCCTGCTCATACACCACTGACTGCGGTCCGTCAATCACCGCGTCGGTAACCTCCAGCCCACGATCGGCGGGCAAGCAATGCATGTAGATCGCATCTGGCTTTGCCAAGCGCATGCGCCGCTCATCGCAGATCCAATCCTTGTAGCGCTTGCCGATCTCAGCGCTCTCGTTGGGATCAGTGGTGGTGAGCAGCGCGCCCCAAGACTTGGGATAGACCGCATCGGCATCTTTGAACGCCTCGTCCATGTCGTGGGTGATGGTGAAGGAGCCACCGCTTGCCTTAGCGTTCTCCTCGGCGAGCTGGAGAATTTCGGGCATGAGCTTGTATTCCGGCGGATGCGCCAGCACCACGTCCATCCCAAAGCGCGTGAGCTGAATGATGAGCGATTGGGGCACGCTGATCGGCTTTTGATAGCTGGCAGCGTAGGCCCAACTCACGGCGATCTTCTTGCCGCGCAGGTCCTTGCCCTTGTGCTCGCGCAACGTCATGAGATCGGCGAGGATTTGGAAGGGATGGTACACATCGCATTGCATGTTGAGCACGGGCACGGGGCTATGCTGCGCCACTTCGTTGATGTAGCGGTTGCCCACGCCCCAATCGCACTGGCGAATCGCAATGCCGTTGAAGTAGCGACCGAAGATCTGCCCGATCTCTTTTGCGGTGTCGCCGTGGGCGATTTGTGTGGTGTCGCTGTCAATGAAGGCAGCGTGCCCGCCGAGCTGCGCCATGCCAGCCTCGAACGAGCCACGGGTGCGCGTGCTCGTGAAGAAGAACAACAAGGCAAGCGTTTTGTCGCGCAACATGAACTCCTTGCTGTGCGGCTTGCCGCTGCGATATTCCTTCTTTAGACGCGCGGCAAGGTCGAGCACCGCCTCCACTTCCTCAACGGAAAAATCGAGATCACTGATGAAGTCTCGACCGCGTAAGTCAATCTTGCGAGGTGCCATGCGTCTTGCTCCCTGCTCAGAAATTCGTGCGCACCAATGTAGCACATTTCATTGCTTTCATTGCCCGTGCCCCGCCATTTGCCCCCTTGCGCTCACTGCCCAAATCGGTTTTAATTCGCACAAGTCATGGAGCGCAGCATCATCCGCGTCGCCGAGACCTTTTTGATTCTTCTCGCGCTCTCAGCGATCACCTTGGGGATTAGTTGGAGCCAAAACCCGCTGCCTTCGCAAGCCGAACTCACGCCGCTCCCGACACCAGAGCAAACCTCGGCGTTGGCTCTCGTTGCTGCGCCGGAAACTTCGCCAGCGCAAGCCGAGACGCCGCAACCCGCCCTCATCCCCTCGCCTTCACCCTTGCCGCTGACGCCGACACCCGCCGCGCTCCCCTCGCCAGCACCTGCGCTGATGGTCGAGGAAAGCGCCCTCAGCCCCAACGATGCGCCGCTGCTCCCCCAAGAACCAGGCACAATGAACATCCTGTTGCTCGGCACCGACGCAGCCGCCGATCAACGTCTCGCGCGCACAGACACGATCATCGTCGCCAGCATCTACCCTAACCGCCCAGCGATCAGCTTGCTCTCCTTCCCGCGCGACCTGCAAGTGCGCTTTCCAAACGGCCGCGCCGACCGCATCAACACTGTCTTCGAGATGGGGCACATCGAGGGTTATCCTGGTGGCGGCGCGGGTTACCTCGCATTGGTCCTGCGCAAAAACTTCGGCATCCGCATTGACCACTATGTGCGCGTTGACTTCAGCGGCTTCATCAAAGCAATTGACACGCTCGGCGGCGTTGAGGTGCTCGTCGAATGCGAGCTGCACGATACCTTTCCCGACAAAGACTCCCCCACAGGTAAGAGCGATCTCGATCTTTACCCCGGCAAAGCGCTACTGAACGGCAAACAGGCGCTCTGGTACGCGCGCTCACGCTGGAGCACCACAGACTTCGACCGCGCACGGCGCCAGCAAAAAGTGATCCGCGCAGCACTGCGAAAAGTGCGCGAGGGCAACTGGCTACAAAACGCGCTGAGCCTCTATGCCGATCTGCGCGACTCCATCGAGACTAGCCTCTCGCCAACCGACCTGATACCCTTGATCGAAGTGGCGCGTCGCCTAGACGACACCGAGGTGAAAAGCCGCGTGATCACGTGGCCCATCGTGCGCTCTTACCAGCGCCCAGACGGCGCATCGGTGTTGCTGCCCACCGAGAAGTTGCTGCCTTTCATCACCGAGGCGCTTGCTCCACCAGCCAGCAATCAAGCACAAACACGCCCACCCGTGGAGGTGTACAACGCTTCTGGCCGCCCTGACATGGAGCTTGTCGCGGCAGAGCGACTCGTGTGGGAGGGCTTCTCGGTGGTGGCGTTTGGGACGCTCGAGGATCGCTTCACGCGCACCCAGATCATCAACTACAGCCCCACCAGCAAGGGTTCACCAATCCCGCGCCTCAGAACGATCTTCAAGGTCAGCGAGCGCGACGTGATCGGTCAACCCGACCCGAGCAGCCTTGCCGTTGCGCGCATTGTGCTCGGCGCAAACTACGACTCTTGCCCCAACACTGCGTTGGCAGCCGGCGATGTGCCACTGCCTGAAGCCGGCCCTTAGGTGAGCGCATAGCAAAAACGCCCTGCTACCACAACCGCGCGCGCTAGACTTGCAAGCTATATGCATTCGCTGAAACACCTGTTTCTTGCACTTGGAGGCGCCTTCGTCCTCGCCATCTTCGTCGCAGGCTGCGCGCCAGCGCGCGCGCCGCAACCCAACGCTAGCGCCGAGGGCAAGCCGATGTTCATCGAGTTCTACGCGCCCTGGTGCGGCAGTTGCCAATCCATGAAGCCAGTGATCGCCAAGCTCCGCGAGGAATTCGGCGCGCAGGTGCAGTTTGTGAGCTACAACATTGACGACCCCGCTAGCGCTGCCGCCAAGACCAAGTACCGCTTTCTCGGTCAACCGCAGTATGTGTTCGTGAACGCCAAAGGCGAAGTGGTCGCCACGCGCAACGGCGTTTTCCCCTACGAGCGCTTGCGCGCCGACCTGGAGGCGCTGCTGCGCTGAGGCAGACACGCACACGAGCCTCTGTTGCGCACCCTGCGCCCTATAATCTCGGCTGAGCTTATGGCGATCTTAGAGCCGCTCTCAGTCGAGTGCACCAGCCATAGCGAAGAGCAAACGTGGCGCTTGGGCGCTCGGCTGGGTGCGCTCCTGCCGCGCCATGCGGTGATCGCCATTCAGGGCGAACTCGGCGCAGGCAAAACCAGCCTTGCACGCGGCATTGGCGAGGGCTGGGGCGCAGAGCAAGTGTTGCGCAGCCCCACGTTCACCATCATCCAAGCCCATCGCCGCCCAAGCGATAACGCCGTGTTGTATCACGTAGATCTCTACCGCGTCACCAGCGAGGAGGAGCTGCACAACTTGGGGCTTGAGGAGATCCTGGACGCCGAGGAGGGCGTCGTGGTGATCGAGTGGCCCGAACGCGCCGCGAGCCTCATCCCCCCTGAGGCGATCTACGTCAAGATCACCCCGTTGAGTGAAACCAAACGCCATCTCGTCTTCTCCACGCAAGACACGCGGACGTGGCAAGTGTTGCTTGAGTTTCGCAAGCGGACCTTTGGGTTTTAGCGCGCTCCATGAGCCTCATCCTCGCCATCGACACCTGCACCCGCCGCGCGAGCATTGCGCTGCGCGACGGTCATGTCCTGCGCGCCGAACTGACCTGGGAGGCGCAGCGCCAAGAAACGGCGCTCATCAGTGCGCGCATTCAAGAGATGCTGCGCAGTTGCCAGGTGGCGCCCAAGGATTTGGACGTCGTCGCCGTCGCCATCGGCCCTGGTTCGTTCACGGGCGTGCGCGCTGGGCTTGCCATTGGCAAAGGCATTGCCCTGGTGCATGGCCTGCCGATGATCGGCTTAACCGCATTTGATGTGCTGGCTGCCGCGCAACCGCGTCACCACCTGCCGATGCTGGTCCTGCTCGAAGCAGGGCGCGCGCGCGTCGCTGCCTGTCGCTATGAGTGGCAGGGCAACACGCCTGCGGCTGCCAGCGAGTGGTGGATCCAAGATTGGCGCGAGCTGGTCGGCACACTCGAGCCGCCGCTGTGGGTCTGTGGCGAAATGCCCGCTGAGTTCATAGAGCTTGCCCAACAGCGCGTGATCGTCGCGCCACCTGCTTTCTGTTTGCGCCGCGCTGGCTTCCTCGCCGATCTCGCCTACGAGCGTTGGCGCGACGGCGAGGTGAGCGACGCCTACTCGCTTGCCGCGATCTACCCCGCCGAGGCATGAGCCGCGCGCTTTGCCTCGCGCACATGCGCGAGGACGACCTTCACGCCGTCGTGCAGATCGAGCGGCTGTGCTTTCCCGATCCATGGTCTGAGCGCGCCTTCCGCGAGGAGCTGCACAAGCCCAACGCTAGCCTTTGGGTCGCACGCGAGGAGGGCGTGGTGGGCTATGGCGTGCTGTGGATGCAGGTGGACGAGGCGCACATTGCTAATCTTGCCGTGCATCCTCAACACCGCCGGCGTGGGATCGGGCGCGCGTTGTTGCGGGCGTTGCTGCTCGAAGCGCGTCGGCGCAGTGCTGCCTTCGTGACGCTCGAGGTGCGCGTGAGCAACCTCGCCGCGCAGCAGCTTTACGCTGCGCACGGCTTTGAGGTGGTCGGTCGGCGCAAGGCCTATTACACCAACAACCGCGAAGACGCGCTGCTCATGACCGTGACGCAATTCAACACGCTGGAATACCAAGCGCAGCTCGCTGATTGGGCAGCTATGCTACCTCCTCTGTGCTGTGATGAACACGCAACCTGATGTTCCTGCGCAAACGCGCCTTGTGTTGAGCTGCTTCGGCTTTGCCCTGCTGGTGGCTCATTTTGCGCCCTGGGCGGCCCATCACACCGCAGCACTCACGCTGAGCGCTCACGATCTTGCTGTGTTCACGAACTACACGCCCGGCGCAGGCATCTTCTGGAACGAGTGGTTTTTGCTACCACTCTGGGGAGCTGCCGTCGCACTCGCCCAAGGGCTGAGGCGGCTGCTGGGGATGGGGCTTGGGCTTTTCATCGCTGCGCTTGGGTTGCCTGGCTATCCTGCCATCCTCACCGCCTTCCAAGACGTTGAGCACCAACTACGCTTTTTCGCCTCGCTGCTCACGGCTGTGCTTGCAGTCATCGCCGCGTGGCGTTCTCTAAGCAACCCGTTCCGTGCTGCGCTGGCGCTTGTGATGCTCAGCGGGATGGCTGCTGTGCCGCTGTTTGGCTTTATCGCCGTGCGCCCATTCATTCGAGCGTTATACGGTTCGCCCGTCATGCTTGGATGGGGCTGGTGGCTCACGCTCCTCGCTGTGGGGAGCGCGCTCAGCTATGCGGGTGTTACAATCGTTCAACAATTGCGTCAGCACCACAACCCCAACTCAACGTGAGAGAGCCAACGATGAGTTCCTTTCAGCGCCATCTCGCGTTTGCGCTGAGCTGCGTTCTTGGTGCAACGCTCGCCGCCTGTAGCAGCCCCACCCCGCCCTCCGCCACCCTCACCGCCCCGCCGCAGAACGCGCAATTCTTCCTTGGCGACGAAGTGCGCATCGAGGGAGAGGTGAGCGGCTCAGGCGTGCGGCAAGCCGAGGTGTACATCAACAACTTCAAGTTTGCGGTGATCGACCAGCCCGTGGCGCCCAATACGTTCGTGGTGGACGTTACATGGCCCTCGAGCACAGGGCAGGCAGGCACTGCGGTGATCCAGCTGAAGGGCGTGGACAGCAACGGCAACGTGATCGTCGTCTCCGACGCGCTCTTCATCACGCTACTGCCAGAAGCCACGCCCGCTGCACCACCCCCAACGCCGATCCCAACCACCGCGGCGGAGAATCCCGCCCCTGCTCCTTCGCCCACATCCGCGCCCGTGCTGGCGTCGCCGCTGCCGGAGAATGGGTTCTTCAACGTGCGCGCGCAGCCCAGCACCGAGGCCCGCTTGCTTGGACAGGTCACCGCGGGGCAAAGCGTAGCGGTGATCGGCAAAACTGCCGATGGTCAGTGGTACTTGGTGAACTTCGCAACGGCGCCTGATGGGCGCGGGTGGGTATCGGCGCGTGTGGTCAGCCTAAGCGGCGATGCCAACACGCTGCCCACCGTGGATCCCAACGTCTCTGTTGCAAACCCAACGCCTCAAAACGTTACCCCAACGAGCGCACCTGCCGCCGCAGCGACCTTGCAGCCGCCTTACGTGCGCCTGAAGGCGGGGCAAGAGTTCGTCAACGTGCGCGCAGGACCCGATGTGAACACGCAGCGCCTCGGCACTCTAGACACAAACAACGCCACTGCTTCGGTGCGCGCGCGCACACCCGATGGCTTGTGGTGGCAAATCTACTACCCGGGCGCACCCAATGACGTTGGCTGGGTATTTGCGCAATTAGTGGACTTCGTCGGCGATGCCAACAACGTCCCCATCGTAAGTGGGAGCAATCGCCCCCAGCCCACTGTCACGCTGATCCCAGTGCAACCGCCAACACCAACGCCGACCACCATTCCGCCATCAGCCCTATTGCCCTACAGCCAAAACATGCGCTTCTCGCCGCGCGACGACATCGGCGACGTGCCGCTTGGGCACAACGGCGAGCCGAAGACGGCAACGCTGCAATGGCAAATCAACGGCGCAGTGAAAGCCGAGCTTGAGATCACCGCCGTGCCTGGACCGGGCATCTTCAGCAACTGCCCCGCAGGCAACTTGGCGAGCATCACGCCGAACGACGCCGCAGGCAAGCGCATCCCGCTCACGCTGCCCAGCGGCGAATACACCTTCACCATCACCGAGCGCGGCTATTACTTGTTCACCATCTACGTCACCAAAGCCTCTGGCGAAACCACCACCATCCCGCGCAACGTGATCGTGGATTGCTACAAGACACAGTGAGCCTCGTCATGCGAACACGCCAGTTCATCCAACTCAAGACTGAACTCCCTGGGCCTAACAGCCGCGCGCTGGTCGCAAGGCGCGAGGCAGCGATGCCGCTTGGCTATGGCAAATCCACGCCGATCGCCGTGCGCCGCGCTCACGGCGCGTTGGTCGAGGACGTGGACGGCAACATCTTGATTGACTTTGCGGGTGGCATCGGCGCGCTGAACGTCGGCCACACGCCCGCTGAAGTTGTAGCGGCGATCCGCGCCCAAGCGGAGGAACTGATCCACGTTTGCGGGCTGGTCGCCACCACGGAGCCACACGTTGCCCTCGCGGAAAAGCTCAACCAAATCGCTCCCATCCGCGGCTCCAAGAAGGCGATGATCACCAACACCGGCGCCGAGGCAGTGGAGCAAGCCGTGCAGATCGCGCGCGCGGCAACGGGTCGTGCCGCCGTGATCGCCTTCGAGGGCGCGTATCACGGGCGCACCTTGTTCACGCAAACGCTAACCAGCAAGTACGCGCTCTTCAAGAAGGGCTTCGGTCCGTTCGCGCCAGAGGTGTATCGTGCGCCGTTCCCCTACCTCTACCGCATCGGCATCGGCACTTCGCTCACTGACGAGGAGAAGGTCGAGTTGGTGTGGGAGGCGTTCGAGCGCGTGTTGGTAGCACACGTCATGCCCGAGCACGTGGCAGCGGTGATCATCGAGCCTGTGCAAGGCGAAGGCGGCTTTATCCCCGTGCCGCCCGTGTTCATGCAGCGCTTGCGCGAGGTGTGCACGCGCTATGGGATCGTGCTGATCGTGGACGAGGTGCAAAGCGGCATGGCGCGCACTGGCAAGATGTTCGCCATTGAGCATTACGGCATCGAGCCAGACATCATCACCATTGCCAAAAGCGTTGGCGCAGGTATGCCCATTGCCGCCACAGTCGGGCGCGCGGAACTCATGGACAAAGTGCATCTGGGTGGGCTTGGTGGGACGTATAGCGGCAACCCCATCGCATGCGCGGCAGCGCTGCGCGCCATCGAGATCATCGAGCGCGATAACCTCTGTGCCCGCGCCGAACATCTTGGCAACATCGCCCGTCAGCGCCTCTTGGCGTTGCAAGCGCGCTACCCCCTCATCGGCGACGTGCGCGGATTGGGCGCCATGCTCGCCATCGAGCTTGTCACTGACCCGCACACGCGCGCTCCCTTCCCTGCCGACCAAACGTTGGCGCTCGTGCAAGAGATCGCGCGCAACGGCGTGCTGATGATCCGCTGCGGTTTGTATTCCAACGGCCTGCGCTTTTTGTTCCCGCTGGTGATCACCGAAGCCCAGCTGCACGAAGGGCTGGATGTCGTCGAGGAGGCTATTGCGCGCGCAACGCAAGCCGTGCCGAGTCAGCAATAGCTGAGCAGCACCTCAAGCGGCGCTTCGGTCGGCTCAAGCACATATTCGCGGCAAGCCGCTGGCACCACCACAGAGGCTTGCGGCGTTAGCGCTGTCTCGCCGTGCGCACTAACCACGCGACCAGCGCCTCTCAACGCAGTGAGCAAGTGTGGGCTACGCGCCTCTGTGTCGTGCACAAGCGCACCCTCAAGGACCCAGCGCTCGGTGGTGAAGTATGCTGTCTGCACTAGCCGCTCGCCGAGCATTCCATTGCGCGAGATGCGCTCGGGCTGCAAGATGTGCGTCTCCAGCGGCTCCAGCGTGGAAACTTCGGCGCTTTGCTCCAGATGCAGCGCTCGCCCAGCAGAAGAGGGGCGCCCCCAATCGTAGAGGCGATAGGTGAGATCCGAGGACTGCTGAATTTCGTAGAGCACAATGCCAGGACCGAGCGCGTGAATGGTCCCCGGCAAGTTCAGCACCACATCGCCAGCGCGGACGGGGACCGCCTCGAGCTTTGCTTGCAGTGTGCCGTCCCGTGCCATTGCAACGAGCTGCTCGCGCGTGAGCGGTTCGCGCACGCCGTGGATGATGCGCGCATCTGCATCTGCGCGGATGATGTACCACGCCTCTGCTTTGCCGTACGGCACGTGCTCACGCGCCCGCGCATAGGCATCGTCGGGGTGAACCTGCACCGAGAGCCACTCGCGCGCCTCAATGAGCTTCGCCAGCAAGGGAAAGCGTGGCACGCCGTCATGACGGCTGCGCGCGAGCGCTTCGCCCAGCATCGTCTCGGGATGGGCAGCGGTCAACGAGGCCAACGTTTGCCCTGCCCATGCCGCGTCGAGCACGGGCAAGCTCTCGAAGATCATCCACGCCTCGCCGAGTTTTTGCTCGGCGGGCGGCAGACCGAGCAGCGAAAAAAGCGCGCTGCCACCCCATACCTTCTCTTTCAACTCAGGACGTAGGCGCA
>JAUQQA010000054.1 GCA_030550095.1 Chloroflexota bacterium | reverse complement strand
TACTCCTCCACCATAATCATCGGCGGGCGTTCGAGTTCGGCGATCTCCTCGACGTCCAGATAATAGCCGCCGTTCTCGTAGCGGATCAGCTTCATCGTCTTGTTCACGTCGGCGATGAAGGCGCGTTCGTAGCGTGCCTCGAGCTTGCGCATGACGACTTGGATGATCGCAAACGACATCTTGCTTAACGCCTCCAGTGTCTGGTTGTGATGAATGCGCTCGAGTAGGTCTACCTGCGCAATTGCTGAAAGCCCGAACTTCTCGTAGATGTCGATCAGCAAGCCGGTCTCCACGCCGTAGCCCGAGAAGAACACGCAGCGCTCCAGCGCGCTGCGCCGACCGCCATACTCACCCGACAAAGGTTGGATCACACCAGAGAGCTCGGGATAAAACAGATTGATCAGCGGGCGAGCGGTGAGCTCCGTCACGCGCCCGCCACCCCCCGCTTGAAGCTTGTCGCCCACGCGCAGCGGTCGGCGGTAAAAACCCTTCACGAATTGGATGTTGGGGTTGATCAGCATCGGACCAATGATGCCATACACGAAGCGCGGGTGAATGTTCACAATATCGGTGTCAATCCAAACGATGATGTCGCCGCGCGTGACGTAGAGGCTCTTCCATAGCGCCTCACCTTTGCCACGGCGCGCGCCGTATTGAGGCAGCACCTCTTGGTGGATATACACGGGCACGCCCAGCGAGCGCGCGATCTCGCGCGTTCGGTCGGTTGAGTTCGAGTCCATCAGCACGATCTCGTCGAGCAAGGGATGCTCATCCATCAGCGCCGACTTGACCGTCTGGATCACGTTGCCGACCGTCTCCTCTTCATTGAGCGCAGGCAGGGCAAGGCTGATAGTCACGCCTTGCTCGCGTTTGAGCGCAACCAGTTGCGCAATGTCCTCGAACTCGTCCGCTTGGAACGTGTTCTCCGCAAACCAGCGATCCACTAACAGCGAGATGGCGCGCGCGCCTGCGCGTGCATCGAAGGTTGCCGGCGCAGCGCGCTGCGTGGCGACGATCAGCACGGCAGAGGGCGCTTCAGCTAAGAGACGCTCGGCGACTGGTCCGATGCTTGCGCCTTCTTGAGCAGGGCGCGCCGTGGCGCCGAGGACCACCAGGTCCGCGGCGCGCGATTCCTCCACCAAGCAGCGCGCCACGTCATCTGTGGTTACATCGCGCTGAACGACGTCAGGCATTTGCGCGAGGATCGCTTGCAGCGCGCGGAAAGGAGCGCTTGCCTCGGCGCCGATGAGCTGCACGTGGAGCGCGGTGATTTGCTTGAGGTGTTGGCTCTTGCGCAAGTTCAACGCGATCCGCAACGCAAGCTCAGCAAAAGGACCACCACGCACGGGCACCAGCACGTGCTGGAGAGGGCGAGGGAGCGGACCTCGCAGCAACGCGATGTTCGCCGGCGGATGAGCCAAAACCTCAGCGGGCGAAAGATGCAGCGGCTTGAGATGCGCTTCAAGGTCGAGCAGCACTAAGCCCGGCGCCTCTTCGGCGATGATGGTGCGTAGGTCTTGCCATGGGTCGGGGCTGACCACCACCTGCGACCGCGCGCGCACCTGCTCGCCGCGACCCAGCGCGCGCAACTCTCGGCGCAGGGCTTGGGCGGCGGCTGCAGCAGCGCTCAGCTCTGATTCTGACGCTGTCGGCACGACGCCGACCAACGTCACTTTTGGAGCGAGCGCGCGCGCCAGCTCAAGCGTGGCGCGGTTGTCGCTGCCGTGCACGACGAGCGTGAGCACGTGTCGCAGCGAGGCAAGGAGAGCTTCCTTCTTCGTATCCTTGCGCATGATAGGTTTTCACTGAGGGCGCAGCGAGGCGAGCAGTGGCGCGAGATGCTTGCGATAGACGCTGTGCCAAGTATAGCGTTGGCGCGCACGCAGCGCGCTGTGGTAGGTGGTTTCGTGTGCAAGCCGCTCGCGGATCTGGGTGGCAATACGCGCAGGGTCTTCGCTCGGCGAAAAGTAATTGGCGAACGCGCCGCCCACCTCGCGGAGCGTTGGGATGTCGCTGCAAAAGATCGGCTTGTGGTCGAACGCTGCTTCGATCACCGGCAGCCCAAAGCCTTCTTCGCGGCTCGGCAAGAAGAGCGCATCGCACAGGCGGAAGAGATCGCTGATTACGGCATCGGGCAAGAACCCATCTGCCAGCTCAGCAAGAAAATGGGCTGCGCCTTCCAGGCCGAGCTGCTGCCGCAATGCGCGCAGGTGCGCGAAATAGTCGTTGTTGCGCGCGTTGTGCGCGCCGAGCGGCCCGGTCACCACAAGCACTGCATCCATGCCATCGGCGCGCAGCGCTGCCAACACGCGCAGCGCAAGCTCGATGTTCTTGCGCGGCGTGATGCGTACTGGGAGCAGCAAGATCAGCGCTGCGTCGAGCAGGCGCGTTTGCGCGAGGAGCGCCTGTGTTTGCGGCTCAAGTTTGTAAAACTGCGCGGGGTCAAGCCCATTAGGCACAACGTGGATCATCTCGGGGGCGAGGCGCATGAGCGCAGCGAGTTCGCTGCGTCGTGCTTCGGAGATCGTGACCTGCACAGCGCCAGACCACGCCGTGCGCAGCAGGTCCCACGGGTAGCCAGCGTGAAGTTCGCTGCGGTAGCGCGGCGTCGTCCAAGCAAGGTCGTGGTGCCAGAGCACGAGATGAGGCGTGCGCGCCTGCGCGTGAAGCTGATGCAGCGCAGCGGTGAGCGCAAGGTTTTTGTGCAACGAGCACACGTTGTGCGCAAACACCACGTCCACATTGTGCAACGCCTCGCGCAGGGCAGCGACAAGCTCATCGCGCAAGGCTGTGAACGCGCTGCTCACCACGCCGCGATCTAGCTCTGCTTTGATGTGGAGCACGCGCGCGTGTTGTGAATCGGCGAGCGGCAGCGGCACAAACGTGATGCGTGGGTCGAACGACGCGCCGCGCCCGGCGATGATGCGCACGTGATGCCCAGCGTCGGCGAACAGGCGCGCGTGATGTGCGATCACGCTCTCCACGCCGCCGACCACTGGTGGCGCTGCGTAGTGCAGAAGCGCAAGCTGCATCGGCATGATTAAACCTGATACCCGAAACAGTCGGCAAGCAGCGATTGCAGCCGTTGCCGCAATACGGTAAACGAGAAGTGTCGGCGCGCGACCTGGTAGTTGCGCTCTGCCCAGCGTTGCGCTAACTCAGGCTCAGTGAGCACGCGGCACACCTGGCGCAATGTGTCGTCGCTGATGAAGCCGTTGAACTCCACCACGCGGAACCCCTTCGGCTTGATGTCCACCTCGTAGATGGAGTAGTTGTTGACAACGATCGGTCTGCGGTAATACACCGCTTCGAGGAAAGCGTTGCCGAAGCCCTCGATCGCAGAAGGGTAGGTCACGAGATCGGCGTGGGGATACACGTCGCCGAGCGTGTACACCTTGCGCCCATCTGGCAAGCGGCCGCGATGTTCTTGCACGATCTGCGACTCGAAGCGCACGTTCACGCCGAGCAGGGCGGCATATTGCCGCACGCGGTGTTCGTAGGCGTCGCCTTCGTCGCCAGAGGCGTGCGAGATCACCAACTTCGCGGGCAATCCAAGCCGCTTGGTTAGCTCGATGGCGTGCTCGATGCCCTTGCGCGGGATCACGCGCGTGGGCTGCAAGAAGAAGTACTCGCCAGGCGCGATGCTGAAACTTTGGCGCACGTCGGCGGCGTATTCGTCGGGCGGCGGCGGCGGGTTGTCGAAGTCCATCACGTTGGGGATCACGCGCGCCGTGACGCCCACGCGCCAACTCAGCTCACTCGCTTGGACGGTGTTGATCACCACATGGCGGATGGAGGGCAGGCGCGGCGGGAATGCAGCGGCGATGTAGTCCTGCACACAATTCACCTGAAAGCGTTGGCGCTCCCACACGAAATCGTGGTGGTGTGCAATGGTGGGGATGCCCGTCTCGGCGATGACCTCGGTGATCGCTAAGCCAAGCGGCAGGTTGAGCGGAATGGTGAGCGCGTTTTCGACGATGAGCACCTCAAGGTCGAAGTGGGCAATGAACGCGTACAGCGCCTCTTTGAAGTAGTGCTTGAGTTCGTCAATTTGGCGCGAGAGGCTCGGCGGGCGCGTGTAGGGCAACCAGTGTTCCTTGAACAAGCCGCGGATGCGCTCGTCGTGCGGTGGATCGAGCGGCGCGTTGGGGTCGAAGGCAATTTGGTTGATCGCGTGGATGGTCGGATGGCGGTAGAACGCCTCGGGCACGACCATGCTGCGCTCGGGTGGTCGATCGCATTGACCAGCGAAGTAAAAGCACGTGTGCCCCATTTCTTCCAGCACGTGCGCCCACTTGCTTGTCTCAAGCGAGACGCCGTCGGTGCCCGCGAAGCGCGTGGAGACAAAACCAATTCGGTGGTTCATGCTTTCTGGGTTATACCAACCTGTGGGAGTAGTGCCGTTACACTAATGCGGAGCGTCTTTGCGATGCCTGTGGACTACAACCCAGCGATGCTGTGCGTGGGGCTGCCGATCCTCGGTTTGTTTGTGTTCGTCAGTGCGGCGGCGTGGGCGTTTGTGCAGGATCAAGGCCGCGCGCGGCGCCAGGCGGATGAAACCAGCCTCCTGCTGGCACAGCATCTAGCTTCGGCGCGCTCACAGAGCGAGTTTCGCACGCGCATTGCCGAAGTGCTGCGCCAGCGTGGCTTCGAGGTGCACATTCCGCGCAGCCCTGCTGAGGCTGAAGATTGGCACACAGACCTTATCGCCATCGCGCCCGATGGTGTGCGGTGGTTCGTGTTCGCGCTGCGCTACGAGGGTGCGCTTGCGCCGCCGACGATCTCGATTGCGGCGTCGCGCTGCCAACAGCATCATTGTGCTCAGTGCATGGTGATCACCAACGGGCGCTTTCAAGCTGCGGCGCGTGTGCGCGCGGCACAACTTGGCTGTGCGCTTGTGGATCGCGAGGCGCTCGCAACGTGGCTGCGCGCGCTCAACGCGCCAGCGGCGTGATGCGCAACTCGTAGGCTGCTGGCTCCGTTGTGAAGCGCGTGACTGGCGAGATGGCTAACACATAGCGCTCGGCGGTGTCGAATTCGAGCCTCAGCGTCCCGCGTGCTTGTTCAGGGTGTAACCGATGCACCACGATGGCGCCATCGCGCTGAAACCCAATCGCCTGCACCACCCAATGCTGCGGCAGGACGTTGTGCACGCGCACCCAGCCTTCCGCGTGCCAGCCGGGGTCGAGCGTTTCGGCGTCGTCGCGCCAGCCGATTTCGGGGATCTCGAGATTGTCAATGGCGAAGCCCTCGCGGTTAACGCCCGCGTCAGTTACTACCTCGAAGCGCAGCCAAACGCGCTGCCCAGCGAAGGGTGTTAGGTCCACGCTCTCGGTGATCCAGCGCGGGCGCGAACCGCCGCCTGAGGCGCCGTTGTAGCCGCAACCGAGGTTGGCGTGTTGCGGGTCTTCGCGTGTGCAGCTCGGCGTCTCCAATGTGGTCCACGTCTTGCCCTCGTCGGTGCTCACGCTGACGTAGGCGTAGTCGTAGTCCTTCTCGAGGCGGTACCAAGCGCGATAGCGCAACGTCGCGCGCGAGATGCCGCGCAGGTCCAGCACGCGCGTGAGCCGCGGGTTGCTTTCGTCGGCGCGCTTCGACCACCAGAAATGCCCATCGGCGGCGTCGGTAGGCAACAGGTTCACAGCGGTGGAGCCTGTGAACGTGATCACAAGCGGCGCGTCGCTGCGCAGCGCGTAGTAATGGGTGCCGAATTGTGGAAGTGCAGCGCGGTGGATGAGGGGATAATCGCTTGCGCGCCACTCCATCCGCGTCGCCATGGGTGGGACGAACGTGGTGGCGTAGCGGTAGCGTGTGTCAACCGCGTCGTCTTGGCGCTGTCCCACGTAGTTCGCCACCACCCAATCGGCGAACACGTCTGCAAACGTGAAGGGCTGACCGTCGTCGCGGCGGAAGCCGCTCGTCTCCAGCAGCCGTAACAGCGTCTCAGTGCTGCGCTCGGGCGCGCGCGCGAATGCACGGAGGAACGCCGCGCCGAAGCGATCGTACAAGTATGCCCAAAAGAGATACGCAGCGCCGTAGTTGGCGCTGTTGCCGCCGGGCGAATCCTCTTGCCAAGCGTTGAGTTGCGTCTCGGGACGCGCAGCAAAGTCGTAGGGGGTGCTGATGTCATCGGCAAAGCCGTTGATGCGCTCGGCGAATTGGGCAGCTCCCTCCTCGAGCCACAGCTCAGGGCTGTGGGTCTGATGGTTGCTGATCATGTGTTGAAACTCGTGCGCCAGCGTGCTGAGGTACACAGGGCTGCCTGGATCGGCACCGTTGTAGCCCGGCTCAGCGTGCATGACGAAGAGCTGCGCCTCGTTGGAGTCGGCGCGAACGGCGCGCGGGAAGGCGTCGGCGCTGGAGAAGTAGCCGCCCACGGTGCGCCCCAAGCCGCGCGCGTGGAGCACGTGCACGCGCGGGTCGCAGTCCACGCCAGGGCTTTCTTCCTCACCGAAGAAGGCGCGCGTGCGTGGGTAGATTTCGTTGCTGAACGTCTCAGCAGCTTGGCGCAACTTCTCACGATCAAGGCGCACGCGACGCGGGCTGACTTCTGCCCACATGTAAATCACATCGGTTTTGTGTTGCAGCTCAGCGGTGATCTGGAAAACCGTGTTGTCGTCCTGATTGCTGACGGTGAACACACGCCGCGCGCCGATTTCATAGCCGGAGGCTAGCTGCGGGCACCGCGTCTCGGTCGCCGCAGGGGGCACGCCTTTGTAGCGCACGGCAAGCGCCGCGAGGTCTTGCTTGGGCAGGTGCGCAGCCGCGATGACTTCCAGCGGGTCGAGCGGCTGATCGGCAGGCACGAGCACGGACCAAGGCGTTTGCACGAGCGTTGGGGCGGGCAAAGGGTCTGGCTCTTCGGCTAACTGGCGCACCAATGCTGCCCCGTGCTCGCGTAGTACCTGCACTGTGATCCAAGCCGCGCTCGCCGCGCCGATCAGGACGAGCAGACAGCCCGCGACAAAGGCGAGCAAAGCAAAGAGACCAACGTGGCGAGCGTTCATGATATTTGCGGCAAAGTGTATGCGCGCGCCCCTGATTTCGGCAGCGCGTGCTCGGCAGCGGCTAAGCTAACGCCAGCCACTGCGCAGACAAGAAGCCCGTCTGCACGTGCGCGGCAAGCAGCTCGTCAACCAGCGCGCGAATTTGGTTCAAGTCAAGCTCAGCCGCCGTGTGTGGGTCGAGATAAGCCGCCTGATAGACCAGCTCGCGGTTGCCTGTGAGCGCTGCTTCGACGGTCAGCTCCTGCACGTTGATATTCGTGCGCATCAGCGCTGCAAGATGCACAGGCAGCCGACCCACGCGCACAGGCTGCGGACCGTTCTTGTCCACCAGCACAGGCACCTCGACGCAGCACCCTTCGGGCAAGTTGTCAATCAACCCATCGTTCGGCACGTTGCCGTAAACCACGCGCGGTTGCCCCGTCTCCATGCTGTGAATGAGCAACGCGGCATATTCGTGGCTGCGCGCCACGTCCATCTCCTCGCCTGCCTCAAGGCGCGCACGCAGCGCCTCCCAGCCCGCGATTTGTACCTCGCATCGGCGCAGGTATTCGTCGAGCGGGATGTTGTATTGCTCAATCAAGTCAGGGCGGTCGCGCTTGATGAACCAGGGCACATACTCGCTGAAGTGTTCGCTCGACTCGGTGACGAAGTAGCCGAAATGGCGGAACACCTCGTAGCGCACGCGATTATCGGCAGGATAGCGCCCTTCCTCGAGCACACGCCGAAGGTGCGGATACAAGTCCTCGCCGTTGCGCTCGAGCTTGAGGTAAAACGCCATGTGGTTGATGCCTGCGCAGACGAAGTTGATCTCTTCAGCAGGCACACCAAGGTCCTGGGCAAGTTGCTCGATAGTGCCTTGCACGCTGTGGCATAGCCCAATGGTTCTGATAGTGGAGGCGCGATGCAGCGCCCAGCAGT
>JAUQQA010000003.1 GCA_030550095.1 Chloroflexota bacterium | reverse complement strand
TGCATACAGGGATATTTGCCGGCTCGTAGCCGGCTGGCGGGTCGCCATCGCAGTAGGTAATGGCGATTGGTTCGCGCTTTACCCCGAACTGGTTCTTCAGCGCGTTGTAGAGGCGGGCACGGTCAACTATTACTTGTGCTGTCAGAGCACGCCAACTCGCAAGAGGATTAGAGCTGTTCATGTGCCGCAAGATACTACAGCCGGATATGGTACACTTGCACTAACCGTACCTTGAGCTATACTTGCCTTGGGGATGAGGTATGAGCGAAAGGCTGCTTCCTTGGAAGAGATCCCTCCTCGTGCTGCTTGGAATAGCGCTGTGTGTAGCCAGCTTAAGAGCGTACGCACAAACAATGACTGATGAGGCAAGGCTTTCGAGTGAGCCCAAAGTTGCTCCCGTCTTCATGGGATCACCGAGGAAATCTGCTCCCCAAGTGGAGACAAGTAGTGATGGAGTATCTTGGAAGCTCTCACCTGAGCTGCGCGTGCGTGCTAAAAAGCCAACAGGCAAACCTGCTCTGGTTACTGTGCTCCTAAGTGATAGCAGTGCTGATTTAAGCACTTGGATGGAGAATGTAGTCTACTCTAAGCCTCTTGGAGGACTTCGATGGGCCACTGGCGAGGTGCGCGAAGCAAATCTGGCTAAGCTAGCGGGCTTAGATAAAGTGGTTTTTATCCTTTCTTCCCAGACTTATAAGCCCCTGCCCCCTGTTGATGAGCTTTTGCCATTCTCTAGAGATCGCCTAAGTGAAGAGGAACTTCGCATCCTTCTCCAGAAAGGTGACAAGGAAGCCTTGTATCAGAAACTGCTCCAGTGGCGTCGAAGTCAACAACAAAGGAAGCCCAGCCTTTCTCGTTCCAATGTCATTGCACAGACAGGTTTGGGGATAAACAGTGTTAAGGTTAAAGATATCCATGGCACTACAGCTGCTCACTCCAAGGGATACACAGGAACAGGGGTCATAGTCTCCATTGTAGACACTGGTGTTGACTTCGCTCATCCGGACCTTCAGGGTACGCAAGCCCGCATACCCTCAGGGCCATATGCGGGCTGGCCATTTGCTTACGACACTTTGTCGGGTTTATACTATGCACTCTACGGGTTGGCTGCTGATCCCTACAACTACACCTCCTTTCTAGGAGGCGACAGAACAACAAGGTATGCAAGGACTTTGCCCGTCTCGGCTCTAAACTGCAATGGATTAACGTGTAGTGCTACTTTGACATTCCAGACGGACGCTGGCGAGGAGCAGCTAAACGTGACATTCCCCAACACTTCAAAAAGTGGTCAATACCTCTACACAGTTTATCCACCAGATAAAACCCTCTATTTGGTATCCCTTAGTAGAGGACTAGGATATCCCTTGAGTGACTACCTTCCACCTGTAGTGATCGTTGCAGATGAGAACAGTGCTGGTGTATATGACACAGTGTATGTGGATGTTAACTCTGATGCGGATCTCACGAATGACAAGCCTCTTCGCAAGGGTGATGAAATAGGAGGAGCTGATCTCTTAGATGCTAGCGGCAGTCAAGGACAGGATGGCATTTGGGACATCTCTGTTGGTATGCTCACATGGATTGCTGATGGTCAAAATCATCCGCCAGGTGTTAGTGCTCTTTACGAGTTTAGCAGAACAGTCCCTGGACCAGGAAGGCTAATTGCGTTTGTAGGCGATTCCGACATCAGTGGTCATGGCACGAGCTGCGCCAGCTTGGTTGCTGCACGAGGAGTCATCTCTGATCCTGAGTGGATAGGCATTATCAATCCCCTTTTCGCTGGCGGTGAAAATATTGGCGGCGCTGGTGGCGCTGTGTTAGCTGGCATGGCACCCGGTGTCACTATTGCAGCCTTCGAGAACTCATACAGTCTGCCCTTAGAAGCATGGTTTCTCTCAGCCATTGGTTTTGATGGTAGACCTAGTAGTGGCGATGAAGCTCAAATTGTCAGCAACTCCTGGGGTGCTAGTAGAGTCATCGAAGATGGTTGGTTTGGGATTTCTCGCTTTGCTCATTGGCTTAACCGAAGATATGCACCAAACACTGTTTTTCTGGTGGCTACAGGCAATGGTGGACACGGGTACGGCACTGTCACAGATCCAAACGGTGGGACAATTATTGATGTGGGCGCAAGTACCTCGTATGGTAGCTCGACCATCTTTGAATTAGTGGAACCCGAGCAATTCACCTATGGTGACATCCAGCCTTGGTCAAATCGCGGTCCTGGTGCGCTTGGGGACATCGCACCAGACATCGTTGCCGTCGGTGCATGGGGAACTGCTGCTCTACCATTGAACAGTGCGTTGCTCATGGAAAAGGGGAATGGTCAAGTTGCTTACGATCTCTTTGGCGGCACCTCCATGGCTACACCTGTTGCTGCTGGCAATCTGGCACTTGTCTATCAGGCTTTTAAAGCTCGACACAATCGATGGCCGACTTGGAGTGAAGCCACCTCAATACTCCTGAGCTCAGCAAACGACTTGGGTTACGATGTCCTAACGCAAGGCGCGGGGAATGTAAATGCCGATCGAGCAACTGACATTGCTTCAGGAGCGGCTTCGGATTCGAGCTACTGGTTGGAGCCCGCACAGTGGGTTGCTGGAAGCTACCGCGGCACTAACTACCTGGCTTTTCCGAACATCCTGCATCCAGGAGATACGGTCTCCAGAGTTTTCACTATACACAACACAGGATCATCAAGCTATACCCTCTCATTGGAAGGCGTGACACTGCGGAAGGTGCACGAGATCACCTTTTCAGTCTCTTTCCCCCGTGGTGCCACATCACCCTTCACACGACCGACTTGGCTCACTGATATCACTCAGCTCATCACTACTTACCAACCTGATCTCGTTAAAGCCGAGGTCATACTCCCCTACAGCGCCTTCGACCCAGACCACGCGTACTTTAGTGAATCAAGGCTGTTTTCGTACTTCTATGATTGGACAGATCTAAATAACGACGGAAACTTATGGACAGACACCAACGGTAATGGCTGGATTGACTCATGGGACGAGATTGACTGGATCACACACTCTCTCGGCATCACCATCCATGAGTATAACCGCCTTACTTTTGGATACCCTGTCGGTACGTACATCGAAGCGCGCGCTGGACGAGATAGCCTTTCACGCATCCATGACGGTATATTCTTCGGCCTTCAGCGAATTGAAGGTGCTAATGATCGCCCAGTAACCCTTGATGTTCGAATCACACTGTATAGAGAGCAGAGTTGGGACTGGCTCAAACTCTCAAGCAGAGAAGTAAGTGTGCCCTCGAACGGCAATGCTTCTTTTATCGTCGAGGCTTCTGTGCCCATTACAGCTCAGCTTGGAGTTTATGAGGGCGCTATCAAAGTGGGCTCTGGGCGTTCGAGCAGCGTAATACCTGTGCTCATTCACGTTGCTGCAAATTCAGCTACTTTTTCCTTCGGCGCTCCCTCCCTTAATCCTCTCCCAGACGATCTCCTCTACAGCAATGCTCGCCTGCAAGGAGGCTTTAACTGGATTTGGCGCTATGAATCGGGAGATTGGAAACTCTTTTACTTCGACATCCCCACTGGAAGTACTCTTCCTGGTGAGTCGATGATCGTGCAGACGGAGTGGAGCAACCCCGTGACCATGCCGAACTCTGAGAGACAGCAGCCATACTTCTATGAGAGCTTTTCCTCAACGAATGTTCCAGCCGGGTGGAGCACAAGTGGCGGTTTTTGGCGGTTTGACAACCCATGTGGCGCTGCCAATGTCACAGGTGGCGATGGTAACTTTGCTACTGTTGATCCGTCATGCAGTGGCTCGATTGGAAATATTGATGCAGAGCTGAGAACACCAACTTTGAACCTGTCAGGGTTAACTCCTACCATCTTTCTCGAATTCAAGTACGCCTGGAGTGGCAGACCAGGAGTTGACGGGTTCGTGGATGTCAGCAGCGATAATGGCACAACATGGCAAAATGTCTGGCGAGGTTCTTCGCCGTTCAATGGTGAGCAAAGAAGAGCCGTTGTTGATATCTCCGATCTAGCTGCTGGCAAATCTAGCGTGATGATTCGATTCCGGTATTCTGGCTACTTCCAGTGGTGGCAATTAGATGATGTTGCTATCTACACAAATGCGCTTCCGTACTTACCTGACTATACAGACGTTGACTCTTGGTTATATGTTGCAGATCATAACAATCGCTACTCTTTGGAGGATCCAGATTTCTTTGGTCCGCAAGGTGTTGAACAAGTAGGAGGTAGTAGGGATTCTTTCGTCCGAGAGGGCATATTTCGCTTCGATACAGTGACTGGAGGCCCTCGTGAGATTGTGGGTGGTGATCTACGCGATGGGTTGGGCTTTGTGGCACTGCACAATGTGCTTTATGCTGGCAAACAATTCGGTGAGCCTATTGTTGGGCAAGCTTATAAGGTGCGGGTATCGCCAAAGCCACTAATCTTCGTGCACACAAACTCGGTTACACTTTCGCAAGTCCTGACTTTCACCACAAGTTACACCATTGATGAAGGCTTGGGCGGATTCGTTTTCGGCTTGAGTCAGCCGAATACTTGGCGCAGCCAGCCCTTGACAGCGGACAGGCAGACACTTTGTGACTGGGTCTACACCTTCACCATATCTGCAACAGGACTCATTGAAGCAAAGGTATGGAGCACCGACGTGCTGGACATAGACCTCTTCCTCTACAAGGAAGGAAAACAAATTGCTCAATCTGCTACCCCAGAAGCAGAAGAGAAGATAAGGGTGAAGACACCAGAGGATGGCACCTACCGCCTTTGTGTAGATAACTGGTCTGGTGAGCAGGGATCCTTCAACCTGGACCTCCTTACTATCCGAAGGAGGCAACTAAGTATAAGGGGCCTGCCAACTAGCACTCTGAATGCTAATCAAACCTACACGTTCACTCTCTCTTTGGACGAAGAGCCTGAATCTGGTAATGACTGGAGAGGCGTGCTTTACCTCGGGCCTGCCTCAGCTCCCTCGTTGCTGGAAGTTCCGATCCACTACTACACTAACTTGTCTCACACGCTTTTCATCCCGCTTGTGAGCCACCGGAATCTTCCACCCATTCTCGCTCAGGAGCCGTAGCCCTTTCAAAACACAAAGGGCACAAAGCGCGCGGTGCGTGCAGCGTATTGGCGGTATTGCTCGCCAAATTGCTCTAGCATGAGTGCTTCTTCACGCGGCACACGCACGGCATACGCCCACAGCAGCAACACGGCGCTGACCAAGGCGCCGAGCCACGTGCTCAGCACTAGCCCAAAGCCTACGCTGGCGAGGAAGCCGCCTGTGTAAGCTGGGTGGCGCATCCAGCGGTAGGGTCCCTGAGTGACCACATGCTGCTCGCGCTGGACAGCGACCTCGCCAATGAAGAACCGCCCGAGTGCTTGCTGTGCCCAAAAACGCAGTCCCCAACCAAGCAGCACCAGCATCACGCCCAGCCATACCCATAGCTCGCGCGTCTCACCACGAATCACGCCGATCTTTAGGAAGCCAAGCGTCAGCCGCGCGATCAGCCCAATCAGCAGCGCAAGCCAAAGCGGCGGAAACAAGCCGCGCACGCGTGCCACACTCTCCGCGCCTGTGCGCTTGCGGCGCGATTCAGTCGCCATGAAGCCAAATTGCATCACCGTGAAGAGCAGCGCAATGGTGGGGGAGGGGAAAACGCCATCTGGACCGATGAAGTACTCGTAGCTCATGCAGGAAGCATCATAGCGCAGACGAGGCGCTTCAGATGTTGAGCAGAGTTAGGGCGTCTATAATCCAAGCCCCATGCTCAGCAAGCAGGTGCGCCAGGTTTTCGTGGATTACTTTGTGCGCAACGGGCACCGACACGTGCCCTCGTCGTCGTTGATCCCCTACGGCGACAACACGCTGCTCTTCACCAACGCCGGCATGAACCAGTTCAAGAATGTCTTCCTTGGGCTGGAGCAGCGCGACTACACGCGCGCCGTTACCGTGCAAAAGGTGATGCGCGTGAGCGGTAAGCACAACGACCTCGAAAACATCGGCTATACCCGGCGCCACCACACCTTCTTTGAGATGCTGGGCAACTTCTCGTTCGGCGATTACTTCAAGGAAGAAGCAATGGCGTTCGCGCTTGAGCTGCTCGAGAAGGAGTACGGCTTCTCGCGCGAACGCATGTGGTTCACAATCTACGAGGACGACGACGAGTCCTTTGAGCTGTGGAAGAAGCACGGCATCAGCCCTTCGCGTATCTTGCGCTTCGGCGAGAAGGATAACTTCTGGGCGATGGGACCTACAGGGCCGTGTGGTCCTAACAGCGAGATCCACATCTACACCGGTGACCTGCGCGACAACGACGCGAAGTGGGTCAACAACGACAACGATCCCGAAGAGCGCACTTCAGAAGTTTGGAACCTCGTCTTCATGCAGTTCAACCGCGAAGAGGATGGCACGCTCACACCACTGCCGCGCAAGGGCGTGGATACTGGCATGGGCTTGGAGCGGCTGGTGCGCCTGTTGCAAGGTGTGGAAAGCAATTTCGACACTGACCTGTTCACCGACCTCTTCGACCGCATTCAGGCGCTCGCTGGGCAAACCGACGTGCAACGGCGCGCCGCGATTGTGCCTTACCGCGTGATTGCCGATCACGCGCGCGCAGCGACCTTTTTGATCGGTGACGGTGTGCTCCCTGGTCCTGAGGGGCGCGGCTACGTGCTGCGCATGATCATGCGCCGCGCTATGCGCTTCGGTCGCAAGATCGGGCTAAACGAGCCGTTCCTGTACGCTGTCGCCGAGGCCGTCATTGACAAGATGGGCGACTATTACACCGAGTTACCTGAGCGCCGCGATCACATCGTGCGCACGATTTACCGCGAGGAGGAAAACTTCGCGCGCACGCTCGACGCGGGTCTGGAACGGCTCAACGTGATGATCGCAGAGGGCAGCGCCTTGCGCGCCGATGATCCCAACACCATCGCGGGTGAAGCGGCGTTCAAGCTCTACGACACCTACGGCTTGCCGTTTGAGATCGTGCGCGACGAAGCCCGTGAGCGCGGCTTGAATGTGGACGAGGCTGGCTTCATCGCCGCGCGCGAGCGCGCGAAAGCAATGGCGCGCGCGGCCTCGCAGAGCAAGTTTGAGGGCGATTACGCGCGCCTGACGGCTTACCGAGATGCGCTTGCTGCGCTTAAGGCAGAGGGACTGCTGCCAGAGGAAGGTGTGCGCCATGACCCCTACACGGCAACGCGCATCGAGACGCAGCTTGTAGGCTTGCTGCGCGAGGGAGAGCGCACAAGCCGCGCAGTGAAAGGCGAGACCGTCGAGGTCATCTTGCGTGAGACGCCTTTCTACGTTGAGAGCGGCGGGCAGGTGAGCGACACAGGCTTAATCTGCGCGCGCACAAGCGACGCAACCGAAGCAGCGCCCGCTTGGTGCATCGCGGTGAAGGAAGTGCGCAAGCCTGCCGCAGGGCTTGTCGTGCATGTTGGCGTTGTGGAATGGGGCGAGCCGGTCGTTGGTGATGTTTGCGTTGCTCAAGTGGACGAAGCGCGCCGCCAGGCCATCATGCGCAACCACACAGCGACACACTTGCTGCAGGCCGCGCTGCGCGCTGTGTTGGGCCCGCATGTCCAACAGCAAGGCTCACTGGTTGCGCCTGATCGCTTGCGCTTCGATTTCTCGCATAGCCACGCGCTAACGCCCCAAGAGCTGCAACAGGTGAGCGAGATGCTCAACGACGCCATCCTGCATGACCTGCCAGTCTCTGCAAGCTACATGCCTTACGAGGCGGCGATCCGCGCGGGAGCGCTAGCGTTTTTCACGGAAAAGTATGGCGACGTTGTGCGCGTGATCAGCATTGGTGAGCCAGGCAAGCAGCCGTTTAGCATGGAGCTATGCGGCGGCACGCATGTGGCGCGCACAGGCGAGATCGGCGCTGCGATCATCACGAGCGAGAGCGCACTCAGCGCTGGCATTCGCCGCATCGAGGTTGTCACGGGTCAAGGTGCGCTTGCGTTCGTTCGCCAGCAAACCCAGGCGCTCTCAGAAGTCGCCCGCGTGCTGAGCACCAGTCCCGATCGCGTAGTCGAGCATGCGCAGCGCCTCGTCCAACAACTCGCCGAAACCCAAAAGGCGCTCCAGCAGGCACGGCGTGAGCTGGCGCGCTTGCGCTTCGCAGAAGTGGCGCAGCGCGCGCAGGCAGTGAACGGTGCGATGGTGCTCGTTGCACAGGTTGAAGCGGAATCCCCCGAGCTGTTGCGCGAGATGAGCGACTGGTTCCGTGCTCAATATCCAACAAGCGCACTTGTGCTCGGTGCAGTGATCGAGGGCAAACCCGCTTTGGTTGTTGCCTGCTCAAAGGACCTTGCAGCGCAGGGCTTCGATGCTGCAAGGCTCGTCCGCGAGATCGCTGGTGTGGTTGGCGGTGGTGGTGGCGGCAAATCAACGCTCGCGCAAGGCAGCGGGCGCGATCCCGCGCGCCTGCCTGAGGCGTTGGAGAAGGCGCGTCAGCTCTTGCACGCAGCGCTGCGCCACACCAACGCCTGAGGCATGGAAGGAAAGATCCTTTACCTCGACCCTAACGAGTCGCCGGCAGGTGCTTGCGATCGCCTTGAGTGGGCGCGCGCCCCACGCGCGATCCTCGTCATGCCCGAGGCGTTGCGCTGGGACGAGCTGGCATTTGCGCAGGTGCAACGTTTTGCTGCGCGCCTCGGTGTTACGGTTTGCGTAGTGCATCCGCTGCACGAGCAGCGCACCCTCGCGCACGAAGTCGGCTTGCCCGTCTTTGAACGCCTCGAACACGCCCAGACCTCACCATGGTGGCCCCCTGAACATGTTTCCGAGCTTCGGCGGCGGTCAACGCCGCATCGCTTTGCGCCGAACTCGCTGCGCAGATTTTTCCCACCGCGGCCGCGCACAGCCCAACGCCTTGGACGTCTCGCGCTGGCCGGTGTTGCGCTCACGGCTGTTGCGGCGCTTGTGCTTGCGTGGCTGCCTTCCGCGCGCATCACGCTCAGCGCCTCTAGCCAGCCCCTCCACGCCATTGCAGTCGTGATCGCAGACACACGCGCAGCGCGTCTGGACTTAGAGGGTGGTGTGATCCCGGCGCAGCGCGTGGATGTGATCGTCGAGGAGCAAATGAGCACTGAGACCACAGGACGCAAGGATGTCCCCCGCTTCAAAGCAACCGGCAAGGTGATGTTCTCTAACTTGCTGGCAGTGCCGTATGTGGTGCCGACCAACACCGTGGTGCGCACAACAGCCACAAACATCCCAGTGCGCTTTGCTACCACTCAAGCTGTGGAGGTGCCACCAGCCGGACGCGCAGAGGCGCCCATCGAGGCGTTGGAGCCGGGCGTGCAGGGAAACGTCAGCGCGGGATTGATCAACCAGGTGGAGGGTGTGCCCGCATTGGCTGTAACAGTGATCAACCCTGAGCCAACGCAGGGCGGCGGCAATGTCACCGTGCGCTCTGTCACCGAAGCCGATATGCAACGCTTGCGCATTGCGCTGCGCCGTCGCTTGCTCGAACGCGCCGAAGCTGCTATGCGTGTGCAGCCTGAGGTGATCAACAGCAACTTGCGCGTCTTACCCGAGACCCTGTTCATTGCTGAGGTGCAAGACGAAACGTTCGACCACTTCATCACGGAGCAAGCCGATCAGCTCACGCTGAGCATGCGTTTGCAGGTTGCGGGCCTGGCTGTTGACCCGCGCGATCTCAACGCGGTGGCGCGCCATGCCCTGGAGAAGAAGGTGCCGGCGGGCTTCGCGTTGCTCGCGATCAACGCCATAGAAGCTGTGGTTGCCGAAGAGGGCAGCGGTGTGCTCCAGCAGCTCTTCGTGGACGCGCACGGCCTGGCAGGAGCGAACATTGACACGCGCGAAGTGCGTCGCCTCGTCTCAGGTCGCACGCCTGCTGAAGCGCAGGCGCTGCTCCTGCGCAGCTTCTCGCTGACGCGCAACCCCCAAATCGAGGTGCACCCCGCCTGGCTTGCACAGCTAACAAACCGCCTTCCTTGGATCGCTGCGCGCGTCGAGGCGCGCGTGGTGCGCGAGGTACAGTAACGCCATGGGGCGCGTGTTAGCCCTCGACGTTGGCGATCGCCGCATCGGCGTAGCTGTGTGCGATGCAATGCGCATCGTTGCGCGCCCGCTGTGCATCATTGATCGGCAGCGAGAGAATGCAATCGCGCGCATCGTGGCATTAGCGAACGAATACGCTGTGGACGTCGTCATCGTTGGTTATCCTTACCATGCTGACGGCCGCGAGAGCGGGCAAGCCGAGCGCGTGCGCAGCTTCGCGGAGCTGCTGCGCGCGCAGCTAGGCGTCCCTCTGCGCTTTGTGGACGAGCGCCACACTTCACAAGAAGCGCAGGCGATCTTGCGCGAAAAGCGCAAGCGCCGTGAGGCAAGCCATGACGATGCTATCGCTGCAGCGGTTCTGTTGCAGCGCGCGCTCGACGAAGGACTGCTGACATGAATCGCAGACGGAATCCCTTTCCTCGCTATGCGCTGTTCGCACTCGCAATGGTTGCGCTGGTCATTGCAATTGGCGCATGGATGCAGCGTGTGCGCAGTGTGAGCGCGCCAGACGGGAAGCACATGAGCGACTTCGATCGCTGGCTGATCGGCACCTACATTGACTTAGTGCGTGCAAGCGACGTCTCACGCCCTGTAAGCAATGATTCGATGCCGCGCGTCTTCGTTATCGCGCCTGGCGAATCCGTGAACGAGATCGCAGAACGGCTACAACGCCAAGGGCTCATCCGAGACGCAACGCTGTTTCGCCTCTACGTGCGTTTGCGGGGGCTAGATGCGACTATCCGCGCCGGCACATTCATCCTCCGCCCGAGCATGAACATGGAGCAAATCGCGCTCGCGCTCCAGCGCAGCACAGCCAATGATGTGCAAGTGACCATCCCTGAGGGATTGCGACGCGAGGAAATCGCAGATCGGCTCGAGGCAGAGTTGGGCATCAGCGCTGACGCTTTCCGCGCAGCAACCAGCCGAGCTAGCGCTTATAGCTACCCCTTTCTTCAAGGGCTGCCCTCCGACGCGACGCTCGAGGGCTTCCTCTTCCCAGATACTTATCGCCTGCCGAAGGACCCAACCGCGCAAGACGTTGTGCTGCGCATGTTGGACAACTTCGCCGTGAAGGCGGCCCCGCTGCTTGAGCAAGCACGTGATGAGGGCAAGGATCCCTACGCCGTGCTCATTGTCGCTTCCATCGTCGAGCGCGAAGCCGTGATTCCCGAAGAGCGCCCCCTGATCGCCAGCGTGTATTGGAATCGCTTGCGCGTCGGGCAGCCCCTACAAGCGGATCCCACCGTGCAGTACGCGCTGGGCTATCAGCCCGAGCAAGGCACATGGTGGAAGCGCAACTTGACGCTGGAGGATTTGCGCTACGTTGACCCGGCTGGCTACAACACCTACGTTAATCCAGCGTTACCGCCTGGGCCCATCGCCAACCCGGGGCGCGCCTCGATTGAAGCAGCATTGCGCCCTGCGCAGACTGACTACTACTACTTTGTCGCCTCGTGCAACGGCGATGGGAGTCACCAGTTCTCTGTGACGTTTGCCGAACACCAAGGCAAGCTATGCCGTTAGCGCAACGAGGGCGCGCAACGTGCCGAAACCTATAATCGCGCGCCGATGTCTTCGCGTCTTCGCGTTAAGCGCGCCGTGCGTCGTCTTTGGCGCTTGGGCGTGCTTCTAGCTGTATTGATTGGCGCCTTTGCGCTGCGCGTTTACGACATCAACTGGGATCAGAGCCGCAACCTCCACCCAGACGAGCGCTACATTGCAGTGCTTGCTGGGCTGATCCACCCTCCGAGCACTATCGGCGAGTACTTTGACGCAGCGCGCTCGCCACTCAATCCCTTTAACACGGATTGGGGGCGCAACTACGTGTATGGCACATTCCCACTCTTCCTCGGGCGCTACTTGGGTGAATGGTTTGATTCGGCCTGTGCTC
Organism: Chloroflexota bacterium; assembly: GCA_030550095.1. Lineage (GTDB taxonomy): Bacteria > Chloroflexota > Anaerolineae > J036 > Brachytrichaceae > DRWP01. Next base: position 94,384 of record JAUQQA010000003.1, on the reverse strand, counting down.
AGCCGCCAGCACCGGTGCAGCGCGTTCTTGCAGATGTTGTTTTTGGCGAGTACGCCGCTGCGTGCCTTCCGGGCCATTTCACGGGCTACACCATGCTTACACTGGTGGGGCGCCTCATGTCAGCACTGGCTGACACATTAGCAGTGCTAGTGGTCTTTGCAATCGGAGCACAAGCGTTTGGATGGCGGACGGGACTACTGGCGGCTGCGCTGAGCGCCTTCACGGTGCTGAACATTCAGCAGGCACATTTTTTCACTGTGGACGCGATGGCAAACCTTTTCGTCGCGCTCACAGCTTGGTTCAGCGTTCGCATTGCAGGTCATCGTCCTAACACGACATCGGCGAAATGGTCCTTGTTGATCAACGCAGGGCTTGCCGGGATCAGCGTGGGGCTAGGCCTGGCATCCAAGATCAGCACATGGCCTAGCGTGCTGCTGGTGTTCCTTGCGCTGGGCATCGCAGCGATGCGATCGCGACAAGCGCCTGGGTTGCTGGTGAGCAGCGTTGGCGCTGGGGTATCTGTTGCTGCAGTGTTTGTTGCCTTCCGTGTCGCTCAACCTTACGCTTTCATCGGCGCGAGCGAAGCGGAGCTACAACAAACGCAGTTGCTTTGCAGCCCAGAGGCAAATACTTTGCTCACGCGTGTGTGTGCATTTGGGGTTCATCTTCCTGAGCCATTGCGCATTCTGTTTGCGCCATCTGGGCGTTGGGTGCAACAGCTCTATCTAGCGCAAGCGCTGGTCAATGGCACGGTTGACGCGCCGTTTGGCATTCAGTGGGCAGACCGTTTGCCCATTGTCTTCCCGCTTGTCAACCTCGTGTTCTGGGGGATGGGCATACCACTTGGCATCGCTGCGCTGATCGCTGTGGGTGATGCCGCAAGGCAGCTTTGGTCGGGACGGCGCTGGTGGGCATACTTGCCACTGGTTGCGTGGGCAGTGGGTTACTTCCTCTACCAGGGCACGCAGTGGACGAAGTCCATTCGTTACCTGCTACCCATTTACCCCGTGCTCACCGTGCTGGCAGCGCAAGCACTGGTGCGCTTTTGGCGCTCCTTTCCAAATTTTCAAGCGCCCCTCTTAGCACGCTTCATGCGTTTTGCCGCAGCCACACCGGCGGCGCTGGTCCTGCTAGGAACAATTGTGTGGGCGCGCGCTTTCATGCACATTTACGATGGCGAAATTACGCGCGTGCAAGCCTCGCGCTGGGTGTATGAGAACGTGCCCACCGCCGTAACCCTGCTTTGGGAACGGGACGAACAACAGCATCAGATCCAACTTCCCGTGCGTGAGGTCTTGCTCGAGGGGGTAGGCGCTTCGTCCACTTTTGCCATTCGGCTTAGCCACCCAGCGCATCGTCTTGAGACGCCCATCACGTCGCCACGCCTCCGCTTTAACTATCTGCAAGGTTCGGCGCTCGTCCAAGCGTGGTTGGTGGACATGCTTGATGGCAACGAGGTCGGGCGTGCACAGTCAACGCTGAACGCAACGCAGCCTGTGCTCACTTTCTCAGAGGCTCTCTTGCAGCCAGGACGTGATTACTGGGTTCAGCTGCGCCTTCTTGCCGGCGAAACACTTTCAGCGCGCACCAGCGTCGTGGCAAATGAGCACTGGGACGATGCTGTGCCTCAGCCACTGGATGGTCGCAATCCATATGGTGACTACTACCGCGGGCTAAGCACCAGCAGCGATGGGCAAATGCAGAACTACAACGATGACACGCCAGAAAAGCTAACCCAGATGCTTGCTTGGCTGGACGAGGCGGATTACCTCGTGCTCTCTAGCAACCGGCTTTACGCCTCTATTCCGCGATTGCCATGGCGTTACCCCATGACCGTGCGCTACTACCGCGCGCTCATGGGTGGCGAGCTTGGCTTCGATCTCGTTGCCGATTTTCACAGCTTTCCGCGGCTGGGGCCTTTCGTCTTCAACGATCAAGAGATGCCGCAGGTGCTGGTCCGACCATCGGGCGTGCAGGGAAGCGCGCTCGGCATTGAAGTGCCATACCCCACTGCGGAGGAAGCCTTTTCCGTGTATGACCACCCCCGCGTGCTGATCTTCCGCAAGGGCCCGCGTTACTCGCGCGCTAACGCGGAGCGCATCCTCGGCGCAGCGGACTTTTCGCTTTTCATGCGCCGCTCACCGCTCGAATCTCGAGATGCGCCTCATGGGTTGCTGTTGGATGATAAGACCCAGCATGCGCAGCGCACTGGGGGCACGTGGCGCGCGCTGTTCTCTCCGGAGTTCCTGGTCAATCGCGCACCCTTCTTTGCTATTCTGGCGTGGCTTGCGCTAACTCAGCTCCTGGGCATCGCAGGCGCCATGTTGCTCTTCCCGATCCTAAGCGCACAGAGCCGCTCACACGCTCAGCTGATCGCGAGCTACCTAGGCGGGAAGACATTGGGCTGGCTTGTGCCCGCGTGGCTGATCTGGATGCTCGCTAGTTTGCGCATCATGCCCTTCACACCAGCGGCGATTTGGCTTGTGGTCGGTGGGTTCATTGCGTTGGGGCTGACAGTTGGACACCTGCATCGATCAGCGATCCTGACAGCGGTGCGCACGTACTGGCAAGCGCTGCTCGCAGCAGAGGTGCTTTACCTTGTCGCTTTCTTTTTCTTCTTGATCATTCGCTGGGGAAACCCCGACCTTTGGCACCCATACATGGGCGGCGAGAAGCCGATGGACTTTGCTTACTTCAACGCTGTGCTCAAGTCAACGTGGTTCCCACCCTACGATCCTTGGTTTTCAGGAGGTTACCTCAACTACTACTACTTCGGCTGGGTGATGGTGGGGACCCCTGTGAAAGCCTTGGGGATACAGCCCGCTGTTGCTTACAACTTGATCATCCCCTCGCTGTTTGCGCTCACAGCAACAGGAGCCTTTGCAGCAGGTGCCACCGCCCTTGCTGCAATGGTTCGACCACACCTCGTGCGCGATTGGCGCACTCTTGTCTTCGCGGGCTTTATCTCTGCCGCACTGGCAGTCTTTCTCGGCAACGGTGACGAAATCCGCGTGCTCAGCGATGCGTGGAAGCGCCTGGGTGGAATTGAGCGCGGTGTGCCTGAGGCACTAGCGCTTGTTGAAGGATTTTGGCGATGGATCAACGGGGCGCCTCTACCGATTTATCCAAACTGGCCCTACTGGAACCCCACTCGTCCAGCGCCTGAGGTCTGGATCGCCGAATTTCCGCTTTTCACGTTCCTTTACGCTGACTTGCACGCACACATGATGGCGATGCCGCTTGTGTACTTGGCAATCCTGTTGGCGCTAGGGCTTGCGTTGGGGTGGGGTGGTGGTGCGATGTTCGCTCTGAGCGCGCTGGTTGTAGGCGTGCTGTGGATGACAAATTCTTGGGATTACCCTACGCTGCTCCTGCTGACACTTGCTGCGCTTTGGCTGCGGCAATGGCATAACCACCAGGCGTTAGACGTGCGTGCCGCGCTGAGCGGCGCCCTCCGCGCACTTCCCGCGATGGCGGTGTTCGTGCTGCTCACGCGCGCTGTTGTCTTGCCCTATCTTGCGCATTTCGGTTCGGCATACAACGCTGTTGATCGCTGGGACGGCGACCGCACGCAGCTCCAAACATTTCTCACCATCTATGGGCTGTTCATGATTCCTTTGGCGTTCTTCGGGGCGCGATTGTTACTCCGACCCGCCCAGGCTTGGGCAAAGGGATTGGTTGGTGGGAGCATCATCGTTGCGTTGATGCTCGCGCAGTTCGCGCGCTTGCCAGTCGCATTCTTTGCAGTGCCCATGTTCGTGCTGGCCGTCGTTCTGTTTCTCAACGCGCGCGAGGGTGGAGCGCGCCTAGTATGGCTCATGGGCGCAGGCGCTTGGTTGCTAACCCTCTTCGTTGAGCTTTTTGTCTTGCGCGGCGACATCGCGCGCATGAACACGGTGTTCAAGCTCTACATTCAAGCGTGGCTTTTGCTGGCTGTTGTGAGCGGGGCAGTGGCTGCTTGGCTAAGCCTCGCATGGCTGCGTCGTCGCATGGTCGCGCCGTTGTTACGGTTTAGCTTCGCGGGTGCATTTGCGGTCGCAGTAGGACTTGCCGCACTTTATCCGCTTGTCGCCATTCCGGCGAAGGTGAACGATCGTTACACCCACGAGGCACCACGTGGTTTGGATGGCGCTGCCTTCATGCGTTACGCCGAGCGCGTGGAGGTCGTCGGCGAGGATGTCTTTCGTTTCCCGCTGCGGCATGATTACGAAGCCATTCAGTGGCTTCTGACGAACGTTGAGGGTTCACCCGTCATCCTAGAGGGCACCACAGGCGGCGATCTCTACCGCTGGGGGAATCGCTACTCGATTTACACAGGCTTACCCACCGTGATCGGTTGGCAATGGCACCAGCGTCAGCAACGCGCGGCATTGCGAAACGATCGCGTGATTTACCGCCGCGATGACGATGTGGCTTTGTTCTATGCCTCGCCAGATATTGATGTTGCGCGCTTGTTGTTGGAACGCTATCACCCTACGTATGTCATCGTTGGTCCTTTAGAGCGCGCTTACTATGGCGAGGCGGGCTTAGCGAAGTTCATGCGGTTGGTCGAGGCAGGCGATTTGCGCGTTGTGTATCGCAACGAAGGGGTCACGATCTACCGCACGCGCTACGAACCGTGAAGAGTAACGATGAGCCATCACAGCTTTGCTCCTCACGTTGCTGTGAACGCGCAGTTGCTTGCGGGAGATCCTTCCTACCGCAGTGCAGGCGTTCACCACTACACGTATCAACTGCTGCTTCGTTTGCCAAGCGCTGGTTGCCGTGTTACAGCGCTGGTCGGGCCAACAGCACAGGTGCCACACGGCGTTGCAGCTTTGCGCACGCGCTTCCCAACACATCGCCCTCTCGTGCGCATCCTCTGGGAGCAGATCGCTCAGCCTGTGTTGCTGCGGCGCATCGGCGCGGATTTGGTGCATGGACCTGTCAACGTGGTGCCGCTGCTCAGCGCGGTGCCTTCTGTCGTTAGCGTGCTGGACTTGAGTTTTTTGCGCTTCCCCCAATTTTTCCGCCCAGCGAATCGGCGCTATCTGCGTTTGTTCACGCGCCTCTCTGTGCGGCGTGCCAAGCGCATTATCGCTATCTCGGAACACACTGCGCGCGAGGTCATCCAGTTGCTTGGCGCAACGCGTGATCGCATCCGCGTGATCTATCCGGGCGTAGATGGTGATCTCTTCCGCCCGCTGCCGCGCATGGCAGTTGCCGCTTTCCGCGCTCGGCACGGCTTGCCAGAGCGTTTTGCGCTCTATGTGGGCACGCTCGAGCCGCGCAAGAATTTGGTGCGCCTGCTGCAAGCCCTCGCCACACTCCCTCCGAGCGAATGTCCTTTGCTTGTGGTGGCCGGCGCGCGCGGATGGTATGACGAGGAAGTTTTTGCTTGGGTGGAACGCCTAGCGCTGGAAGAGAGGGTTCGCTTTACGGGCTACGTCCCCAGTGAAGAACTCCCGCTTTGGTACAACGCAGCGCATGTGTTCGTCTATCTCTCGCTCTACGAAGGGTTTGGGATGCCTGTACTCGAAGCCCTCGCCTGCGGCACGCCAGTGCTTGCCTCGGCGGCGAGCGCGATCCCCGAGGCAGCAGGCGAGGGCGCATTGCTGGTAAATCCCACAGATGTGGCAGCGATTGCAGATGGCTTGCGTTCTCTTTTCGCCGACGAATTGCTGCGCGAGGTGTTACGCGCGAAAGGGTTGGCGCATGCTTCTCGCTTTTCCTGGGAGAAAACCGCACAAGAAACAGTAGCGCTCTATCATGAGGCACTTGCGCGCACAGGTGATTAATACGTGAGTTGTGCGCTCAGAGGCTGTTCGGTGTGCGACAATCAAAGCATGCTCAGTCAAGCAGAGATTCAACAGCGATTAGCGCAGCTTCAGGGGTGGACGGTGAATGAAAAGGGGGAGATCACTAAAACGTTTGTGATGAGCGGCTTTCCGCAGTCGCTGATGTTCATCACGGCTGTTGGTTTGCTTGCAGAAGCAGCGCAGCACCATCCCGATATCCTCATCCAGTGGAATCGCGTGACGCTCTCGCTCACCACACACGACGCTGGTGGTTTGACCGAGAAGGATTTTGCGCTCGCGCAGCAAATTGACCAGTTGCCTCGGGTTTAAGCTGGTTGCTCAAGAGGGCTGCGTGTTGAGATAGAGGCGCTCGCGAATGTGCATGATGTCGCGCCGCAGCTGCTCTTCGACTTCGAGGCGCATGCGGATACGCTCGACGCCGTGGAGCACTGTGGTGTGATCGCGGCCGCCGAGCAACGCGCCGATCTCCGGGAGTGAGGCGTCGGTTTCCTGGCGAAGGAGGTACATGGCGACCTGTCGCGGTTGCACCAGCTCTTTGTTGCGGGATGGTGAGACCATCTCCGCGACAGAGATGTTGTAATACGCGGCGACTGTCTCGATCACCTGTGAAGGTGTGATGTTGACGCGCCGCCCCGTAAGGTCTGAAAGCGCATCACGCGCAAGCTGAACGGTGATGGGGCGACCGGTGATATCTGCGGTTGCCAGAAGCCGCGTCAACGCTCCCTCCAGCTCGCGCACGTTGCTCTGAATCTGCCGCGCGACAAACTCCACAACCTCCATGGGCAACTCGCGCCCCATTTGCGCCGCTTTGTGCTGCAGGATCGCCATGCGCGTCTCGAGGTCAGGCGGGGAGATATCCGCCATAAGCCCCCACTCAAAGCGGCTGCGCAATCGCTCTTCGAGGGTGACCATCATGCGCGGCGCGCGGTCGCTGGTGAGCACGATTTGCTTGTTCGCACTGTACAGCGTGTTGAAGGTGTGAAACAGCTCTTCCTGGATGAACTCCTTGCCAGCGATGAATTGCACATCGTCAAGCAGCAGCACGTCCACAAGGCGGTACTTGCTGCGGAAGGCTTCTTGAGACTGCGTGCGAATTGCAGCGATCAGCTCGTTGCTGAACGTCTCGGAGTTGACGTAGCGACATACCAGACCGCGCTGTTTAACGAAGTTGCCGATTGCGTGCAGGAGATGCGTCTTCCCTAAGCCAGAGCCACCGTAGAGGAAGAGCGGATTGTAGGACTGCCCAGGGTGATCGGCTACGCTGCGCGCAGCGGCGTATGCCACTTGATTACCAGGCCCGACCACGAAAGCATCGAAAGTGTAGCGCGGAAGCAAACCATCTGAGGACAGGGATGCCGTTGCAGCGGGCGCAGGCTGAGCTTGGCTTGCAGCAATGAGGGGTGGCGTGGTGGGCGATTGTGATGATGCTGTAGAGTTGCTCGTCATAACCGTCAAAGTCACCTCTACGCTCCGTCCCATGCGTGCGCTCAGCAGGCGCTTGATCTCTGAGAGCTTCCGCTGCTCAAGCCATTGCTTGGCATAGCCGTTGGCGACAGCGATGATAAAGTGCCCGTCCTCGTATGTGAGCATCCGCGCGGCGTGCAGCCAGGTCAGAAAGCTGCTCCGCCCCATGCTCACTTCAAGCTCACCAAGAACAGACTGCCAAGCTTCCTCTGGCCTCATTCCAGCAAACCTCGTCTTGCTCTCTTGATCAGTGGTCTGCCCAGCGGAAGGCGCTTCATCCTGAAGGTTTGAACCAGGCTAGTAGTTCGCTATTCTAGCGCTCAGGGTGGCAGGGTCAAGTGCAAGAACCAGCATTCTCGCTTAAATCTCGAGCTCAAGCGACGGCATCAGCCCTTACCGAGGTTGCTCAGACGAGGCAGGTGATCTGACTAAAAATCGCGTTGGCAGGAGGATGGAAGCATGGAGCTCACGTGCAGGTGGGGAGGCAAATGCAGGGGCGCGCATGCCCAGCACAGGCTCGTACAAGCCCACGAATACCAAGTATTCGCCTGCCTCTGCGCTTGGATCGACTCGGAAGAAGTGTGTGTCGGCAATGATCTGACCTTTTTGCCAACAGGTGGTAGGGTACTTCGAGCGGTAAGGCATCTCATCATGTTGGGCGATGCGTTGTTGATCGGCTTCGTCTTTTGCCACATGGACGAAGACTTTATACGCGAGGTCAAGGTTGCGCTCCGAGACGCGCTCCCAGAACAACGTGATGTATCCTTCGCCGCCTGGTGGTGCGCTTGAAAGGTGGTAGGCGCGCAACGCGATCGCGCCGTCGGAGGTGAAGCGGGTGTCGATCACCTGCGCTTCTGGTGGCACCTGGTAGATAGGGTACTCATTGGGGAGAATGCCGAGGCCTTGCATTGGGCGCAGCAAGATGCCTTGTATGGCTCCATGCAGCACGAAAAGCGCCAAGATGATCCGCGCGAGTGCGCGCGGTGCCTCTGCCAGAAGGAGCGCGGCGCCAGCGACGACGATAGGATTGAAGTAGAGCCACACACGGCCTGTCTCTGCGCGTGCGACATGAGCAAGGCTAAGTGCGCCGAGGGTGATGGTGTAGGCTGCCGCGATCGGCAGGGCCTTCCCATGCCACCCCTGCGCAAGCAAGAGCGCTACAAGCGGGATGCCCGCCATGGTCACATGATCCCACGGATGCCAAAATACGAAGGGCCAGTAGGGGAACTCAATACCGAGATGGCTCTCGAAGATTGTGTGGTAAAGCGCGAAAGGATCGAGGTCGCTCCAAAGCCACATCGCTCCCCAAATGGAAGCCGCCCCAAACGCTGCAAGCAGAAACGCAGCGATGATCCGCCAGCGGAGCTCCCAGATCGTGCGCATTGAGTAGAGCTGAACCAGACGCACAATAGCGTATACCAAGGCGATCAACGCAATGGGGACGGCTCCGAAGGTGGCGAAGGTTGCAATTGAGAAGGAAAAGCCTGCCCACCACGCATGACGCAAGCGCTGCTCGCGCACCAATCGCTCCACAGCGTAGAGAATGATGACCGTTGCAAGCGCGATACCGCGATCGAATTGCGAGACCCAAGCGCTCAATCCTGGCGTGAGCCCATACAAGCCCACAGCCCACGCTGCGCTGCGCTCGTCCCCCAGGCGCCGGAGCCAAGCGAAGAGCGGTGCAGCGACGAGCAGAGCGAGGAGCATCTCTGCTGCAATGCCTACCCACGCAGCCGCGACGTAGGGGGCTGGTGTGTCCACACTGCGCAGGCTTTGGCAGCTATACGCCCGCAGTGGGTCTGCGAGGAGAGCACTCCATTCCGAAGGAAGAAGGCGCATCAGCGCAACGCCCGCAGTGAAGATGAGCGACAAGCCTGGTGGGTGGCGCATTTGGTGCACGGGGTAGGTCGGTGCTCGCTCGGGGTAGCGACCAATAAAGTCGCGCACGTCCTCAACGAAAGCGCCTACTGTCCAGTAGCCGCCTGTGCTCCAGTCAAAAGTGCGGCGCACAATGCCGACGAGTGGGTTTCCTTCTGCAGCCGCAGTTACGAGCAGCTGCAACGTGAGGCTTCCAAGGACGAACAAGGCAGCGAGAGCCTGCTTTCTTGGGGTGCTCAGGCAGGGTGGGGCGTTGCGCAATAGCAGCCAGAGCGCAAGTGCGTACGTTGTGCACACTACTGCGATCGCAAAGGCGATTCCAGGTGAGGCGCTGAAGTCGCGCTCCCACAAGATGAGGATGTCGCGGTGAGGAAAAAGCAATAGCATACCCACGTAAAGGAGCGTGGGCAGGGTAGCGATGAGCACTACACGCTTTTCAGCAGCGTTGCTGAGCATGGGGCTTTCTGATCTAGGGGATCTCGACTCTGCCAAGATCGACAAGGTTATCGCGCGCAGGCGCACCGTTCTGGATCACTGGCCAGCGCTCCAGAGTGGTTGCGTTGTAAACGCCGGCACGGAGTGTGTAGGCTCCAGACCGCAAGGGTGCGCTGGCGCGCATCACGTGGACTTGACGCACAAGGTCACCTGGTCTGAGCACGCGCATCGTGCGCGCACCGTTGAACGGGGCGCCATCGTCTTGGGCCACAAAGTTCCCTTCTGGATCGAAAAGATGCACGAACAGCCTCCCATCCTCGGATGACTTTTCTTCAACACGCCAGAAGGTGACAACTGTCAGCGTATCCCTTGCAGAGAGAGGCTCGACGCGATAGCCAAGCAGCGAGAGCGTGCCCACGCGCGCGTCAATGGGGCGGTTGAAATCGAGCTGCACAGGGATAGGCGGGAGCGGCTCAATGCGCACGTCGCCTAAGGTGAGGCGATGTCTCTTGCCGCCGCTTGTGAGCGTGAGCAGCAGCTTGTAATGACCCGCCGGCATTGCTTCAGTTGGTAGAGCAAATTGGTCACGCACAATCTCGCCCACGTGCCACTGCTCTGCGGGCCAGGGATGCTCTCCTAGAGCATGTTCGGCGAACACGCTTTCCCTGCCTTCAAGCTCAATGCGGACAACATCATTAGAGTGTGGTGTTTTCTCCACACGCCATGTCAGGACAACAGGCAACGCATTTCCCTCGGCGAGGTTAGGTGGGAACTCAGCGCGCATCAGGCTTATCGCTTCTCCACTCCACACCGGGGAAGCCTCAAGTTTGGGCACACGCAAGTAACGTATCACGTCGTCAGGCTGAAGCGCTAACGTTGCATGCTGAATGACGCGCTCGCTAGCATCGAGGGTGGTGATCTTCAACACATACGGCAGTGGTGGCAGGCCCGGCCAAGCAGGGAAGGTGTGGCGCGTGACGTAGAAAACGTTGTCCTCGAGTTGGCTGATCGGATTGCCCAATGCAACTGAGGCCCGGAAGTCATACCATGTTTCTCCCTGATGCTCGAGCTTCAAGCTCAAGGATTGTGGCAACTCAGGTGTTTTGCGCCAATAAGCGATGAGGTCGAAGGCAGGTCTGTCGAAGATGAGATCAGCCGTGCTGAAGCTCACAGCGGCAAGGCCTCGATCTTCTGAGTTGAGTGTGTAGGCATTTTCTGGAAGCGCATGAGTGAGGAGCGGTTGGATCTCGTAGAGGCGCAAGCGTGGAACCGTGGTGCGCGCTGGGAAGGTTATCTCCTCGAGAAAAGTAAAGGGCTGAGCTATGGCTAACGTGAAGCTGTTCCAATAGTCCTCATCACCGCCTGCCAACACCACCCAGAGCCGCGCATAGCGGCGCGCCATGATTGTGGTAACTTCGCGCGCCGAATAGTTCCTCCACGATCCAGCCGTTTCCAGGCGCTGCGTGGGCCAGCCTAAGTAGTAGGCGAGTGCGGATTCACTGGCTTGCAAGCTGAGCAGGATACCGTCACCTTTGCGGAGGTTTTGCCTCAAGTGTTCCGCCATTCCTCGCCAATCATCATGCCACGTGGGCGTGCGCACATGGGTCATCCATGCGCCGAAAAGGTTGGGCGCGAGCAGAGCAGAAGCTCCTAGCAAGACAATCAAGGGCACTTTGGGAAGCGTTTTCTCCAATTCGTTGAGCGCGCTGCCTAGGCCGACGTGCAGAACTGGGAAGACGTAGACCACGTAGCGGAAGGTAGGCTGGTTCTCAATGCGCTGCCCAAGCCAGCTCCAAGCGATGACGGGCACAGCGACCGTAGCAAACGCGAGAGCAGGCTGCACGACACCCCTTTGCAGTCCAAAGAGAAGGCCGATGAGTGCAACAAGGCCAAAAGCAGTGGTTATCCAACCGCCCGTTGGATCGCCAGCGTTGAGCCCGAAGGCAAAGGCGTTGCCGATCTCCGTAGCCAGAGGTCTTGGGTCCACTGCTGGTAGTCCTTTCGCAGTCGCAGTTGTCAAAAAGTGGAGGAGTTGCTCGCGTGAAGCTCGGGGGATGGTAAGAAAAGCGCCGAGCGTTGCCACAGAGATGAGCACCGCCCCGAGGATCAATCTTCCAGAGAGCCTGCCCTGTCGGAGGTGCTGAAGCACCCCCCAACCGACGAAGGGCAATTGGGCAGCAACGATGAAGGTGTAGCTGTAGTGAGTGAGCAAGCCAGCTGCGCTCACCAGCACCCAGGCAGGGAGCACCCACACAGGGGAGTAGCCTTTATTTGTCAATCTTAGTGCTAGGTAAAAGCTGGCGGCTCCCCATGCAGCGACGAGGGCATACATGCGCACCTCAGCGGCTTGCCACAGGTAGGCGGGGGCAATAGACGCCAACAAAGCAGCGAAGACGCCTGCAATGGCTCGACCTGTGAAGCGATGCGCCGCAGACCAAGTGAGCGGCACAAGCAACGTCGAGCAGAACACAGAGAGTAGCCGCCAGACAAATAGGTGCGCGCCTCCCAGCTCATTGACCAGCTTCAGTAGAGCGAAGTAAAGCGGAGGATGCATGCTTCGAGTGGGTATGCCTTGGCGATAGACAACACCGCTGAAGAGTTCGCTCCACTCCTGCTCTAGATGCAACAAGCTGAATCCTTCGTCTAGCCACAAGCTGCGTCCTTCAAGCTCAATCAAGCGGATAGCAAACCCAAGCAATGTGAGGAGTAGGACAAGCAGGTGTGCGCGTGTGCGGGATCGTCCCATGAGCATTCGCGCGCGGATTCTACAAAAGTAGAATCCGCAGAGTCCTATGAGGCAATCTAGCAAAGGGAAGAGAATGCGCCCCCTGGGCGTTGCAGTATTGGTAGTGCTCTTGTTCTTGGGAGTGCTGATACAGCTTGCTGCTGGTGATCAAGTGGGAGCTGAGCAATTGCTCAAGCAGATTGCAGCGCTCCTCGGCGTTGGGGTTCCCTCTCAAGACGAGCTTGCTCTCGTTAAGCGTGTGGTGGACGGCGACACCATTGTTGTGGAGATTGGAGGAAAGGAGTACCGCGTGCGCTACATTGGTGTTGACGCTCCAGAAAGCACGACGCGCCAGGAATGCTTCGGCCGCGAGGCCACGCGCTTCAATCGTACGCTGGTAGAAGGGCAGACTGTGCGCCTAGAGCGAGATGTGAGCGAGACCGATCGCTACGGTCGCCTGCTTCGCTATGTTTACCTCTCGAACGGTGAAATGGTGAACGAGGTCATCATTCGTGAGGGATACGCGCTTGCGCGTTCCTTTCCACCGGATGTGAAGTATCAAGATCGCTTTCGCGAGGCAGAACGTGAAGCGAAGCAGAAGCGACGCGGTCTGTGGCGGAGTTGTCCTAATCCTGGGAGTGTGCTTTGGCTGCCTCGCTGGGGCTGAGGCCGTAGGTGTTGAGTTGGTCGCGTAGCACACTAGTGCGCGTGTGTGCGTACACGATGCGCGTGGTTTCGGGCGAAGCGTGCCCGAGGTAGGCTTGAACGCTCTCCAGTGGCATGCCTTCGTTAAGCAACTGGGTGGCACGGTAGTGCCTAAAGGTGTGTGGCGAAGTGCTGCCACTCAGCCCTATCGATTTTGCAGCCTGCTTCACAATGCGCCAGATGCTCATCCGCGTTAGGGGTTGCCCGTAATTGCGTCGGTGGCTAATGAACAGGGCAGGGTAGGGGTCGTTGCGTTCCTGACAATAGGCACGGATGGCTGCTTGAGCCTCTGGGGTGAGAAAGAGGATGCGCTCTTTGTTCCCTTTGCCTACGATCAGCACCTCGCTTACGCGGCCATCTGCGACCTGGGCGCGTGTGAGCGAGACGATCTCGCTCACACGCCCAGCAGAGGCGTAGAGAGTGTGCAAGAGCGCTCGATTGCGCAAGATCTCTAGCCGACGTCTTCGTTCCTCGGGAAGTGGCATCGCGTCATAGTGAAGGATGAGACGGGGAAGTTGCGGATCGGGTTGGCGGTGCCGATAGCCAGCGCGCGCGCTGCCACGCGCAACTTTGTAGCGCACTTCGGCTTTGGCTCGGTTGAAGCCAGGTGGCAATCGATCGTTTGCCTCCATCCATTGCAGCAGACGGCGCAGGGCTGTAAGGTAGAGTTGCTTCGTAGCTCTCGAGAACTTGCGTTTGCTGAGGAGAGCGCTGAACTGGTTGAGAACATCTTCGTCTAGCTTCAACTGAGCATTGAGGGCCAGCGTGAGGGCTGCACGGTAGGCGTTGCGTGTGTTTGGGCTAGCGCTGTGTAAGGAAGCGAGGAATGCATCAATGACGTCGGCACGGATTGGCTCGCCTAACTGCAACTGCATGGTAGCCCTATTTTCCTGCAGTAGCGTTTGGGCTACGCAAGCACTGCGTTGATGATCAGCCCAATGCTTGCAGTGTAGGCTGCGTAAAACATTGCCAATGTAAGCGTTGGTCTCCAGCCCATGATGCGCACCAGCATGCTACCTTCTGGAATTGAGGCAACCGTGGTTGCCATCATTGCCGAGATCAACGTACCTAGAGGAACAATCTCGCGCAACGCGAACAAGATTGGCGCCGTCGAAGCAGCATTGACATCAAGAGGCAACCCCAACAGCGCTGCTGCAAGTGGTCCCCACCACGCATAACCTGCTTGCCGCAGTGCTGCGACGAGGGTGAGATTGAAGTTGGTAAGTACTGCTGCTAATGCACCACTTATCAGTACGGCAAACAGAAGACGACGCAGAAGTTGCAATGCCTCGCTCTGGGCCTGCAAAAGCAAGCTTCTGGGCATGTTTATAGCCGCGCTCTTGCATGTGGGGCTCTGGAAGACAGATGGTTTCGGTGCGATATGTGCGATCTCAGCGAGGAGCGCCACAATAGCAGCAGCTGTGATACCGGCAATGAGGTAAAGCAACATCCCTGGGAGCCCTGTTGTGATGAGCATGAAGGCAATAGCGAACTCATTCATGGCTGGGCTGGCGAAGAGAAAGGCGGCAGCTGCGCGGCGGTGTGCCCCACCAGCGATCAAGCCTGCATACAAATTAGTGACGGTGCACGAGCACACAGGCGTTACCATGCCCAGCAGGACGCCGCCAAGAATGCCGAGCAGATCGCCTCGGCCAAGCGTGCGCTCTAGCCGCTCTGTGCTGATGCTTAGCCGAATCAGCGTCATGGCGAAAGTCGTGAGGTAGAGCAGCACGGGCAGCTTAAACCATTCGTAGATCGTGTAGCTAACTGTGAAGCGGACATCAAGCGTTCCAAGTGGTGTTGGGACAGCCCATTCTTCCGGAATCCAAATGCTCAAACTTCTTCCTAATGCTTTACCTAACTCGGCAATCGGTGCTTCGAAGACAGGGATGGCTTTCTCGAGAGGCTGCCCGCTCAGGAGGGCCTGTGTGCTACTGAGCACAACTGTGGTGCCCAAGTAGATAAGGGTGGTGAGGGTGATCGCAAGTAGACCCCGCTCGAGCCACGAGCGCAGTTGCTTTGACCGGGGACGAGGTGAAAGCGAGAGGAACTGAGTACCCTGGGCGTTGACCATAGCGCGCGGATTATACTCAGTTGATAAAAATTATCATTTGCGAGGAGGCGTCTCAGCCTTTATCAACAACTTGCTTGCCCATATCTCGCAGTGGATGCATCGGCTTCCCAGGCAGGCAAACCCAACACGTGTTACTTTGTTTGGACATACGGCCAGGAGAAGGGCATAGTGGGGCATACGAAGTGAGCGTGTCATGCTTTCTCAATGAACAGCTCTATTGTTACTTAATCATCATTGTGTAACACTAAGATGAGTGGACGAAGATTGTGGGCCTATTGGCGCAAAGAGCACCCTATCGCCCACGAATGCTTGCCTGTGTTATTTGGGCTGTAGCACCTCGATCGGTTCGCCCCGTAAAAGCTCGTGCCACAAACCTGCTGCTTCCGTGTGGATGGGCAAAATGGCGCGCGGGCGTATCTGCCGCACGATCTCAACAAGGTCTTGCTGGGGGGCATGTCCTGAAGTGTGGTAAGGGTTATCCACCAACGAGGCGTCGCGCGGGCGCTGTGCCAGCTCTGGTGGATGCAGCTTGAATCCTAGTACGTTGAGCCAGTTCAGCAAGACCTCTAGGTCTAGGATTTGTTCGTCGTCTGCCCAGTAGCTGTTGCTGAAGATGTATATGCCTTCACGCGAAGGCACGCCGCTTGCCTCTTCGGCGATTCGGAGATCGATCAGGCGGTTCAGCTCGAAGAAGCTGAACGCGAGCAGAAATGCATAGGGTGCACGGATGATTTCCTCGATTGTGATGCTTTGGGCTACAGCCTCCTCCCATAGCTGCTCTTCCCATGCGGCGCGTCGCGCCTTCTTCTCTTTGAGCACGACCACTTCCTCTAGGACCGTTCTCCAGAACGGCTCTGCTTCGGACAGGCCGACGAGCATGTGGGCATCCTTCGGGGTGATGACGAGCTTTCGACCAACCTCGCGCCCGATCTCAACACAGGAGAGCATCCGTTCAAGGTTGCGCGGCGCAAAGTCAACGATGATGGGAGCATCGCTGTGTTGGCGTATCAGCGCGTGTAGTGCTTCTTTCACTTGGGCTTCGGTGTATGTCTTGCTGCTTCTGCCGAGCCGAGTGCCCTCGACGATGAGCAGCGTGATCTCGCGCAATGCAAGCTTGCGAACGGTTTCTTCGGTGTTTTCGCCCCAGCGCCCATGCCGACGCAGGTCGCCAGTGTACACCACGCTGCCGCTTTCGGTGCCCACACAGAAAGCCACAGCGCCAGGCACGGAGTGATCTACGGGCAGGGCTTCGATCGTGTAGCTGCCGAGCTTTCCGCCAAATTGCTCCCACGGTGCGCCAACGAGGGGCTTGGTCTTGGAGGGGGTGCGGTTGGCAAACTGCGTTGGGAGCGTTCCGCCTATAAGTTTGAACGGGCGGCGCAGGTATCCGTTTCTCTTGCTGCTCAGGATTCCCTCGTCGTTGAGCGTCCTCGGATTGAGGTAGGTGATCTCGCTTTCCAAGTTTGTCTGCCCTGTATCTTGCATGGCTTTAGCGATTGCAGCTGTGGTTCCAGTTGCAATGATGGGCAGATCGTTGCGCAGGTAGGCAATTGCTCCTGTGTGGTCGAGGTGAGCATGGGAAAGCAGAAGCCCAGCAATGCGCTCGCCGTCCAAGTCTGATTTGCTCAGTCGTAAACGGTCAAGCTCTGTGGCGATGAGCGTGTCCTCGGAGGTGTCTCGGTATAGCCCGCGCACAGGGGGCAAAAGCCCCAAGAAGAGCAGATCACGCACACCGAAGCCAGAGCGTGGGTTGATGAATTCGGTGAAGTAACGCTTCCAGCGGCCAAAACTCTTCCCGAAGTCTAGGAGGAGGCTTCCTGCTTTGGTGGAGAGCAGGATCTGGTTACCACCAATTTCGTTCCATCCCCCGAACACGTAGAGCGAGAGGTCACCAAATTCGAAACGTTGCATCGTCAGGTCTCCTCATGTGAGATGGCGTGCAGCCAAGAGCGCAGCGCCGACTGCTGCCTCTTCCTCCCAATCGGGGAGACGCGGCTCGGCACCGAAGCGCGCGGCGATCGCAGCGCGGAGTGCTGCATTGCGGCGCAAACCGTTGCCTGCACCATGTAGATCGCTCCCTGCTCGTACGCCGATAGCCTCGGCAAACGACCACAACTCGTCGGCGACGCCTTCCGTGATCGCCCGTGCGAGGTGTGCTGCAGTGAAGTTTTTCGCGCTTAATCCAACGAGTTTTGCGCGTCGCTGAGGGTCATGGCGAGTGCCGTCGAAGCACGTCTCTGCCTGCAAACCCTCAGGCTGTGTTTCCAGCGCGGCGCGTGTGATGGCTGCGTACATCGTGCTTTCGTCTGGAGGGGTTACCCCGAGGAGGTCGAAGACGCTGCGAAAGAACGTGATGAGTAGCGCAAATGTGCGTCCCCCAGCGAGCGCAGCGCCTGAGCGGATATACAAGCCTCCGAGAAAGGGCCGTGTCTCGATACCCCTCTCGGGGTCGGCGGGGAGAAACTCACGCACCACCTTTGAGAGTTGCGCCCCAGTGCCGATATTGACGTGTACGCACTCAGGCGCAACGCACTCGCTGCCGATAAGGCTTGCTTGATGGTCACCAATTGCTGCACAAACGGTGACATCACTTGGCAAGTGGAGACGATCGGCGATTTCTGGGCGTAGTCTTCCTAAGGGTGTCCCATCTTCTATGGCGGGGGCGAGTTGTAAACGCGTTAGCCCAAGCGCTCCAATGATTTCTCCGTCCCATTCCTTGCTGCGCACGTCGAATAGCCCTGTTGATGCGGCGAGCGAATACCCGCTATGTGTAGGTGCGTTTGCCAGCCAGGCAGCAACGGCATCGGGGATCGTGCACAGCGTGGCGGAGCTGGGCAGTGCCTCGTGTCTTGCTAGCCAGTAGGCGGTCGCTCCAAGATACCCGGCAGACGGTAGGCAGCCGGTGCGCTCGAATGCCTTTTCCCCGCCTGCGCGTGCGATCATTTCCTCGATGAGATCGCGTGCGCGCTGATCTTGCCAGGTGGTTGCTGGGCGCAGAGGGCAGTTGAACGCGTTGACAAAAGCGGCGCCATGCATCTGACCCGTCACCCCGATCGTGCGCACTTCCTCCCGCCGTTGTCCTAGCGTTTCAGAGAGGCGTGAGAGCAGAGCTTCTGCGGTTTCAAAGACCTGCTCGAGGTCCAGTTCTGACCACCCCTCCGCGCGGTGCTCCTTCGGTGTCACGTCGGCTGTGTTGCGAGCGCTAGCCACTGCAGCAAGTCTGCGGTGTTGTGTGTCGAACGCCACGGCAACGAGGTTGGTGGTTCCGATGTCGATCCCGACTGCGAGCATGGTTGTCAACGGATCTCGAACCTCGTGAACGTTCCGCTTGCACTCCCCCACTCCACATCAACGCGGGTCACACGGGCGGCTGGGGGTCCTTTGTGCAAGAAGCTGAGCAGGGATTCAAGTGCTGCGCGCTTGCCTTCAGCTAAAACCTCGACTGTGCCATCGGGCAAGTTGCGCACCCAGCCGACAACGCCTAAGCGCTGGGCCTCTTGTCGGGTTGCGTACCTGAAATTGACCCCCTGCACAATGCCGTGAACGATGGCGTGAAATTGCTGCTGCTCGCTGTTCATGGTTGGTGGTCTCTCCGTGCGGCGTGTCTCTGTTCGAGCTGTGCTAGGACGGCGTCGAAGCGCAGCCCTCGCGCATGAAGCAGCACGAGAAGGTGGTAAATGAGGTCAGCGCTCTCCTCAATGAGGCGTTGATCGTCTTGTGTCGCTCCGGCGAGCGCAACTTCGACGCCTTCCTCACCTACCTTCTGCGCAATCCGTGTTGTTCCCTCGGCGAACAAGCGTGCTGTGTAGCTGAGTTCGTGCGCGACACCGCGCCGTGTTTCAATGAGCTGCTCAAGCTCATCGAGAAATGTTGCTGAAGGGGGATCGAGTGGCTGGGTTTCTTCGTCTTTCACGCTCTGCCAAAAGCAGCTTGGGCGGCCTGTGTGGCACGTCGGGCCTCTGGGTTCGGCACGCACTAGCAAGCAATCGGCGTCACAGTCAGCGCGAATTTCGCGCACGCGCAGAACGTTCCCGCTGGTTTCGCCCTTGTGCCACAGCGCACGCCGGCTTCTCGACCAAAACCACACTTCACCCGTTGCCTGTGTGCGCTCTAAGGCCTCGGCGTTCATCCACCCAAGCATGAGCACGCGCCCATTGCGCGCGTCTTGCACAATGGCGGGGATCAGCCCCTGCTCGTTGAAAGTGAGTTTGCCCATGAGTAGCTGCATGAGACGTTATAGCCGCACTGGCACGCCGCGCTCAGCGAGGTAGTGCTTCACCTCAGGCACGGAGAAGCGCTTGTAGTGGAACACGCTTGCGGCGAGCACGGCGCTCGCGCCGGCCTGGATCGCCTCGTAGAAGTGTTCTAGCTTCCCTGCCCCACCCGAAGCAATGACAGGGATGTTCACTGCCTCGCACACTGCGCGCAGCAGGGGGATGTCATAGCCGTCCTGTGTGCCGTCTGTGTCCATGCTGGTGAGCAAGATCTCGCCTGCGCCGAGCTGTTCTGCGCGCGCTGCCCACTCCACCGCATCAAGGTCTGTGGGAATACGTCCGCCGTTGAGATAGACACGCCAGTGACCATCCTCGCGCTTGGCATCAATGGCGACCACCACGCATTGAGAGCCAAAGCGCCAAGCCGCCTCGCTGATCAGGTTTGGGTTTCGGACAGCAGCGCTGTTGACTGAGCACTTATCAGCGCCAGCAAGCAGGAGCGCGCGGAAGTCTTCGACGTCGCGCACACCGCCGCCGATGGTGAATGGGATGAAGACCTCATCGGCGACGCGCCGAGCTAGCTCAACGAGTGTCTTGCGGTTCTCATGCGATGCTAGGATGTCGAGGAAGACCAGCTCATCGGCACGTGCGTCGTTGTAAACGCGCGCCTGTTCCACGGGATCGCCAGCGTCGCGCAAGTTAACGAAGTTCACACCCTTGACGATGCGACCATTGGCTACGTCAAAGCAAGGAATGATGCGCTTAGCGAGCATGGGGTTGGTCTTGCTGTGCTACGAGTTGAAGTGCCGCGCTTAAGTCTATCGCGCCCTCGTACAGAGCGCGCCCAATGACGACACCGCACACCCCCTTAGGGGCATAGAGCATCAGCTCTCGCACATCGTCTAGGTTGCGCACACCGCCAGAGGCGATCACCTGGAGGCCTGTGAGCTGTGCAAGCGCAGCTGTAAGTTCGGCTGCAGGGCCGCTCATCATGCCATCACGCCCTACTTCGGTGTAGAGCGCGTAACGTGTGCCCATTTCGCGCATCCGTTGACCGATCTCAATGGCTGTAAGCGGGGTCTCCTGCTGCCAACCGCGTGTCACGACCAAGCCCTCGCGCGCGTCAAGCCCGACTACAAGCTGCTCTGGGCCGTAAAGTGCGAGCACCTCGGCGACTAGCTTGGGATTCTCGACCGCAGCGGTTCCGAGCACTACCCGGGTGACGCCTGCATCGAAAGCAGCGCGCACATCCTCAAGGTGACGCAACCCACCACCAAACTGAACACGCACACCCGGAACGTGGCAAATCTGCGCAAGGGCTGTGCGGTTGGCCTTAGCGCTCTCTACGTCTCCCAGGGCGCCATCGAGGTTGACCACATGAAGCCACGATGCACCTGCTTCTGCCCAGCGTTCAGCGACGCTGACCGGGTCCTGTGCGTATTCTGTCCTGCGGTTGGGATCGCCTTGCCGGAGGCGCACCACTTTACCCTGGTGAAGGTCGATGGCGGGAAAAATGGTAAACGTCATAGCTCCAGCCTAGCTTAAGGCGAAGTTTCTGAGGAACTGCAGACCCACTTCCTGGCTCTTCTCGGGATGAAACTGTACCCCCAAGACGTTTCCCTTTGCAACCACGGACGGGAAATCGTACCCGTAGTCTGTGGTTGCAAGCACGCATCCCGGCTCCTCAACGACAGCGTGGTAGGAGTGGACAAAGTAAGCGTAGGCGCCCTCTGAGATGTTTTGCAAGAAGGGGTGTTCGGGGGTGATGAGGTGGAGTTGATTCCAGCCGATGTGAGGGATCTTGAGCGCGTTTTTGCCCACGAATGCTTCGCCTGAGAAGCGGACCACTCGGCCGTGGATCAGCCCCAGTCCCTCCCATTCTCCCATTTCCTCGCCAACATCAAACAAAAGCTGCATGCCAACGCAGATACCCAAGAGAGGCTTTCCTGTCTGTGCGAGTGTGCGCAGCGGTTCAAACAGCCCTCGATCGATGAGTCCCTGGCGGCAATCAGCAAATGCGCCCACCCCCGGTAGGATGATTTTGTCTGCCTGCTCTAGGTCTTTCGGGTTGCTGGTGAGGACAGCAGCCGCGCCTACGTGCTCGAGCGCTTTGTAGATGTTACGCAGGTTGCCTGCGCCGTAGTCCACGATTGCGATCATGCGCGCTGGAGTATACGACTCAGTTGGCTGTGCATTGGATCTCAAGCCCGTGTTCACTTACATCAAGCACCCAGTAGCGCGCTCGTAGCCCAGCGCTGTGAAAGGCACTTTGCATTGCCAAACCGATCGCATCGTGGTTTTCTGATGCAAATGCGATAAGCCCAGGACCTGCACCGCTGAGGCCGACAGCGGCGGCACCGTGCGCAAGGGCTTCGCGTCGCGCTTCTGCGGCGCCAGGAATGGCCGGGATACGGTACGGCTCATGGAGCCGGTCCTCAAAGACTTTCGCCAGCAGACGCAGGTCGCTGTTGCGCAGCGCTTCCACCACTAACATGGCGCGGCTGATGTTGAATACTGCGTCGGCGCGGCTATAGTGCAGGGGGAGTGCGGCGCGCGCGTGAGCAGTGGTGAAGTAGTAGTCTGGCACGCACACCACAACGCGCAACGCCAGTGGTGTAATGCGCTGCGTGATGATCTCATCGTCCTTCCCGGCCACGATGACGAGCCCGCCTAGCATTGCCGGTGCGACGTTGTCGCCGTGTCCTTCAAGCTCGAACGCGCGTGTGAGGATGCGGCGCTGCGTCGTGTGGTGCTGGACAGTGCTGCGATCGAGGATGGCATGAGCAAAGACGAGGCCAGCTAGTACGGCGGTTGAGCTAGAGCCCATGCCGCTTGCGCAGGGCACTTCGTTCTGGCAGATGATGTGGTAGGCGGTGTTCCGGCTGCTCACGGGGAGGTGCATAGCCAACTCGTCGAGCATCGTGCGTGCGACGAGGTGGCTTGCGTCAGTTGGAAGCGTTGACTCACCCTCGCCGTGAGACTCAACTGTAACTCCCTGCTCTTCTGCTTCATAGAGCGAGAAGGTGTTCCAAAGGTTTAGCGCGATCCCCATGCTGTCGAAGCCAGGGCCTAGGTTGGCGCTGGTTGCTGGCACACGCACTGTGATGATGTGCTTCATCGCTCTAGCGGATGAGTGCTTCGAGAAGCGCATCTAGGCTTGCGGGGATGGTTCTTGGTTGCGGCGCCTTCTTCAGTGCTGCGTCTGGGTCCTTTAGGCCATGGCCTGTCATGATGCTAACAACGCGCTGTTCTTCGATGTTGAGCCAACCTTCCCTGCGTCCCTTTGCGATTGCGGCAATGCCCGCGGCGCAAGCTGGTTCTACAAAGACGCCTTCGAGTCTTGCGATCTTGGCTTGCCACTCGAGTATCTCTTCGTCGCTGACTGCTGTGGCTCTTCCTTTGCTTTCTGTGAGGGCTTGTTTCGCCTCCTGCCAGCGTGCAGGATTGCCTATGCGAATTGCAGTTGCAATTGTCTCTGGCTTCTCAACCACGTGCTCGCGCACAATGGGCGCGGCACCTTCTGCCTGAGCCCCAAGCAGATGCGGCCGGCGCTGAATGATGCCGTCGTTGTAGTACTCGGTGAATCCCATCCAGTACGCCGTGATGTTGCCCGCATTCCCCACCGGCAAGCAGAGCCAATCTGGTGCCTCGCCGAGCGCGTCACAGATTTCAAAGGCAGCGGTTTTCTGTCCCTGCAGACGCGCTGGATTGATGCTGTTGACCACGGCGATGGGAACGTGTTCGCTTGCAGCGCGCACAAGCCGCAACCCATCATCAAAGTTGCCCTCGATGGCAAGGACTTCCGCGCCGTAGCTGAGCGCGCCCGCAAGCTTGCCCAACGCAATTTTTCCTTCGGGCACAAGCACAATGCACTTCAATCCCGCACGCGCGGCGTATGCTGCTGCACTGGCAGCCGTGTTGCCTGTGCTGGCACAAATGACCGCTTGCGCGCCCTCAGCGACAGCCTGGGTAATCGCAGCCGTCATACCGCGATCCTTGAATGAACCCGTTGGGTTCAAGCCCTCATACTTGAGGAAAAGCTCAAAGCCCCCTCCTAGCGCTTCAGCGAGGCGTGGTGCTGGGATTAAGGGTGTGTTTCCCTCAAGGAGCGTCACAGGTGTAACATCGCGTCGGATCTGCATGCGTGCGCCGTAGTGAGCAATGATTCCTTGCCATTGGCGCGTGGTGCTTCGTGTGCTAGGTTGCATGGCTTGATTGTAGGAAGGTCGTCAGGCAAAGCCTGCTGCCTATGCGAATTAAGTTGTGTTGCCTTTTGAACAATTGCGCATCAAAGCAAAGTGCAACCAAGCTGTGAAGAGGTCATGCCATGGGAAAGTTCTTTCGCTTTTGCTGCTTCTCCACCTTCTTCAAGATCATGCTCGCCCTGTTGGGGTTCCGTTTCTGGAAGCGCTGCTGCGGGAAGTAAGCGTGAGGCTCAGCACGTGATCAGGCGGATCGTGTTCGTGTGCCCAGGACCGCTGCCGAGCGGCAACCCAGCAGTGACCACGATGCGATCCCCGCTGTGTACATAGCCGAGGGACTGGGCAGCGTCGCACGCCACGGCGAAAAGATGCTCAGGAGTGTCTGCCTGGGTCTCCACCTGTAGGGCGCATACTCCCCACATGAACGCAGTGTAAGCCACGGTGCGCTTGCTCGGCGTTAGGCAGACAATCGGCACACGCGGGCGATGTCGCGCCACCATGCGCGCTGTGAAGCCCGAGGAACTGACGCAGATGATCGCCTTTGCGCCAGTCTGCTCGGCAATGTGCACAGCGGCAGTGGTGATGGCGTCTGTGTGTTTATCAGGCGAGGGATCGCCTTCAGCGCTAAGCACATCGCGCAGGGCTTCGGCAAGCATTTGGGGGCGATAGGCAAGGCTGTTCTCTGCGCGCGCTGCAATGCGCGCCATCGCCTCCACTGCTTGCACGGGGTATTGCCCCATCGCCGTCTCTCCGCTGAGCATCACTGCGTCTGTGCCATCCAGCACGGCATTCGCTACGTCGCTTGCCTCAGCGCGCGTGGGCTGGGGGGCGCTCATCATGCTTTGCAGCATCTGCGTCGCAGTGATCACAGGCTTGCCTATGCGCAAACAGGTGAGGATGATTTGCTTTTGATAGAAGGGAACTTCCTCGGGTGGCGCTTCTACGCCGAGATCGCCGCGCGCAACCATCACCACATCGCTCGCATGCACAATCGCGGGCAAGTCCTGAAGCGCTTCGGGCTTTTCGATCTTCGCCACGATGAGTTGCTCGCCGCCGAGCGCTTGAACACGGCGGCGGAGGGCATGGACATCCTCGGCGCAGCGCACGAAGGAAAGCGCAACTGCATCCACTCCCTGCTCTACCGCAAACGCTAAGTCGTTCAAGTCCTTAGGCGTCAACGATTCGAGCGCGAGGGGCACCCCAGGCACTGCGACGCCTTTGTTTGAGAGCAAGATACCCTCGTTCTGCACAACGCAGTGCACCACGCCTGAAGGTGCCTTATCGGCAACCAGCAAGGCAATGGCACCATCGTCAATGAGGAGACGATGTCCGGGCTGAAGTGCGGCAATCACTTCTGGGTGTGGGAAGGGCAGGATGTCGTCTGCGTCAGGCTGCGCGGCAAGACGCACCATTTGCCCGCGTCTTACAGCAACGCCTTGGGGGGGCAAAGTACCGAGGCGAAATTTTGGGCCTTGCAAATCGGCAAGCAACGCCACTAGTGCGTTCTCTTCTTGGGCGATGCGGCGTACAAGCGCGATGCGGCGCGCATGGTCTTCGTGGCGCCCATGGGAGAAGTTGAGGCGGGCCACGTCCATGCCAGCGCGCACCATAGCACGAATGATGGTTTCGTTGTCGCTTGCAGGGCCGATGGTGCAGACGATTTTGGTTCGCACGGCTTTTGCTTCACTGTAGCAGAGGCTGGCAGCGCTCGCAAAAATAAGTGCTGCGTTGCGCTATCACGAGGCGCTTGATAGGTGCACCGCAACGTGGGCAGGGTTGACCTACGCGCCCATACACGCGGAAGTGCTCTTGGAAGTGTCCGCCGGGATACACCCAGTCGAAGCTTGCACCGTTTGCGGCAATGCCTTCGTGGAGCACAGCTTGAACGGCTGTGTGCAATTGCGCAATCTCCGCGGTGGTGAGCGTACGCGAGCTTCGAAGCGGGTGCAAGCAGGCGCGATGGAGTGCCTCATCAGCGTAGATGTTGCCTACGCCAGCGATGAAGGTTTGATCAAGCAGAAGAGGCTTCAAGCGGGAGCGGCGTGCTTGCAATCGCGCGGCGAAGGTGTCGAGGTCAACGCTGAGCGCATCTGGACCGAGCTTTGCAAGAACACGTTGCGGCGACTGCACCAACCACATGCGCCCAAACTTGCGCGCGTCCTCGAAACGCAGCGCCCATGCGTCGTTCAACTTCAGCACAACGCGCGTGTGCAGCGTGAGGGCTTGTTCCTGGGGCACAACGTGCAAGCGCCCGCTCATGCGCAGATGCACCAGCAGCTCATGCGCATCGAGCACAATCCGAAGGTATTTTCCATGGCGTTGAACGGCGCGGACGCATTGGCCAACCAGCAGTTCGGCGAATGTGTGGGCGTCTGGCTCAGCGATGGTGCGTAGCCAGCGCACCTCAACAGCGCTCACGCAACGCCCGAGCAAGGGGGGCGCATCGGTGCTCCCCTGCCTAAGCGTACGCGCGATGCTTTCGACTTCGGGCAGCTCTGGCATTGCTCATCTAAAGCGTGAGCCGCATGTGCACAAGTGTGCGCAGCACGCGAAAGCCGCTTGCCAGCAGCGCGCGGTGCATGAGGGGTGTTGGCGCAATTTGAGCTGCGTAGATGGGCTTGCTCAGGAAAGTGGTGAAGCGGTGCAACCCACGCGCAAGGAGCACCTGCGCAGTCTCATCGTCGGCGTCTTCGTCGAGCAGCAGCTCCAAATGATGGCAGCTGCCCTCGTAGTTCACGCGCGTGCGCAAGGCGCCGCTTTCGTCTTCTGCGAGATACCACGCCTCAACGTTGCCGCTCAATGCGTTGACGAGCGACCAGCGCGGCCCGAGGCGATAGACGTTGCTGTCGAAGGCTTCGGCGTAGGTTGAGGCTTCAGGGATGCAGTGTTGGGCGAGCGCCAACACGGTGTTGCGGTCGGACCAGCGCGCGGGGCGCGTGCGCATGAGCGCGTTGCCAACCTCAGGCATTCGCTCGCGCACGGATGGACGCAGATAATGAGTGACCTCGACGAGAGGCTCGAACCCCAGCTTGGTGTAGAGATGGATAGCAGGCGCGTTGGTCACATCTGCCTGCAGGGCAACGTAGCGCGCCTTCTTTTGCGCCGCGAACTGGATACACGCTTCCACCACAGCACGCCCAATGCCGCGATTGCGCGCGTCGGCGCGCGTGGCGACGTTGCCGATGATCCACGTGTCGCCGCGTGTAGGGTTGCGCTGAATCGAGGCGTTGCCTAGCAGTTCCCCGTTCTCCACCCAAACGAACCCCACACCTTGACCAAACGCCAAGAAATCGAACGCGCCGTAGTAGCGCAGCCGCTGAATCAGGCGGTGGCTGCTCTCATCAAGCTCGCTCTCGCTGAACGCCGATTCAAGCAAATCAGCGAGCGCTACGCTATCGCGCCAAGGGTTGAAGGGGCGTACATGCGGATGAAGCACCACCGCGGGGCGATTTGCACGCGCGATCATCGGATCGCGGGCTATTGTACGCCTGCACCGCACGCGCAGCCTGCGACAATCTCATCGCGCGATCCCCAGCATCGGCGATAATAAGCAGGGACGTGGTGAATTCTGAGATTTGGCTCATCGCGCTCTTGGCAGCAGCAGGCATCGCAGTTGCAGCGGTGCTGATCATCTGGCTCCGCCGCCGAAGGCGTCGGGGGCCCCGCATCGTGATCGGCAAGCGCATCATCCCTCTGCGTGGGCCTTTACGCCTTGGGCGCAACGACTGGGCTGGTCTTCCTGAAGACATCCTACAAGAGATAGAAATTGAGCATGTCGAGATTCTGCGCGCTGAAGACGGACATTGGGAAGTGAAGTTGCACAAGGGCGAGTATATGTTTGTGAACGGTCGGCGCTCACGGCACAACCGACTGCAATCAGGCTCGATCGTGACGCTCGGTCCTTCCGAGCGCGCGCAATTTCAGTTTTTCGACGCTGAATGACCACGCTGAATTTGCTCACCATGGACGCGCTGCCCGTCGGGGAATACGTTGTCGATCCGCATGGGCAGCGCTTCGTGATCACAGCTATTTTGGGACGCACGCAAAGCGGGCGCACCTACCGCGCAGAGGATGCGCGCACTGGCGCACCGTTTTACCTACACGAGAGTTTGGTACCGCCGGGGCTAAGCGGCGTCATGTCGCTGGCAAACTTAGCTGCCAACGCCGAGCTTCCCCATGTTGCGCCGTTGCTGCCCCCTTTTGGAATGCCATGGTTTGATGGTGTGGTGCGCTACTTCGTCGCCGAGCGCATTCCTCCCGACCGCATGAGCGAGGCTGAAGCTGCGGCGCAATCGAAAAAGCAGTGGGAGCGCTGGGTGGAGCAGTTGCTCGTCGGCCTGCACGAGCTGCACCGCCGAGGCGTTGCTTTTGGATTCGATGCGCGTGGCGTTGCCCCTCACATCGCTCTTTCGCGCGAGGGCGTGGCGAGTTGGCAATTGCTTGGCGCGTTGCAGTTGCTCCAGCAAGTGCCCGAGGCGGAGTTCACAGACGTCAGCGCGCTAGCAGCCTTTGCAGCAAGCACCAAGCTGATCGAGGCTCCCTCGCACATCCGCCACACGTTGCAAAGTGCAGCTCAAGGCCTCGCGCGTTTGCGCGCTGGAGAGTTGGTTGAGCGCCTGCTTGGGAGCCGAAACACGGGCGCTCGCGCTCACACCTTGCGCTTTGAGCTAGGCGCGGCTACAAGCGTAGGCTTGCGCGAGCACAACGAGGACAGCTTTTGCGCTGTTGAGTTGCCTGCTGGCGCTCACTGGTCACATCCACCTGTGCTGATCGGCGTTGCGGACGGCATGGGTGGCGTGGATGCAGGCGAGGTCGCAAGCGCCATCGCCATTGCCGAACTTGAACAGCGCGCGCGCGATCACCTCGCCACGGTCAAGGGCGCTGGTGACCTCAACGCGTGGGTGATTCAAGTCGTCCGCGAGATCAACACCGCCGTGGTCGAGGAAGGTCAACGGCGCGGCACGCCGATCGGTTCCACGTTAGCATTTGCCCTTGTCGTCGAGGGCGTGGCATTCTACGCCAGTGTTGGCGATAGTCGGATCTACCTCTGGAATCCTCAGCGCAACAAAGGCGTGCCTTTGCGCCTTGTTCGCGATCACTCACTGGTCCAATCCATGATTGATGCAGGTTTGCTCCAGGACGAAGATCGCTACCACCACCCCGACCGCAACAAACTCGTCCGCTCGCTTGGCGATTGGCGCAGCGGCTATTCAGACGAGCATCCCCCGCTACCATTGCAAGCTGGCGATTGGCTGGTAATATGCTCAGATGGGCTTTGGGAATCGGTGCGCGATGCGCAGCTTGCCGAGGTGCTCGCCGACGCACCCAACGCTCAAGTTGCCTGCGAGCGGCTCGTTGATCTTGCCAACAGCAACGGCGCCGAAGACAACATCACTGTTGTCATCGCGCGCGCATACTGACCTTATGGCTCACGGAGGAGTTAAGCGATGAGCGCGATGCATCTGCGGCGCTTCACCCTAGCAGCGCTAATTGGCGTTTTGACACTCGGACTCAGCAGCCCTGCCCTGCAAGCACAAACCGCAGGGCCGACGCTCCAAGTGACCCGCGTGGACAGCGCCAACGCCCCAGATTACACCTTGTATGTCTCGGTGGTCAGCCAAGAAGGGCGAGCTATCAGCGGGCTGAGCCCCAACGCCTTCACGTTGAGTGATGTGAGCACAGGGCAGCCCATTGCACTACAAGGCGTTCAGGCGATCAACGGCGGCGTCGCCGTCATGATTGTCGCCGATCTCGCGGGGTTGGACAACACCCGCGACTTTGGTCAGATCAACCTGGACAACCTGGACGCACTCATGCGTCAATTCATCGGCTTGCTGCAAGCCCAAAGCCAGGGGCAGGATTTCCTTGGGCTCATCGCAATGCGCAGCATTGGCGAGGACAAAGTGGCTGTCTTTGTGCCGCCCACCAATGACCTCGCCGCCGTAGCCGCGCGCTTGCCAGAAGTGCGCAATGCGCGCGTGGACCGCCTCTCAGCGCTGTTCGACGGCGTCAACCAAGCGCTCAATGCGCTCACGCGCAACGCAGATGCAGGCGTTCAAGCCGCGCTCGACCAACGGCGCAAAATCATTCTCGTTTTTTCCGACGGCGCCGACAACAAGTTCAGCGACGAGGGCATTCGCGGCGACATCATTCGGCGCGCCAACCAAGCAGGCGTCAGCATCTTCACTGTTCAGGTGAACCAGCGCCAGCCGCGCGAGTTCACCAACATGAAGGCAATGGCGGAGCAAACCGGCGGTGCGTTTGCCTTGTTCGATCAAAGCCTCGACCGCGCGACGGTGGATGCGCAGGTTGCTGAAGTCTTCGCGCGCGTCAACTCACAACGCACACAATACGCCTTGAGCTTCCGCTTGGTGCGTCCTGCAGGCACACACGCCGCGCAAATTAGGGTCAACACGCCCGCCGGCAGCGCAACGCAGGAATTCCGCTTCACCTCCAACCTGCAGCCGCCGCGTGTGAGGCTGATCGCGCCCAGCGACGGCTTCTTGCTCACCCAGGCTACCGCAAACGCAGCCGACCCTATCACGATCCAGGCTGAAGTGATCTTCCCTGACGGCAAGCCACGCCCTGTGACCGTTGAGTTCTTCGTGAATGGGGTCTCGCTGCAGAAGGTGAGCACTCCTCCTTACGCTGTGGAGTGGCAGCCCGCGCGCGAGGATCGTTCCGTAGTCACCAAGACCATCCCCTACTCGTTGCTCGCACGCGCAACGGATTCCTACTTGGAGACCGTGGCGGAAAGCTCCTCGGTACGCGGCACGCTGGAGGTTGCTGCTGTGCCTGCGGTGCCGTTCGTGCCGATGGAAGCCCCTTCGCCCGAGCAGTGGTTGCGGCAGAACCCTGGCGTCGCAGCGTTCGGCTGTGTGCTCTCGTTGGTTGTGCTCGGCCTCGTGATCGCGCTTATCGTGCTCAATCAGCGCTACGCAAACCAATTTGCCGTGTTGCGCGCCAACATCGCAAAGGGCGTACAAGGCGGCTTGCGCATGGTGACCCAGCGCCTCGGCATCAACCGCCAGCCCTTGGCGGAGCTAAAGGTGATCTCAGGTCCGATGACTGGTGCCTCGCTGCCCATCGCAGCAGAGAGCGTTTGGGTTGGTCGAGACCCTACACAGTGCGAAGTGGTTCTGCTCAGCGATCCTTACGTCTCAGGACGCCACTTTCAGATCACGCGCGATCCCACCACGCAGCAGTTTTTCATCACGGACGGCGGCGCGTCGAACGGCACACGCTTGAACCGCACGCCCTTGCAGCCTCAAGTGCGCGTGCCGCTGCCGCCCGATGCTGAGATCGAGGCTGGCATGACGCGCATGATCTTCCAAGTGGGACGCAAAACTCAGCGGCTGAACCCATGAAGTGCCCAACATGCGGCGCCGAAAACCTGCCTGGCGCAAAGTTTTGCAGCCAATGCGGCACGCGCCTGCCCGCAGAAGCTTCGGCATCAACGTTGCGGTGCTCCGTCTGTGGACACGAAAACCCTGCCGGCAGCCGCTTCTGCGGCGAGTGCGGTTCACCGCTCTCGCTTCAATCTGCCATCACCCCAACAAGCGCAGCTCCCAGCGCAGCGCCGCTCGAACAAGCAGCACAAGCTTTTGCGCCCGTCTTGCAACCACCCCCGTTTTACTTCATCAGCGCAGGCGGAGCCATCATCCGCTTTCCACCGAAGGCAACGCGTGTTTGGCTGATCGGGCGCGAAGACCCCGTGAGCGGCATCTACCCCGATGTTGATCTTTCGCCCTACGACCCAGAGCGCACCGTCTCACGACGACACGCCGAGCTGAGCTTCACCGATCGCGAGGTCATCCTCACCAGCCTCACCACCACAAACTGGACCAAAGTCAACGATGAGCGTCTTGCGCCTAATCGCTCTGTGGTGCTGCGCGACGGTGATGTGATTCAATTCGCGCGTTGCGTCGTTACCTTTCGTTTCAGTTGACGGCTATGTTTAAGCCCGGGCAGGTGCTTAACAAGCGCTACGTGATCGTTGAGCAACTCGCGATCGGCGGTCAGTCCATCGTGTATCTTGCCAAGGACCAAAACATGTTTGACCGCCGCGTCGTGCTGAAGGCGTTCCGTCTCGGTCCTGGCACGCCTACGGAGTACGAAGCCGCCCTGCGCCAGTTCGAGACCTCAGCGCGCATGTTGGCGCAACTCAGCCATCCTGGCATTGCGCAAGTGCTGGACTATTTCACCGTCAACGGCGTGCCCATCTTGGTGATCGAGTATGTGCCCGGTGAGACGTTGGAGCAAAAGCTCAAGTTCGCCCCCCTGGGCTTGCCCGAAGAGCAAGTGCTC
The DNA here is from genome assembly GCA_030550095.1 of Chloroflexota bacterium. Taxonomy (GTDB): domain Bacteria; phylum Chloroflexota; class Anaerolineae; order J036; family Brachytrichaceae; genus DRWP01. Next base: position 62,582 of record JAUQQA010000003.1, on the reverse strand, counting down.
GAGATCGCCGAACAGCTCTGCGACGTGCTGGAGTACCTGCACAACCAAAACCCACCCATCATCTACCGCGACTTGACCCCGGGCAACGTGATGATCATGCCCGACGGCAAGGTGAAACTCATTGATTTCGGCATCGCGCGCACCTTCAAGGCGGGAAAGGCAACCGACACTGAGCCGCTGGGCACCACAGGCTACGCTGCCCCGGAGCAACACGGCAAAGGGCAAACTGGTCCATACAGCGACGTTTACTCGCTCGGCGTCACGCTGCTGCGCGCCGTGACGGGCTACGACCCCAGCCAGACCCCGTTCATGTTGCCCCGCGCCGACAAAGTGCACGGCGACCTCAAGGCAGTTAGCCCTGCACTCGCCAACGCCATCGCCAAAGCCACTGAGCTTGAAGTGAGCAAGCGCTACCAAAGCATCGCGGCGTTTCGTGAGGCGCTGCGCGGCAGCCGCCGAGGACGCGCTGCACGCGCCGATCTACGGCGCTACCTCCCGCTTGCAGGCACGCTTGTGTTGACGTTGTTGGCGATCCTGCTGCTCGGTGGCGGCATTGCGATCATGGTGGGCAGCGCTACAGGGGTCATCGCGCGCCCAACCCCCACTGTGGCGCCGTTCTTCGTGGACATCACCACGCCGCCAAACATGCTCCCCTCCCCTACTCCGCCGAGCTAAGGCAACGCGCGCGGCTTCGCGGCTGCGATTCGCCTCCTCATCGAGCACGTGGTCATGTTCTCCGCAGGTGAATGGCTCAACGAGCGCTACCGTATCGAGCGACTCCTTGCCGAGGGTGGGCAATCCTACGTCTATCTCGCCACGGATGCGCGCACGTTCGACCGCAAGGTCATCGTTAAAGAATACAAACCGCCCACCTCCCCACAAGCCGACCCACAAGCCGCTTTTCAGCAAGTTGAATCCATGGCGCGGCTGCTCGCACAGCTAAGCCACCCCAACATCGTGCAGGTGCTCGATTTCTTCTTCCACAATGGCATCCCCGTGCTCGTGACCGAGTTCATCGAGGGTGAGACGCTCGAAGCGCGCATGCGCCTTTCGCCGATGGGCTTGCCTGAAGCCGACGTGTTGCGCATCGCCGATCAGCTTTGTGATGCGCTGAGCTACCTCCACCGACACAACCCTCCCATCATTTACCGCGACCTCACGCCAAAGAACGTGATCCTCACACCCACAGGCGTTGTCAAGCTGATTGACTTCAGCATCGCGCGTGTTTACAAGGAGGATCAGCCCACAGACACAGAAGCCTTTGGCACCGCTGGCTACGCGCCACCCGAGCAACACGGCAAAGGACAGACAGGCCCCTACAGCGACATCTATGCCCTTGGCGCCCTCTTGCTCTACCTCGCCACGGGGTTCGATCCAGCGCTTTCCCCGTTCGTTCTTCCGCGCGCTGACAAGGTGCACGGCGACCTGAAGGCAATCAGCCCTGCGCTCGTCGAGGCGATCGCCAAAGCGACGCAACTTGATCCCAAGCGGCGCTTTCAATCCGTAGAGGCGTTTCGCCAAGCATTACGCCATCCTCCTGCGCGTGAGCGCCTTCGGCATGCCCTCAGCTCAGGCGGGGTCATGTTGGCTGCATTGGCAAGCTTGATCGCAGTCGGGATATGCGGAGGTCTCGGCGCAATGACGCTTAGCGGAAGTCAAATTGCTTTTCCAGTGCGCTTCGCACCATTCGCACCCACACCAACGCCAACGAGCGCACACGCAACAGCGCCCTTCTTGCCCACAAGCGCCGCCGCTGAGGCCTTCACGCAAACGCCCACCTCGCAGACGCCCAAGCCGACGCCAAGCCAAACCCTTACGCCCGTCGTCCTTGCTGCCGCCCGCACGCCAACGCCTTCTTCGGCGCCAACGTTCACACCTCCACCATCGCCTACGCCTTCGCCCACGCCGCTCTCAACACCGACACCACTCCCCTCACCCACGCCACTACCAACGCCGACACCCATCCCCTCACCCACACCTGTTCCTTCGCCGACGCCTTTGCCCACTGCGACGCCCGTGCTCGTGCTCCAGCCCACCATCGGCACACAGACCTTCCCCGTGCCTCGGCTCGACGGGATCAGCGTGCCAGGGCGCGTGCGCCGTGGCGAACCTATTGAAGTCGCAGTGTGGGCGAGCAACGTCGGGCGCGGAACGGCTGAGTTTGGCGGATCGATCACGCTCTCGTTCCCCGAAGCCGAGCGCGTGACGATCATCGGCGCAGATCCCGAAACCGTGATCGAGCTGCTGGAACCTGCGGGCTGTGAGTATGGCTCACGCTCCTACGCGCGCGTGATCACACCTGCAAGCGTGTGCAAAGACGCCATGATCTACTCCGACACCTGCGCGCCCAACAGCGCCGCCATCGTTTACCCGTTGGTTGAATCATGGTTTAGCCGCTGGGAACCGGGAACGCAACACTACTTGCGTGTGCGCGTGATCCCACGCGCAGATGCAACGCAGCTCACGGTGCAGGTGCGCGTGGCCATGATCAGCCGCCAGTTTTTCAGCAACCGCCGGTGTTTCGCCGCCCTCGCGCCCGCGGAGACCAACGCTGACGCACGCGATCAGCAGAACTTCCCCGTTCGCGTTTACACAGTCGCCATCGAGTAAACCATGACCTGGACGCGCCTCATCATCGCCCGCATCGTGTTCAAGGCAACGCTGGTGTTTGTGGCACTTAACGGGCTTTTCGCGCTGCTCCAGCCTGTGCCACTGTTAGGGCGCGCCTCGCTCTACAACGTGGTCTATCCCGGACGTGAACGACTGCCTTACGGGGAAAACCCCGCGCTTTCCTACAACCTCAGCCTGTTCGACCTCAACGCCATGTTTGCCTCGCACGCGCTCGCGCGACGGAAAGCAACTGACGAGTTCCGCGTGGTGATGCTCGGCGATTCGTCGGTGTGGGGATTCTTGCTTCGCCCTGAGGAGACGGTGGCGGGGCAACTCAACGCGCGCGCGCTGCGCAGCCGGGATGGTCGTCGCGTGCGCGCCTACAACCTTGGCTACCCAATCATGGCGCTCACCAAAGACGTGCTCATCCTCAACGAAGCGCTCCAGCATCAGCCCGATCTTGTGCTCTGGTTCGTCACGCTGGAGTCTTTTGCGGCAGAAGCACAGACGACGCATCCGCTCGTGCGGCATAACGCAGAGCGCATGTCACAATTGCAGCAGCGCGTTGGATTGTCGTTCGACCAAAGCGCGCTTGTGCGCCCTTCCTTGCTCGAGCGCACGCTCATCGGGCAGCGGCGCGCGCTTGCTGATTGGGTGCGCCTTCAGCTCTTCGGCGTGCTCTGGGCAGCGACCGGGATTGACCAACACTACCCAGAGAGCTACACACCTGCGCAGCGCGACTTCACTGATGACCTAAGTTGGCATGGGCATCAGCCGCCGCAACTTCTTGATGAAGCCTTAGCGTTCGATGCGCTTGAGGCAGGAATACGCCTCGCGCACACCCAAGGCGTGACGCTGCTGCTCATCAACGAGCCTATTTTGATCAGCGAGGGGAAAAACAGCCACATCCGCTACAACGCGTTTTACCCGCGCTGGGCGTATGACCTCTACCGTCAGCGTTTGCGCGCTTGGACAGAGGCACACCACGTGACGCTGCTCGACGCTTGGGACGTGGTGCCACAATCGGAGTTCACCGATAGCGCTGTGCACACTACCCCTTACGGCGTGCATCTGCTAGTCGAGCAACTGATCGCGCTGCTGAGGGAGCAAAAGGTGATCGCAGAGTAAGCAAAGGGGCGCAACGCCTGATGCGCTGCGCCCCACTCGGCAACGCGGAGCGAAAGATTCAGAACATGCTCCAGAGGTACTGGTTGTAGACCTCGTGGTGGAACTGCACTTCGGGCACCTTCACCATGGTGCCAAGCAAGCGCGGGCACCGATCCGCCGCCGCCTGCTTCAGGTCTGCGTAGCGCGCCTTCACGTCCTCGCCCAACAGCACTGTGGTCCACTCCGCCTTGCGGAAGTTCTCGATGGCGTCGTAGATGTTGTCGGGCAAGAAGCGCTTCGCCTGCCGCAGGTTGGGCATGTCGCTGATGTGCCCTTCTAGCCCTGTGCGGAAGAGGGAGTACATGACGAGATACGGGTTCGCATCAGGCCCCACCGAGCGCACTTCGATGCGAGCGCTGCGCTCATTGGAGAGCGGGATGCGGATCATCGAGCCGCGGTCAACCGGCGAGGCGATGATCTGATTCGGCGCCTCGAAGTGCGGGTCGAGGCGGCGGTAAGCATTCACGCTCGCATTAAGCAGCAAGCAAATGTCGTTGGCGTGGGTCAAGATGCGATCCACGAACTGCCACGCAAAAGTGCTGAGGTTCTCTTCGCCGTTCGGGTCCCAGAACAAGTTTTTGCCGTTTTGGCTCACCGAGATGTTGGTGTGCATGCCGCTCCCGTTGATGCCCACAATGGGCTTCGGCAAGAAGCTCGCCGTCATGCCCATCTTGGACGCTACTTGGCGACACACCAACTTATAGAGCTGGATCGTGTCGGCAGCCGCAAGCGCCTCGGTGTAACTGTAGTTGATCTCGAACTGTGAGGGCGCGACCTCGGGGTGATCCTTCTCGTTTTGGAACCCCATTGCGCGCTGCACCTCAGCAACCGTGTCAATGAACTGACGCAGCGGGTCGCCAGGGAGCGAGTGATAGTAGCCACCGGGGCTGACTAGCTCGAACTTCCCCGTTCGGTAGAATTCGCGCTCGGCGTTCTCGCCTTTGAAGAGAAAGCCCTCGATCTCGTTGGCGGCGTTCAGCGTGTAGCCCTTCTCGTTGTAGAGCTTCTCCGTGTACTGCTTCAGGATGCCGCGCGTGTCGGCTGCGTAGGGGCTGCCGTCTTTGTCGAGCACGTTTGCAAAAACAAGCACCTTGCCGGGGCCGAAGACATCTGCCGGTGCCCAGTAGAACGCGCTCCAGTCCACTTCCAGCCGCAAGTCGCTCTCGCGCTGCGCCGTGAAACCGCGGATCGAAGAGCCATCGAAGGTGAGGTTATCCACCGACTTGAGCAGGAACTTTTTGTCATAGTCGAGCATGTGCAGCCTGCCCTCCAAGTCGGAGAACAGCACTGTGACCGCCTTGATGCGCTTTTCGTCGGTCAAGTACTTCATGCGCTCTTCGCGCAGTTGGTGCATCGGCGTGCGCGCGAGTCGCTGCGCCTTGGCAGCAAGGTTGAGTTCTTCAAGTTCGGCGTACGAGAGCTGGAGGAAGTCACGAAGTTCGGTTGCCATAGCGATTCCTTCTCCTTGTCTGCGCGGCGCTTGAGCGACGAACAAAAACGGGATGCGGCACAAGCGCTGTGCCACATCCCGGTGGTCACTCAAGACGCCAAGCTTTGTTGTAATGCGCGCGGGATTATACCACCTCACGAGGGCGCCAAGCGCGCACAGCTTGCCTTGCGCAGCGGGATGCATATAATCGCCGCGCCGGAACACATCTCGACGGAGCACACCATGGCTATTCTCGCGGACCGCAACACACGCCTGATCGTTCAGGGCATCACTGGGCGTGAGGGCGATTTCCACACCCGACAAATGCAGGCTTACGCGCCCATTGTGGTTGGCGGTGTCACCCCTGGCAAAGGCGGCATGATCACTGACTACGGCGTGCCCGTGTTCGATACGGTGGGGCAGGCCGTGCGCGAGGTGGGCGCAAACGCCAGCGTGATCTTTGTGCCTGCGCGCTTCGCCCCAGACGCGATCATGGAAGCTGCCGATGCAGGCATCAAGCTCATTGTGTGCATCACTGAAGGCATCCCTGTGTTAGACATGATCCGCGTGCGCGCTTACCTTGACACCAAAGGCGCCATGCTGCTCGGGCCGAACTGCCCAGGTTTGCTCACGCCCGGCCAAGCCAAGATCGGCATCATCCCGGCAAACATCGCCGTACCTGGGCCCGTTGGTATTGTCTCGCGCAGCGGCACGCTCACCTACGAGGCTGTGTACGCCCTAACGCAGGCGGGCCTGGGGCAAAGCACCATCGTCGGCATCGGCGGCGATCCTGTGCACGGCCTCGACTTCCTCGACGTGATCCGCATGTTCAACGACGATCCCGAGACCGAAGCCATTGTGATGATCGGCGAGATCGGCGGCAATGAGGAAGAGCGTGCCGCGGCGTGGATCAAAGCGCACGTCAAGAAACCCGTCGTGGGGTTTATCGCAGGGCGTGCTGCCCCTGAAGGGCGTCGCATGGGACACGCTGGCGCCATCATCGAGGGCGGCAGCGGCAGCGCCCAAGCCAAGATCGAGGCGCTGCGCGCCGCAGGCATTCGCGTCGCCGAGCTGCCCACCGACATCCCTGCGCTGCTGCGCTGACGGCAGAATGGCGAAAAAGTGGTATGTGGTTTGGCGCGGGCGCGTGCCTGGCGTGTATGACGCTTGGGACGCTGCACGCGCGCAAGTGGAAGGCTACCCCAACGCTGCCTACAAATCGTTCACCAGCGAAGCCGAAGCGTTGGCTGCTTTTGCTGCTGGCGACGCGCACACAGCAGCTCAACAAACACGCGCCGCTTTGCCGCCCAAAGTGCGCACGGGCTACGCTGTGGACGCTGCGCTCAGCAGCGCAGACGGCTTGATGTTCTACCGCTGCGTGCGCATTGCCGATGGCGTCGAGATCTTCCGCCACGGTCCCTTTCCCGACGCCACCAACAACATCGGCGAGTTTCTCGCCATCGTGGACGCGCTGCGTTGGCTCACAGCACGCGCGGACCGATCCCCTGTGTTCACCGACTCGAACAACGCCATCCTCTGGGTTGCACATGCGCATTGCGCCACCCGATTGCCGCGCACCGCGAACAATGATGCGCTCTTCGCGCGCATCGCCGAGGCGGAACGGTGGCTCATGGAAACACCTTACTGCAACGCCGTGCTCAAATGGCGCACCGACCTGTGGGGTGAAAACCCTGCCGATTTCGGGCGCAAATGAGATGCGGGCACTAGCGCAGCACAATCTCCGCCTTCACGACGCCTTCTTCAGGATCAAGGCGACACGTAAAGCCCACCTGCTCGCTCACGCGAATCATGCCGGTGTTCTCTGGCAGGATGTCTGCGGTGATGCGCACCACACCTTCCTCACGCCCGATCTGCACGAGCCGCGAGAGCAACTCGCGCCCAAGCCCAAGATGCTGATACGCATCGGTGACCAAAATGGCGAACTCTGCCTCTAGCCCGCCGCGCAGTTTGATCAAGCGTCCTACACCGATGATGTGTGGCTTGCCTTGCTCGTCGCGCAGCTCAGCAACAAGCGCCATCTCACGCTCGTAGTTGATGAAACAAATGCGCGTGAGGCGCTCGTGCGCGATGCGCTCGCTGAGCGGAAATGGGTGGAAGTAGCGCAAATACACGCTCTCTTCAGAAAGCGTGTGGTGAAACTCCACCAGCAACGGTTCATCCTCGGGGCGAATTGGGCGGATCAACACGCGTGTGCCGTCGTTGAGCGTGAACGGCGCTACGTAGCGGATGGGGTATGGGCGAATGGCGCGGCGCGGCAAATCGCGCTCGTCAAGACGAGGATCATGCAACACCACGCGCGCGTCCAGAGCGATGATCTGCTTGTCTGAAGCCAAGAGCGGGTTGATGTCCAGCTCTTTGATCCAGCGCTGCTCGCTCACTAAGTAGCTGAAGCGCACCAAAATCTGCTCAAGCTCGCTGAGGTCCACAGGTTTGCGCCCGCGCACGCCGTGCAGCGCGGTGTAGATGCGCGTTTGCTCCATGAGGCGGCGCGCCAGCGTGGTGTTCAAGGGCGGCAGCCCAAGCGCACGATCCTTAAACACCTCGACCAATTGCCCGCCCGCACCGAAGAGCAACACCGGACCGAGCTGCGCATCGGTGGTGCTGCCGAGGATCAGCTCATAGCCTTCGAGCGCGATCATCGGCTGCACTGTCACGCCGAGGAAGTCGCCTGGCTTGCCCCGCGCCAACACCGCCGCTTTGATCAGTCGGAACGCCTCGCGCACAGCCTGCGCATCGCGCAGATTGAGCTTCACGCCGCCAACATCGGTTTTGTGCGTGATCGTCTCCGAGTGTAGCTTGAGCACAACAGGGTAGCCGATGTGCTCAGCGATGCGCACAGCTTCATCCTCGTCAGTTGCGATCTCTGTCAACACAGTGGGGATGCCATACGCAGCCAGGAGCTTCTTGGATTCGTACTCCGTGAGCAACGTGCGCCCACTGCTGCGCACGCGGTTGATGATCGCTTCTGCCTCTGCGCGGTTAACGACGCGCTCCTCAACAGGCACGGGCGTCTCGTAAAGCGCGCGCAGGTTATCAGCGTAGCGCCACATGTACGTGAACATGCGCGCAGCAGTATCGGGATGGTCGAAGGTGGGGATGTTGGCTTCGTTGAGGATGCGCTGCCCCTCTGCCACTACATCGCCGCCCATCCAGCTCGCAAGCAATGGTTTGTTGCGCAAGCGCGCGTAGGGCTTGAGCAATTCCGCAGTTGCTTTCGGGTCAGTCATTGCCTGCGGTGTGAGGATAACGAGCAGACCATCGCTGTTGGGATCGGCAGCGGCGATCTCCAAGGCTTGTGCGTAGCGCTCGGGTGTTGCGTCGCCGAGCACGTCAATGGGGTTGTTGTGACTCCACGCTGGCGGCAAGATAGCGTCGAGCTTTTCCATCGTCTCGGGCGTAAGCGTTGCAAGCTCGCCACCACTCAACACAAGCGCATCTGTTGCCAGCACGCCCGGACCGCCGGCGTTGGTGACGATGGTGAGGCGCGGGCCGCGCGGGCGCGGCTGCTTGCTCAACACTTCTGCCATGTGGAACAAGTCGCTGATGGTGTCCACACGCAACACGCCGCAGCGCCGAAACGCGGCGTCGAGCGCGTCATCGCTGCCAGCAAGCGAGCCAGTGTGCGAGGCAGCGGCTTTCGCCGCGGCGCTTGTGCGCCCTGCCTTGATCACGATGATCGGCTTGTTCATCGCCACCTCGCGCGCAGCGCTGATGAACGCGCGCGCGTCGCCGATCGTCTCCATGTACATCACGATGCTCTCCGTGTTCGGGTCGTCGCCGAGGTAGTCAATTAGGTCGCCCCACCCCACATCGAGCATCGAACCCACCGAGATGAAGTAGCTGAAGCCCACGTTCTCGCGGAAGCTCCAATCAAGCACGGCGGTGCACAGCGCGCCAGATTGGCTGAGGAACGCGACTTTACCCGGGCGCGCCATGCGGTCGGCAAACGTGGCGTTTAAGCCGAGGTGCGTGTTCATGATGCCCAAACAGTTAGGCCCGACGATGCGCATGTGCGCGCGGCGCGCTTGCTCGAGGATTTGCCGCTCCAGCTCAGCACCTTCAGGACCGATCTCCTTGAAGCCCGCGGAGATGATCAACGCTGCCTTCACGCCCGCAGCAATGCATTCACCGACGATGCCCGGCACAGTCGGCGCTGGCGTGACGATCACGGCAAGGTCAACGCGCGTGGGCACAGCTGCGATGTTCGGATACGCTTTCAAGCCGAGCACGGTCGCGCGATTCGGGTTAACGGGAAACACTTGGCCGCGAAACGGCTTCAAGTTGCGCATGATCGCCAACCCAACGCTGCCTTCTTTCTCTGTTGCGCCGATGACAGCAATGGTCTTCGGCTTGAAAAGCGCCTCGAACGAATCTCGCTCGCGCGCTGCCGCTTCGATGGAGGTGATCACTTTTCCTGTTGCGGTTTGCACCGTCATGGTCTGCTCCCACAAGCACAACGTGTGCGCGCTCGCGCGCGCCTTTTCGGCAACTATAAGCTGAGATGTGGGTTTTTGCATCTGCCATGCGACCAGGTGCTACACAAACGCTCAGCCCATGCACATAGCCAGTACGATCGCGCCGACCATGGACGAACAGCTTTGGCATACGCGCACACGCCGCTTGGTGTTCGATCAGCCGCCTTGGCTTCGGCTGGAGTTGCACGAAGTGGTGCTCCCCAATGGCAGCGTGATCCCGGATTGGGCTTGGGTAGAGACCCCAGACTTTGTCAACGTCGCGGTGCAAGATGAAGACGGCGATTTCCTCTGCTTTCGACAAACGAAATACGCCGTTTCGGGGTGGACCTTGGCGACCATTGGCGGCTACATGCACCCTGGCGAAGACCCCTTGCATGCGGCGCAGCGCGAGCTGCTCGAGGAGCTGGGCTATGCCGCGCCAACTTGGATCGCGTTGGGCAGCTACGCCGTGGACGGCAACCGGGGCGCAGGGCGCGGGCATTTGTGGCTCGCGCGCGGCGCGCGCCCCGTGCAGCCTCCCAATGCGGATGACCTAGAGCCACAAGAAGTGGTGCGCCTTTCCCGCGATGACGTGCGCCGCGCTTTGAACGAGGGCGCGTTTAAAGTGATGTCGTGGGCGACGTGCATGGCGCTCGCTTTGCTTCACACATGACCCGCTCCGATACTTCGCTGTTGCTCGCGCCGCGTTGGCGCAAAGTGCTGCGCGAGCTTTGGCTCAACAAGACGCGCACCGCGCTGGTAGTGCTCTCCATCGCGGTGGGCGTGTTCGCTGTTGGCGCACTCGCGGGCGCGCGCACCATTCTCGCGCGCGACCTGCGCACGCAATATGAGGCGAGCCACGAAGCTAGCTTCGGCGTGCAAGCCAGCGACCTTGATGAGCAATTCGTGCGTGCTGTCGCGCGTATGCCCGAGGTTGCTGAAGCGCAGGGGCGTAGCGTGTACGTGTTGCGCGTGCTCCTCGGCGAAGCACGCAGCAATTTGATCCTCTATGCCCTTTGGGACTTCGACAACGTGCGTCTCGACCGCTTTTGGCATCAGGACGGCGCGCGCGTCCCGCCGCGGCGTGAAATCTTGCTAGAGCGCAGCACGCTGCGCCTGTTCAACAAACAGATCGGCGACACAATCACCGTGGAACTCCCCGACGGCAAAACGCGCGATCTGCGCATCGCGGGCACCGTGTTCGACATCAACGCGCCACCAGTGATGTTCGCCAACTTCGGCAGCGGCTACATCACGCCGGAAACGTTGGAGTGGCTTGGGTTCCCCAAGCGTTACAACGAAGTGCGCGTGCGCGTCGCGCGCGACCTCACCGACCGCGAGCACTTGCAGCGCGTCGCTGACGCGATCAAAGACCGCATCGAGGACAGCGGGCGCCTCTTCCTCAGCGCGAACATCCCCCAAGCGCCCGGTCGGCACTACGCCGAGGATCAACTGCAATCCATGCTGCTGATCCTGGTGGCGTTGGGTGCGCTCGCTTTGTTCTTGAGCGGCTTTCTCGTGGTCAACACCACCACCGCCATCGTCGCGCAGCAGATCAAACACATCGGCATCATGAAGTCAGTCGGCGCGCGGACGCCGCAGATCGTCGGGCTGTATCTCACCACGGTGACGATCTTCGGCGTGCTAGCGTTGATCATCGCCGTGCCGCTGGGGACGTTGGGCGCGCTGTGGCTGGTGAACTTCGTCGCGGGACTGCTGAACTTCGACATCCTCACACGCACGCTGCCGCTCGAAGTGCTCGCGCTTGAGATCGGCGTGGGGTTGCTGTTGCCGTTGGTGGCGGCGCTCTTCCCTGTGCTCACTGGTGCGCGCATCACCGTGCGCGAGGCGATCACCGCAACAGGCTTGAGCGACAGCACCGGCACAGGTGCGCGCCTGCGCGCGCCGCGCCTGCCCCTACGGCTTAACCTCGCCGCGGCGCTCGAGCATTGGGTCTCACGACCGTTCTTGCTCGCGCTGCGCAACACCTTTCGCCGCAAAGCGCGCCTTGTGCTCACGATGGGCACGCTGGTCTTGGCGAGCGCGATCTTCATCGCCGTCTTCACCGTGCGCGACTCGTTGCATCGCAGCTTGGCGATCTCATTGCGCTATTGGCAATATGATGTCGAGGTGACGCTGCGGGGCTTGCACGGCGAAGATCGAGCGCTCAACGCCGTGCGCCAAGTGCCCGGCGTGGTGTATGCTGAGGCATGGAGCACAGGGAGCGCGCGCCGCGTGCGCGAAGATGGCAGCGAAGGGCGCGTGATTGAGGTCATCGCGCCGCCTGCGGATACGCGCCTGCTGCAACCGCTCATCCTGCAAGGGCGCTGGCTGACACCCGAGGACGCAAACGCCGTTGTGGTGAACACGGAAGTGCTCGAAGACAACCCCGACCTTCGCCTGGGCGACACGATCGCATTGCGTTTTGGGAATCGCACCGTGCGCGCGCAGATCGTGGGCGTGACACAAAGCGTGCTCACCGGACAAATCCGCAACCCGCGTGTGATCTACATGAACCGCGAGGGCTTTCGCGCGGCGCTGTTCACCGGGCGCCAAGTGCGCACATTGGTCGTCGTCACCGAGCAGCACGACGGCGCGTTCCAATCCCAAGTGGCGCGCGCGATCGAATCCGCTTTCCGCGCCGAGAACATGCCCGTGCAGCTCACCGAGACGTTGACCGAGCGCCGTGAGCAAATCACCTTTCAGTTCGATCTGCTGATCACGTTTTTGATCCTCACCGCGCTGCTGTTGGCAATCGTTGGTGGCTTGGGCTTGGCGGGGACAATGAGCATCAACGTGCTCGAGCGCACGCGCGAGATCGGTGTGATGCGCGCGATCGGCGCCAGCGATGGCGCAATTCGGCGCATCATCATCGGCGAAGGGCTGGTGATCGGCGCGCTGAGTTGGTTGATCGGCGCAGCGCTCGCGTTGCCGATCGGGCGCTTGATGTGCGAGGCGGTGGGGATCGCCTTCATGCGCCGCCCGCTTGACTTCGCCTATTCGTGGAGCGGGCTGGCGATCTGGCTCGTCGCGGTGTTGGTGGTGGCGACGCTCGCAAGCCTCGCGCCGGCGTGGCGTGCCTCACGGCTCACGGTGCGCGAGGTGCTGGCGTATGAGTAACGCGCTTACGGAGCGCGCAGCCGCGCTACGCTCGCCACGCTGTCCCCTTCGCGCAGGTCCATCAGCCGCGAGCCGCGCGTGGCGCGCCCCGTCTTGGGGACATCGCTCACGCGCTGGCGCAAGACCACACCGTTTGCGCTGATGATGGTGATGTGATCGTCGGGCTGCACAACATGCGCTGCGACGATGCGCCCGGTGGTCTCCAGCGCGTTGCTCATCGTGCGCATGCCGCTCCCGCCGCGCCCTTGGGTGCTGTACTCATCCAGCGCTGTGCACTTGCCAAAGCCGCGCTCCGTGACGGTGAGCAAGTAGCCGCCTGGCTCAACCACGTCCATACCGGCGATGAAATCGTCAGCATGTTTGAAGCGCATAGCGCGCACACCCCCTGCAAGCCGCCCCATGCGGCGCACTAGAGATTCGTGAAAGCGCAGCGCTTGCCCGTAGGCCGTCACCAACATCAGCTCCGCATTGCCGGGCGTTAGGCGCACGTAGCTCAGCGCATCGCCTTCGCTCAGCGTCATGCAGCTCAACCCGCTGCTGCGGATGTTGGCAAACGCGGCGAGGTCCATGCGCTTGATCTTGCCTTGTCGCGTGCACAGCGCTAATGTCGGCACGGGCGCCTCCATCCCGTTGCTCGACGAGGCGGATTCGGTCTCCAGGTCGGGCAACTCCGCTTCGTCGCCAAGCACCGAATCGGTTTCTTCGTCCTCGCTCTGCGTTGCGCGCACTTGCTGCATCAGCGCCTTCGGCACGGCAAGCGCGGCGGTGATCTTCTCGCCCTCGCCGAGCGCGATCAGGTTCATCAGCAGCACGCCCTTCGCCGTGCGATCTCCTTCCGGGATTTGAAAGGCGCGCAGCGCGTACGCGCGCCCGCGATCGCTGAAGAAAAGCACAGTGTCGTGCGTGCGCGCGCTGAGCAAGAAGATCACCTCATCCTCGTCTTTGGTGGTCATACCGCTCACGCCGCGCCCGCCGCGGCTTTGAGCGCGGTAGGTGTCGGCGGGCGTGCGCTTGATGTAGCCGCGCTCGGTGATCGAGATCAGCTCCTCGCGCTCTGGGATCAGCTCCTCTTCGTCAAAATCCTCGCGCGCGTCGGCGAGAATACGCGTGCGCCGCGCGTCTCCGTAGCGCTCCGCGAGCTTGAGCGTCTCTTCCTTGACGAGCGCCAGAATCTTGTGTGGGTGCGCGAGCAAGTCCTCGAGATACGCGATGGTCTTCAGGCAGTCTTGGTACTCCTCTTCGATCTTTTGGCGCTCCAGCGCAGCGAGGCGGCGCAATTGCATGTCGAGGATAGCTTGTGCTTGCGCCTCGCTCAAGTTGAGCTGCGCGATGAGCTGCGCCTTTGCCGTTTCCGCATCGGGCGCGCTGCGGACGATCTGAATCACGAGATCGAGGAAGTTGAGCGCGATGCGCAAGCCTTCCAAGATGTGGGCGCGTGCGCGCGTCTTCTCGAGATCGAATTGGCTGCGGCGGCGGATGACCTCGCGGCGGTGCTCAACGAAAATCACCAACGCGCGCTTCAAGCTGAGCAAGCGCGGCTGCAAGCGCCCGTCTGCATCAGTGACCAGCGCCAACATCTGCACGCCGAAGGTGCTTTGCAACGCGGTGAGCTTGTAGAGGCGGTTGAGCACATGATTGGGCTGTGCGCCACGCCGCAGCTCGATCACGATGCGCATCCCACGGCGGTCGCTTTCATCGCGCAAATCGCTGATCTCCTCGATGCGCCCCTCGCGCACCAGGTCGGCGATGCGCTCGATCAGCATCGCTTTGTTCACCTGGTAGGGCAGCTCGGTGATCACGATCTGGTGGCGTCCGCCCTTCATCTCCTCAACGGTAGCGACGCCGCGCAACACCAGCCGCCCGTGCCCCGTCGCGTAGGCGCTGGCGATCCCCTCGCGCCCGATGATCAAGCCGCCGGTGGGGAAATCGGGACCCGGCAGGAGCGCCATGAGGTCGTCCACGCTGATCTCATCGAGCGCGTCCCACCGATCGATCACGTAGGCGATGGCTTGGCATAGCTCACGCAAGTTATGCGGCGGGATGTTGGTTGCCATGCCGACGGCGATGCCTGAGGCGCCGTTGAGCAACAAATTGGGGACCGCCGCTGGGAGCACGCTCGGCTCTTTCAACGTGCCATCGAAGTTGTCCACCCAATCCACCGTCTCCTTGTCGAGATCGGTGAGCAGCTCCTCGGCGAGGCGCGAGAGGCGCGCTTCAGTGTAGCGCATGGCTGCTGGTGGATCGCCATCCACGCTGCCGAAGTTACCTTGGCCGTCAATCAACGGATAACGAATGGAGAAGTCCTGGGCCATGCGCGCCAGCGCCTCGTACACTGCTTGGTCGCCGTGAGGGTGAAACTTGCCGAGCACGTCGCCAACGATGCGCGCGCTTTTGCGATAGGGCGCGTTGCTGCGCGCGCCAGTCTCGTGCATCACGTAGAGGATGCGTCGCTGCACGGGCTTCAGCCCATCGCGCGCATCGGGCAAAGCGCGGCTGACGATCACGCTCATGGCGTAATCGAGATAAGCGCCGCGCATTTCGCGATCAATGTCGGTGTCGCGAATTCGCCCTAGATTTGGCGATTCGATCACGGCTTCAGCGGCGGTATCAGCGCCGTTAGGTGAGCGCAGGACTTCTCCGCCTGTCCGTTCCATGCTGAACGCTTGCTCGCTCACGATGTTCCTTTTGACAAGAGAGGTCGTAGGAGAGGCTATCGAATTATACGGTGAACCTTATTGCGTCCATGAACGCGCGTTAGAATCGCGCACGTCTCCATGCGAAACATCGGCATTCAGCTTTACATGGTGCGCCACGCGCTGCGGCGCGATTTCCTCGGCGTGCTCGAACAGCTTGCAGCAATAGGTTATCGCGGGGTTGAATTCTTCGGCGACTTCGGTGGCTACGCGCCGCAAGTCCTACGCGCGCACTTGGCAGCAATCGGCTTGACACCCATCGGCGGTCACTGTCGCATCGAAGACGTGCAAGGCGACGCTCTCCAGCGCACTTTGGAGCACTTCGCCGCGCTCGGCGCTTCGTATGTGGGCGTCGGTTGGGTTCCAGAGCGGTTTCGCACCGCCGAAGGTTGGCGCGAGGCGGCGCGCATCATGGAGCGCGCGGGTCAAGCTGCACAGCGCTACGGCTTGACGTTTTACTACCACAACCACGACTTCGAGTTCGAGCGCCTCGACGGTCATTACGCGATCGACATCTTGTTCGGCGCCGCCGACCCAACTTTCCTCAAAGCGGAGCTGGACACTTACTGGGTCAAGCGCGGTGGCGAAGACCCAGTCGCCTACATCCGCAAGTACGCTGGGCGCGTGCCCCTGCTCCACCTGAAAGACATCAGCGCTGACCCCACCAATCCCCGCGACATGATCTTGGGCGAAGGCGCGCTGGATTTCGGCGCTATCCTCGCAGCAGGTGACGCAGCAGGTGTGCACTGGTATATCGTCGAGATGGATCACTGCCCTGAGGGCGAGCTGGAAAGCGCCGCGCGCAGCTACGCGAATCTCGCGGCACGGGGGTGGCTACAGGCATGAGCACCGAATCCGCACCTGCACCTGAGCGCAGCGCTGGCGTTGGGCGAGGGCTGCTGCGCGAGATTGCCGAGACGTTGGCGCTCTTCGTGCTTGTGTTCCTCGTTGCACGCTTAGCGATTGGCAACTACGCCATCCTAGGGCAAAGCATGGAGCCGAATTACCACGAGAACCAGCGCCTGCTAGTGGACAAGATCACGCCCCGCCTGTTCGGCTACAACCGTGGCGACGTGGTGATCATGCGCTCACCGGTGCAAGACATCGAACTGATCAAGCGCATCGTGGGCATTCCAGGCGACGTGGTTGAGCTGCGTGATAACCGTGTGTTCATCAACGGCATCCCTTTGGACGAGCCTTATCTCCCGCCAAACGCCTACTCAGGTCCTACGCGGGAGATCAGCTACTGGCAGCTCGGTGCCGATGAGTACTTCGTGCTTGGGGACAACCGCAGCTATAGCCAAGATTCGCGTGCCTTTGGTCCCGTGCCGGCGTCGCTGCTGATCGGGCGCGCGCTTGTGGTGTATTGGCCGCTCAACGAATTCCACTTCGTCCAGCACTATGCGCACTCGGCAAAGTAAAAAAACAGCCGACGCAAGGTCGGCTGTCTCGGCAGTAGCGGGAGCAGGATTCGAACCTGCGACCTTCAGGTTATGAGCCTGACGAGCTACCACTGCTCCATCCCGCAGCGCGCCGCGTATTATACGCCAATACGCCTCCCTGTCAAGGGACATCCACGACGCACCGTTAGATTTGCGGTTCTCGTTGGCGGCGCTAGTGGGAACGAAGAATTGCTTCCCACACACCTAACCCCAAACCGCGTGGCTACAACATTGCCCCACACCAGCAGGCTGTCGCCATGGCAGTGAACGGGCACAGCAATCGCAGCATCGCGCGCGTTGAAGATTAACCACCAAACCGTCGCCAACTGGGTCAAGGCAGCAGCAACGCAAGACAAATCGCAAGGGTGACCGGTGCTGCCGACCTGTGACCGTGAGCGCATCGCCGAGTTGGACAAGCGGCATACCAAAAAGCATCGCTCTACCTTGCCGCCTGCGTTGAACGAAGCAGCTAGCTTGCCAGCTTCGTGGTAATGCATGCGCTTAGCCCGCAGGCGCTTCAGCCGTTGGTGAGTGGAGCGCCGCAGATGCTGGTGGCACTGCTCAGAGCAGCGGTCATGTGGTGGCAGAGGGGAAATCGCAGACCTACTCGGTTGAGGGGAACAACGCTGAGCTGCGGCGCTATCTGAAACGGCCGGCACGGCGAACGCGATGCTTCTCGCACGCGGCGGAAGCATCTGCGTTTCCCCAACGCGCTTGATGGAAAAACCTCTTGCTACAATGCCGCGTATGGCTGCGGCTACGCGCTTTGTCGCCGCTCACGTGACCGATGAGGACCTCGTCGCGCGCGGCGAATTGCCCGAGCGCTGCGATCCCGCAACGCTCGCCGCGCTGCTGCTCAGGCAGCTACCTGTAGCACCGCCATTCGATTGGGCGGTGTTCTTCTTCACGGCGCACTTCGTGCCGATGGCAGAGCAGCTCGCCAATGAGCTTTGCGAAGCGCTCGGCTACCCTTCGCTCATCGGCTGCAGCGCCGAGTCGGTCATCGCAACAACGCGAGAGCTCGAACAGCGCCCAGCGGTCGCGCTGTTTGCAGCGCGCACGCCGCACGTACGCGCGCAAACGTTTGCCTTGCAAGCGCACAGCGCTGCGGAGTGGAGCACAATCTTAAGCTCAGGCCACGCTTTTCGTGAGCACGTCGTCGGCGCCAAAACCCCTCAGCTGTTCATCCTGCTAGCCGATCCTTTCACGGTGCCCCTCAGTGGGCGACCGCCTCACTACTTGGGCGTGTTGGACGCCTTCAACCGTTTCTACGCCGGCGTGCCCGCAATCGGAGGCGTAGCCAGCGGCGGGACCAGTCCAGGCAGCAACACGTTGGTGCTCAACCGTGAGGTGCTGCGTGGCGGCGCAGTGGGGCTCGCCCTCGAAGGGGACGTGCAAGTGGACCTCGTGGTTTCGCAGGGATGCCGCCCCATCGGCCGTCCCTTTCGCGTTACGCGCACGTATCAGCACTTCATCCTAGAGCTGGACAACAACCCGCCGCTGGAGCAACTCGAGACGCTTATCGAGAGCTTGAGCCGCGCCGAACAAAAACGCCTCGCAGGCAGTTTGCTCATCGGTCGGTTAGTGCAATCAGAAGCGCACCCGCCGTATGCCGGCTTCGGACGTGGCGACTTCGTCGTGCGCAACGTGCTCGGCGGCGACCCCAACACAGGGGCAATCGCAGTGGGCGACCTGCTTGAGGTGGGAGACATCGTGCAATTTCACTTGCGCGACGCCTCAACCGCACAAGAGGACCTGGAGATGCTGCTCGCGCCACATGCGCTGCTTGAACCGCCGCAAGGGGTGTTGCTGTTTGCGTGTAACGGCCGCGGCACGCGCTTGTATCCCCACGCAGATGGTGATGTGCGCGTGATCCAAGCAGCGCTTAGCGGCGAAGACGATGCCCACCCTGTGCCATTGGCAGGTTTCTTCTGCAACGGCGAAATTGGGCCCATTCGCGGGCAAAACTTCTTGCACAGCTACACGGCAGCGCTCGCCATCTTCCGTTCCACGCGCGCATGAGCAGACTTCCGCTTCGGCACATCGCTGCGCTGTTTGTGGTGTTGTGGGCGGGCGCGGCGCTGCGTTGGACGAACGTGGGCAAATTGCCGCCGGGGCTGTACCGCGACGAGGCGTTTTATGGCATTGACGCAACACACCTCCTGGCGGGCGATCTCTCGGTCTTCTTTGTCGCCAACAATGGGCGTGAGGCGTTGTTCATTTACGCGCTCGCTCCGAGCATCGCCGTGCTCGGGCGTACGCCCGAAGCGCTGCGATGGACCGCTTCACTCTTCGGTGTGCTGACACTTGCAGCTGTATACGCCGCTGGGCGCGCGATGTTCTCACCGCGCCTGGGCTTGCTTGCAGCAGCGGTCATCGCTGTTACGTTTTGGCACCTTGCGCTCAGCCGCACCGCCTTCCGCGCCATCACGTTGCCGCCTGCGCTTGCGGTGACAATGGCAGCTTGGTTTCTTGCAAGGCGCGCGCACGATCCGCTGCGCCGTTACCGCTGGGCAGCGCTGGCTGGCGGCGCGTTCGGTTTGACGTTCTACACCTACGCTGCCGCGCCCCTCATCGTGCCGCTCATGCTACCGCTCGTCGTCCGCGAATCACGGCACGACTGGCGCGTTGGGATGTCCTTTGGGGCGGCAGCGCTCGCCGTGCTTTTTCCTTTTGGCGCGTGGACGCTGCGCCATGCCCCGCTGCTCCTCACTCGCCCGACGCAGGTCTCGATCCTGAGCGAAGGCGATGCAGCACCATGGCTCGCGCTTGCCGAAAACGCGCTCCGGGCACTCGGCATGTTCTTCGTCGCAGGCGACACCATCTGGCGCCACAACCTGCCTGGGCGCCCTGTCTTTGACCCTGCTTTGGCGATCGGCTTTGTGTTGGGTTTGTATGTTGCCGCGCGCCGAGGCACGACCGCAAGCCGCGCGTTGCTTGCGTGGCTGGCGCTGTTCCTGCTGCCCACTTTGCTCGCTGTGGATGCGCCGCACTTCTTGCGCGCAGTGGGCGCTTTGCCCGCAGCAGGCCTACTCGCTGCGCTCGGACTGGACGCACTGCGCCAAAGCACGACCGATGCGCTCATACAACGCCGCCTTGCACCACATCACGCTGCCGCGCTGGGATGGGTTGTGGCGCTGGTGCCGCTCTTGTTCGGCGGCGTTAAAACCTTCCGCGATTACTTCGGTGACTATGTGCATCGCCCACTGACCGCTTATTGGTTCGAGGCGCAGGAGGTCGTGTTGGGGCACACGATCAACCACGCGCTTGAGCAACAACAGCGCGTGCTGTTGGATCGCCGCCTGATGTCTGACTCACCAACCCTACGCTTCATTGCGCCCGCGGCGGACTACGTAGGCGACATGGGGCTCTACTTCGAGTTTCCCATGCGCGCCGAGCGTGGTGTGTTGCTCGTGGACCCAAACCACGATTGGACGGCATTGCGCAACGCGCTGCCCTCGCCTGCGCAACTCAGCCTCACGCTCGGACCCATGGCTCAGAACGATCGCGACCCTGAGCCGCGCCGCGCCTTCGTCGCTGTGTCGTTTGCGCCTGCACCCGCGCGCGCTGCTTCTTGGCGCCTCGGCAACGCCGTCGAACTGCTCGAGGCAAACCTCGCACAAGACGCCAGCGACGCGCACACCTCCATCGTCACGTTGGCTTGGCGTGCGCGTCAACCCGTCGTGGACGACCTCGCTGTGTTTGTCCACGCGCTGCAAGACGGTCGGCTCATCGCACAAGCCGACAGCACGCCCGGACAAGGCTATCTGCCCACCTACTTCTGGCGCCCTGGCGACGTGATCCGCGATCGCTACGTGCTGCGCTTGCCTGCTTCGGCGTCTTCGGTCACGATCGCCGTGGGCATGTACCGGCGCGCCGACCTGCAGCGCTTGCCTGTCTTCACGGCACAAGGCGAGCTCCAGGGCGACTCCGTTATCATTCCCACCCGCTAACGCCATGCATGGACCTATCCGCAGCGTCATCGCGCGCATCGCTGCTATCTCTTTGTTAGGCACGCTGATGCTCTCGCTGCAGACGCTTCACGCGCGGCAAGCCAACGTGCTGCTGCGCGAGACCTTCGAGGGCGCCTTCAAAAACGATCCCTTCTGCCGAGAAGGTGGCTGTGAGGTGCCAGAGGGCTGGGGCGTTTGGTTCACGCCGCGCGCCGAAAACGATCCCCCAAACGTGAACGAGCGCCCTGTGTTCGACCGATGGACCATTGCGCCTTACGAAGGCAACGCCGCCCAGCGCATGCGCGCGCGCTACGCCACATTCAGCGGCGGCTTGTACCGCGTCGTCACAGGGGTTCAGCCCGGCACGCGCATCCGCTTCACGGCTTGGGCACGCGCTTGGTCCACAAACGACGACAGCCCGATCTCCGCGCGCCCCTCGCGCGAGGTGCAGGTGAGCATCGGCATTGACCCGCTCGGCGGCAACGGCACGCCCAGCCCGCTCAGCGGTCAGGTGGTGCGCGCGCCAGAGCAATCCCCGCTAGACCAATGGGTGCAGCTCAGCGTTGAGGCAGAGGCACGCAGCGAATCCATCGTCCTGTTCACCTACGCCTCGATGAAAGACCCTGTGCGCAACAACGAGATTTACTGGGATAACTTCACAGTGGAGGTGCTCCTCCCCGAGCCAACGCCAACCCTACCAATAGGTGAAGGCACCGCCAGCGCTGCCGCAACACCGACGCCCGAACCGCTCACCGCAGACATCACCCACACCGTGAAGCCAAACGAAACGCTGAGCGGCATTGCCCTTGCATACGGCACGACGGTGGAAGAGTTGCTGCGCAACAACCCGGGGGTGCAACCCGAGTTGCTCCAGATCGGCACCGTGTTGGTGATCAAGCGCGCCGCTCTCCTCCCCACCCCAACCCCAGCGCCGACCGCACAAGCGACAGGCGCCCCCTTGGAGATCGTCGTCGGCACACCAACCGTTGGGGAGCTATGCGTGCAGGCGTTTTTTGACGACGACGCAAGCGGGCAACGCGAGGAGGGCGAGGACTTGGTGCCCAACATCCTCTTCGAGGTGCGCGCAGGCGAGCAAGGCATCGCGCAGTACAGGACGAACGGCCTCGATGAGCCTTATTGCTTTCAAAATCTCCCCAACGGCACTTACGTAGTCGAGGCAAAGGTATTAGACCTCTACGTCACCACCACACCGCGCAGCGACACGCTTACCCTCAACGGCAACCGCGCCACCTTCGCGCTCGGTGTGCGCCGCAAGGGCGATACCACCATCACTCGCCCCACGGAGACGCGAACGGGACAAGCGTTCCCTGCTCTCGATTGGGGCTTGGTCCTTCGTGTTGCAGGCGGCGCAATGCTTGGCCTCGGCGCGATAGGCGCATTCACGTTGGCGCTCAGGCGCCGGCGCCGCCTATGAACGCGTAACGCCAGCCTTGTCGCATCATCTAACCACAGGAGTATGGCTAGAACGTTGCGTGTTATCTTTGCGGCTTTAGGGGCGAGCTTAGTGATTGCAGCGTGTGGAGGAAACAGCGCACCAGCGCCCCAAGGGAACGTTTCTCAACCTGCGCAGGTTCAAGCGCTTCCGCTCGAGGTCAACGTGCAAGAGGCGCGCGCGCTTCAAGAGCAAGGCGCGTTGCTCCTTGATGTGCGCGAGCCGTTCGAGTGGGAAGCTGTGCGCATTCCTGGAGCAATGTTGATCCCGCTCAGCCAACTTGCGCAGCGCGTGAATGAAGTGCCGCGCGATCGCCCAGTAGTGGTGGTTTGCCGATCGGGCAACCGCAGTCAGGAGGGGCGCGATATCTTGCGCCGCGCGGGTTTCACACAGGTCACCAGCATGCGCGGTGGTTTGCGGCAGTGGGCTGCTGCCGGCTTTCCCATCGTCACTGGCAATTGAGTGCACCGCTCATACGTGCGCTGCCCTAGCTGGGCCTATGCTTGGCGCAACGCAGCGCCGAGGCGCGCCTCAAGGGCGCGGATGATCTTGTTGCGCACGCGCTCCACTTCCTTCGTGCTCAGCGTGCGATCGGGCGCCTGGTAGGTAAGCGACCAAGCAAGGCTCTTGCGCTGCGCGCCGATTTGCTCGCCGCGATACACATCGAACAAGCGCACGTCGTAGAGCAACGCGCCGCCTGCTTCGCGGATCACCTGCTCCACCTCGGCTGCGCTCACGCGCTCATCCACCACCACCGCGATGTCCTCGACCGTTGCCGGGAAGCGCGGCACTTCGGCGACAGTGTAATCGGCAGCAACGGCTTCGCGCAACGCCGCTACGTCGAGGTCCGCCAAGAGCACAGGTTGGTTGGGTAGCGCCCACGCCTCGCGCACGGCGGGGTGCAGTTCCCCGATTACGCCGAGCACACGCGCGCCTTGCACCAACGCAGCCGTGCGCCCCGGAGCGAGCGAAGGATGCGTGCTTGGCTGCCAACGCACGCCTTGGATGTGCAGATCGCGCAGCAGCGCACTCACCACGCCTTTGAGGTCGAAGAAGTCCATCAGCGCCGTATCGCCGCCGCCCCAGTGCGGCAACGCGCGCGGACCTGTGAGCGCGATCAGCAAGCGCGGCAGCTCATGCGGCAACGTCGCATCGGGCACGGGGTGATACACCGGCCCCAGCTCGAACAACGCCAAGCGTTCGCGGTGATGGAGATTGGCGCCGATCACTTCGAGCATGCCGCCAATGAGCGACCGGCGCATGACGCGTCGATCGGGCGTCAACGGGTTGGCAAGCGCGACGTATAGCGCCTCTTCTGCGGGCGCATCTGGCGCGCGCGTGCGCGCTTCGCGCTCGGGCGCGGTGAGGCGATAAGTGACAACTTCTTGCAAGCCAAGCCGCACCAACAAGTCGCGCACCTGCTCCTCGAACGCCAGGGCAGGATCGCTCTGCGCTGGCGGGATGCTCTCCGCGATCAGCGTCGCTGGGAGTGCATCGTAGCCGTGGATGCGCGCGATCTCCTCGATAAGGTCATGTTCACCTTCGATGTCCAAGCGATGGTCGGGCGCGGTGACGCGCAGCACGCCATCGTGCTCTTCGACGGTGAACTCGAGCGCGCGCAAGATGTGCGTCATGGTCTCAGTCGGCAGATCAACGCCGAGGAACTGGCGCACCCGCGCTGGGCGCAGATCCACCGTGACAGTGGGCTGTGGCTTCGGGTAAGCGTCGCACATGCCGCGGTCTATCGTCCCGCCAACGAGCGTTTGCACAAGGTGCAGCAACCGCGCCTGCGCGAACGGCGCTAACGCAGGCGGCACGCCGCGCGCGAACCGTGCCGAGGCTTCGCTGAACAAGGTGTGATGGCGTGCGGTCTTGCGGATCGAAGCTGGGTGCCACGTGGCGACTTCGATGAGCAGCGTGTCTGTTGCATCGGTCACCTCGCTGCTTGCGCCACCCATGACACCAGCAAGGCTAAGCGGGCCGTGCGCATCGCAAACGAGGATGTCGTCTGGCTGCAACGTGCGCGTCACGCCGTCGAGCGTTTGCAACGTCTCACCTGGCTGCGCGCGCCGCGTGATGATCGTGCGGTAGCCTTCCGCATCAGGTCTCACAGCGTGGTAGTCGAAGAGGTGATTGGGCTGGCCCAGCTCCAGCATCACGTAGTTCGAGATGTCCACGAGGTTGTTGATGGGGCGCATTCCGCACAACTGGAGCCGGCGCTGCATCCAAAACGGCGCAGCGCCCACGCGCACGCCGCGCACGACCGTTGCCGTGAACCGCGGATTGAGTTGGCCGTCTGTGATGTTGAGGCGCACGCTAGCGTGCACGTCGGGGCCTTCGGCAACGTAGTGCGTCGGCGGCAAGCGCACTGTTTGCCCAGTGAGCGCGGCGACCTCGCGCGCCACGCCGAGGATAGATGCGCAGCGCGCCATGTTGGGCAAAATGGCGATGTGCAACACAGCGTCGCCGAGATAATCTGCCAGCGGCATCCCCACTGGCGCATCGTCGGGCAGGATCAAAATACCGCTGTGGTCGTCGCTCAGCCCCAGCTCTTTCTCGCTGCACACCATTGAGTCGTTCTTAATGCCGCGCAGCGTTGCTTCCTTCAGCGTCATGATCACGCGCCCTTCTTTGTGACCATCGTAGAGGCGCGCGCCGCGCAACGCCAACACCACCTTTTGACCGCGATCGCCCGGCTTTAGGTTGGGCGCGCCAGTGACCACAGTGATCGGCTGGCCTGCGCCGTAGTCCACCGTTGCGAGCAACAGGCGATCAGCGTTGGGGTGGCGCGTCACCTCGAGGACTTGAGCGACGAAGATCTTGTCGCGGTCCCAGGGCAGCTCACTACCGGGCAAGCCGATGTACTCAATGGCTTCGACTTCCAAACCAGCAAGCGTGAGCTTCTCAGCGAGGGTCTCGATGGGGAGCGTGAGGTCAACGAACTCTTTGAGCCACGAGATAGGCACGCGCATGGGTCTTTAGCAGCGCGGGATTATACGTTTGTGCTACAATCATGTGTAGCTGGCGACGTGGCCAAGTGGTAAGGCGAGGGTCTGCAAAACCCTTATGCGTGGGTTCGATTCCCACCGTCGCCTTGTGATCCGATGAGCGGCTTGCTGCTCATCGGTTTCTTTGTTTCTATGACCAGCAAGGTGTTCCTCCTCACAGACATCTACGTGCTTGCGACAATGCAGGGCACGCGCACAGCGCCTGCGCCTTTGCTGCACAATGCCGCAGTGCTGGTCAAGGACAATGCGATCGCGTGGGTTGGCGCCGCGCGCGATGTGCAGCGCGAGGGGCTACACGTGCGTTTGCCCAACGGCGAGGCGTACACCTTGCCCAGCAGCGCGCACGTGTTGCGCTTTCCACATCACATCGTGTTGCCCGGTTTGGTCAACACGCACCATCACTTGTTCCAGACGCTCACGCGTTGCCTTGCGCAGGACAGCGGCTTGTTCCGTTGGCTGAAGACGCTCTACCCGATCTGGCTAGGTTTGACCAGCGAAGCCATCTACACCAGCGCGCTCGTCGGCTTAGCGGAGTTGATGCTGAGCGGCTGCACCACCGCCAGCGATCACCTCTACATCTTCCCCAACGATTGCACCCTCGACGACGAAATCCGCGCCGCGCGCGCGATCGGCATCCGCTTTCACGCCACGCGCGGCAGCATGTCGCTAGGCGAATCGCAAGGCGGCTTGCCGCCCGACAAAGCCGTCGAACGCGAGGACCACATCTTGCGCGATGCGCAGCGCGTCATCGAGCAGTATCACGATCCCGCGCGCCACGCGATGCTTCGCATTGCGCTAGCGCCGTGCTCGCCGTTTAGCGTCACACCCGACCTCATGCGCGAGAGCGCGCGCATGGCGCGGCACTACGGCGTGATGCTGCACACCCACCTCGCCGAGACGCGTGACGAGGAGGCGTTCTGCCTTGCGCGCTTCGGCGTGCGCCCGCTTGAGTATGCCGAGCAGGTGGAATGGTTGGGGAGCGACGTGTGGTACGCGCACGGCGTGCACTTCAGCCGTGCGGACGTGCAGCGCATGGGCGCGTGCGGTTGTGGCGTGGCGCACTGCCCCAGCAGCAACATGCGCCTCGCCAGCGGCATCGCGCCCGTGCGGTTGATGCTAAATGCGGGCGTGAAGGTGGGCCTGGGCGTGGACGGCAGCGCAAGCAACGACGGCAACCACATGTTGCTTGAGGCGCGCCAAGCACTATTGCTCCAACGCGTCATGGACGAAAGCTTTGCGCTTCACGGGAGCGAGGCGCACGAAAGCACCGCGATCTCCGCCTACGAAACGCTCTGGCTCGCCACGCGCGGTGGAGCAGCCGTGCTCGGTCGAGACGACATCGGGCAGATCGCGCCGGGCTATAGCGCCGATCTGATCGCTTTCGACCTTCACCGCGTGGAGTACGCTGGCGCACTCCATGACCCGCTAGCGGCGCTTGTGTTCTGCGCGCCACGCGGCGTGGACTTCAGCATGATCAACGGGCGCGTTGTGGTGCAAGAAGGACAGCTCACCACTTTGGACCTTCCACCCGTCATCGAGCGCCACAACCAAATCAGCAAGCAACTGGTCAGCAGGGCGTAGCGCGGGATCAATCAGCAAGCACCACGCTTTCGAGCGGGCGGCGCGGCGTGTGTTCTGGCTCAGGCTCAGCAAAGCCAAGGCGAAACAGCATCTGCGGCGTCGCGTCGAGATGCAGCGCAGCAATAAGCGCCTGCCGATTGCTTAGCAAGCCCAAGGCGTGATTGATGGGCTGCACACTCAAGCCGAGATAGGTTGCCATGAGATGCACGCGCTCGAACACTTGCCCCGCGCGCACTTGCTGCACGCGGTCGTCTTCCTGCGTGAGGATCAAGCCAACAAGCGGCGCGTGCAGCGGCGCGCCCTCTTCGCGGTGCAGGGCGAGTGCATCGAGGCGCAAGGCATGGGCTGCGATGCGCCCAAGCGTGCTCGCCAACCAACCAACAGCGATCGTGCCCTCCAACACTGACTCGAGGATAGCTTGACGCGCATTGGGATCGGCGAAGAGTTGCGCATCGGCACGGTCGAGCACCTCACGGATGCGCTGGTGTGTTTCCACGTCCTCGACGAATTGGAGCACAACGCCCTCCTCAACGACTACGTTCTGCAACGCGCGCAGCGCTTCAGCAGGCACAGGACGCTCCTGATAGCGGCGATGATTTGTGTGTCGCGCGGGAATGCAGTCGAAGAGATGCTGACGCCATGGTGCGAGGCTTCCCCCTGACGCGAGCGTCACAGCAGCCGCCCACGGATAGGCGTCATCCACCTCGGGGAAGTACTCGACGTTGTGCGCAAAGCCGAAGTGTTCGGCGGCGATCAACAGGTTCTCCAACGCGCAGCCGAGGCTCAGGTTGAGGTGGCGCCCTTCAGGGTCGCACGCAGCGAACCGCTGTGCTGGGTTTGCCAACAAGCCGATCGTCGGCGGAGCAACGCGAAACAGCCACGGCTGCGTGTTGTAAATTGAGGGCGCGAGAATGGCGAAGCGCAACAAGAAGAGAAGTTGCTCACGCGCGTCCTTCTGAGGGAAGGGCAAACCCTTCACCGCCCATGGGGTGATCTTTGGCTCATAAGCGCTCATCCGCCCAGTGATGAATTAAACACTAACCCACAGGCAGGTGTGCATCTGCGCGCATGGCGTCCGCGATCAGTTGAAAAGCGTTGATCCACGCAGCTTTCACTTCAGGCGTGAAGGCTTCACCTAACACTTGCTCGAGCGTCCAGAGCAGCACGGCGCCGAAAGTGTTGTAGTCGCTCGGCTGGACACCGTAACGAGCATGGCGCTGCCCAAGCTGCCGAACGCCTTCTGCAAGCGCCTCAGGGCGGTCGAGCGAACGCACAGCGAGGCTGAGCACGGTCATGAGCATCAGTGCTTGGCGCTTCATATCGCCGCGGAAAAGCTGGCGCAATGCGGGATCAACTTCAAACAGGCGCGTGTAGAACAAATCGCCGACTTCCTGTGCGAGCGGCTCGACGCGCGCGAAAGTCTTTTGAACAAGCGCGATCTGCTCGGGAGTCATCGTCACTGTTTGCCTGTGCATTTGCCTCAGCGTATCAACGCACGCGCACCTTCGCAACCTACAGTTGGTTAGCCGCACCTAGTCACTTGGCTAGTTCCCAGCAAGGTCGAGCCGTGCTCCAAGCCAACGGTCAAGGTCCTCGAGCATTGCTTCGTCAATCGTGTGCGCCGCAGGGTACTCGGCATGAGCGACGTTAGCGCCGCGACGGCGCAACCAAGCCACCAGCGCGCGACCATGATGCACGGGCAAAATCTCATCGTACAGCCCGTGGGTGACCAGTGTTGATTTGCCACGCAAAGCATCGGGCTGCGGTGCAAGGCTTTCAGGTGGCGCCGTGCCACTCATGAGCACCGCGCCAGCAACGTGCTGCGGCAAAAGCGCCAGCAGCGCCGCTGCCATGACCGCACCTTGGCTGAAGCCTAGCAAGAACGTGCGCTGCGCGGGTTGAGCAAGCGCCTGCGCCGCTTCGCGCACAAGGTTCACTGCGTGGTTCACCCCTTGCAGGGCATCTTCCGCGTTCACCACCGCCTCGCCGCGCGCGGTGAAGGCAAGAGGAAACCACGCATAGGCGCCGGGCATCAGCGCAAGCGGGGCGCGCAGACTCAGCACGTGAAAGCGCTCGTCGAGGAAAGGAGTGAGGCTAAACAGGTCGTCTTCGTTGCTGCCGTAGCCATGCAGCAAGATCAACGCGCCATGTAGCGCTTGCGCACGCGCTGGGCGGTAGCGGTGTGGGTAGGCAAACGCTAAGTGTTTCACGCTTGCGATTGTGCCGCAGGTGAGACGATGTGCAACGAGCGATGCCTCGACGCGCGCATCGCTTGCTCTATCATCAGCACCTATGCTGCCGCTGCTCACGTTGTTCTTAAACGTGCTTGCGCCGGTGTTTTTGGTGCTCGGGGTCGCTTACGTTGTCGCGCGCCCGCTCCAGCTTCAAAGCCAAACGCTCTCGCGCCTCGCCTACTATGTGCTCACCCCTGCTTTTGTGTTCAGTTTGCTGAGCGCAGCGCGCATCGAAGCGGCGCTCGCGCTGCGCATGATCGGCTTCATCACTGCGGTGTATGCCGGCTCCACGCTGGTTGCGCTGCTCGCGGCGCGGCTGATGCGCCGCAGCCGCCAGATGACTGCCGCGTGGATGATGATCGCCGCGTTTGGCAACGTGGGCAACTTTGGCTTGCCAATCGCACAATTCGCAGAAGGCAACGCAGCACTGCTACCAGCGACGGTGTTCTTCTTAGCGAATTTGGTGTTTGCGTTCGTGGTGTGCGTCACGTTGGCGAACATGGGGCGCGGCAACTTAGCCAGCGCGCTTGGGCGCGTGCTCAAGACGCCGGGTTTGATCGCCGTCGCGCCTGCGCTTGCGGTGAACGCAGCGGGCATCACGCTGCCGCCAGTAGTAAATCGTGCGGCTGAGCTGCTTGCCACTGCTTTGGTGCCCGTGATGCTCATCGCGCTCGGCGTGCAATTCGCGCACTACGGTTTGCCGCCAGTGAACGCGGACATGGTGATCGGCGCAAGCATTCGCTTGATCTCCGGTCCGTTGCTTGCATTCGCGCTGGCGGGCATTTTCGGCTTGAGCGGACTCGAGCGCAACGTGGGCATTCTTCAAGCGAGCATGCCCGCAGCCGTGCTTGTCTCGATTATCGCCATGGAAAGCCGCCTGCTGCCCGAGTATGTGACGGCGACGGTGTTGTTCAGCAACTTGGCGAGCATTCTCACGTTGCCTGTGGTGCTCGCGCTGCTGTGAACCAAAGCGCATGATCCTTTTGCCCTTCGGCGGCGCAGTTGCGCTGGGGTTTGTGCTCTCGCTCGCGCTCACACGCGCGGCGATATGGCTCGGTTTGCGGCTCAAGATTGCTGACGTCCCTGGCGGTCGGCGCCGACACGCGCGCATCACCTCGCGGCTTGGTGTGTTGCCGCTATTCATCGCATTTACGCTCACCGCGCTCGCAAGCCGCGCTGTGTTCGCGCTGCCCTCAGCAGACCCCAACGAGCCGACGCGCTTCGCTGGCTTCTTGATCGGCGGTGGGGTCATCTTCGTGCTTGCGCTGCTGGACGACATGCGCAATTTGCCCGCGCGCGCGCAACTTGTCGGTCAAACGCTCGCTGCTGGGGTCGCCATCAGCAGCCAGATCTTCATCGAGCGCTTCACCAACCCATTTACACGCCAAGAGGTGGTGTTGCCAGAGGTCTTCGGTCCCGCACTGGGCACGGTTGTGCTCATCGCGCTGAGTTTGTTTTGGTTCCTCGGCATGATCAACACGGTGAACTTGCTAGACGGCGTGGATGGGCTAGCTGCGAGCGTGAGCGCTGTGGCGTGCGTGGTCGTCGCTGCGCACATGCTCCGCGAAGGGCAGCATAGCGTTGCTATGTTACCGTTGGCGCTGCTCGGTGTGCTGCTCGGCTTTTTGGCATACAACCGCCCCCCTGCGCAGATCTTCTTGGGTGGCGGCGCGCTTTACCTGGGCTACGCGCTGGCGTGCATTGGCATCATCGGCGGCGCCAAGATCGCGTTGCTGATGCTCGTCATGAGCGTGCCTGTTGCGGATGTGCTCTGGCGCATCGTGGATCGCGTGCGCGAGCGGCGTAGCCCTGCTGCTGCCGATCGCGGGCATTTGCACTTGCAATTGATTGACCGCGGCTGGACGGCGCGGCGCGTCGTGCTGCTGTACGTGAGCATCTCCGCGGCTATGGGCAGCGTTGCGTTGCTGCCCGTGCCGCCGCTGGTGAAGCTGCTAGGCATCGGCGCGATGTTCATTGCCGTGGCTTTTGGGCTGCGCCTGCTCAAGCTCTCCCGCGACGCTGCGATCGCCCGACAGCCAGAAGCATAGGCTGCGGTGCGCCAGCGCGCTTACTGCACCCGTGATGAGCGCAGGTAGCCATGCCTTCTGCACAACAAACTCGGCGACCACACCGATCGTGGGGAGCAACGCAAAGCCAACGCGCGGCACTTGCACCACGAGCGCGCCGAGCGGCAACAGCGCATGTCCAAAAAGCACGATCACAAAACCCAGCGGCACGCCCCACACAAGCCCTTGCCAGCAAGACACCGACGCCGCAAGCTTGCGTCGCAACGATGCCTCAATCGAAAGCACCAGATCTGCCGCGAGCAGCCCAAACACGATCACAAACGCAGTCGCCAGCACATCGCGGAACACATCGGTGAAGCCCTGCGTGACGAAATCCACCCACACACTGGTGACCACCACAGCCGCGGTGTAAAGCAAAACGGCAAAAGCGTGTTGACGACGCGCGAGCTGACGCGCCCATTTGCTCATAGCGCGCAGTTGTACCACGAGCTCGCACGCCTATAATCGCGCGCGTGCTGCCCAAAGTTGCTCACATCGCACAGTTCGGGACGGCGCTCCTCGCCGTGTTGCTTGCAGCTTGCACCGAAACCGCCCCAGGCGAGCCAACGCCAACACTTCCGTTACCCACCGCCCGCCCAACAGTAACCCCGCGACCGACGCCAACGCGCATGGCAGCGACGCTCCCACCGCCTGCACAGCCTGTGGCTACGCCAACGCCCATCGTGCACATCGTTCAGCCCAACGACACGCTGCTGGGCATCGCTAACCGCTACGGTGTGAGCCTCGCTGATCTCCTCGCCGCCAACGCAGGCGTAGAGCCAACACGTCTTCAAATTGGGCAACAAATCCTCATCCCACCCCCAAACGCAGGACGCGCAACAAGCAACGATGTCGCTCTACTGCCCTCCCCCACTCCATTGCCGTTTGAAATCCGCGGCTTGAACAGCGCGCGCACCCCCGCAGGCAGTTTGGACATCCTCGGCGAGGTGTTCAATCCTGGTCCGAGCGCGCTCATCAACGTCAAGCTGTTGATCTCGCTCCAAGACGCCAGCGGCGCGCCGTTGCAAAACGCCATCGTGAGCACGCTGCTGAACGTCATCCCGCCCAACCAAGCCTCGCCGTTTCGCGTGCTCTTCACCGATCCACCCATGGACTACGCGCAGTTCACCGTGCGCCCGCTGCGCGGCGAAGCCGCAGAGGGCAACCGTCTCGTTGTGCCGCTGCGTGTCGTGCGCGTCGAGGGGCGACCAGAAGGCACACAATTCCGCGTGAACGGCGAGTTAACCAACGCAAGCAACATCACGCCGAGCACCGTCAACCTCTTGGTCACAATCTACGACGCAGAGCGGCGCGTGATCGGCTATCGCTACATTGCGCTGAGCACAGCTCCGCTCGCGCCAGGAGCGAGCTTGCCCTTTGACGTGTCACTCACCTCGCTCAGCGACGCAATCGCCAGCTTCACGGTTTACGCCGAGGGCAAGCGTTGAGCCTTGCGCGCGCGCCGCGCCTTGGGCTTCTTGCCATCTGAGCTTGTCTCTTCAGTGAGCGGCGTCGGCATGCGCACCAGCGCAAGCGGCAGCACTTCATCCATGCTGGACACCTGCACGAAGTTCATCTCGCGTCGAATGCGCCGCGGCACTTCCTCAAGATCGCGCGCGTTTTTCTTCGGCATGATGAACGTGCGCACGCCAGCGCGATGTGCTGCCATTGCCTTCTCCTTCAGCCCGCCGATCGGCAGCACGCGCCCGCGCAGCGTGATCTCGCCCGTCATTGCCACGTCACGCCGCACCGGAATGCGCGTGAGCGCGGAAATCAGCGCCGTCGCCATGGTGATCCCGGCGCTGGGGCCGTCTTTTGCGATTGCGCCTTCAGGCACGTGGATGTGGATATCGCTTTTTTCCAGCGTCTTGCGTGCAATGCCCAGCGTCTGCGCGCGTGAACGCGCGTAGCTCAGCGCAGCTTTCGCGCTCTCTTGCATCACATCGCCAAGCTGCCCTGTGAGGATCAGCTCGCCTTTGCCCTCCATCACGGTCGCCTCGACTTGAATCACATCGCCGCCGCCTTCGTCCCATGCCACACCGAGCGCCATGCCGACTTGATCTTCTGGCTCGAGCTTGCCGTAATCGTAGAGCGGCTGCCCGAGCATCTTGTCGAGCATCTTGGGCGTGATGTGATGCGGGTAGCGCTTGCCTTCGGCAACCCGCCGCGCCACTTTGCGACACACTCCGGCGATCGCGCGCTCCAAGTTGCGCACCCCAGCTTCGTAGGTGTATTCGCGGATGATGCGTCGCAGCGCGCCCTCGCTAAAAGCAAGCTTGACCGAACCCAAACCGTTCTCGCTCATCTGGCGCGGGATGAGGAAGCGCCGCGCGATCTGCACTTTCTCCTCTTCGATGTAGCCGCTGAACTCGATCACCTCTAGCCGATCGCGCAGCGCAGGCGGGATGTCGTAGAGCGTGTTCGCGGTGGTGATCCACATCACGTGGCTGAGGTCGTAGGGCAGGTCGAGGTAGTGATCCTCGAACTCAGCGTTCTGTTCTGGGTCGAGCACTTCCAGCAGCGCCGCGCTTGGGTCGCCGCGGAAATCTAAACCAAGCTTATCAATCTCGTCGAGCACGAACACGGGGTTGATCACCCCCGCGCGGCGCATGGTCTGCAAAATGCGCCCTGGCAGCGCGCCGATGTAGGTGCGCCGGTGACCGCGAATCTCAGCTTCGTCGCGCACGCCGCCGAGCGACATGCGCACGAAGCGCCGTCCAAGCGCCTCTGCAATGCTGCGCGCCAGCGACGTTTTGCCGGTGCCCGGCGGTCCCACGAAGCACAAGATCGGCCCATGCGAAAGGCTGCCGCGCAGGCGACACACAGCGATGTGCTCCAAGATGCGTTCCTTTGCCTTGGTCAGCCCGTAGTGCCGTTGGTTCAAGATGCGTTCGGCATGTGCCACATCAAGGCGATCTTCGGTGCGCTCGGTCCACGGGAGTTCGAGCAGCCACTCGATGTAGTCGCGCGTGATGCTCACCTCGGGCGCCATGCTGGGCATTTGCTCAAGGCGCGCGATCTCGTGTTCCACGCGCTGGCGCACAAGCTGCGGCAGTTGCTTCTGCTCCGCGCGCGCGCGCAGCGCGTTCACCTCGCTCATGCTGCTATCGAGCTGCCCAAGCTCTGCTTGGATCGAGCGCAGCTGCTCGCGCAGGTAATACTCGCGTTGGCTCTTGTCCACCTCGCTCTGCGCGCGCTCGTGAATGCGATCCTCGAGTTCGAGCAAATCAAGCTCGCTGGTGAGGATCGCCGTCAGCTTTTGCAGGCGCTGCTGCGGATCCACCAGCTCCAGCAGCATTTGCTGCTTGGCGGTGTCGAGCGGGAGCAGCGGCGCGATGTAATCCGCCAGCCAGCCCGGCTCGTGAATGTTCATGGCGTACACGAGCGCCTCCTCGGGGATGCGCTCGCTGAGGTTAACGACATTCTCGAAGAGTGCTAGCACAGCGCGCATGAGCGCCTCAACCGCCGGGCCTTGGTCTTGCGGCTCTTGGAGCACCTGCACACGTGCCACCAAAAATGGCGTCGCCTGTAGCCACTCCACGACGCGCACACGGGCGCGCCCTTGCACCAGCAAGCTCATCGCGCCGTTAGGCAAGTTCAGCACGCGCCCGATTTGCACCAGCGTGCCGATCTCGTAGAGGTCGGAAGGCAGCGGATGCAACGTGTCGCGCTTCAGCGCGATCAGCACGGCTTGACCGATCCCGCGCGCAGCATCGGCTGCGAGCAACGCGCGCTCGCTGCTCAGCGTGAGCGGCACCACCAGGCGCGGATACACCACGCCTTCCTTGAGCGGAATCACCGGCAGCTCCACTACTTCAGGCAGTGGCGTCTGTTCTGCCTCGTTTGCAGGGAAACCAGTGCCAAAGCTGGCGCCAAGCAACCAATTCAATGACGCTCTGTCAGAGATGATCGTCATGCAAGTTCGTCCTCCTCAGTAAACGGCAGCGGGGTGTTGGTGGCTTTCGACCACAAGCTGCGCATCTTGCCCGCAAACGCCACGCTGCCGAACACGCACACGGGCACGTCCTCCTCAAGCATCACGCGCAGCGCATCAGCAAGCGCGCGCGATTCCGCCTTCACGCCTTGAGCGTGTGCAGCATCTCGGAGCGCTGCCGCACCCCACGCGCGCGGATGCGCGAACTCCGTCATTACCCAACGCACGGCGAGCGGCTGGAGCGCTGCGAGCATCCCGGGCACGTCTTTGTCGGTCAGCGTGCTAAACACAAACGCCCAGCGACGGCGCGGGAAAACCTCGTTGAGCGTCTGCGCGAGCTTCTGCGCGCTATCCGCGTTGTGCGCGCTGTCCACGACGAGGGGTGGCTCGCGGCGCAACACTTCGAAGCGCGCGGGCCAGTATGCCCTGCGTAGCCCTTCGCGCACCGCATCGGGCGAGAGCGGATGTCCGATTTCGCGCAGCGTTCCGCGAACAGCGTCCAACGTCGCCACCACCATGGCGGCGTTCTCGATCTGGTGCCTCCCTAAGAGCGAGAGTACATACGTGCCGTCGAGGTCGTGATAATGCGCGGCGCCGTTGCCCTCGGCGCTGCGCCAAAGCACAAAGGTTTGTTGCTCAGTTGACACAACCGCAGACCGCCAAGACCAATCTCGCCCAATCACCGTGAGCGGTGCGGTGCGTTCGCGCGCATGCTGCTCGATCACCGCCATCGCCTCAGGATGTTGCGACTGCGTGATCACGGGCACGCCCGGCTTGATGATGCCGCACTTTTCAGCGGCGATCGCTGCAAGTGTGTTCCCAAGCACTTGCTGATGGTCATAGCTGATGGACGTGATCACGCTCGCCTCAGGCGTGATCACGTTCGTCGCATCCAAGCGCCCCCCAAGCCCCACCTCGATCACCGCCCACTCCACACCACGCGCGGCAAAGTACGCAAAGCCCAAAGCTGTTGCAGCCTCGAAGGTAGTCACGCCTGGCACCGTAGCCGCGGCGTCACGCACCTGCTCCGTGAGCGCGGCGAGTTCCTGCGGCGCGATCGGTTCGCCGTCCACGCGAATGCGCTCGCGGAAACTGCTCAGATGCGGCGAGGTGTACAGCCCCACGCGCGCGCCAAGCTGCTGCAAGCACGCCGCTAGCATTGCGCTTGTCGAGCCTTTGCCCTTTGTGCCCGCGACGTGAAGCGTGCGATAGCGCTGATGTGGGTTGCCTAACCGCTCCAGCAACGCGCTCATGCGCTCGAGGTTTAACGTGCGCGCGACGGCGCGCCCAAGCGAGATGCGCTCATAGTTGGCGAGGGAGTAGAGATACGCGAGGGCTTCGGTGTAGTCCATTGGGCTAAAGCGCGATCATATTATCATCCGCGCGCATGTCGCTGAGCCAGCCCAAGGTTTCCCTGATCTTCACTGTGCTCAACGAGCGCGAGAGCTTGCCCGCGTTGCTCGACTCCATTGCCGCGCAAACGCGCCTGCCCGACGAGGTAATCGCATGCGACGGCGGAAGCACTGACGGCACCTTGGCGCTGCTGCGCGCAGAGCGTCGCTTTGCCTTGCGCGTGATTGAAGCCCCAGGCGCGAACATCGCGCGCGGACGCAACCTCGCCATTCGCGCAGCACAACACCCCGTGATCGCGTGCACCGACGCTGGTGTTCGCCTCGATCCTCACTGGCTCGAGCGCCTCTGCACCCCTTTCACAATCCACCCAGACGGGCACATCACGCCGCACGCCGTTGCTGGCTTTTTCGTCTCTGATCCGCGCAGCACCTTCGAGACGGCGCTCGGCGCGACCGTTTTGCCTGCCCACGAGGACGTGCGCATCGAGCGCTTTATGCCTTCCTCGCGCTCCGTCGCATTCACAAAGGCGGCGTGGGAGGCCGTCGGTGGCTATCCCGAGTGGCTGGACTACTGCGAAGACGTGATCTTTGACCTCGAGCTGCGCCGCGCGTTCGGCGAGTTCGTTTTCGTGCCCGACGCAATTGCGCACTTTCGACCGCGCACCTCATTGCGCGCGTTCTTCTTGCAGTATTACCGCTATGCACGTGGTGATGGCAAAGCGAACCTTTTCTTCCGCCGCCACCTGGTGCGCTATAGCACGTATGGCGTTGCGCTCCCGTTGCTGATGCTCGGCATGAGCCTAGGCGCGCCGTGGGTGAAAGTGCTCAGCGCAGGCGCATTTCTGCTCGGCGCGTTTCTCTACACACGCGCGCCCTACCGCCGTTTGCGCGCACAAGCCGCGCACTTGCCACGCCGCGAGCAAGTCAAAGCCGCCACATGGGTGCCGATCATTCGGCTAGTGGGCGACCTTGCGAAGATGATGGGTTATCCCGTGGGCGTTTGGTGGCGTTTACGCCATCGTTCTGCCACGGCAAGGTAGCTTTGGTCTCTCAGCGCGGGGCAGCAGCGCCCTTTGCGGTCTTGTGCTCGCGCGCGATGGTGATCGCTTGCGCGTTGGTGTACTCAGGCCACCAGTCCTTGCGCGAGCGCGGATCCATGAACATGCCCGAGTCACGAACGGCAACGGTGACGTAGTTGTAGCGCGCCGTGCCGATGCGCTGATTGTTGCGCACAGCAGGGAGTTGCCCCGTGGCGCGCCGCCCGTTGTTGAGTTGCGCGCGGTAAAGCGCCACAAGGTTTGGGTCCACGCAGAAGTTCATCAAGTACACCACGTAGCCGTTGACTACGCTGTCGTTCGCGGTGTAAGCAAGCGTCACTTCGTCCTCGTCGGCATACAACACCATCGCCACGGTGCCGCTGGGGTTGTTCGGCATGTTGCGCTCAGGGATGTAAATCCCCTCGCCACGCACAGCTTCAAGGTCAAGCACGGACACGGGCCAGTCGTTGTTCACGCCACCCCGTGAGCCGTACGGCGGCGGCGCGTTCTCGTTCCAGTTCCAGTCGTAGCGCCGATAAGCAGCGACGAACCTGGGCAAACGATTCGGCTCAAAGATGCCCGAGAAGCGCGGCGCGTTGGGGTCAGTGGCACCCGCGTAGTCCACGAGTTGGAGCGGCTCGTTGACAGGCGCATAGCCAAGCACCGAAAGGCGGAAGTCGGCGTTCTCATCGGTGAGGCGGTTGTCTTTGTAGTATCCCCCAACGATGCCGATGAGCTCATATTGCTCGTTTGAAGTCGTGGGACACTCAGGCGCACGCAAGACCACGGGCAAGTAAATGAAGAACGATTGGGCGTGTGCAGGCGTGACAGCAAAAAGCGTAGCCAGCACGACAGCAGCAATGCGCGCAGGCGCGGCTCCGATGAACACCGATCGCATGACGTTTACGGCATTGTAGCGTGGGCTGAGATAATCGGCTCATGCAGCGAACGATCGTCGCGCTGATTGAGGACCTCGCCTTTCAACAGCGCCTCGAAGCCGCCGCGGCGCAGTTGGCGATGCGCGTGATCTACGCCGATCCGTCGCAACCCGCCGTGGACTTTCTCGTCCAGCACCAGCCCGCGCTCATCGTGCTCGATCTGCAAACGCGCACGTTCGACTGGCGCACGTGGGTGCTCGCCGCCAAGACCAGCCCCGCCACGCGCCGCATGCCGATCCTCGCCTTCGGTCCACATGTGGATACGGCTACGTGGGACGAGGCGCGCCGTCTTGGGTGCGATGCGCTGATCAGCAACGGCACGTTCATGCGCGATCCCGTCTCAGCGATCCAGCGCCACGCG
Organism: Chloroflexota bacterium; assembly: GCA_030550095.1. Lineage (GTDB taxonomy): Bacteria > Chloroflexota > Anaerolineae > J036 > Brachytrichaceae > DRWP01. The sequence continues at coordinate 23,729 of JAUQQA010000003.1, read as the reverse complement.
CGCCCCGATCAAAGCGACGAACTCGCCGAAGCATGCGCGCAACCGCTGCCGGCATTAGCACGCAAAGCCATCGAACAGTTCAACCGTGGCGAGTATTGGGAACAACACGAGACATTCGAGCGCCTTTGGCGCGAGACCCCAGGCGCAGTGCGGCAGCTCTATCAAGGCATTTTGCAAGTGGGCGTCGCTTACTATCAAATCCAGCGCCGCAACTACATTGGCGCACGCAAGATGTTCCAACGCGCGTGGCAATATCTCGTCGCACTGCCAGCGGTGTGCCAAGGGGTGGACGTGGCACAATTGCGCGCCGACGCACAAGCGGCGTTTGCTGAGCTAGAGCGTCTTGGACCAGAGCGCATCCATGAATTCGACCCAGCGCTCTTAAAGCCCATTCAGCTCATCGCAGAGGATGCATCATGACGACGATAGACTTCAGTGGCAAGATCGCGCTGATCACGGGCAGCGGGCGTGGCATCGGGCGCGCAACTGCGCTTCACTTCGCGCGCCTCGGCGCGGACATCGTGGTGAACTACTTGCGCAAGCAAAGCGCCGCAGAAGAGACCGCGCACGCCATCGAAGCACTCGGGCGACGCGCGCTCGTGATCAAGGCAGACGTGGGCGACCCCGACGACCTGGAGCGACTCTTCGACACAGTAGAACGCGAGTGGGGCGGACTAGACTTCCTCATCAACAACGCTGCCTCAGGCTACATCCGCCCGATCGCCGAGCAGCGCGTGAAAGGATGGGACTGGACGATGAACATCAACGCGCGCGCGGCGCTCTTTGCCTCGCAGCGCGCTGCGCCGATCATGCACCGGCGCGGCGGCGGCGCTATCGTCAACGTGAGCAGCATCGGCAGCGGGCGCACGTTGCCAGACTACGTGGTGATCGGCGCCTCAAAGGGCGCGCTTGAGGCGATCACGCGCTATTGCGCGGTGGAGTTCGCGCCGCTGAACATCGTGGTCAACGCAGTGGCACCCGGCATCATCAAGACCGATGCTTTGCAATTCTTCAAGGACAGCGACTTGATGCTCAAGCTCGCGTTAGAGCGCACACCAGCAGGTCGCCTAGTGACCCCCGAGGATGTTGCGCAGGTGATCGCTTTTCTGTGCAGCCCTGCAGCAAGCATGATCCGCGGGCAAGTGATCGTGATTGACGGCGGCTGGAGCATTGACGTAGGGCGGCAATGGCCTCCACATGCATCCGCTGAGCACCCAACAAATTAAGCAAAAACGCGACAACCACCACGCAGGCAACTATGTGTGGTTGGTGTTGCTGATCGTGCTCGCCGCCTTCCTGCTGCGCACTTGGCGGCTGGGGCGTGCTGAAATTGGCGGCGACGAGGCGTTCTCGTACGAGTATCTCACGCTGCCATACCTTGAGATCGTGCACGCCACGATCACTTTCCACGAGCCGCACCCTGTAGGCAGCTACTTCATCTTCCGCACGCTGCGCCCATTGTTTGGCGAAAGCGAATTCGCGCTGCGCTTCACGAGCGCGCTCGCTGGCGTGCTCACTGTTGCATTGGTGTATCGGCTTGGGCAAGAACTCCGCGCCCAGACGCGCTTTCCACACACAGGCGCGCTCATCGGCGCTGCGCTCATGGCGTTCTCGCCGTTCAGCCTGTATCACAGCCGCGAGCTGCGCATGTACGCATTGGCGCTTGCGTTGACCACAGCAGCCGGGGTGTTCGCGCTGGCGGCTTGGCGCAGCAACCGCAAGCGCTATCTCCTCCTCCATGCCCTGAGCGGTTGGGCAGCGCTGCATACGCACTACTACACCGCCGCCACGCTGCTCGCACTCAACCTTGCGTGGCTTATCTGGTCGCTTGTGCCCACCCTGCGCTTGCATCTTCGCCTGCCCGCACGCGCGTGGGTCATCGCTCAAGTTGGGATCGCACTTGCCTATGCGCCTTGGTTGTGGATCGCGCGCGAGGCGATCACGGCTTACGGCGGCAACGCTGATTTCCTAGACCTGTTCTCGGCGCTGCTGCGCAGCCTTGGCACGCTGGTGGCAGGCAACCGCGTGTATGCCAACGTCAATGCCTATGCTGCCATCAGCGCGCTGGCGCTCGCGATCAGCATTGCTGCATTGGCGCTCGCGCGGCGCGCCCCCGCGCTTGTCTTCTTGCTGCTTTATCTTGCCTTGCCCATCGCGCTCGTGTTTGCGGCATCAATCGCGCGCCCGATCTTCCGCGAGCGCTATTTCATCCCTGCGCTCAGCGGGTTCTGCCTGCTCGTCGGGGGCGGCCTTGGCAGCTTGTGGCAGGCGCGCGCGCTCTGGACGCGCACACTCGCGATCGGTGCCGCACTGCCGCTAGCAGTTGCGCTCTTCGTCGCCGACCGCGACTACTTCAACCATTGGAACAACCTTGGTCCCGATTGGCAGACGCTAGTCCGCTACGTTGATCAGTTCAGCCAAGCCGTGCCCCCCGAGCGCATGCGCATCGCGCTCAACTTCCCTGACCCTGCGTTCCGCTACTACTACCGCGGACCTGTGCGCTTCATGGTGATGCCCTATCGTGTCGCCGACTACAACAGCGCCAAAGAGCAAGTGGACGAGATGGTGCGCGAGAACGTCGCGCGTGTCTTCCTTCAGGATGTTACTTCGTTCTGGGACGGCGACCGCGTCGCCACGCGCGCGCTCAGCACAGCGTTCACGCAGATCGAGGAGCGCTTCACAGGGCGGTGGATCGTGAAGATCTTTGGGCGCCGCACGCCCGAGGAATTGCAACCATTCAACGCCACGTTCGACGGGCGCATCACACTGCGCGCGGCAGCGTTGTTCCCTGATTCAAGCGGCGAGTTTGTCGAGGTAGCACTGCAATGGCAAGGCACAACACAATCGTTGCGCGGCAGCGAGAAGATCTTTGTGCACTTCGCTCCCGCTGGGCGCACTGATGTTGCACTGATGCAGCACGATCTGTTCTTTGACCCTGCATGGTTCGATGGACAGGTGCAACTTTTAAGTTTCCGCTTGAGCGATCTCCCGCCCGCGAACTATGGCGTCCGCGTTGGTTTGTACGATCCTGCTCAGCCGGGCGCACCACGCCTGAAGCTTGCTGATGGCAACGATGGCGTTTGGGTTGGCACGCTGCGTTGGCGTTGACAACCAGAAGCCATTCGGATTGCGCTCAACTCAGAAGTCACCCGGATTTACATACGGGTAGCTCCAGAGGATAACTTGCATGATCACGGACTTCAGCCAGGCTTGATACATCTTCTCCACCTCTTCTGAGCTATGCCCTTTCTTCGCCAGGAAGGGCTTGAGCGTGAAAGTAATGGGGTAGATGAGCGCTGGTATGAAGCGATAGCTCACGTTTTCCACTGCCCTCACGCCGTCTGTCTTGTTCTTTGCTGTCCGATGATGTCGGCGACCGATCTCGAACTGGTAGTCGAGCCAAGCTTGGTCATAATTAGCCGCGGCTGTGTCAAGAATCCACTGACCAAAACGCTTGCGCACGGCCGCCAAGTACTCAGCAATGGGCTGACCTGTTTGCCAATCAGTGAAGTAGTACACAAGGAAAGGATGTGAGCCTACAAAGCCATACCAGACATCGAGGATTGACTCTACCTGATCCTTAAGCACATCGTAGGAGAGGCGCAAGTATTTGACATCCTCATCCGTGAAAAGCACAGCCTTTTTGATCTGCTCGAACTCTGCAAGCGAGATCGGCGCTTTTTGCACCGCTGGCGTGCCATAGGTGTACCCAGGAATGTCAGCGCGCATCATTGGCGTTCACTCCTCTCGAAAGAAGCTTACAATCTATGGGTAAGCTTAAATAGCGCACAAACTCACGTCAAGAAGGCACTTTTTAGTGCCTACCTTACCTTTTGGTAAGGCTGTGAGTGAGGTGAACAACAAAATGCGCAGGGCAGGCCGCATTGTCGAGGAGGTTATTCGCTGCAAGTGGTCTATCGCTATTCTTCAATGCGTGCGCCGAGGAACTTGCCGACCAGGAGCTTTGGAGCGCGAGATTCCAGGGTTAACCACCAAAGTGATGAACGAGCGGCTTCGCAAATTGGTCAAACTCGGCGTTCTTGAGCGCGTTGCATACCCGGAAATACCTCCTAGAGTCGAATATCACCTCACCCCATTTGGCACAAAATTCATGCAAGTGCTCGATGCAATCGAAGCCCTTGAGGAAGAGATTGCTGCTCAAGCAAACACGTGAATTCAAAGACCGCCCTCTCAGCATGCTTTGCGCACAAGCCTTTATTGCGCCCAAAGGCAGTGCACTGCTGCAGAACCCCCGCGCCGCGTTCCTAGCAAGAAGCGTCAAGGGAACGCCCAACCCTTGCTTGCAAACTACTTACAGAGAACCTTCTTGGCAAAGCTTGGCCCGCTCTCTGCTTCCAAGATGCACAGCACGACCTAAAAGCTGGCGAGAAGGGCTAGCTAAAAGAAGGTGAGACGCACCTTAGCACGTCCCTGAAGATAACCTATGTCCACGTAGAATTTGACTGCATTCAAATTTAGCTTTTGAGTCACTAGCATGACCCGCAGACACGAACAGGTTGATGTTGATCGCGTTGGTGTCAATGATGCCGTGCTGCACTATCTTGATGTGATCTATCGCCTCACGCAGGACGGGCAGCCCGCTAACACCACCGAGATCGCCGCCAAGCTTGGCGTGACGCCCTCAGGCGCTAGCGTCATGCTGCGTCGGCTCGCCGAACGCAAGCTTGTTGAGCTTACGCCCTACAAGGGAGCGCTGCTCACTCCTCAGGGGCGCCAAATCGCCCTGCGCACTATCCGCCGCCATCGCCTCCTCGAGATGTTCCTGCACAAAGTGATGGGGTTCGCGTGGGACGAAGTGGACGAACATGCCCACGCCCTGGAAACCGTAATTAACGAACAATTCGAGGACCGCATGGATGAGATGCTCGGACACCCGACGCGCTGTCCTCATGGGCACCTCATCCCTGCTAAAGACGGCACCTTGCCACCAGCCAACGATGTGCCACTGCTCGAACAACCCATCGGCACAACAGGCATTATCCGTTGCATTGATACCGATAACAACGCCTGGTTGCGCTACTTTGGTGAGCAAGGGCTAGTGCCTGGCGTGCAGGTTAGCCTGCGCGAGGTTGCGCCGTACGGTGGACCGGTCTCGCTGGAGACGCCGCACGGCCTTGTGATCCTAGGTCGCAATCTTGCCGAGCTGATCCTCATCGAGGTCATGCCGCCCGAGGCAGCAGCTCAGCAAACTACCCCTCAGCACATCCCTTCAGGTCAACCGTTCTCAGACCATCGCTAGTATGAGTAGCTCTACCCCTACCTCTTCGCTTCGAACGGCGCTTGAGCCGCCGAAGGCGACGCCGCGCTTGCAACTGCTACGCGCATGGCTCACCGTCGAGCGCGTCGAAGCCCTCTTCGTCGTCATCACCTTTGTCGCCATGATGAGCGGCCTGGTCGCCGAGCGCATCGGTGCGCCGGCGGTGTGGAGCACCATGGCATACGTGATCGCCTACATCACAGGGGGCACGTTTGGCTTGCAAGCTGGGTTGCAATCTCTGCGCGAGCGACGCATTGATGTTGACCTGCTGATGATCCTCGCCGCGCTTGGGGCAGCAGTGGTCGGCGCGCCGTTTGAGGGCGCGATGCTGCTCTTCTTGTTCTCGCTCTCCAACGTGTTGCAGGCATACGCGCTTGGGCGCACGCGCAACGCGATCCGCGCACTCATGCAACTGCGCCCCGATCGCGCCACGCTGAAACGACCCGACGGGCAAACCGTCGTCGTGCCCATCGAAACATTGCAGATCGGCGATCACATCCTCATCCGTCCCGGCGAGCGCGTCCCTCTCGACGGCATGGTGATCAGCGGCGAGAGCTCGCTTGACCAATCCACGCTCACGGGCGAGTCCATCCCTGTCAGCAAAGGACCAGGCGATATGGTGTTCGCTGGCACGATTAACCAGACGGGCGTGCTAGAGGTCAGCGTGACGCGCCTTGCGCAAGATTCCACCATCGCGCGCCTCATCCGACTGGTCGAGGAAGCACAAAGCGAGAAAGCGCCCACCGAGCGGTTTCTCGATAAGTTCGAGCAGTATTACGCCAGCGGCGTGATCGCGTTCACGCTCATGCTGATCCTTGTGCCGTGGCTCGTTTTCTCGCAGCCGTTTGAGCCGACGTTTTACCGCGCGATCACTGTGATGGTGGTCGCCTCGCCATGCGCGCTGATCATCAGCACGCCAGCAGCGATCCTCTCCGCCATCGCCAACGGCGCGCGGCGCGGAGTGCTCTTTAAAGGCGGCGCACACCTTGAGCAGATGGCGAAGCTTGACGTGATCGCGTTCGACAAGACAGGCACGCTCACCGTCGGTAAGCCGACCGTCACGGACGTGACCATCATTCCGCTCTCTGGCAACTTGCAAGAGGCGCGCCTGACCACGCCTGAGCACGTGCGCCAAGAGCAGGAAAACATCTTGCTCACGCTTGCGGCAGCCGTCGAGTTCATGTCGGAGCATCCACTCGCCCTTGCGATTGTGGAGACGGCGAAATGTCGCAAGTTGCGCTTGCCCGCTGTAACTGACTTCAAAGCCACGCACGGCAAGGGCGTGCGTGGGCGCGTGGACTTCATGGGCGGCATGGACATCGCCATCGGCAGCCCGCGCTACTTCGACGATTTCGAGACCACCGGCATGGAAGCCGCTATCGCTGAGATGGAACGGCTGCAAGACGAAGGCAAAACCGCTGTGCTGGTTGGAAAGCTCGCGCACACCAAGGATGGCAAACCCCTTGCGCATATCCTCGGGGTGATCGCCATCGCCGACGTCATTCGCCCTGAGGCGCCTTCCGCGGTGCGCGCGCTAAAGGCGCTCGGCGTGAAGCGCGTGGTGATGCTCACTGGCGATAACCAGCGCGTCGCGCGCGCTGTCGCGCGACAAGTCGGCGTCGATGAGTTCTATGCAGACCTGCTCCCAGAGGATAAGGTGGCGCGTGTGAAAGCTTTGCGCGCTGACGCACAAGGCCGGCCCCAGGCTGTAGCAATGGTCGGCGATGGCGTGAACGATGCGCCAGCGCTTGCGAGTGCCACGATGGGGATCGCCATGGGCGCCGCAGGCACTGACGTGGCGCTCGAAACGGCAGACGTCGTGTTGATGTCGGATAACTTGCGCAACCTGCCTTACGCCATAGCACTGAGCCGCGCGGCGCGCCGCGTGATCGTGCAGAACATCACCTTTGCCGTCGCCGTGATCGTGGTGTTGGTGATCTCGGCGCTGGGGTTCCAATTGCCGCTCCCGATCGGCGTGGTAGGTCACGAGGGGAGCACAGTGTTGGTGGTGCTTAATGGCTTGCGCCTACTGGCGTTTCGCGCGCCTGCAGAACCTCCCGTTTCAGCAGCGTGATGAAACGCTGACCATGCAGCGTGAGCCAACCATCCACACGGCGCAGGCCCGCGATCCAGTGCTCAACGTCCACATAGGGCGTCGTGTTGGCAAGGAAACGCCCGATTAGGTGCATGAGCACGCTGGCGTTGCGCAGCAAGATCAGCACAGGCATGAGCGCCAGCTCTTCCTCGCGCAACGCTTGCGCGCGCGCATAGCCGCGGCAAAGCGCGACGATGCGCGCCCACTCCTCGCCTGTGCCCAACACGTCCCAGCACCACGCATCCACCGCGATGGCGAGATCCATCGCGCGCGGGTTAAACGCGCAGTTCTCAAAGTCCAACACGCCGCTCACGCGCGCACCTTCCATGAGCACGTTGCCAGGGATGAAATCACCGTGGATGATCTGATGCGGCAAGCGGCGGATCTGCGTGCGCGCCTGCTCGATGCGCAGCAAGATCGCGTTCACGTAAGCGATGTCCTCTGGTGGAGCAAGCGGCGCGAGCTGATGCATGGCGCGAAGCGGCTCAGGCACAAGCGGGTGCACGCGCCCTAGCTCGATGTACGGCTGCGGCAATGAGAGACCGTACGGCTCGAGCGTTGCCAACGCGCGATGCAGCAAGCCAAGCGCGTGCGCAGCGCCCTCAGCTTGCGCCACGTCTGCTGGATCGGGGTTCACGCCCGGAATGAACGGCAAAAGCACCAGCAGCCACAACGTCCGACCGTCGTCCACGAGTGCATAGGATTCACCGCGGCGCGTGGGGATGGGGAGTGGCAACGCAAAAGGTAGCGCCTGGCGCGCGAGGTGTGCCAAGACGCTGAGCTCGTGGTGAATGTAGCGCGGGTTGGCGTGGTTGCCGTATGCGCGCAGCACAAACGGCAGCGCCTTCCCGCCGTGGTAGAGGCGATACAGGAAATTGTTGTAGCCGCCACGCTCAAGCGGCTTAAACGTGCATCCCTCTGGTAAGTCCCAAATTTGCCAGAGCGCAATAGGCGCTAGTCCTTGCTCACGCACATCGCCCTCTGCGTTATTGGTGTCTCCGCTTCTGCGGTGAGCACTTTGTAGCACAAATCCGCGCGCGTTGCGAACGCGCCAACGTTGCCCTGCGCGTCCATGATCAGCACGCGCACCCAATCCGCCACGCGCATCGGCTGCTCTGCACGTGAGCGCCCTAACAACGCCGCCATCTGGCGCGTCACCTCGACACCAGCGGCGACGAGTGACCACCCCAGGCGCAGCAACGTCACCACCTGCGCCGCTGCTGCAATGCGCATTGCAGCTTCGCCTAAACCCATGCACGTTGCAGCGCCATAGCGGCTGTCGCAATAGTTGCCGGCGCCGATCAACGGCGAGTCGCCCACGCGCCCGGGGTACTTCCACGCAATGCCCGAGGTGCTCACCGCGGTGCACAGGTTGCCGTGCACATCGCGCACGATCACGTTCATCGTGTCGTGCCCGCGCGTGCGCCGCCACACATGCCACGTCAAGGCGATGGTGTCAGGCGCTTCACCCATCATTGCGGCAACTTGTTCTTCCCACGCGCGGCGCGCTTCCGGCGAGAGCATCTCGCGCGGCTCGGCGCCGATCTCGCGCGCGAAGCGCGCTGCACCCTCGCCAACGAGCATCACGTGTGGCAGGCGGCGCATCACCTCGCGCGCGATGCTGATCGGATGACGAAAACCTTTTAGCGCAGCGACCGCGCCAGCCTGCAACGTCGTCCCATCCATGAACGAGGCATCGAGTTCCACCTCGCCAAGTACGTTGGGGAAGCCACCATAGCCCACGGTGTGTTCCTCTGGGTCATCTTCAACCGCGCGCGCGACGAACTCGGCAACATCCCCAGCATGCGCGCCATTCTTCAGCATGCGCATACCGGCGACGAGGTATTCATCCTTCACCTCTGCGTTGGCGAGGAGAACAGGTGTGTGCGCCATAGCGCGATGCTACAGCAAAAAGCCCGAGCGCTGCACGCTGGCTCGGGCTTTCGGAATACCAAGCAAACGAAACAGGCTACGCTGGTTGCAGCAAGAAGCCGGTCTCTTCGCCGACCTTCGCAAAGACCTTCAGCACAGTGTCCAACTGCTCATCGGTGTGCGTTGCCATGTAGCTGGTGCGCAGCAAGCTCTTCGTTGGCGGCACGGCGGGCGGGAGCACTGGGTTGGTGTACACGCCGTTCTCGAAGAGCGCTTGCCACATGAACACCGTGTGCATCTCGTTGCCGATGATCACAGGCACAATCGGCGTGACGCTCTCGCCGCAGTTGTAGCCCATGGCGCGCAGGCCATCGCGCACCTTTGCCGCGTTGCGATGCACGCGCTCGACGTAGCCCGGGTTCTCTTCGAGCACGTCGAGGCAAGCCAGCACCGTGGCGACGTTAGCAGGCGGCATCGAAGCGCTGAAGATGAAGGGGCGCGCGTGATGTTGGATGTAGTCAATCACATCGCGATCGCCCGCCACCACGCCGCCGAGCGAGGCAAACGATTTACTGAACGTGCCCATGATCAGGTCCACATCGTCCACGACGTTGAAGTGAAAGTGCGTGCCGCGGCCGCCCTCGCCCATCACTCCCAAGCCATGCGCGTCGTCCACGAAGAGCCGCGCGCCGTACTTCTTGCAGAGATAGACCAGATCGGGCAAGGGCGCCAAGTCGCCGCCCATGGAGTACACGCCATCCACGAACACCATCTTCGGCTTGTCGCCCGTCTCCTTGAGCACGCGCTCGAGGTCTTCCATGTCGTTGTGCTTGAAGCGCTTCATTGGGCAACCCGCCATCTTGATCGCGTCCACGATGCAGGCGTGCACTTCCTTATCGCAGATCGCGACGTCGTCCTTGTCCATGAGCGCTGTGATTGCGCCGAGGTTGGTTTGGTAGCCAGTGCTGAAGATCAACGCTGCTTCTTTGCCGAGGAAGCGCGCTAAGCGCCGCTCCAATTCCTTGTGCAGCTCGAGCGTGCCGTTGAGGAAGCGGCTACCTGTGCAAGAGGTGCCGTAGCGCTCGATCGCTTCGATAGCGGCTTGTCGAACACGCGGGTGGGTGGTGAGACCGAGGTAGTTGTTCGAGCCGATCATGATCAAGCGCTTGCCGTCCACCACCACCTCAGTGCCTTCCGTCTCGGAGAGCGGGCGGAAGTAGGGGTAAATGCCCATCTCGCGCCCCATGTGTGCCGCTTTCAGCACGGGGTCTTTCTCGATCTTGTCGAAGACGTCAGCCATTGGATGCTCGCCTTTTGTGCAAGGTGTTCTGCGCGATTATATTCACGCACTAGCGACGCTGATCACGCGTGAAGCTCCGTTTGCCTTTCGCTATCATCAGCACATGACTCCAGACACAACGCAACTTCCGCAGGAACGTTCTTTCGGCGTGGTGCCTCTTCGGCGCGAAGGCAACCGCGTGCTGTTCTTGCTCATTCAACATCGCGCCGGGCATTGGGCTTTCCCCAAGGGACACGCGAGCATCGGCGAGACAGAGCTCGAGGCTGCGCTGCGCGAATTGCGCGAGGAGACCGGCATTCAAAACGTGCGCCTGATCCCCGGGCTTGTGGTCGAGGAGAAATACATCAAGCCTATGTGGGGGCAGCCAGAGTTGCGCGCAGAGAAGACGGTGCGCTACTTCGTCGGCTGGGTGGACGACCCGACCGTGCGGTTGCAGATCGCAGAAGTGCAGGACTATCGCTGGTTGCCCTATCATGAGGCGCGCGCACTGCTCACGTTCGAGCAGAGCCGCAGCGTGCTCGACCAAGTCGCGCGCGCGCTGAACATCGCGTGAGGCATGTTAACGCATGTTAACGCGCGCGTGTGATCGCAGGTCAACCATCCCGCTTGCCTTAGTGTATTGACGGCAACATCGCGCGCCCGTAAAACACAAGCGACTTCTTTCTGCACAAGGTGAAGTCGCATGAAGACGATCCTCTCGCTCAGCGCGCTGGTTGCGGTTGCGCTTCTTACGGGCGTAGCCAGACCCGCCAGCGCACAGACGCAAGTGGTCAACGTGTATTCCGCGCGTCACTACGGCGCGCTTGAGAAGGTGTTCGCTGAGTTCACACGCGAGACGGGCATCCAGGTTCGGCTCTCCAGCGGTTCGAGCCAAGCGTTGTTGGAGCGCCTGCGCGCCGATGGCAAGCAAACGCCCGCCGACGTGTTCCTTGTGATTGACGCTGGCACGTTGCAGCTCGCTGCTGAAGAAGGGCTGTTGCAACCTGTTCGCTCGCCTGTGCTCGAAGCTGCCATTCCCGCTGAGCTGCGCGACCCGCAAGGGCGTTGGTTCGCGCTCACGCAACGAATGCGCACGATCGCATATAACCCCAAGCGCGTGAAGCCCGACGAAGTACAAGACTACGCAGATCTCGCCAACCCCAAATGGCGCGGTCGGCTGTGCTTGCGCCCAGCGACGCACATCTACACCATCGCGCTCACGTCGTACCTAATCGCCAACCGCGGCGAGCGTGAAACAGAGCGCATCGTGCGCGGCTGGGTCGCCAACCGCCCGCAATACATTGACAGCGACAGCCGCATCCTCGAGACGATCGCCGCAGGCAAATGCGACGTGGCGATCGTCAACCACTACTACCTCGGCAACGCGCTCAAGCGCGACCCGAACTTCCCTGTGGCGCTGGCGTGGGCAAACCAGCGAGGAAGCGGCGTTCATGTGAACATCACCGGCGCTGGCGTCACCGCAGGCGCGGCAAACCGCGATAACGCCATCAAGTTGCTGGAGTGGTTAGCAACGCGCGGGCAAGATGCTGGCGATGCTGGAATGCCTGGAGGCAACAGCGAATATCCCGCAAACCTAACCCAAAAGCCACCAGCGATCCTGGAGCGCTTCGGCACGTTCAAGGCTGACTATGCAGCAATTGCGCGCTACGGCGCGTTGCAGGCGCAGTCCATTAAGTTGCTGGAGCGCGCACGGTACCGATAACCGACTCTCGGACATCCCCGTGAGCCTAATCTCCGCTCTTGCCCGTGGGCAGCGCTTGCTTGTCCCGCGGGCAGCCTTATTCAAGGCATCGCATCTCGGCGTTGCGGTGCTGGCGTTGCCCTTGCTTGCACCGCTTGTTGTGTTGCTGCTGGCGTGGCTTGATTTGGACCTTGCCACGTGGGCGCATTTGTGGGAAACCCTCTTGCCCGAGATGCTGTTGAGCACAGCAAGCCTCGTGCTCGGCGTCTCAGTTGTGACGCTGACGCTGGGGATTTCGCTGGGATGGCTCATGGCACGCCACACGTTCCCCGGCGCCTCTCTCCTGCGCGCGGCGTTGGTGCTGCCGCTTGCGATCCCCAGCTATGTGCTCGGCTTCGTGTTCATGGGATTGTTGGACTACGCTGGTCCACTCCAGACCGCACTGCGCGCCTGGTTCGGCGAGAGTTTCGAGTTCGAGATTCGTTCGCTCCCCGGCGCCGTGCTGGTGCTGAGCCTCGCGCTTTATCCCTACGTGTATCTCTTTGCGCAAGCCGCCTTCCAAGAGCAATCCGCCACCCACCATGACGCTGCGCGCGCCATGGGGCACACCGCTTGGGCGTATTTCTGGCGCGTAGCGCTTCCGCTGGCACGCCCCTCGCTTGCTGCGGGCTGGGCGCTTGTGGTGATGGAGACCCTCACTGACTTCGCTGTGGTGCGCTACTTCAACGTGATCACGCTCAGCGAAGGTGTAGTGCGGTTGTGGATCGGGCAGATGGACCGCGCAGGTGGCGTGCAAGTTGCTTCGCTGCTGCTGGTGCTTGCGCTGGCACTGGTCGCGGGGGAACGCATCCTGCGATACCGCGCGCGCTACTTGCAGCTCAGCGGGCAAACGCGCCCAATCGCCCTAACGCCATTGCGCGGCTGGCGCAAATGGCTCGCCACAGCGTACGCCGCGAGCGTGGTGACGCTCGCGTTTGGATTGCCCGGCGGGCAACTGCTTGTGTGGGCCATCGAAGATGTGCGCAGCGCTCCAGGCGGCACCCTCGACGTGGTGTTCAGCACTTACCTCTTCAACTCGCTCGCGCTTAGCTTTGGCACTGCGCTGCTGGTGTTGCTTGTTGCGCTGCCGCTCGCGTGGCACCTGCGCGCAGGGAGCGCCTCGCCGGCAGTGCTACGGGCGTTGATTCGCGTCGCTGCCTTCGGCTATGCGCTGCCGGGCGCTGTTGTAGCAGTGGGCATCTTGTTGCTGCTCGCGCCGCTCAACACACTCGTTGCTCCTTTAAGCAGCAACGCGTTCTTGCTCAGCGGATCGCTCATCGGCTTGCTGTATGGGTACCTGGTGCGCTTCCTCGCGATCGGTTTGAACGGCGCTGAATCGAGCCTTGAGAAGATCGCGCCCTCAATGGAAATGGCGGCGCGCACGCTCGGCGCGCACAGCGGGCGCGTGATCGCGCGCGTATATTTGCCGCTCATGCGCAGTGAATTGCTGACGGCTGGGTTGCTGGTGTGTGTGGACGTGGTTAAAGAGTTGCCACTGACGATGTTCCTGCGCCCATTTGGGATGGAGACGCTCTCAACATGGGCATACATGCTCGCTTCTGAATCCGCATGGGTGGGCGCTGCCACCCCCGCTCTTGCCATCGTCGTGCTCAGCTTGTTGCCCACTTTGCTGCTGATGCGACGCGCTGTGTTGATGGAGGTGCGCGCATGACTGCTGCACCTGCGCTCATCGTGCGCGCGCTCTCACGCCGTTACGGCAGGGTGCTCGCAGTAGATGCAGCGAGCTTCCAACTCAACCATGGCGAGATCGGCGTGCTCGTTGGACCGAGCGGCTGCGGCAAATCCACGCTGTTGCGCCTGATCGCAGGGCTTGAATCGCCCGATCCAGACACGGGGGCGCAAATCATCATTGGCGAGCGAACCGTGTTCGATGCTGACACTGCGCTCAACGTGCCCGCCGATCAGCGCGGCGTTGGGCTGGTGTTTCAAGATTACGCGCTGTTCCCGCACATGACCGTCGCGGAGAACATCGCTTTCGGGCTTCATCGTTGGCCCAAGAAGGAGCGCCGTGCGCGCGTGCAGGAAATGCTGCGCTGGGTGCGGCTTGAGGCCCTTGCCGAGCGTTATCCTCACGAACTCTCTGGAGGTCAACAGCAGCGCGTCGCGCTAGCGCGCGCCCTGGCGCCGCGCCCGGCGCTTGTTTTGCTCGACGAGCCGTTCTCAAACTTAGACCAGAACCTGCGCAGCGAACTGCGCGAGGAGATGCGCGCGCTGATCAAGCAAAGCAACACGCCCGCGCTCTTCGTCACGCACGACCGCGAAGAGGCGATTAGCCTCGCCGACACGCTCCTCGTGATGCATGAAGGGCGCATCATCCAGACCGGCACGCCGCATACGCTCTATTGGCAACCAGAGACGCTCACTGTGGCGACGCTGCTAGGCGAGGTGAACGTGCTCGAGGGCATCGCGCTCGATGGTCACGCTGAATGCGCGCTTGGGCGCGTGCCGCTTGTGCGCTCAGCGCAAGGGCGCGTGCGCCTGGCGCTGCGCCCCGAGGCAGTGCACGCCGTGCCCGCTGCCGACGGTGAAGCTGTCATCGAGCGCGTGACTTACTTCGGGCACGACCAACTGCTCACCGTGCGCCTTCAAGCAGGTGACACCGTTCTCGTGCGCGCCAGCGGCGTGCACCGCTTTAGCCTAGGGCAACGCGTGCACCTCGCCCTCGCAGCACCAGCAGCCGTGCTGCAAGCCACGTGAAGCTCGCACCTTGAGCGATAATCCAGAGGTGGAGGAAGCAAAGATGTCCCCCATGACCGTCCGCGACGCCATGCACGTTGGTGTAGTGAGCTGCGATCCATCCACCACTGTGCTCGAGGCCGTGCGTCTGATGAACGAGAAGCGCTTGCGCTCGCTGGTTGTGCTCGACTTCGACTGCGGGCTTGCAGGGATCGTCTCCGAGATGGACATCGTCGCTGCACGGCTAGTACATGAAGGCGGCAAGCCATGGGACCAAATGACCGTTGGCGAGATCATGACCAACCGCGTGCTCACCGTCACGCCGGACATGTCGTTGCAAGATGCGGCGCGCATCTTGGTCAATCATCGCATTCACCGCGTCGTGGTCTCTGATCCGGACGATCTGTGCAAGCCGATCGGCATCCTCTCGCTGGGAGACATCATGCGCTACTTAGAGCGCCTCGAACGCGGCGAGGAAACCGCGGCAGAAACCGCTCCAAGCGAAGCCAAACCCACCAAGCGCGCGAAACGCGCACGGCGTGCCACGCGTAGGCCAACGGCTTCAACACGCAAGAAAACCACGCGCAAACGCACCGTGCGCGCATGAGCTCGTTCAGCGCGCGCTTTGTGGTGCTCGACGGCGCCTGGGGCACACAACTCCTCGCGCAAGGCGCCACACCAAACGAATGCCTCGACGCTTGGAATGTGACGCGCCCCGAAAGGGTGCTTGCGCTCGCGCGCGCTTATGTGGAAGCGGGCAGTGCGATTATCCTCACCAACACCTTTGGCGCGAACCGACTGGCGTTAGCACAACACGGGCTTGAGGCGCAAGTGCGCGCGCTCAACCGTGCTGGCGCAATGCTGAGCCGCCAGGCGGCACAAGGGCGCGCGCGTGTATTTGGCAGCATCGGGCCGAGCCGCAAGAAGTGGGGAGAAGTGAGCGAATCTGAGCTGCTTGCAGCATTCCGCGAGCAAGCCGAGGCGCTTGCTGAGGGCGGCGTGGACGGGTTGGTACTTGAGACGATGGGCGACTTGCGCGAGGCGTTGATCGCGCTCGAGGCTGCGCGCAGCACAGGCCTGCCCGTCGTTGCATGCATGAGCTTTCACGGCGCCGACGACACCGCTGCAGACGGCACAACACCCGAGCAAGCGGCGCGCGCTTTCGCCGAAGCAGGTGCGTTTGCCGTCGGCGCTAACTGCGGACGCGGTGTAGCACACCACGTCGCCATTGCGCGCCGCCTGCGCAGCGCCACTGCATTGCCAGTTTGGATCAAGCCTAACGCGGGCGTGCCGCGCTGGCAAGCAGGGCGATGGACTTACCCCGAGGGCGTGGCAGCATTTGCCGCACATTTGCCAGCGCTGCTCGAAGCGGGCGCAACATTCATCGGCGGCTGCTGCGGATTTGGGGCGGAGCTGATCCATGTCCTCGCCTCCCTTTGAGGCGCGGTGTGCGCCCAGCAAACACTCAAGCATCACTCACCCCACTGGCGCACTTTCGCTATTATCCCGTGCCGATGCAACCACTAACCGAAATGCCGCCCATTCGCTCTTCGGAGATCACGCCCGAGCATGTTTACTTCTCGCGGCGGCGCGTGCTGCGGCTGGGGATGCTCGCCCTCGGCAGCGCTGCGCTCGCTGCATGTGTACCCACGACACCGACGGCGCAGGAAGCCCCAGGCATGATCCCTCGGCTCAACAAGCGCGATGAGTTTGGCGACCCCGTCAACCGCTGGGAGGAGATCACCAACTACAACAACTTCTACGAGTTCAGCACAGACAAAGAAGCTGTCGCACGTCTCGCCCAGGGATTCCAAACCACGCCTTGGACGATCACCGTGGATGGGCTGGTGCGCAACCCGAAGACCTACGACCTCGACGACTTGCGCAAGTTCGGCGAAGAAGAGCGCATCTACCGCCTGCGTTGCGTCGAGGGGTGGTCTATGGTGATCCCCTGGCTTGGGTTCCCGTTGCACAAGTTGTTGCGCGAGGTCGAGCCAACTGCACAAGCGCGATACGTGCGTTTTGTCTCCGCCTTCGTGCCCGAGCAGATGCCCGGCACACGCCTGTTGCCGCTATACCCTTGGCCTTACACTGAAGGCCTGCGCCTCGATGAAGCCATGCACGACCTCACGCTGCTCGTGACCGGCGTGTATGGTCGCCCACTACCGCCGCAGAACGGCGCGCCGGTGCGCCTCGCTGTGCCGTGGAAGTACGGTTTCAAGAGCATCAAGTCCATCGTGCGCATTGAGCTAGTCGCCGAGCAACCAGCGACATTGTGGAACACCGTCGCGCCGCACGAATACGGCTTCTACTCAAACGTTAACCCCAACAAGCCACACCCGCGCTGGTCGCAGGCTACAGAGCGCCGCATCGGTGAGCTGGGGCGCCGACGCACGCTGATGTTCAACGGCTACGCGCAAGTCGCACCGCTGTACGAAGGAATGGACCTGATGCAGAACTACTGATGCGCAAGCTTTTCGCATCGAACGGGCTGCGCGCGCTGGTGCACTTAGGCGCATGGCTGCCACTCGCGCTCATCATCGCAGATTACGCACGCGACGCGCTCACTGCAAATCCTATCCAGGCAATCCTCACCCGAACGGGTAAGGCGTCGCTCGTTTTGCTGGTGCTCTCGTTTGCATGCACGCCGTTGCACACACTGCTCGGCTGGCATGCGGTGCTCCGTGTGCGCCGCGCGTTGGGGCTGTACGGCTTTGGGTATGCACTGCTGCACGTGGCAACTTTTGTCGTGCTGGACTACGGCTTGGACCTTGAGCTAATCGCGCAAGTCGTCGTAGAGAAGTACTACATCATCGCGGGTGTTGCTGCCTTCGGGCTGCTCTTGCCGCTCGCGCTCACCTCCACGCGTGGCTGGCAACGGCGGCTCAAACAGCGCTGGCGCGTTGTGCACCGGCTGGTGTACCTCGCCATGCCGCTTGCTGTGCTTCACTTCATGCTGCTGGTGAAGTCGCTGCTCGGGCATCCAGAGCCGTTGGTGTGGGCGGGGGTGGTGAGTATCTTGCTAGCGCTGCGCATCCCGATCGTGCGTCGGCGCGCAAGCCAGCTTCAACACCGGCTGCGCCGCGCGCTTCGTCGCACTGCTGCGCTTGAACCCGGGAGCGTCTTTCGCAGCTGAAGCACCACACGCCCTCCACTACAATCCGCGCCGCGGCATTGTGCACCCATGCGCAATCCTGCCACCGAACGCTTAACGCTCGCATTGGGGAGCTTCATTGTGCTCCTCGCCGCATGGCTACGCTTGTGGGGGCTTGGCGACATGGAGATCGGGCTGCACTATGACGAAGCCGCCATGTTGCTCCTCGTGCGCAACATCGCCTTCGGTGGCAGCCGACCTATCTTCATCGAGGCTTACACAGGGCACGAAGTCGCCTTCCATTACCTTGCAGCGCTTGTGCTCCGCTTCGGGCACGACGGCGTGTTTGGCTTGCGGCTCACCTCGGCATGGATTGGCGTGGTGACAACCGCAGCTACGCTTGCCGCAACCCGCGCCCTGCTCAAACCACACCCTGCCGCAGGGTGGATCGCGCTCTTCGCCGCGCTTGGCGTCGCAGTTGCCTTCCCGCATGTCGTGCTTAGCCGCTATGGGTTTCGCGCCATTGCTCAGCCGCTGTTTCAAGCCCTCGCAATTGCCGCGTTGTGGATGGGACTACGTGCGCGTCGTCGGCGTTGGCTCATTGCAGGTGGCGCGCTGACGGGCGCAGTGCTCCACACCTATCTCGCAGCACGGTTGTTCCCGTTGCCGCTGAGTTTGGCGTTTGGATGGTGGTTAATGCAAACACGCACGCGGCGCGCTGCGCGCGATCTGATCCTGGTGCTGAGCAGCGCGCTCCTCGTAGTCGCGCCGCTTGCATTCTTCTTTGCGCAGCACCCTGACGCACTCACGGTGCGCATCGCCCAAGTCGCTGCGCCCTCACTCGAAAGCGCCCGCGATGGAATTCTCAAGGTCGCGCAGGCGTTCTTCTTGCCTGGCCGAGGCGATCCTTACATTCGCTTTAACCTACCTGGCGTTCCGCTGCTCGATCCGATCAGCACGGCGTTGTTCTTCATCGGCGTAGCAGCCTTGGTGCGTTGGCAAGCGCGCACCGCAGCGCAACAAAGCGCGCGCGTGCTGATTGTCAGCGCGCTGTTCGTGCTGCCGCTGGCGAGCGCGCTTGCCACCAACGAGATCACGCCAAGCAATCTGCGCTTGATCGGTGTGTATCCCTTCATCACCATCCCGCCGGCAATGGGTGCTGCCGCGTTGCTCACGCGCTTCGCGCGTTTGCGAGCAACATCTCACCTCCAGCGCGCAGCATTGATCGCCTTCGCCACGCTCGGCACGTGGTACACGCATCAGCGTTACACCACGTGGGCAGCCTTGCCCGAACTGTTTCGGGAGAACCACGGTGAGATGGTGATGATCGCGCGTGCACTCGATGCGCTTGATCCGCGCCTGGGCACAGCGTACGTCCTCTCCGAGCACTACCGCCACCCGACCGTCGCCGCGCTCGCGCAGCGGTACGCAGCGGCAAAGTGGATCACAGGTGGCGCTTCGCTCGTGCTGCCCCCAGAGGGCGGAGCGGTGTACTTTGTGCCAGTCACGTTGATGCCACCAGAGCCTTGGCCTTCCAACATCGCAGCGCGTTGGCAGGCAACCCCTCTGCACACACCCAACGGGACGGTTGCAGCCCAACAACTCGTGCTGAGCGCTGAAGCAGTGCGCATCCTTCGCAGCGCACTCAAGCCCGTCCAGGCAGACTTTGCCCACGTCGTCGGCGTGCGCGACGTTCAGCCGATCGGCACGTGTCGCCCCGGCGCACATTGCACTGCGCTGGTGACCTGGGAAGTGATGGCGCACTATCCCGCCTTACAAGCAGTAGTGCGCTTGTTTCACCCCGCTTTGGGCGAATGGGGACGCGCCAATCCTTTCCACTATCCTACAGGCGAGTGGGGAGTGGGCGAGATCGTGCTCGACCAAATCGCTGTCCCTGTGCCCTTTGGCGTTCCGCCGCTGCCGCATCGTTTCGGCGTTGGTTTCTTCAACCCCGAGACAATGGAGCGCCTGCCACGGCTCGACACACAAGAGCGTTTCGCAGGCATTGAGGCAACGTTTGAAGCAGGTTACGTTGAGCCTCATCGCATTGAAGACCCCGCCGCAGCACGTTGCAGCGCCGAGATGCACGTCCCCATTCAACATACCGAGTTGCCCGTGCAACTGATAGGCTGGAGCCTGCCCGCATCTCCTCTGCGCGCGGGCGAGCGCTTCATGCTTGAACTCTGCTGGCACAGCAGAGAGAAGCTCCCAACGTTGGGCGAAACGCCACTCGTGGTGAGATTGCACAGCACAGAAGCGCAGCACATGCTATACCGTGGCGCGCCTGCAATGGGCAACTATCCCTTCAGCCGCTGGCAAGCGGGGTTGCTCGTGCGCGACCGACTCTTCTTACGCCTGCCCTACACCCTCGCTGAAGGCAGCTACAAACTTTCGCTGTTTGTCGGTGAGCACCTCATCGCTGAACTAGGCACAGTCCAGGTCACCCACCCTCCTCGTCGCTTCGAGTTGCCCGCACCTCAGCATCCTGCGCGCGCGACTCTGGGCGATAAGCTCGAAGTGCTCGGCTACGACCTCGCGTTAATCCCAGAGCAACAAGCCTTGCACATTCGCCTCTACTGGCGCGCACTGCAACCCCTTGAAGACGATTTCACCCTTTTTGTTCACCTCACAAACGAGACAGGCACCCTCATTGCGCAGTCCGACCACCAACCGCTCAGCGGCACCTATCCCACTTCGTTATGGGCACCCAAGGAAATCATTGAGGACGTGCACACGCTTTCGCTTATAGGAGCAACGGAGGAGCGATACGCGCTCCGCGTCGGGGCTTACCTGCCGCTTGACGGCACACACTTGCTCACGCCAACAGGCGAACGCGCTGCGCCGCTAGGCATGATCGCGCTCAAGCGCTGATTCTTGGATGGATCGGCATCCTCATCGGCATAACCAAGGCGCGCTCTCATCCGCGAGGCGCTGCTGTGGTATCATCTTTCGCACGCAGTTTAGCACTCTCACATCGAGAGTGCTAAGCCACTGAGCAGGCTATGAGCGAGCTAACGCCACGCCAGCAGAAGATCCTAGGGATGGTCATTCGCACCTACATTGACACCGCCACGCCGGTGGGGTCGAAAGCCCTTGCCGAATCTGGCGAATTGGGGGTGTCGAGCGCGACCATTCGCAACGAGATGGCCATCCTTGAGGAGCTTGGGTATCTCACACACCCCCACACCTCTGCGGGGCGCGTGCCCACAGATAAAGGATACCGTTACTTCGTCGAGCGCTTGATGGACGACATCGAGCTGACGCCCGAGGAGAAGAACATGGTGCGCCACCAGTTCCATCAAGCGCGCCTCGAGATGAGCCAATGGATGCAGCTTGCGGCGGCTGTGCTCGCGCGCCTCTCACGCAGCGCTGCGCTGGTCACGGCCCCGAAGCTAGAGCAGCCGCGCCTTCGCCACCTTGAGCTGATCTCCACGCAGTCGCAACTTGTGCTCATGGTGGTGGTGTTCCAGGGAGGGCTTGTGCGCCAGCGGATGCTCTCGCTGCGCGAGCCGATCACCCAAGACGTGCTCAGCCAGATCGCGGATAAGTTCAACAAGACGTGCGTGGGGCTAGACGCAAGCAGCATCCGCGCGCGTATGACCGACCTCGCTGACTTCGAAGCCGAGGTGCTTAAGCTGCTGCTCGACCTGATGGACGACTCGCGCGACCAAGCACTGGGCGAAGTGTACCGAGACGGCTTGAGCGAAGTGCTGCAAGAGCCGGAGTTCAACCGCTCCAGCGAAGCCAACGCCCTTGTCAACGCGCTCGAGCAGCCCGGCTTCCTCAGCGACGTGATGCGCGCGCCTGTCGGCACCGTGCAGGTGGTGATCGGCGGCGAAGGACGTTGGCGCGAGCTGAGCGCATGCAGCATGGTGTTCGCGCGATATGGCGTCGAGGGCTTCGCCACAGGCGCGCTCGGCGTGCTCGGACCGACGCGCATGCCGTACGGCAAAGCCATCGGCGCTGTGCGTTACGTCGCTGACCTCATGAGTGACCTGGTCAGCGACCTCTACACCGATTGAGCGTTCCCTAACAAACCAGATCAGCCATGGAGACCCAAGAGAAGCCAACCGCTCCAGAGACACAGCAGACGAACAACACGACGCCCAACGAGGCAGTGGCGGAGATGCCCACGCCCGAGGCGCAAACCAGCGCAACCGCGCAGCCTGAGGTGGACATCGAAGCCATGCGCCGCGAGCTTGAAGAAGCGCGCAGCAAAGCCGCAGAGTACCTCGACGGCTGGCAGCGCGCACGCGCGGAGTTCGCCAACTACAAGAAGCGCCAAGAACAACAAAACGCTGAAGTGCGCGCCTTCGCCACGTTGGAGCTGGTGCGTCGCCTATTGCCGATCCTCGATGACTTCGACCGCGCGCTCAAGACCATGCCCTCTAGCCTCGCTCAGCTCACGTGGGTTGAGGGCGTGATGCTCATCCACCGCAAGCTCCAGGTGATCCTTGAGGCGGAGGGTGTTAAGCCTATCGAAGTGAAGCCCGGCGATGTCTTCGACCCCAACCTGCACGAAGCCGTGAGCCAAGACGAGGCAGAAGGCATCGAGAGCGGCCACATCATCGAGGAGCTGCAAAAAGGCTACACCATGAACAACCGCGTGATCCGACCCACACTCGTGCGCGTTGCAAAGTAACGCTAAGCAAGAGGAGACTATGGGCAAAGTCATTGGCATTGACCTCGGCACAACCAACAGCGTGGTCGCCGTCATGGAGGGCGGTGAGCCAGTGGTGATCACCAGCGCGGAGGGTTCGCGCTTGGTCCCCTCTGTCGTCGCCGTCAACCCGAAAACCGGCGAGCGCCTCATCGGACAAGTCGCCAAGCGCCAAGCGATCACGAACCCCGAGAACACCATCTTCTCTATCAAGCGCTTCATGGGGCGAAAGTTCAACGACCCCGAAGTGCAGAAGGCCTTGAAGGTCGTCCCTTACAAGGTGGTGCCGGCGCCAAACGGTGATTGCCGCGTGATCATGGGCGGCAAAGAGTATTCGCCGCAAGAGATCAGCGCGATGATCCTGCAAAAGCTCAAGGCGGATGCTGAGGCGTACCTTGGCGAGCCGGTCACGCAAGCTGTGATCACCGTCCCTGCCTACTTCAACGACGCGCAACGCCAAGCCACCAAGGACGCTGGGCGCATCGCTGGGCTGGAGGTGTTGCGCATCATCAACGAGCCGACGGCTTCTTCGCTCGCTTACGGCCTGGACAAGAAGAAGGACGAAACCATCGTCGTCTATGACATGGGCGGCGGCACGTTCGACGTCACTGTGCTCGAGCTTGGCGACGGCGTGTTCGAGGTCAAAGCCACCAACGGCGATACCTTCCTCGGCGGCGATGATTTCGACAACCGCATCATGGACTGGATGATCAGCGAGTTCAAAAAAGAAACCGGCATTGACTTGCGCAACGACCGCCAAGCGCTTCAGCGCCTGCGCGAAGCCGCCGAGAAAGCCAAGATCGAACTCTCGTCCACCATGGAGACCGAGATCAACCTGCCCTACATCACTGCCGACGCCAGCGGTCCCAAACACTTGCTGATGCGCCTCACGCGCTCCAAATTGGAGCAACTCACCGAGGATCTCATCCAGCGCAGCTTGGCGCCGTGCGAAATGGCGCTGAAGGACGCAGGCATCACCAAAGAGGACGTGGACGAAGTGGTGCTTGTGGGCG
>JAUQQA010000028.1 GCA_030550095.1 Chloroflexota bacterium | reverse complement strand
TACATCGCTGAGCGGCTGCGGCTGCTCTACGTCGGCATCACGCGCGCAAAGCGTGCACTGCGCCTCTCCTTTGCCCAAGAACGGAATGGGCAAACAAACCAACCCGCGCTCGCGCTGCGCGAGCTTGAGGTTGAAGTGCATACGTGTTACTAGAAGAACCGCTTCGCCAGTGCCAGGGCGCCTTGTTTCCATGGCACGCGGTGCGAGACGCCCGCTTGCCCCTGGAAGGTGTGCTTGTTGGCAAGGTACCACTGGAAGTTTCGGATCAGCGCCTCTTTGTTGCTGTACTTCGGCTTGAAGCCCAGCACGCGCTCCGCTTTCTCAATGGAGACGAATGAATCCTTCCCCACAGTCTCGTACACCCACTTGTAAAGCGGCGAGAGACGGAAGAACTCCAACACGCGCAGCGCCCAGATCAACGGCGCCGCCGGCAAAGGACGCACCTTCTTGCCGAAGCCTGCGTAATCCAACACCGCTTGAAAGTCCTCTGCCACCGTGCCGAATTCCTTCGCGCCGATGTTAAAGGTGTCGTTAGCGCGCTCGCAGGGCAGCGTGCTGCACAGCCAGATCGCCTCACACAGGTCCTCTACATCGAGGAGCTGGTAGCGATTCTTGCCGCTGCCGAGGATGGGAAAACCGTGCCCGCTGCTCGCCCAATCGTAGAGCAGCGCAAACACGCCAAGCCGCTCTGGACCGACAAAAGACTTGGGACGCAAAATCGGCACGCAGTGCCCACGTTGACGAAACTCTAAGCAGATGCGCTCCGCCTCAACCTTCGCCTCACCGTAAGGACCGACGCCGTGCAGCGGATCGTCCTCGTAGATCGGATGATGGTCTGGAATGCCATACACCGCTGTTGAGGAAATATGGATCACGCGCTGAACGCCATGCGCGAAGGCGGATTCCAGCACGTTCCGCGTGCCGATCACATCAGTGGTGTAGATATCCTCCTTCGAGTAAAGCGGCAACGCGGCTGCCGTGTGAACCACGATGTCCACGCCAGGCATGGCGCGATCCAGCGCGGCGCGGTCGCGAATGTCGGCTTTGTGAAACGTGATGCGATCGCGCTCGGGATAGTTGAAGTCGGCAATGTCGTAGCAAACAACGTCCTGATCCTTTGCGAGCAAGTAGCGCGTCAAGTTGATCCCCAAAAAGCCCGAGCCACCTGTGATGAGAAACCGCATAGCGGCGCGATCATACTCGGCGCGTTCTCGCCTCCGAGCGCAGCGCTTCTCAGTCGTGACGCACGTGCGCCCCCAACGGTATAATCTTCTCGCGAGGATGCGAACGTGGGCCACACACTGCGCGCGTCGGTGAAGCACCGCTTGCCGGCGCGGTGGCACATTGAGACCGTTGCCGCGCCACGCAGCACAGAAGCGCTCGACGTCGAAGCTGCGAGCGCAGACGCACTCGCGCGCCCGAATGCAGGATTGCCCCTCCGCGAACTCGCTGCTGGCAAACAGCGCATCGTCATCGCCCTCGACGCCTTTCCCGCAGACCACACGCGCCAAGTGTTGCTGCGCGCTGTGCTGCGCGAGATCATCACCGAGGCGCAAGCGGCTGTCCAAATCCTCTGCCTCGTTCCATCGAGCAGCGCCCCTGTCGATCAGGCGGCGCTCCCCATAGACTTGCGGGATCGCCTCCTGTTCATCCCGCACGTGCCCAATGACCAGCGCGAATTGGAAACGCTGGGAGTCTTTGAGGGCATCGCGCTTTGGGTGAACTATCACGCTGTTGTGGCTGATCTGCTCATCGCCATCAGCGTGTTGCGGCTGGACGACGAGAACACGCACTTGGGGAGCTATCACACGCTGTTGCGCCTTGCTGGTGAAAGCACGCAGCGCGATCTGCGCGAGGCGCGTTTTTACGAGGAGCGCACAACGGCGTTCGCTGTTCCACTGCTGGAGCGCGTGCTCCAAGAATTAGCGCGTCGGGTGGGCTTGAGCTTTGCAGTCGAGGCGCTCGAGGACGAGCAGGGAAATGTGCTCGCCGTCTTTGCAGGCGTGCCCTCTGAGGTGCGCGCGGTGATGCAGCAACGGCTCGCCGAATTGCGCGAGGCGCCTGTGCGGCATGCCGCCTACGATGCGTTGGTGCTGGCGGCTCCTCGGCGTCAACCCCAGAGCTTGTTTGACGCGGTCTCTGCCGTCGTTGCGCAGGGGCTATCGCCCACCTCGGTGCTGGCGCAAGGGGGCACGTTGATCGTGCCCGTGACGGACGGCATGGGCGATGAATCCCAAGCTGCGCAAGCGTTCTACGATGCGCTTACCAACGCGGATTCCCCTGAGCAAGCTGTGCATCTTCTGCGCGGTCGCACCTTGCGCGAGGGCGAGGAGCGCGCTTATCTCTTGGCGCAACTGCTGCAACGGCATCGCGTGATCGCCGTTGGCACTCCGCGTGAGCAACTCGCGCGCAGCAGCCACTTCATCCCCGCACGCACGGTAACCGAAGCCCTCGAGATCACCGAGAGCCTGGTTGACCATCCACTGCGCGTGTTGCTCGTTAAGCGCCCACGCGTGACGCGCCCTGTTTTCTCGCCGTTCCTCGCGCCGTTAGACGGCATTCTCGACGAGCACGGCGATCTCCTTCGCGCCTCTGAGCGTTCATGAGCAGCGATCAGTGGTTCGTGTTGCGCAGCGCCGCCGCGCTGGTCAGCACCACGATGATCCAGATGGTGGTGATGGCGGCTGTTGGGCTTGTCTTCGGCGTGGTGATGGGCAAGCGCCGCGTGCGCTACGTCGAAGGCACGATGTGGGGATTGGCTTGCGGCACTGCGTGGTGGCTGGCGGAGTCCGCGATCGCCTACGCCTTTGGGATCTCAGCACTCGCAGCGCGCTTGGACCTCGCGCGCTTGCTTGCTTACCTCGTCTATGGCGTTGTGCTGGGTGTTGTGGTTGCACGCCTGAGCCAGCGTGTGTAGCGCTGCGCCGTTACGCGAGCGCCTGATCGCAGAGATCGCGGTAGCCGCATCGGAAGCAGCGCGCTGGCTCGTGATGAGAGCGCTCAGCGTGTGCTGTTGCCAGCGCAGCGCGCATTGCTTGCAAGGTGTTCAGGAGCGCCTCGCGCAGGGCGGGCGTGTAGTCCACAGCGAACTGCCGATCGGCGTAGCGCAGAATGCCATAGGGCGGCGCGCCGTAGGTCTCTTCCAGGAGCAGGCAGTACGCCGCAAGCTGCATCACATGGCTTGGATGCGGCTGCGAAGGCGCAGGTGTGTTTTTCACCTCGACGGGCACAACGCCGCGCGGCGTGCGCACGAGGTAGTCGGGGCGGCCTACTAAGCCGTAGCGCTGCGAGACAAACGTGCGCGCGTTGGACTGCCAAGTGTGAGGATCGCTGTAGATCACCCGCCCGAGCGGTAAGCCGCTGCGCCGCCAAAGCCACACTGCAAGGAGCAACAGGGCGATTCCGATCGCCAACAAGACTGCGCTGAACATGCGCCTTAGCCTCGTGCAGACGTTGGTTTTGTCTCTGCCTCGCGCGCGCGTTCCTGCGCGGCGCGCCAGCGTGCGAGGCGCGCTGCGATCTCGCGCTCGTAGCCCTCATTGCTTGGCGTGTAGAACGTCTCGCCGAGGAGGTGGGTGGGCAGGTACTGCTGCGGCGTCCAGTGTCCCTCGAAGTCATGGGGGTAGCGATAGCCACGCCCATGCCCCAAGCCGGCGGCATCCCGGCTGCTATCTTTGAGATGGTCGGGTACCTCATCCGCAGCTGAGCGCTCGCTCACAGCGGCAGCAGCGCGAAAGTAGTGCGTCGCGGAGTTGCTCTTCGGCGCGGTAGCGAGGTAGAGCGTGGCTTCGACAAGCGGATACACGCCTTCGGGCATCCCCACGTAGTCGAGGGATTGCGCAGCCGCAGCCGTGAGCACCAGGCCCATAGGGTCAGCAAGGCCCACGTCCTCGCTGGCGAGGATGAGCAGGCGCCGCATGATGAAGCGCGGGTCTTCGCCTGCGTGGAGCATTTTCGCCAGCCAGTAAAGCGCGGCATCGGGGTCGCTGCCACGCACGCTCTTGATGAACGCGCTGATCACGTCGTAGTGCACGTCGCCTTCTTTGTCGTAGAGCACGGCGCGGCGCTGGATGCTCTCCTGGGCGATGGGAAGGTTAATGTGAATTGTCCCTGCTGCGTCGGGCGGTGTGGACTCCACGGCAAGCTCAAGCGCGTTGAGTGCGTTGCGCGCGTCGCCATTCGCCATGCGCGCAAGATGAAGCAGCGCTTCGGCGTCAACCTGCACCCTGCGGTTGCCGTAGCCGCGTTCTGGGTCGGTCAGCGCGCGCCGAAGCAGCGTTAGGATGTGTTCCTCGGCGAGCGGTTGCAAAACGAAGAGCCGCGCGCGAGAGAGCAACGCGCTGTTCACCGAGAAGTAAGGGTTTTCCGTGGTCGCGCCGATGAGCGTGATCGTGCCGTCTTCAACATGTGGCAACAGGGCATCTTGCTGGGCTTTGTTGAAGCGGTGGATCTCATCAATGAGCAACAGTGTGCGCTGCCCATGGAGTTTGCGACGCTCGCGCGCTTCGTGCACCACGCGCCGAATGTCGTTGACGCCTGCAGTGACGGCGCTGAGCGTCTCAAAGTGCGCGCGCGTGTGCCGAGCGATCACCATGGCGAGCGTGGTCTTGCCGCTGCCAGGTGGCCCCCAGAGGATAAGCGCGCTAAACAGCCGATCGGCTTCAATGGCGCGGCGGAGCAGGCGCCCAGGGCCGATGATGTGATCTTGGCCCACAATCTCGTCCAGCGTGCGCGGGCGCATGCGCGCTGCGAGCGGCGCCTCGCGTTGTTGCTGCGCCTCGATAGCATGATCGAACAAGTCGCGCGCCACGGTGTGGATGATAGCGCGCGTTTAGCCGATCAGGATGTGGCCTTCGGGGAAGGCAAGGTGGCGCTGGCGGCGCGGCGTCGCGAGGGCAGCGACCACCGTAAGCGGCCCAAGCCGTCCCCAGAACATCACCACCATCAGCACGGCGTGTCCAAAAGAGGTGAGGGCGTTCGTTGCGCCAAGCGACAGGCCGCATGTCGCAAAGGCAGACACCACCTCGAACACAGCCTGGTCCACCCGCAGCATTGGGTGCGTGATCACCAGCAAGTAACTGGCGGCCGTAAGCAGCATCAGCGAGACCACGAGGACGGCAACGGCGCGGCGCAGGGTGTCGTGGCTGATGGTGCGTTGCGCCACTTGCGTCTCGGGCAAGCGCCGTAAGTAGCCCCACGCTGCCAACGCGATCACGGCGAACGTGCCTGTGGTGATGCCGCCCCCCATCGAAGCGGGCGCAGCGCCGATGAACATCAAGCTGACCAAAGTCAACTGCGCTCCCGCGGAGATGTGATCGAAGTTCGGGAAGCCGCTGTAGCCTGCTGTGCGCGCTGAGATCGCTTGGAAGATCGAGAGCCCGAGACGCGCGCTCCAGGGCGCTTCTGAGATCGCCCCCCGTGAGAGCGTCTCAGCGAGGAAGATCAAACCACCGCCGCCGAACGTCAGCGCTGCCGAGAGCAGAAGCGTCACGCGCGTGTGCAACGAGAGCTTGTGCGTCCAGCGCCACGTGAGGAGATCGCCGATCACGGGGATGCCCAGCCCACCGAGCACGATAAGCGCTGCGAGGATGAACAGCGTGATGCCGTCGTTCGGCACGCCTTCGGGAAATTCGGGCAGCCCTGTGAACAAGTCGAAGCCAGCGTTGCAAAACGCTGAGATGGCGTGGAAAAAGGCGTAGAGGAGCACGCGCTCCTCGCTCAGCGGCAGGGTGTTGCGCCAATGCAGCCAAAGCGCGAGCGCCCCGCTTCCTTCCATGATCGCGATGGCGATCAGCGCGCGCCGCACCAGCTGCACGATCTCCGCAGCGCTAAGCAAACCTAGCGAGTCGCGCAGGGCAAGGCGGTCATCCAGCATGATCTGCCGCCCGACCAGCCGCAAGATTATCACAGCGATCACCATGAAGCCCACGCCGCCGATTTGAATCAGCACGGCAAGCACAATTTGCCCCAGCACGGTGAGGTCGCGCCCTGGGGCGAGGATGGATAAGCCCGTGACGGTGAGCGCAGAAACGGCGGTGAAGAGCGCTTCCTCGAGCGAGAGCGGGCGCACGGCTGCGAAGGGCAACAGCAACGCCGCGCTGCCAAGCACCACGAGCACGATCAAGCCCATCACCAGCCGTAGCGGAATGGGCATCATTGCCCAAAGCCCGAGGCGACCAACGGGGGTGCGCATTGGTGTTGCTTGCTAGCCGCTTCGGGCACAGCGCTCGATCTCCTGAGCGTTGCCCAATACGACGAGCACATCGTCGGGCTTGAGCACGGTGTCTGGCGTGGGCGTAACGATGACGCGGTCGGCGCGCTTGATCGCCAACACATTGATGCCGCGCTTGCGCAGCTCGGTTTTGCCCAATGGCTCGCCAACCATGCTCGGCGGCGTGCACATTTCCATCACAGCATAGCCAGGGCCTAGCTCCAGTTGCCCGAGCATGCCTGGGTTGAGCAGCTCGAGCGCCAAGCGCTGCCCAGCCTCGTGCTCAGGGAGGATCACGCGGGTGGCGCCCACCTTAAGCAAAATGTCGCGCTGGCGTATGGTAAGCGCTTTGCAGATCACGTTGGGCACGCCCAGCTCGCGCAGCGCGACGGTGGTCAAGAGGTTCGCCTCAAAGTTGGAGCCGATCGCCACGATCACGGTGTGGAAGTCGGTGATGCCGATGTCGCGCAGCGCGTTCTCGTCGGTAGCATCGAGCACCACGGCTTGCGTGAGTTCGTCCGCCATCTGCTGGACGATCTCTGGCGATCGGTCAATGCCGAGCACAGAAGCGCCGCGGCTCATCAACGTACGCGCAAGGCTGGAGCCAAAGCGCCCCAGCCCGATGACGGCATACTCTTGCGCTCTCGGAGGTGGCATGATCAACGCTAACCACCCAAGCGGTGCACTTGCACGCTCACCGGTTGGGCACGCGCATTCTACGGCGATTTGGGGCGCTTGTGCGCCATTATCCCTTCCCAGGTCTTGCAAGGTACACTGCGACTTTGTGAAGCCTAAGTGGATGCCGCTCTTCGGCGTGTTCGTCTTGGCGCTCCTTCTGGTGGCTTGTGGGCGCGTTCCAGCGCGCGAGGCAGTGCCCTCTGCACAAGAAGCTTGGGTGGCGCGCGTGAACGATGAAGGGATCACGCGCGAGGAGTGGGAGCACGCCCTAGCACTTGATCGCGCCATGAGTGCGTTGGCAGGGCAACCCGTGCCCGAAGCCGAAGCGGTGCTCCAACGCTTGGTGAATGAGCGCCTTGTGTTGCAACAAGCGCGATCACGCCCCTTGCCCGCGCTGACGGAAGCTGAGGCGCGCTTGCGTGCGCTGTTGACGCGCTGGAACGTGAGCGAGGCCCAGCTTGAAGCAACATTGAGCGCTCACGGCTTGCGCCGCGAAGAGGTGCTCGCCGCCGTGCAGCGCTTGCTGCTCGTCGAGCAAACGCTACAGCAGCTTGGCGATGCGCAAGCCGCAGAACGTTGGCTCTTGGAGCAACGCCGCCAAGCGCGCATTAGCTTGTTCGTCAGCTTTAGCACACCGCAGCCACGCCCTTCGCAAGCGCGCGCGCCGCTCTCGGCAACGCCATTGGTGCTTGCGGCGCCCTCGCCCACGCCCGTGCAAACGCCGCTTGTGCTTGCGCTGCAATCAGCCACGCCCCTCCCCACGACTCCAACGCCTGCGCCCGTCAACCCCGCACCAGACTTCACGCTGCGCGATGTGGACGGTCGTGAGGTCTCGCTGAGCGACTTTCGCGGGCAGGTGGTAGTGCTCAACTTTTGGGCGTCGTGGTGCCCCTCATGTCGTGCTGAGGCGCAAGACTTCGGCGCGTTCGCGCGCGCCTACCGTGCGCGCAACGTCGTGGTGGTTGGTGTGAACCTGCGCGAAGACACCGAAACGGTGCGCGCGTTTGCAGCAGCCAACGGCATGGATTACCCCTTGCTGCTCGACGTGGACGGCAGCGTGGCGCAACGGTATGGCGTGGTGGGCATCCCAACCACAGTGTTCATTGATCCTATCGGCGAGATGCGCGCGCGGCACGTGGGCATCCTCAACGCGCAGCAGCTCGCTGACTACGTTCAACCTTTGCTCGAAGGCACCTCAGTTCGCCCACGTGGTTCTTCTGGCTAGAGCCTATGGATTGGTCACTGCCTCATCGCCGCTACAACCCACTCACTGACGAGTGGCTGCTCGTCTCGCCGCAACGCGCACAACGCCCTTGGCTGGGCGCCGTTGAGCGTCCCCCTGAGGCGCGCCGCCCTGAATACGACCCTGCGTGTTACCTTTGCCCGGGCAATCGCCGCGCCAATGGCGCCGTGAACCCGAACTACACAGGCGTGTTTGTGTTCGACAACGACTTCCCCGCGCTGGTCTCGCAGCCGCTTCCGCTGGAGACGGTCTCCTTGATCTCGCCGCTGCTGCGCGCGCAGGCGGAAAATGGGGTGTGCCGGGTGATTTGCTTTTCACCGCGTCATGATCTCACGCTCGCTGAGCTGCCCGTGGTGCAAATTCGCGCTGTGGTGGACACATGGGTTGAGCAGTGCGCCGAGCTTGGCGCGCGCGAGGACATCACTTACATCCAGCTCTTCGAGAACAAAGGGGAGATGATGGGCGCAAGCAACCCACACCCCCACGGCCAGCTTTGGGCAACAGCGCACTTGCCAACCGAGATCGTCAAAGAGACGCGCAATCAGCAGCGCTACTTGCGCGGCGAGCTACCCGGCATGGGGAAGGCGACGCCGCAAGCGCCGCTGCTGTTGGATTACCTACGGGTGGAGCTGGCGCAAGAGACGCGCGTGCTGTTCGAGAACGCGCACTTCGTGGCGTTGGTGCCGTTTTGGGCGGTGTGGCCCTTCGAGACGATGATCCTGCCGCGGCGCCACGTGCGGTGGATCACCGAGCTGAGCGAAGAGGAGCGCGATGCGCTGGCAGAGGCGCTCAAGCGTTTAACGATGGGCTACGACCGCCTCTTTGAGGTGAGTTTCCCCTACACGATGGGCGTGCACCAGGCGCCCTACGACGGCGAGCCTCATGAGGAGTGGCAACTGCATCTGCACTTCTATCCGCCGTTGTTGCGCAGCGCCACCGTGCGCAAGTTCATGGTGGGCTACGAGATGCTCGCACAGCCGCAGCGCGACCTCACCCCCGAGCAAGCTGCGGCGCGCCTGCGCGCACTGATGTGAACACCGGTCAGCATGTGTGCGCGCCGATAATCCAACACCATGCGCAACCGTTGGCAAGCTGACTTCATCGCGCAAGACGCAGTCGAGGCGCTGATTTACCAAGCACGTTGTGTAGGCGAGGAGCCAGCGCTTGTGCTGTGGGGCGGCGGCAATAACAGCATGAAGACCATTGAAGTTGACTTCGACGGCTCGATGGTGCAAGCGATGCGCATCAAGGGCAGCGGCGGCAACATGCTCGCCATGCAACGCCGCGATTACCCCGCCGTGCGCCTTGCGCCGTTGTTGGCGCTCTTTGAGCGCGAAGCGATGAGCGACGAGGAAATGGTGCGCTACGTGCGCCACACGTTGCTCGACCCCGACGCGCCGCGCCCGTCCATCGAGACGTTGCTGCACGCCTTCATCCCAGCGCCTGCCGTGTTGCACACGCACGCCGACGCGATCCTCATGTTGACCAACACGCGCGGGCGCGAGGCGACCGTGCGCGCGTGTTTCGGCGACGACGTGCTGATCGTGCCTTACCTTCGCCCTGGCTTTCAACTCTCTAAGCTCGTCGGCGCTGCCGTGCGCGCGAATCCTAACGCGCGCGGCTTGGTGCTGATGAACCATGGCTTGGTGACGTGGGGCGAGACGCCCAAGGAAGCTTACGACCGTCACATCGCGCTGGTCACTGAGGCTGAGGCGTTCGTCGCGCAGCGCGTTTTCCCCGCAGCAGCGCCTGCTGTCCCCACAAGCGACGTAGAGCGACGCCGCGCGCTCGCTGTGCGCATCGCGCCGATCTTGCGCGGGCTGCTCAGCCGCGAGCGGCGCGTGGTGTTGCGCTTCGACGACAGCGACGACGTGATGACGTTCATGATGCGCCCAGACGCGCCGCAGCTTCTCCAAGCAGGCGCCGCCACACCTGATCACATGCTGCACACCAAGCGCGCTGCGCTTTGGGCGCCGCTGCCGCTCCAAGAACCGCTCGACGACGCCACCATCCGCGAGCATCTGCGCGCGCACCTCGAAGCCTACGAGGCAGCGTGCAAACGGCGCTTTGCGCAGCACTACGATCCTTCGCTGTTGAGCGCCGAAGCCGCCGCACAAGTGAGCGACCTGCCGCGCGTGATCTTCGTGCCGGGCGTGGGCATGTGGACAGCAGGCAGGGACATGCGCGCGGCAACTGTCGCTGCCGACATCGCACATCACACCCTCGCGATCATGCAAGCCGCGCAGGCGCTCGGCGGCTACGTGAGTTTGAACGATGCCGAGGCGTTCCATGCCGAATATTGGCCTCTTGAACTCTACAAGCTCACGCTTGCGCCGCCAGAGCGCGAGTTGGCACGGCGCGTCGCGCTGGTGACGGGCGCAGGGCACGGCATCGGCAAGGCGATCGCGTTGCGCCTTGCTGCTGAGGGTGCGCATGTGGTCGTCACCGACATTGACGAAGCGGCTGCTCGTGCGGTTGCAGAGCAGATCGTGCAGCAACATGGCTTGGGGCGCGCTCTCGCGCTCCACCTCGACGTGACGGACGAGGCAAGCGTGAACGCTGCGTTCGATCGCGCTGTGCTCACCTACGGCGGCGTGGACATCGTGATCTCCAACGCAGGGATCGCGCGTGCTGCGGCGATTGTGGACCTAAGCCTTGAGGATTGGCAGCGCAGCTTGGCGGTCAACGCCACGGGACATTTCCTCGTCAGCCGCGCGGCGTTGCGCTTGATGCAGCGCCAAGGCATTGGTGGCAGCTTGGTGTTCAACGCCACAAAGAACGTGACGGCGCCAGGCAAGGAGTTCGGCGCTTACAGCGCGGCAAAAGCCGCCGAGGCGCAGCTTTGCCGCATCGTCGCCATTGAAGGCGGCGAGCACGGCATCCGCGCCAACATGGTGAACCCTGATGCCGTGTTCAGCACGCAGCTTTGGTCGCCTGAGCTACGGCGGCAACGGGCGCAGGCACAAGGCATCCCGGAAAACCAGATCGAGGAGTACTACGCTAAGCGCAACTTGCTGCGCGCGCGTGTTACTGCCGAGGACGTTGCTGAGGCAGTGTTTTGGCTTGCCTCTGACCGTTCCGCGAAAACAACGGGCGCGATGATCCCCGTGGACGGTGGCGTGCGCGAGGCGTTCCCGCGCTAGGCGTCTCTCATGGTGAGCCGTTGCGCACGATTTGCACAGGCGCGATCACAGCGCGGCGGCTGCTCTGCCCGCGCACGACCACGTATAGGGTCTCCTCTTCCGCAGGTGCCTCATCGAGCACAAGCGACAAGGTGAATCGCCCGCGCGCGTCGGTGCGCGTGCGCGCGATCACTGCTGCGTCGCTGCCATCGGGCGCGCTGGCGAGCGCGATCACAACGCGCTCGCGCGCGAGCCAACCGCTGCTGCTCACGGTGAGTTGCAAGTTGCTCAGCGTGAGCGTTGCTGTGATCGTTGGCGTGAGGGGCGGGGGTGTTGGTGTGGGCGGCGGTGGTGTTGGCGAAGGCGTAGGTGTAGGCGGTGCAGCCGTCGGTGTGGGCGTCTCGGGTGTTGGTGAGGGCGTGGGTGTCGGCGTTGGTGGCTCGGGAGTGGGCGAAGGCGTTGGTGGTTCGGGTGTAGGTGTTGGCGTCGCTGTTGGCGTAGGCGTCGGCGTAGGCGTTGCCGTCGGCGAGGGTGTTGGTGAGGCGGTCGGTGTGGGCGTTGGTGTTGGTGTATCGGTCGGCAACGGGATTGGTGTTGGCGATGGCGTGAATGTCGCGGTGGGCAGCGGGATCGGCGTCGGCGAGGGGGTCGGCGTCGGTAGTGGTGGTGCAGTCGGCAGCGGTGTTGGTGTGCTGGTTGCTGTGGGCAGCGGAATGGGCGTTGGTGAAGGAGCGAAAGTGGGTGTTGGTGGACGCGGCGTCGAGGTTGGCGTTGGCAAGCGCGGGGTGTCGGTTGGGCGCGGTGTAGGAGTAGGCACACCGCCGACGCTAAAGCGGATCAGCGCTGTGCCTGTGCGCTCGTAGTATTCCACGCGCAGCACGTACACGCGCCCCGAGAGCGTCACATCGCGGAACACCGTGCGCGGGGGACCATCTTGCCATTCGTCGAGCACAAGCACGTTGTCAATGAACAAGCGCACGCCGTCGTCCACAAAGAACGAGAAGCGGTACGTGCCTGGTGCGGCTTGGAACAGCGTTGTCCAGCGCACCGAGAAGTTATCGGCGGGCAAACCGAAGTCGGGTGCGCCAGTGCCCCAGTTGAAATCAAGCGGCGCGTCGAAGCGCACCAACACCGGCGCGCCTGCGAGGTTCGGGTTGTTGAAGTATTCGCCTCGCCAAGCTGGGAAGTTAGGCGGCGGCGGAAGCGGTGTCGGCGGTGGCGGGGGCGGGGTTGATGTTGGCGCGGGTGTGTTGGTAGGTCGCGGGCGCGGCGGTCGCGGCGTTTGGGTGGGCGGCGGGGGTGGCGCTGAGGTTGCCGTCACAGTGGGAGGCGCCGTGGGTGTAGGCGTGAGGATCACCAGCGAAGCAGATGCGAGCCGACCGGGCGTTGTGGATTGAGCGTACACCTGCCACGTGCCAGGCGTAGCTGCAAGCGGCACCACAGCTTCGGCGCGGAAGCGCCCTGATTCATCAGCTGTTGTTGTGGTGAGCAAAAGGGCGCTCGCGCCGGGAAGGGCAGGGAGAAGCGCAATAGTGATGGACTCGCCAGGTTGCCAATCCGAGCCGATCACGGTGAGCGCGCCGCCGGGCAGAACTTGCTCAGGCACGATAGCGATGAAGGGCGGCGGTGTGGTTGCTGTCGGCGCGGGCGGAGATACAGGCGTGAGCGCTTGGCACGCGCTGAGCAAGCCCGCTACAATCGCGCTCATTGCTCGAAGCAGCACTCGTCGGCAAGAAAGGCGCATCTCGCCTTGATTATGGCGTAGATGTCCAACATTGCAACGCATCATGAACCGCTGGCAGTCTCTTCCCAGACCGCGCACGGTGTTAGCGCTCTTCCCGCTCGGCGAAACGTGGCTGGTGGGCAGCACAGAGGGCTTGTGGCGCGTGCGCGGCGATCACGTGCAGCGCGTCAATGAGGCGTTGGCAAACGTAGCGATCAGCGCCGTGGCTGCGGGTGCACGTCGCTGGCTGATCGGTGCTGCCGACGGCATCGCGTGGTCGGACGATGAAGGACAAACGTGGATCGCTGCGGCGCTCGAAGCGC
This sequence comes from Chloroflexota bacterium, assembly GCA_030550095.1. Classification (GTDB taxonomy): domain Bacteria; phylum Chloroflexota; class Anaerolineae; order J036; family Brachytrichaceae; genus DRWP01. Next base: position 19,915 of record JAUQQA010000028.1, on the reverse strand, counting down.
CCGCCCACGTGACGCACATCGCGCTCTCGCCGCACTTCGACGCGGATGGCATGGCGCTTGCTGCGACGATGAATCGCGGTGTGTTGCGCACGCGCGATGGCGGACAAACGTGGCAGGCGTGCAACGTTGGCATCCCCGACGACGAGGTGACAGCGATCGCCATCGCGCCCTCGATTCCCACATTGGCATTGGCTGCGACGCCGAGCGGCTGGTTCTTCACGGAGGACTTCGGGCGCGCGTGGGTGCAACTGGGCAAGACGCAGGACGCTAATCCGATCATCGGCATTGCACTTGCGCGCACCGTGCAGGTCTTTGCGCATGAGCGCGGCGGGCTGCGTTACTCGCAGAACATGGGGCGCACGCTCTTCGCGCGCGCCGAGTTCAGTGGCGGCGATATCCGTGCGCTGGCGCTGGCGCCGAGCGGCGCTTGGCTTGCTGTGGCAACGCCAAGCGTGGTTGCTGTCTCGCGCGACCTCGGTGAGCACTGGACGCGCCTGCGCGGCAAAACCCCACAGGGCATCCTCGCCTTGGCGATTAACGATGCAGGGGTGTTGCTGTGCGGCACGCAGCGCGATGGGCTGTGGCGATACGCGTGCGCCGAAAAAGATGTGTGAGCTGCGCTTTGCCAAGCGGCTGCGTGTCTTGCCTGCTTGCTTCACTCGGCGGGCGCGTTGCCGTTGAGCACCGCGTCAATGGCTTCGCCCACGCTGCGCACGGGCACCACGCGCACGCCCGGCGGCGCGCTGTCGAGTTTGCGCGTGGTCTTCGGGATGACGCAGCGGGTGAAGCCGAGCTTTGCTGCCTCATTGAGGCGCTGCGCAATTTGCCCCACGCTGCGCACCTCGCCGCTCAGCCCCACTTCACCGATCAGCGCCACGTTGGGCGGCAGTGGCTTGCCGAGATAGGCGCTGGCAATGGCAAGGGCAGCAGCGAGATCGGCTGCTGGTTCTTCGATGGTTAGCCCGCCGACCACGTTGACGAACACGTCGCGCGCGCCCAAATTAAAGCGCAGGCGCGTGGAGAGCACCGCGAGCAGCAAAAACAAACGGTTGTAGTCGAACCCGTTTGCAGTGCGGCGTGGCAGCGGCGCTTGGGTTGGGCTTGTGAGCGCTTGCACCTCCACCAGCAACGGACGCGTGCCCTCCATCGTCACAGCGACCGCGCTGCCGGGCACGTTGAGCACGCGCTCAGCGAGGAACGCCTCGCTTGGGTTGCGCACCTCGCGCAGGCCCTCCCCCGTCATCTCGAACACGCCGACTTCGCTGGTGGCGCCAAAGCGGTTTTTCAAGCTGCGCAGGATGCGGAAGGCGTGGAAGCGGTCGCCTTCGAGTTGCAACACTGTGTCCACGATGTGCTCGAGCGCCTTTGGACCCGCGAGCGTGCCCTCCTTGGTCACGTGCCCCACCAAGAAGATGGCGATGTTTTGAGCCTTTGCCACGGCTTGCAGGCGTTGCGCGCACTCGCGCACCTGAATCACCGTGCCCGGCGAGGAGGCCAGCGCGTCCACGTACATCGTCTGGATCGAGTCCACCACGCACACGCGCGGCTGCACCGACTCAATGGCTTGAATGACTGCGTCGAGGTTGGTCTCGGTGAGCAGCAGCAGGTTGCTGCTGCCGAAGCCGAGCCGTTCCGCGCGCATCTTGATTTGCTGCGCACTTTCCTCGCCGCTCACGTAGAGCGCCGTGCCGATGTGCTGCGCGGCGAGCACTGCGCTTTGCAACAGCAGCGTGCTTTTGCCAATGCCCGGGTCGCCGCCGATCAACACCACCGAGCCAGGGACGATCCCGCCGCCAAGCACACGGCTGAACTCGCCGAGCGGCAACGCCCATCGCTGGAGCGCGTCGGCGCGAATCTCCGCGAGTGACTGCGGCGCGGCAGAGCGCGCGGTGGTGGTGTGCTTAGGCGCAGTGCGCTCCTCAATCACTTCCTCGACCAGCGTGTTCCACTCGCCGCACTCCGGGCAGCGCCCCGACCAGCGCAACTGCACGCTACCGCAGGCGGTGCACACGTAGCGCGTCTTCAGGCGGGGGGACTCTTTGCGCGCCATAACGCTCGTCAGGGGGTAGGGCGTAGCAGGAAGCGCAGCGCCTCGGGCAAGCGCCGCGCCCATGCGGATTCGTGGTGTTGCCCGCCGCGCTCGGTCACATAGCGCAACGTCGCGCCAAGGCGATACCCTTTTTCGATCAGCACCTCGCGCATGCGCTGCGGATTGTATTCTTCCGTGCCGTGGTCAATGTAGATGCGCCCGGGCACGCACGGGCGCGCGCGCACCAAGGCGTGTATCGCGCCGTTGCCGACCCAAAACGCGGGACTCATCGCGCCGACAAACCCAAAAACCTGTGGGCGCGTGAAGAAAGCGTAAAGGCTGATCAGCCCGCCCATCGAGGAGCCAAAGATGCCCGTGTGTTCGCGTTCGCGTCGTGTGCGGTAGGTGTGATCTACCAACGGCTTCACGGTGTGCACAAGGAAGTCTAAGTAAGCCTCGCCCCGCCCCTCGAACCACTGCGGGAATGGGCAGTATTCCGCCATGCGTTGCGGCGTGTTCCAAATGCCGACCACAATTGCCTCGATCCCCTCGTGGCTTAGCTGCTCCATGGTCTCGTCCACGCCCCACTCGATGCCGACGAAGCTCGTCGTGGCGTCGAACAAGTTTTGCCCATCGTGCATGTAAAGCACAGGGTAGCGCTTGCGCACCGTGCGCGCGTACGAAGGCGGCAGGTAAACCACAATGGGGCGCGTGTTGCCAAGCTGTGGGCTGTGCACCTCGGCCCAGACCTCAAGGTGACCTGCAACGGGCGTGTTACGCCAAGCGGCGTAAGGGATCGGCTTTGGGGTTGCGGTCATATCCCGCCCACGCGTCGGATCTGCGACTTGCCGCGAATGGCATCCCAAAGGCGGTTGATGCTCCACATGCCCGAGAGCAAGCGCTCATATTCAGCGAAGTGGTAAGCGATCACGTCGGCGCGCAGCGCGTCGAGCGCTTGGGTTAACGCCTGCTCCATTTGCGCCGTGAGGTCGCGCGCATCGGGAGCCGCTTGTGCGCGCACGCAAATCGGCTCAGCAATGCGGATGAAGGCGTAAGGCTTTTGCTCGCCGATGAATTCGTAGCGCAGCGCCATGGGGTAAAGCCAACAGTGCCCGCGCCGCTCTGCGACGCGCCGCGCAATGTGCGCCGCGCCCGTGTAAAAGCGCAAGGGACGCACATCGTTGGCGCGGATCTCGCCCTGAGGGAAGATGAGCAACATGCGCCGCGCGCCCGTGCTCAGCACCTCGACGGCGTAGCGCAGGCTCTCCATCGCTTTGCGCGCGTCCTCGCGGTCCACCGAGAAGCCGCCGCAGAAGCGGAAGAACTGATAGCGCGCGAGCTGCGTTTCTTCCACCATCACGTAGCCGTCGTAATGCCAACGCTCCTCGTTCAGCGCCATTGGCAAGTAGGCATCCCACCACGAGGAATGATTGCCATACAGGATGAGCGGCGCGTCGTCTGGTGGCAAAGGCACGCGCTGATGCACCAGCACGGCGTGGAAGCTGCTTTGGAGCGCCGTGCGCACCAGCAAGCGGTAGATCAGCGCGTTGAGCACGCGGTTCTTGCGCGCAGTGAGGACGCGAGGATGTGTAGCGTGCGCAGACATGGGGCTTGCTGAATCAGCGAGGGAATGATATACATCAGCGCCAAACAAAGCGTCGTGATTTCCTTGCATCTTCTCAACCTTGCTAGAAGGAGAGCAACCATGAACAAAGCATTTGTTGTATTCGCTGCCGCTGTTGTAGCTCTAGGCGCCTGCGCTGCGCCACCAGCAGCTGCGCCCGCACCCGCGGAGCAACCTGCGCAACCCACCAGCGCGCCTGCACAAACCAGCGGCTTGCCCGACCTTGGCGGTCGTGAGATCGTCGTCGCCGTTGAGAACGCCTACATCCCCTTCAACTTCATCCCGGTCGGCAGCGATCAGCCCGAGGGTTGGGACTACGACACGATCAACGAGATCTGCCGCCGCTTGAACTGCAAGCCTGTATATCGCCAGATCGCTTGGGATAACATGATCGCGGCGGTGGCGGCAGGACAGTTCGACATGGCTGCCGACGGCATCACCATCACCGATGAGCGCGCGAAGGTGGTGGACTTCTCAGAGGGCTACATCGCTGTGGATCAGCGCATCCTTGTGCGCAAAGACGACACCCGCTTCAAGTCGGTCGAGGACTTCAAGAGCGGCAAGTACAAGCTCGGCAGCCAAAAAGGCACCACCAATTACGATGAAGCCGTGAAGTTGGTCGGCGAGGAAAACGTGGTCGGCTTTGACACATTTGACCTCGCCGTGCAAGCGGTGATCGCCGGCGATGTGGACGGTGTGGTGATTGACGACGTGGCGGGTGTGGGCTACGTCGGCGCCAATGCGGATAAAGTGAAGCTGGTGGAGGGGCGGCTCGTGGGGCAGCAGCTCGGCTTCATCTTCCCCAAGGGATCGGATTTGGTCGAGCCGATCAACGCTGCATTGCGCGCAATGAAAGCAGATGGAACGCTGGATAAGATCAACAAGAAGTGGTTCGGTCCTGAGTTCCTCGCGCGCGGCATCACCTACGAGAACATCCAGCCCGGCCCAACACCGATCCCCACGCCTTAAACGCGCAACCCTCTCCGAACTACGACACAGCGCGCAGCGCTGCAACGGCAAGCTGCGCGCTGTGTTTTGCACACAGAGGCAGACAATGTATAACGCGCTTTCTCGGCTGCCTTGGTGGCTGATCGCTATCTTGTTTGCAGGCGTCTTGCTGCTCTGGCAGTTCCTCACCAACGAGACCTATGTGGTCATCCTGAGCCGCGTGATCAACGGGCTGGGCGTGACGATCACGGTGACGATCTTTGGCTACGCGATTGCTGTCACGCTTGGCTTGATCTTAGGGCTGGGGCGCGTGAGCAGCAACGTGGTGCTTTACAACCTCGCCACGCTCTACGTGCAGATCGTGCGCGGCGTGCCGATCCTTGTGCTCATTTTTTACATCGCGTTGGTGCTCATCCCGCCCGTGTTGCAATTATTCGGCATCCGCCCAGCGACGTTTGATTTCACCTTCCGTGCGATCATCGCGTTGGGCTTAGCCTACGGTGGGTTTGAGGCGGAGACGTTCCGCGCTGGCATCCAGTCCGTGAGCAAGGGGCAGATGGAAGCAGCACGTTCGCTTGGCATGAGCTATGCCCAAGCGATGCGCTACGTGATCTTGCCGCAGGCGATTCGGCGCATCCTGCCGCCGCTGGGCAACGACTTCATCAGCATGTTGAAGGATTCCTCGCTTGTCTCTGTGCTCGGCGTCGCGGATGTGACCAACTTGGCGCGCTTATACGCAGCGGCTTCGTTCCGCTATGCCGAGACGTACAACACTTTGGCGTTCATGTACCTCAGCATGACGTTGGTGCTCTCGCTGCTGGTGCGCTGGGTGGAGCGCAAGCTAGGACCTGAGGGGCGCAGCGGCTAGGGACGCGCTCATAGCAGATCAATTGGGTCCACGTCCACCACACATTCTCTGGGGAGCGTTAGCTGCTCGAGAAGCAGGCGCGGCGCAGGGGTACGCGCGATCACGTGCCAGCGGTGTTGACCGCGGTGGCGCATGAAATACGCAGGCGCTGGTCCGATGAGCGCCTCGGCAGGGAGCCGTGTGCGCAGGCGCTGGGCGATCAGGGTGCAGAGGCGTTGTGCTTGTGTGGCGTCTTGAGCAGTGCACACGAAGCGCACCAGGCGCACGAACGGCGGCAGGTTTAGCGCCCGACGTTGCACCAGCTCATGCTGTGCAAAGCCGCGCACATCATGCGCACGCGCGAACACAATGGCTGGGTGTTCGGGGTTGTAGGTCTGCACGATCACGCGCCCAGGCAGCAAGCTGCGCCCTGCGCGACCCGCTACTTGTTCGATCAGCGCGAACACACGCTCCGTGGCGCGGAAATCGGGCAGGAACAGCCCCACATCGGCGAGCACCACACCGACCAACGTTACCAGCGGCAGGTCCAATCCCTTGGCGATCATCTGGGTGCCGATGAGCACGTTGGCCTGACCGCGCACAAAGCGTTGTAGCAGGAAGTCGGCGCCGTACTTCCCCATTGTGTCACGGTCCCAGCGCACCACGCGCGCTTCTGGGAACTGGTCGAGTACGAGCTGCTCTAAGCGCTGCGTGCCCATCCCGATGAAGCGGAAGCGCGTGCTGCCGCAGGCGGGACAACGCGCAGGCACGGGCGCGGTGGTGTTGCAGTGATGGCAGCGCAGTTTGCGCGTATCGCTGCCTGGCTCAAGATGCACGGTGAACGGCACGTCGTCGTTGGGGCAGCGCGCCACATAGCCACAGTCGCGGCACAACACGGCGGAGGCTTCGCCGCGCCGGTTCAAGAAGAGAATGGCTTGCTCGCCGCGCTGCAACGTCTCGTGCAGAGCGTGCGCTAGCGCGCGGCTGAACGGCGAGGTGTTGCCGCTGCGCAGCTCCGCGCGCATGTCCACCACGTGCACTTCTGGCAGCGGCTGATAGCGCACCGCTTCGCCCTCGGGTTGCGCGACAGGTTGCACGCCGAGCCGCGCCGCTTGATCTGCAAGCCGTCGCGCGTGGGCGCGCACGCGGTTGGGGAGTTCGAGCAAACGCAAATGCCCTTGCCGCGCCCAGTGCCATGCCTCGAGCGAGGGCGTGGCGCTGCCGAAGATCAGCGTTGCGCCGACCTGCGCGGCATAGTGCAACGCCACGCGCCGCGCGTCGTAGAAAGGGGGGGCGCTGTGTTTATAGGCGCCCTCATGCTCTTCGTCGAGCACGATCACGCCGATTTGGGCGAGCGGCGCGAACAACGCCGAGCGCGCGCCAACCACCACGGAGAGGTGTCCCTCACGAATGCGCCGCCACGTGTCGAAGCGCTCGCTGGGTTTAAGGCGGCTGTGGATCAGCGCCACACGCCCAGGGAAGCGCTCGAGGAAGCGGCGCGCGGTTTGCGGCGTGAGGCTGATCTCGGGCACAAGCACGATGGCGCCCTTGCCGCGTTGCACCACCGCCTCGACCGCGCGCAAGTACAACTCGGTTTTGCCCGAGCCGGTCACGCCGCGCAGCAAAAACCGAGCGGGGGTCTCTGCGTCCAACGCGGCGGCGATTGTCAGCCAGGCGCGCTGCTGGTCTGGCGTGAGCGCTGGGGCTGCACGCGGCACGTAGTCCACGTCGGCAAGCGGGTCGCGCCAGCGCTCGGCATCGCCCACCACCACGTAGTTTTGCGCGACGAGCCACCGCAGGTCTGCGCGCGTGAGGCCCGTCTCAGCGAACAGCCACTCCGCCCACGCCAATCCGCCCTGCGCTTGCAAGTAGCGGAGCGCCGCTGCGCGCCGTGCGCGCGTGGACGGGCGGAGACGTGGGTTAGCCTCGAGGCGCTCCAGCACCAGCGCCAGCGTTGCCTCGCCCAGCGCAAGTTGCACCAACGTCGCACGCTGCGGCATCACAGCAGGCGGCTGCGTGGTGGCGGTGCGCAGCACCACGCCTTGTTGCACCAAGCGGCGTAAGGCTGTGCGCCACCCTGCCACCCCGCGCAAGTGGCGCGCAAGTTGGGTGAGGGTGAGCGTGCCACGCGCGTGCAGCAGTTGGACCAAGCGCGTTGCTGCGCCCTCGCGTTCGGGGATGCGCGCGTCCTCGGCAAGGGTGTAGCTCCATGTTGAGCGCGGCGTGAGTCCTGGGGGGATCATCAGCGCACAGCAACGCCCGAGCGGGGCGTGATACTCCTCGGCGATCCAACGCGCCAGCGCAAGCTGATGGGCGTTGAGGGCTTGCGGCTCGACGACGCTGTGGATCGGCTTCAGCGCCGGCTTTAGTGCTTCTTCCTCCTCGCCAATGGCGACGATGATCCCCGCCACAAGCCGCGTTTGGAGCGGCACGATCACCAATGCGCCCACGCGCGCGCGCTCGGCAAGCGCCTCAGGGAGGCGATAGCTGAGCGCGCGGGGCACGCTGAGCGTGAGCAAGGCAACTTGAGCAATGAGCGCCACGGCGAAAAGAGGCGTGTGCTCATGCGTTGCCTGCTTGTGCTGTGCCTGGCAACTCGTAGGGCGCTGCTTCGAGGGCCGTCTCAGCTCCTACGGCACCCACGCGCTGGTTGATCGCATCGGCCCACTTTTGTGGGTTTGGCATTTGGAAACCTGTGAGATCGCCGATCTTGCGCCGAATGATGAGGAAAGGACCGCCGATGCGACCGTTGAAGCGCTTGGCGAGGAAGGCGCGGTCAATATCGCGCAGCGGGATGACGATCTCGCGCTCAGGCGAGACCTGCGCGAAGTGCAGCGCGGTGTCGCTCATGATCAACGTGCCGTTGCCGCCGACGCCGAACATCCGCGGCTCGTTGAGAAAGTTCACCTGCGTCGGTCCAAGGCGAATCTCCACACCACGTTCACGCCAACTCTTCAACGCTGCCGCGCGCCGTTTGCGGATCGCGATCGTGATCCAAGACACCGCATACGTGAGCAGCAAGGAGCTGATCACCAAACTACCCGCGCAGATGAGAATCGGGTAGATGATCGGGTCCATCGGCGCGTTCGGGTCCATGCCTTGAATTGTGCAGGGTTTTGCTTAAAGCCGCAAGCCCCCACCTTCGGCGCGATAATTGGCGCCCCGTGACGACGCCAGAGTTCTACGCCAACGCCTTAGCCTACGACATCGCTTTCAGCGACCGCGACTTCGAGGACGAGTGCAACTTTCTGGAGTGGTGCCTGCGCACCCTTGGCGCGCCGCCTGCTGCTTTGCAGCATTCGTTCCTCGAGCTGGCTGCTGGACCGGCGCGCCACGCGCGCACGTTTGCACGGCGAGGCTGGCGCGCGGTGGCGCTCGACCTCTCGGGCGACATGCTCGCATACGCCCGCAAGGGCGCCGAGGCAGAAGGCGTCGCGCTCTCACTGGTGCAGGCGGACATGACCGACTTCGCGCTCGAGCAGCCTGTGGCGCTGGTGGCGAACTTGATGGAGAGTTTCTCGCACCTGCTCACCAACGAGCAGGTAGTGACGCACCTGCGCGCGGTGGCGCGCGCCCTGCTCCCCGGCGGGGTGTACGTGATCGAGATGGCGCACCCGTCCACCATCTGGCGCGATAGCCTGCCAAACACGTGGGTGGCGCGCTCAACCGATAGCCCCTACTTCGCCGATGTGCCCTACACCGAGGTGGAGGTGCTCTTCGGCGCGGAAGACGATCCCTACGACTGGATCACACAGCAGTGGATCGTCACGACGCGCTTAGTGATCCGCCAGGCAGACAAGCCCCCGCGCGTGGTGGAGTCGCATCATCCGCATCGCTGGTATCAGGCGCAAGAGCTGCGCGCGTTGATCGACCTAAGCGGCGCGTTCTCACAGACGTGGTGGTTCGGCAACATGGTGGTGCCGCCACCGCCCCTCGATTGCAGCCCCGCAAGCGAGCGCATGATCGTCGTGCTGCGAAAGTGAGACAATTCCGAGCATGGCGTTGAACACACCGCATGGTCTGTACTTCGAGGACTTCACCGTCGGCGACAAGGCGACTTCGCCCAGCCGCACCATCACCGAGGCAGACATCGTCTGGTTTGCTGCCCTCAGCGGGGACTACAACGAAATTCACACCAGCGAGACCGTCGCGCAGCAGGGTATGTTCAAACGCCGCATCGCGCACGGCTTGCTCGGGTTGAGCATCGCCAGCGGCTTGGCGTTCCAGATGGGCTTTTTGATCGGCACGGTCGAGGCGTTCCGCAGTTTGGAGTGGGAGTTCACCGCGCCGATCTTCATCGGCGACACCATCCACCTTGAGGCTGAAGTGGTGGAGACCAAAGCCTTCCCACGCTTGGGCAACGGCAAGGTGACTTTCAAAGTCACGGTGAAAAAGCAAGACGGCAGCGTGGTGCAGCGCGGCACCTGGACAATCCTTGTAAAGTCGCGCCCAGCAACAAGCGCGTGAGCGCATGGGTTGGCGCAGGCAGCAACTGCTAATGGGGCTGAGCGCGGCAGCCGCAGGCGCGGTCGCCGCGAGATTGCCGCTGGAAGGGCTGTTCGCGCTTGGGGTAGCGCTAGTAGGCGCAGCGGCGTTACTCCAACCTGCGTTTGGGCTGGCGCTTGCCCTCATCTTGGGACCGCTGCAACCGCTAGAGCGCATCGTGTTGGGGTTTGGGCTGGGCAGCGGGCAGGTGGTCCTCGGCGTTGCACTGCTAGCGTACTGGCTACGCACGCTGGCGCACCGCCAGCTTAACGTGCACACTTGGGGCACGCCGGTGATGTTGCCGCTGGTGATCTTCATCGGCGTTGCGTTCATCAGCTTTTTCGTTGCGCAGGATGCCGGCGAGTGGTTAAGCGAGCTGATCAAGTGGCTGCAATTTGCCCTTGTTGCACTGATTGTGGCGAACGCCTCGGAGAAAGAGCGCGGGGTGATCATCGGTGCTGTCTTGCTGAGCGGCGCGATTCAGGCAGCGGCGGGGTTTTACCAAGCCGTGCTGCGCGGCACTGGGCCGGCAGAGTTTCTCTTCGTCGGCAGCGCAGCGCGTTACCGTGCTTACGGCTCGTTTGAGCAGCCTAACCCTTTTGGCGGCTTCATGGGGTTGATCTGGACCTTTGCGCTGGGCGTAGGGGTGTGGATGCTGCGCGAGCGTCGCTGGCTTTTGGGGGCAGTAGCGTTGCTTATCGCCGCAGCGAGCCTCTACGCCTTGTTCGCCAGCGGCTCGCGCGGGGCGCTGGTCGGCGCTGGGGCAGCAGTGTTTGCGTTGGTGCTGGTCTCGCTGCCACGACCGTGGCTTTGGGCGTTCGGCGCGCTGGTGGTGCTGCTTGCGTTGTACGGCTTCGATCGGCTTAACTTGCCAATGAGCCTTGAGGCGCAACTGCGCGCATACGCGCCTGAAGGCGCGCTCGACGTGCGCAACGCGCACATCACGCCGTTCACGTTTTCCACCATCGAGCGCCTCGCGCATTGGCAAGCTGCGATCCGCATGATCGAAGCCTCGCCATGGTTGGGCGTTGGGCTGGGCAACTATGCTGCTGCTTACCCGCGCTTTCGGCTGTTGCCCTGGGAAAACCCTTTGGGACACGCGCACAACTACTACCTCAACGTGTTCGCGGAGACAGGCGCGTTGGGCTTGCTCGCGTACTTGGCGTTTTGGGGCGCGGTGATCGCGCACACGTGGCAACAAGCGCGCGCGGAGGGCGGGCTTGGGCTGATGGCTGGCGTGCTGGGCGCGTGGGCACACCTCAGCGCGCATCAGTTGTTCGATAACCTCTACGTGGCGAACATCCATTTTTTGCTTGGCGCTTACCTTGGGCTGGTGGTAGCGGCGCGCAGCGCGCGGCGATAATGCAGCGCATGCGCGTTTGGTTCTTCGCGCTGACGACGTTCGCTGTGGTTGCCTGCACGGCAGGCGGCGTGTCGCCACAACCCTACACGCCTACACCCACCCACGCACCCACGGCTACACCTTCGCCGACCGCAACCCTCGTTGCGACGCCGCGCGTGTACGGCTACGAAGTTGTCGCCGTGTATCCCCACGACCCTGAGGCATTCACGCAAGGGTTGGTGTATGCCGAGGGGCGGCTTTTCGAGAGCACAGGGCTTTGGGGGCGCTCTAGCCTGCGCGAGGTGGACCTCGAGACCGGCGCTGTGTTGCGCCGTTTCGACTTGGCACCAGAGCTGTTCGGCGAGGGGCTAGCGCTGGTGGGCGATCGGTTGATCCAACTCACGTGGCAGAACCGCGTCGGCTTTGTGTATGACCGCGACACGTTCGCTCAGCTCGGCGAGTGGACCTACGACACCGAGGGTTGGGGGCTGACGTTTGACGGTCAGCATCTGATCATGAGCGATGGCACGTCAGTGCTGCGCTTCCTCGACCCCGAGCGTTTCGTGGTGGTGCGCACGGTGCAGGTGCGCGATGGCGAGCGCCCCGTGGATCAGCTCAACGAGCTGGAATACATCGAGGGCGAGGTGTGGGCCAATGTGTGGCAAACGGATTGGATCGTGCGCATTGACCCGCGCGATGGGCGTGTGGTGGGCTGGGTGGACCTGAGCGGCTTGCTTAGCGCAGCCGACCGCCAGCAACCCGTGGACGTGCTCAACGGCATCGCCTACGATGCGAAAGCCAAACGCGTGTTTGTGACCGGCAAGCTTTGGCCCAAGCTATTCGAGATTCGGTTGCGCCCCAAATGAACGCGCCTTGAGCAGTTGCAACGCCTCAGCGTAAAGCTCGGGCGTGTCCACATCGCGCAATACGGCGTCCGTGTTCACGAGCACGTGCGCCACGGCGCGCGGATGCTCATGAAGCAAGGTGCGCAAGGGCGCCGTGCTCGGCAGCGCTAATGCAGCGTCCCACCACGATCGCCCAAGCAGCACAGGATGCCCGCGTTGCCCTGCGAACATCGGCGCGATCACGGTGCCGCAGCGTTGGCGGTAGGCGGTCGCCAGCCGCTCGAAGACCCACGTCGGCACTAGCGGCATATCGCCGAGCACGATGAACGCCGCGATTGCGTCTGTCTCCAGGAGCGCGCGTAGCCCGACTTGTGCGGAGAGGATCATCTCCCCTTCTGCGTAGCGCGCGTTGTGTGCAAACTGCACGGGCAAATCGGCAAGCGCGGCGCAAACGCGCGCCTGCTCGTAGCCTGTCACCACCACGACTGGCTGCGCGCCGGCTTGCAGCGCGACGCGCACAGTGTGAGCGATCACCGTGCTATCGCCGAACGGGAGCACGAGTTTGTTGCTGCCGAAGCGCGTGGCGCTTCCAGCGGCGAGCACGACCGCAGCAATGCGCATGGGCAAACGAGAGGTGTAAGGAAAAAGGCGGCGAGGGATTCCCTTGCCGCCTTCGAGCATGAACGTTGCGCTGGGCTACATCTTGCTCGCCATGTATGCTGCAAGATCGGCAACGCGGCAGGCGTAGCCCCATTCGTTGTCGTACCACGCCAGCACTTTCACCAAGTTGCCGCCGATCACCAGCGTGTCGGGCGCGCTGAAGATGGACGAGCGAGGGTCGCCCTTAAGGTCGCTGGAGACGAGCGGCTCTTCGGTGTAGCCGAGGATGCCCTTCATCGGACCTTCGGCATACTCTTTCATCGCTGCGTTGATCTCCTCTTTGGTCACATCGCGGCTGAGCAACGCAGTGAAGTCCACGATGGAGACGGTGGGCGTTGGGACGCGGAACGAGATGCCGCTGAACTTGCCTTGCAGTTCAGGGATGACCAACCCCACGGCGCGTGCAGCACCCGTTTCGCTCGGCACGATGTTGAGCGCAGCGGCGCGCGCGTCGCGCAAGTCCTTCGCTGCCAGATCGAGCAGGCGCTGCGAGTTTGTGTACGAGTGCACCGTGGTGAGGATGCCTTTCTCGATGCCGAACTTGTCGAACAGCACTTTTGCCACCGGCGCCAAGCCGTTCGTCGTGCATGAGGCGTTGGAGACCACGTGGTGCTTTGCGGGGTCATACTTGTCGTGGTTCACGCCCATGACGATGGTGATGTCTTCCTTCTTCGCGGGCGCGCTGATGATCACCTTCTTGGCGCCGCCGTTCAGGTGCGCGCGCGCCTTGTCGGCGTCGGTGAACAGGCCGGTGGACTCCACCACGATGTCCACGCCCACGCTGCTCCATGGGATGGCGGCGGGGTCCTTCTCCGCGAAGACGCGGATGGTGTGCCCATTGACCACCAAATCGTTGCCGTGCACTTCAACCGTGCCGTTGAAGCGCCCGTAGTTGGAGTCGTACTTGAACAAGTGCGCGTTGGTGTGTGCGTCCATCAAGTCGTTGATGGCGACCACCTCGATCACGTCGCTTTGGCGCTCTAAAACCGCCTTCAACACTTGCCGACCGATACGCCCGAAACCGTTGATGCCAATGCGTACTTTTGCCATGGTTCTTCTCCTTTTGCCGCGCTCGGCTCTGAGATCGTGTTAGACCGTGCTCCTGAGGCGCGCCGCTCAAGAGAGTGAGCGGTGGAAGACAGGGCTTTCTTTTGGAGTGTATAACGCTTTGCCGCTTTGGCAAGGTGGGCTTGCTTCAAGTATCATCGAAAATCATGCGCGGCCTCTCCACGGCGGAGGCGCGTCGGCGTTTGGTGACCTTTGGACCGAATGCGCTTCCCGAAAAGCCCCCAGAATCGCTGCTGCGGAAGTTCGTGCGCCAGTTCCAAAGCCCGTTGATCTACGTGCTGCTCGCGGCGTTGGTGATAGACGCGGCACTTTGGGTGTACGAGGGCGCCGAGGGGATCCCTACTGAGTCAGTGGCGATTTTGGTCATTCTGCTGCTGAACGCCGGGCTTGGCACGTTGCAGGAGCGGCGCTCTGAGAATGCGCTGCGTCGCCTGAAGATGCTCGCTGAGCCGCAGGCGTGGGTGCTGCGCGATGGGCGCTTCCAGCACATCCCCAGCCGCGAGATTGTCCCTGGCGATGTGGTGCGCCTCGAGGCGGGCGACCGAGTGGCTGCTGATGGCGTGCTCCTCGAGGCGAGCGGCGTGCTTGTGGACGAGAGCATTCTCACAGGGGAGAGTGTGCCGGTCGAGAAGGGCGTGCAAGACGAGGTTTTCGCCGGCACGCTGCTGGTGCGCGGGCATGCATTGTTCGAGGTAACGCGCACAGGGCTGCAAAGCGCCATGGGACGCATCGCGGGCTTGCTCGCTGAGATGGAAGAAGGCAAGACGCCGCTGGAGCGGCGGCTGGCAGCGTTTGGTCACCAAGTGGCGCGCTACATCATGGCGCTGGCGGTGCTGATCGCAGTGGGCGGCATCTTGGTTCAAGGTGTGGAGCGCGCAGGCGAAGTGGTGATTTTTGCCGTGGCGCTCGCGGTCGCAGCGGTGCCTGAGGGGTTGCCTGCGGTGCTCACGTTGGCGCTAGCGCTCGGTGTCGAGCGCATGGCTCGGCGCAAGGCGGTGGTGCGGCGGCTCTCCGCCGTCGAGGCGCTCGGCAGCGTGACGGTGATCGCCACCGACAAGACCGGCACGCTCACCGAGAACCGCATGGACGTGCAGCGCTTGATCAGCGACGACCCTCAGCGCGCGTGCTTGGCACTGGCGCTGTGCAACGACGCCGACTTGGAGACTGGCGCTGGTGATCCGCTGGAGCTGGGGCTGCTGCGCTACGCAGCGCAACACGTGGACATCGCGCGCGCACGCGCAGAGTATTCTCGGCTCTCAGAGCGACCCTTCGATAGCGCTTGGAAGTACATGCGCGTCACAACGCCGATCGGCAGCTTCTTCAAAGGCGCGCCCGAGGCGTTGATCCCGCGCTTGGCGTGCACGCCCGAAGAACAAACAGCGCTGCTGCGCGAGGCAGAGTCTTACGCCGAGCAAGGCTTTCGCGTGCTCGCCTTAGCGCACGGTGAGGGCGAAGACGAGACACAACTCACTTTCCTGGGCTTTGTGCTGCTGCTCGACCCGCCGCGCCCTGAGGTGTCCGAGGCGGTGCGCAAAGTGCGCGAGGCAGGTGTGCGCGTGGTGATGGTCACCGGCGACCACCCCGCAACGGCGCTCGCCATTGCGCGCAGCGTGGGCATCCCTGCTCAGCGCGTGGTCACTGGCGAGGCGATCGCGCAGCTCACAGACGAAGAACTGGTGCACGTGGACGTGTTCGCGCGCGTCAAGCCCGAAGACAAGCTACGCATCGTCGCAGCCCTGCAAAAGCGCGGTGAAGTGGTTGCCATGACGGGCGATGGTGTCAACGACGCGCCAGCGCTCAAGCGCGCCGACGTCGGTGTGGCGATGGGGCAGCGCGGCTCCGACGTCTCGCGCGAGGTCGCCGCGTTGGTGCTGATGGACGACAACTTCGCCACCATCGTCGCTGCTATCGAGGAGGGGCGCAGCATCTACGAGAACATCCAAAAGTTCATCCGTTTCCTCTTCTCAACCAACGTGGCGTTGGTGTTGCTGGTGTTGCTTGGCTTAGGGCTTTCGCTTCTGCTCGGTTTGCGCGAGATGGGCGCGCTGTTCTTGCCGCTCACGGCGGTCCAACTGCTATGGATCAACATCATCGCCGATGGTCCACCTGCGCTCGCGCTCGGCGTGGACCGCAATCCCGGCTTGATGCGCCGCCCACCACGCGACCCGCGCGAGCCGCTCCTGGATCGCGCCTCGCTCAGCTTCATCCTGCTCACCGGCATGGTGAAGGCGTTCATGGGCGGCTTGGTGTTGCTGGGGGGCTATTTGCTGGGTATTGGGCTGGCTGCTGTGCGGACGGCGGTGTTCGTGTATGAAGGGTTGGCGCAGTTGTTCTTCGCGTATCCCTCGCGGCTGCTGCGCGTGCGCCCGTTGCCCAATAGGTGGTTAGACCTCAGCGTGGTGCTCGGCGCGTTGCTCCAGGTGGGGTTGGTGTACTGGGCGGTGGGGCAAGCGTTGCTTGGTTTAGTGCCGCTGGGTCTGCGCGAGCTGCTGCTGGTCGGCGCGGCTGTCTTCCTCACGGGCGGCATCGCATTTATCACGTTACCGCTGGTGCGCAAGCTGGCGCGCGAGCAATGAGCTTCACATGACGCTTGTGCTATTCGTCCTGGTCGCCGTCGTCGTGGTGATCTCTGGGCGCTGGGTTGCCTACTACGGCGATGTGCTTGCCGAGAAGACCGGCTTAGGTCGCTCGTTCATTGGGCTTTTTCTGCTAGCCGCGACCACTAGCTTGCCCGAGACGTTCAACGTGGCGAGCGCTGCATTGCAAGACTTGCCAGACATCGCCCTGGGCAACTTGCTCGGCGCGAGCATGGTGAACTTTTTGCTTCTTGTCTTGCTCGACGCCACACACCCTCACCCCATCGCTACGCGCGTCAGTCGGCATCATGTGCTCTCCGTAGGGCTGGTGGTGATCTTGCTCAGCGTCGCAGGGCTGGGGTTGCACTTAGGGCAACAGAGCAACTTGACCTTAGCGCGCCTCTTTGCTGCCCTGCTTTTGCCGTTATACAGCGTTGCGTTGTGGATCTCGTTCAAGTGGACGCAGCAGAACCCAACTGCGCAGCCCGATGAGCTCCCGCACGAACCCGCGATGACGTTGAGCGTTGCGGGCGCGCGCTATGCGGCGGGCGCAGTGGTGCTGATTGTCGCCGCAGTGTTCTTGCCCAACCTCGCTGAGCGCCTCGCTGAGGAGAGCGGGCTGGCGCGCGCGTGGGTAGGCACGTTTCTCGTTGGGCTGATCACCACGCTCCCTGAGGCGACGGTGACGTTGGCGGCAGCGCGCTTGGGCGCCGCCGATCTCGCGCTCGGCAACGCGCTGGGCAGCACGATGTTCAACACGTTGCTCATCACCTTTGCGGATGTGCTCCAACCGATGCCGCTCTTTGCGCGCGTGAGCGCTGGACACTTCGCTAGCCTGACGGCGCTGTTGGGCATGTCTGGCGCTGTGCTCGCCGGGCTGGCGTATGGCAGCGGGCAGAAGATCGGCAAGCTTTCGCTCGAGATGTGGGGCATTGTGTTGTTCTACGTCGTCGCTTTTGTCCTCTCGATTGCGCAGCCGTGAGACATTGCTGAGGCGTGTTCCGCCCTTATACTTGCATGTGAAGCAAGGCTGGCCGCTTCGACTCGCTTCAAAAAAAAGGAGGTTGGCTCATGTCGAGCGTTATCCGTGAGATCACCGCCGCGATGGGCAACTGCGTGGAAGTAACGGTGGATAAGCCACAGCGCATGGACGAGATCGCGCAGCGCACGCGCCACTACGAGATCACCATCCACGACATGGAGGCGCTGCGCCGCACAGGGGTGGACACCTTGGTCAACCTCGCCGTGTTCGGCAACGACGAGCAAAAGGGCGCGGCGCGTTGGCTGCTGTGGGAGCTGGGGCAGCAGCTCGGCATTCGCCCTGCGTCCATCCACGAACTCTACATCGCGCGCGGGCGCAACGCCATCCCGCACACCTTCACCGTGCCGGCGATGAACATCCGCATGTTGGCATACGACTCGGCGCGCGCTGCATTCAGCGCTGCGGTCAAGCACAAGGTCGGCGCGCTGATCTTCGAGATCGCGCGCAGTGAGATGAGCTACACCGACCAGCGTCCCTCTGAATACGTCGCGGTGATGCTTGCCGCGGCGATCAAAGAGGGTTTCCGCGGGCCGCTGTTCATCCAGGGCGACCACTTCCAAATCAACGCCAAGAAATTCAAGACCAATGCCGACGAGGAGATCACCGCGCTGCAAAAGTTGATTGATGAATCGCTCGCGGCTGGGTTCTACAACATTGACATTGACGCCTCAACGCTGGTTGATCTCAGCAAGCCCACGCTGGACGAGCAGCAGCGACTGAACTACGAGTACACCGCGCTCTTCGCGGATTACATCCGCAGCCGCCAGCCAGCGAACATCGTGGTCTCGCTGGGCGGCGAGATTGGCGAAGTGGGGCAGAAGAACAGCGACGTGCACGAGCTGCGCGCGTTCATGGCGGGCTTTCAGCGCCTGTTCAAGCATCGTCCTGGCTTGAGCAAGATCTCCATCCAGACCGGCACGACGCACGGCGGCGTGGTGCTGCCTGATGGCTCGATCGCCGACGTGCAGATTGACTTCGACTGCTTGCGCGAGTTGTCCACCGCCGCGCGCGAGGAGTTCGGCATGGGTGGCGCAGTGCAACACGGCGCCAGCACGTTGCCCGAGGAGGCGTTCGGCAAGTTCGTGCAGGCGGGCGCGATCGAGGTGCATCTTGCGACCGCGTTCCAGCAGATCGTGTATGCCAACCTGCCCAAAGCGCTCAACGACGAGATCACGCAATGGCTCTTCAAGAACGCCGCCGACGAGCGCAAGCCTGGCGACACCGACGAGCAATTCCTGCACAAGACGCGCAAGAAGGCGACGGGGCCGTTCAAGAAACAGCTCTGGTCGTTGCCCGAGGACGACCGCGCGCGCATCCGCACAGCGCTGGAGGAGCGCTTCACCATGCTCTTCGACCGCCTCGGCGTGAACAACACGCAGGAGCTGGTGGCGAGCTTCGTCTCCGCGCCCGAGATCCACAAGTCGCCAGAGGACTTTGGTGTGCAGCCGCGCACCGTGGAGGACATCCGCGGGCTAGCCGATTAGCTGCGTTGGCATGCGCGTTGCCGCCCCTGCGTGCCACAAGCGCTGGGGCGGCGTTTTTCGCTGGCAGAATCGCCCTCATTCATGCCTGAGATCATGGTGACCGCTACCTAGCGAAGAGGCACGTGCGCAGCCAAGCCCAATCGCCGCGCCCTTGCGAGTCGCCTCGCTAAAAGCAAGCGGGCACATCCTCTTCCTCGAAGCCATCGCCAACTTCACCAACCGCAGACGTGCCGCGCTTGAACGATGGCTGGATGGAAACCTTGCAATTGGGCGTCACGCTGTGGGGGTGGGCCTACGAGGGCATGTCCGCGACGTAGCTGCGTTGGTGCAGTGCCGAGGGGCACATCCTGCTCACGGATGCGGAGCGCGCAGCGCATGCCGAGCAGGCGCTTCTCGCTGAGCGCCAACGCGCCGAACGGCTCGCAGCGCGCCTGCGCGCCTTGGGGATCGCCCCGGAGACGGGCGCCTGAACGTAGCCGCCTACTCGACGCGTTCCTCGAGGACAACGGCGCCGAGTTGTTGGAGCGTCTCGCGCACTGTATCGAGCGTGTGCTTCTGGATCGTGCCCTCGGCGCGCACGCTCAGCTCCAGTCGGAGCGCAGCACCTCCCCTTTGCAGCGGGATGAGTACCCCGCGCATCACATCGCTGATCCGCGATGGCTCCACCTGAACGCGGAGCACATAGGTGGACGCAGTTACCTCATCGCTGCTGGTTGCAATGATGTTAGCTGTTGCCGCTGGCTCGCGCACCGACATTGCGGCAGGCGAAGGCGCGACAGCAGGCGCTGCTGCTGCCGGGCTCGAACTAAGGCGCTCCCCATCGGCGCGTTGAATCGCTGTTGCGCGCACGATCACCGCTTCGCCTTGCAGATCAGCCTCTGACACGACCTCTCTGAACCACACCCGTTCGCCCACTCTCACGCCGAAGACGCCCTCGCGTACGCCTCTGATGACGGCCTCAATCA
>JAUQQA010000027.1 GCA_030550095.1 Chloroflexota bacterium | reverse complement strand
GGTCTCGAAGCCCCCATGCGCGTGCTCCTCGCCAACGCTGGACTCGACGCGCGCGCCGGCGTGCACGCCGCACGCGAAGCCAACCGCGCGCATGGCGACGCGTTCGGCTTCGATGTGCGCGCTGGCAAGCTGGTAGCTCTGGCACAAGTTGGCGTGGTGGATGCGCTCGAAGTGCTCGAGCACGCGGTGCGCGTTGCTGGCAGCCTTGCGGCGCAGGTGCTCACCACCGACGTGATCGTGCATCACCGCAAGCCAAAATCCTCGGCATACCCGTGAAAAAAAAACAACGCCTCGGCAAATCACACCGAGGCGTTGGCATTCCGTTGCACCCTGCCTCACGCGCCCAAGAACGCGCGCGCAGCTTGCAGCGCGATCTCCCAGAACGGCGGCGAGATCGCCGTGAGCGCCAAGATGCCCGTCGCTGTGACGAACAGCACCACCGTCGTTGGCGCGGGCACGATGAGCGGCTTCTGCTCGTCCTCGCTGCGCTCGACGTACATCGCGCGCACCACGTTGAGGTAATAGGCGACCGAGATCAGCACCGTGATGATGCCGATCACCACCAAGCCGATCAAGTTCGCGCCGATCGCCTCGCGGAAGATGATCAACTTCGCCACAAAGCCGACCATTGGCGGCGCGCCCAACAGGCTGAGCAACGCTGCCGACATCGCCAGCGCTAAATACGGCGCGCGGCGCCCCAAGCCGTTGAACGCCTTAATGTCGGTGCTGCCGAGACGATACTCCACCATGCCAAGCGCGCCGAACGCCGCGATGTTGGTGAGCATGTACGTCGCCAGGTAGAAGATCACCGCAGCCACCGCCTCAGCGCGGTTCGCAACGCCCAGCGCCAACGCGCTCACACCAACGAAGACGTAGCCCGCTTGCGCAATGCTGGAGTAGGCCAACATGCGCTTCACGTCCGACTGCACCAGCGCGAACAAACTACCCAACACCATAGTGAGGATGGCGATCGGCTGCATCAGCGTCGCCCAGCTCAGCGAGGCTTCGCTCGTGCCAGGCGGCAAGGTGTAAAACAGAAAACGTAGCAAGATGGCGAACCCAGCCGCCTTCGAGGCTGTGCTGATGAACCCAGCGACAGGCGTCGGCGCGCCTTGATAGACATCTGGCGCCCAGAAGTGGAACGGCACCGCTGAGGTCTTGAAGGCGAACCCCACCAACACCAACAACGCCGCAAGCGTCACGGGCACACGCAGCGCCGGGTCGAGCAACGCGCGCGCGATCGCGGCGTAGTTGGTGTTGCCGCCGCTCAAGCCGAACAGCAGGCTCAAGCCAAAGAGCATAGCGGTCGAGGTCACGGCGCCAAAGACGAAATACTTTAGGGCAGCTTCTGCGCTCAGCTTGTTGCCGCGCCAAAAGCCCGTGAGCAAATACAGCGAGAAGCTCGCCGTTTCAGTGGCGAGATACAGCAAGATGATGTCGTTTGCGCCCGCCATCAGCGACATCGCAGCCGCGCTGAAGGTGACGAGCACAAAGAACTCGCCTCCAGCGCGCATGGGGCGAAAGTCGATCCCCACCAACGCCGTCAACGCCGCGCCGACGATGAAAATCACGCGGAAGGCGGTGGTGAAGAAGTCATTGCGCACCATGCCGCCAAGCACGACCTGCGGCTCAGCAGGCGCCGTCAGCAGCGTGATCAACAAAATCACAGCTAAACCGCCTGCTGAAAGCACACCCAGGCCGCGCCGCGTGAGGCTCTGACCTGCGATCAGGTCCACTGCGAAGAGCGCGCTTGCCCAGAGCACGAGCAAAATTTCGGGCAAGATGCCGAGGAATTCCGCTGGATTGACGCTTGTGAATCCGCCCATGGTTGCTGTGAATTCAAGTTCTCATCGGTAGAACGTTTTGGTTCAACTGCGCGGCTTTTGCACGAGAGCCGCGATTTTCGTGTGTGCGGTCTCCGCGTCCATCGCCGAGACCATCACCCGTTTCTCCCGGCTCGCATGTCCCGCCACAAGGGCAAGGCGCGTTTTAGGCACGTCCAGCACTTCAGCAAGGAACGCGAGCAAGGCTTCATTCGCTTGCCCATCAACGGGGGGCGCGCTCAGGCGCACTTGGATCGTGCCATTGGCTTGAATGCCAATGATGGCGTTTTGACGTGCGCGCGGCGTAACGCGCACCGTGAGCACTGCGCGATCTTGATGCGCTCCTTGCTTTGCCATCGTCAACTGCAATTAGCCTGCCGCCCCAAAACCTTGCACGATGCCTTGCACGCCTGCCGCAATGGCGCTCATCACCGTGTTCGGCAGCGCGCCGACGACGATCAACACACCACACATCAGCGCGATGGCGACCTTCTCCAGCGCGGTTAAACCTGGCAGCGAGAGCAGCTCAGGATGTTGCGGCTCGCTGAAGTACACCCGCTGCGCCACGCGCAACGTCCACGCAGCGTTGATCACCACAGCGAGAATTCCCGCCACCGCGACCACGGCATACCAGCCGTTTGTTGCGCCGGGGAACATCGAGCTTGGCGTGGTGGAAGCGTTCCACAAGCCCATGAAGATTTGCACCTCCGCTGGGAAACCGGGCAAGCCAGGCATGCCCATCAGCGTGAGCGCGCCAATCACAAACCCCACGCCAGCCATCGGCATCACGCGCGCCAAGCCGCTCAGCTCGGTAAGGTCGCGGCGGTGTGAGCGCTCGTAGATCATGCCCACCAGCGCGAACATCAAGCCGGTCATCACGCCGCCAGCGAACAGCTCCAAGCCTGCGCCGTTCAAGCCATACTCGTTCAGCGCTGCAATGCCCAGCAACACCAAGCCGAGGTGGCTCACTGACGAGAAGCCGATGATGTACTTGAGATCCGTCTGGCGGAAGGCGATCAGCGCGGCATAGATCAAGCCCGCCATGGCGAAGAACACCACGATAGGCATCCAGTAGCTCGCGCCCTGGGGCATCAGTTGCACGCCGAAGCGCAGAGCGCAATAAGCGCCAGTTGCCTTCAGCACGCCGCCGTGCAACATCGAGACTGCCGTCGGCGCAGCAGCGTAACCATCGGGCGACCAGTTGTGCAAAGGCCACAGCGAAGCCAGCACGCCGAAGCCGACAAACACCGGCAAGAACCACGTGCGCTGCACCTCGACTGAGTTCGGCAGCTTCGCCACCCCGTCCTTCAGGTCGAAGAAGTTAAACGAGTTGCCCGCCTGGAAGTAGAGCGCCAAGATGCCGATGATCGCCACGAGCGAGCCGACGAACAGGTAGATCGTCAACTTCATTGCGGCGTATTCGCGGCGCTTGCTGCCCCACCCTGCGATCAGCACATACACGGGGAACAGCACCAGCTCGTAGAAGATGAGCATCAAGAACAAGTCCAGCGCCATGAAACTGCCGAACACACCCGCCACCAGCATGAGCAAGAAGGCGAAAAACTCGCGCGGGCGATCCTCAACGTGCCACGAGACGAGCACTGCCGAGAACATCACAATGCCTGTGAGCAGCAACTGCGGCGCGGCGAATCCATCTACGCCAAGGTGATAGCTGATGCCGAACTCAGGAATCCATGGCACCTTCTCTTGGAACTGGAAGCCGCCCTGCGTGCGGTCGTAGGCGAGGAAGACCACAAACGCGAGCGCCATCGAGACAAACGACGCAGCTGCCGCCACAACTTTAATCGCGTCGGTGCGATCCTTTGGGATCAGCAAGATGATCGCGGCGCCGATCAGCGGCGCGACCATGATCAAGGTGAGAATGGGAAAGTTCACCATGTGCGACTACCTCAGCAGCCCTTGCACGCCAACGTTGATCAAGTTCAGCGCCAGCGCTGGATACACGCCCAGCACCAGCATCGCGCCCATCAGCGGCGCCACGCCCAAGATCTCGGTGAAGCGAATGTCGGGGAGCTTGTGATGATGCCACTCTTCGCCAAGCGGACCATGCAGCACCTTCTGGATCGCCTTCAGGATGTAAATGCCTGTGACAAGCAAGCCCGCCATGGCGAGGATGGTGTAGAGCGTGAAGATAGGCCACGCGCCGCGCACCACCATGAACTCACTCACAAAACCCGAAAGCCCCGGCAAGCCTAGCGATCCCATCGCGCAGAAGATGAGCATCGCCCCGTAGATCGGCATCATCACCCATAAGCCGCCGTAGCGGTTGAGATCGCGCGTGTGCGCGCGGTCGTAGAGCACGCCGACCATGGCGAACATCGCCGCGCTGCTCAAGCCATGCGTCACCATTTGCAGCACAGCGCCATTGCCCGCAATGATGGCGTCAATCTCGCGCACGGTGCTGCTCGGCGAAAGTGCCAAGCCAGTCGCTGCAATGCCCATCGAAACGAAGCCCATGTGGTTAATCGAGGAGTACGCCACCAACTTCTTGAAGTCGTTTTGCCCCCAGGCAGCGAACGCGCCCAGCACGATGCTCAGCAGCGCCAAGATCGCCAACACCTGCGCGAAGGTCAAGCCAGGCAGCAAATCCTGACCGAACACATCGGGGAACAGGGGCATCACCAGGCGGAAGAAGCCGTAACCGCCCAGCTTGAGCAAAATGCCCGCCAGCATCATCGAGCCGCCCGTTGGCGCCTCGGTGTGCGCGTCGGGCAACCATGTGTGCAAAGGCCAGATCGGGATTTTGAGCGCGAAGGCGATCGTGAAGGCGACGAACGCCACCGCCTTCCAAACCGAAGTATCCCAACCGAAGAAGTTCGCAGGGTTGCGCTCCGTGAACGGGCGACCTGCCTCGCTGGCGAGATACACCATGTCGAAGCTCTTCGAGGTCAACCCGATCACCTGAATCGCCAGCAACATGCCCAAGCTGGCGAACATGGTGTAGAGGATGAACTTGAACGAGGCGTAACGGCGGTTCGCCCCACCCCATTGGTTGATCAAAAAGAACATCGGCACCAAGCCGATCTCGTAGAAGATGAAGAACAGGATGAGGTCGAGCGCGACGAACACGCCGATCACTGTGGTCTCCAGCAGGAAGAAGAGCGCGTAGTAGGCCTTGGGGTTTTTCTCCACGCTGGTGCTGATGATCATCGCCAAGGGCGTGAGGAAGGTGGTGAGCACCACCAACGGCAGGCTGATGCCGTCCACGCCCAATTGATAAGTGGCGTTGATCTGGGGGAACCACGTGGCGCGCTCGACGAACTGGAAACCACCCTGGCTTTGGTCGTAGCTCACGAAGAGCATGATGGACAACGCCAGCGGGATCAGGCTGAAGGCGATGGAGCCCCACTGGATGGTGCGCACCGCGCGCGGCGGCGTGAGCAACACCAGCAGCATCCCCACCAGCGGCAAAAACGTGATGACGGAGAGGATGTTTGTGTTCAGCAGGCTCATGCGCGCACTCCTACTGGAACAGGAAGATGAAGACGATGAGGATCACCAACGCCATGGCAAGGCTGGAGAGAAGGTAGCCCTGCACTTGCCCCGTTTGCAGGTCGCGCACCCAATCGCCAGCCGCGCGGAAGGCGCGCCCAACGGCGTCCGAAAAGCCCGTGATCACCACGCGGTCGAACTCGGCAAAGCCCTTTGTGACGCGCGCGCCGAGCGCGTAGCCGCCTTCCAAGATGCGGTCAATCACGCCGCGATCCACCGCCTCGCTGTAGCGGTCGGCGATGAACTGCATCGGCTTGACGAAGATGGCGCGGTACAGATCATCCCAATACCAGCGGTTGTGGAGGAACTTGAAGAACGGCAAGCGCTCCACAGGATCCGTTTGCCCTGCTGTCAACGGGCGCACGCCGTACACCATGTAGCCCAATGCAATGCCGCCGAGCGCCACGACGATTGAGAACAACACCGGCACAGCGTTAAACGGCGGTGCCTCGGGCTTCTCCAGCAACATGCTAGCGAGGAAGTTCTTCAACCAGAATGCGCCGCCGCCTACCAACGCGCCGAACACGGGGAAATCCTTCGGCACGTTGATGAACCCGATGAAGAGCGCGAAGACGGCAAGCACGATGAGCGGGAAGGTCATCGAGGGCACACTTTCTTCTGCATGCGCAGCAGCTTCAGTGCGCGGCTCGCCAAGGAAGGTCATCACGATCTGGCGCGTGGTGTAAAAGGCGGTCATGAGCGCGCTGAGCACCAGCAGCACAAACACCAGCGTTGCTAGGCCGTCGCCCTTCACCAAGCCGTGGTAGTACGCATCGGCGAAGATCTCATCCTTGCTCCAAAAGCCCGCGGTGATGAACGGCACGCCCGCCAACGCTGCGCCGCCGATCAGGAACGTGGCGAAGGTGATCGGCATGCGCCGCGCCAAGCCGCCCATGTTGCGCATGTCCTGGGGGTCGAAGTCGTGATCATGCGCGTGCTCCTCGTGCTCTGAACCATGCTCCTCTTCGTGCCCTGCATGGCTCGAATGCCCGTGATGCCCTGCGTGGTGGGCGTGCGCTGCGTGATGCCCATGCTCCACGCCGTGGATCACCGAGCCCGAAGCGAGGAAGAGCAACGCCTTGAAGAAGGCGTGCGTGAGCAGGTGGAACGCCGCGGCGACATACGCGCCGATGCCGGTCGCAGCCACCATGAAGCCGAGCTGCGAGATGGTGGAAAACGCCAGCACGCGCTTGATGTCGTACTGCGCCACGGCGATCGTCGCACCCATGAAGGCGGTGAACGCGCCGATCAGCGCCACGACCAAGAACGCCGTGTTGTGCTCACCAGCAGCTTGCAGCAACGGGAAGAAGCGCAGCAGCATGAACACGCCAGCGCTCACCATCGTGGCAGCGTGGATCATCGCCGAGACGGGCGTAGGACCTTCCATCGCGTCTGGCAACCACACGTGGAGGGGCCATTGCGCGCTCTTGCCCACCGTGCCACCGAAGATCAGCAGCGCGATCGCAGCCGCTGCCGAGAGGCCGAACACAGCGGGCGTCTCCGCAAGCTTGGTTAGCACCTCTTCGTTGTGCAAAATCTCGTGGAAGCTCAGCGTGCCGGTCTGCGTGTAGAGATACGCCATGCCCAGCAGTAACAGCATGTCGCCCACGCGCGTAGTCATGAACGCCTTCACTGCAGCGCGGTACGCTGAGGGCTTGCGGAAGAAGAAGCCGATCAGCGAGTAGGAGCAGAAGCCCATCAGCTCCCAGAAGATGAACAGCGTCAGCAAGTTATCGCTGACCACCAGCCCCATCATCGAGCCGCCGAACAGGCTGAGGTAGGCGAAGAAGCGCGAATAGTAAGGGTCGTTCGCCATGTAGCCTGTCGAGTAGATGAAGATCAGCGAGCACGCGAGGGGCACCATGAAAAGGAAAGTCGCGCCCAGCGGATCCACGCCGACGCCGATGTTGAGCACGGTGTCGCCTGTGGGCAACCAGGGGAAGGTGCTGCGGATCGGCGCCTTGCCCAAATCCTTCAGTTGCCACACGTTGAAGAACACGATGAACGACATCACCGTTGACGCCAACATCGAGACCACGGCGATGGTCGAACTGAGTTGGCGATAGCGGTTGAAAAACAGCGCGATGAGCGCAAACGCCACGAGCGGCGGCAGCGGCGCCAGCCAAAGCAACGTGGCAAGATACGGCGGAGCAGTCACAGGTGCTTCGGCAAACATGCTTTTCGGCTCAGAGTTTGAGTTGAGTGAGGGTCTCGGGGTCCACGCTCTTCAGCGAGCGATAAACAGCGATGATCAGCGCCAAACCGACGGCGGTCTCAGCCGCTGCGACCACAAAAACAAACGCAGCGAACGCCAAGCCCGCTGCGGATTCCGGCGCCAAGTAGCGCCAAAAAGCAAGCAGGTTGAGGTTCACCGAGTTCAGCATCAGCTCCACGCCCATCAGCATGGCGACGGCGTTCTTGCGCGCCAGCACGCCATACAGCCCGATGCTGAACAACGCAGCAGCGACGATCAAGTACCACTCCAGCGGTATCCCGTTGATGGCGTTTTGTAGGCCCATGGGTTCAACTCCTCAGTGGTCAGCGGTTGAGGCGATGGCGCCTTGTGGGAGCGTTGGCGCAGTGGGTTGTGGCTGCAATGCCGCCAGCTCTTCAGCTTCCTCTTTGGCGATCGCTTCGCGCTCGGCGATCACCTCGGCGGGCTTGCGCTGGCGCGCGATGTAAATCGCACCCGCAAGCACAGCGTCCACAAGGAACGCGACGAGCAAGAAGGGCAGCAAGAACTGGTTGAGGTCCACGAGCGCGCGCCCGAAATCAGCGATGTAGGTCTCAGGCACCTCGCGGTTGGCGAACTGCCACGGCACACCGCCCAAAACGCGCGCCGACTCGGTGCGGAACAGCGCGGAGAGGATCGGGACACCGCTCAAGTCCACCACCAAGCGGAAAGGCCCGAACGCGAGCAGCAAGATGAGGAACAACAACGCAGCCGCAATGGCAACGCTGCCGGCTTGCGCGTTGCGCGGGATCATCGCCTGCATGCCGCGCGTGAGCATCACCGAGAAGATGATGAGGATCGAGATCGCGCCGATGTAGATCATCACCTGCGCGACAGCGAACAAGCCGTTATCCAGCAACACGTAGAAGCCGGCAACGCCAAAGAACGCCACGATCAGCATCAGCGCGCCGCGGAACAAGTTGCTCGTGGTCACCACAAACAGCGCCGAGCCGATCACCGCGATCGCCAAGATGATGAAAATCACCTGTTGCAGGGTCATGCCAGAGACCTCCTCTGCGCGTTCAAGCCTTCGCCGCCGCGAGGTTAGCTGCGCGCCGGCGCATGATCATTTCCTCCTCGGCTTGGCGGAAGCGCCGCGCCGCCCGTGCTGCGAGCGTCAGCGCCGTGAACAACACACCGAGGTTCACTGCCGCCAAGATGATCGTCTGCACCCACGGCGTGACGAGAAGGCCGCCGAAGGCTTGCGCGGCGGACTCGCTGGTGGGGAAGAGCTTGAGCACCAACATCACCAACACCAAGTTCACGGTGCTCATCGGCACGAGGAACTTCCAGTTCAGCGCGTGCATCTGGTCAATGCGCACGCGGGGCAATGTGCCGCGCAGCCACATGAACACAAAGAACACCAGCGCTGCCTTCAGCAAGATCCAAACATACGGCGGCAGGATTGGGCCAGCGTAACCGCCAAGGAACAACGTGGAGAAGACGAACGACACCGCTAAGGCGTTTACATACTCGCCCAAGAAGAAGAGCGCGAACTTCATGCCGCTGTACTCGGTGTGGAAGCCCGCGACGATCTCCGATTCCGCCTCCAACAGGTCAAACGGTGAGCGACCCGTCTCGGCGATGCCGCTGATCAGGAACACGAGCGCCGGCAGCGGCAGCATGAGAATGTGCGGGATGCCCGGGTTGCCATCAGCGAGCGTTTGGTGGTTGATGATGTCAATTAGGCTCATCGAGCCGGTCACCAACACCACCGTGAGCACGTTGAGCAGCATGGGCACTTCGTAGCCGATGAGCTGCGCCACCGTGCGGAAAGCGCCCAGCAAAGCATATTTGTTGTTGCTTCCCCAGCCCGCCATGAGGATCGCCACGATGCTGCCAGAGCCGATCGCTAGCACGTAGAACACGCCCACGTTCAGGTTGGTGCCCACCACGCCTGGCGCGAAGGGGATCACTGCGTAGGTGGCGAGCGCGAACACCGCGATCACCAACGGCGCTGCGTTGTACACCCAACGATCTGCGGTGGCGGGTGTGGTGTCCTCTTTGGTGAACATCTTGATGCCGTCGGCGAGCGGCTGCAACAAGCCGAACGGTCCGGCTTGGTTCGGACCGAGCCGGTCTTGAATGCGTGCCACCACTTTGCGCTCGACGTAGGTCAAGCCCATGAACGAGAGCGCCGCAAAGGTGATCAGCACCACCGCCGCGATGCCCATCGTCACCAGCTCGGCGAGCAGCGGGCTGAAGCCCAGCACTGAGCGGATCAGCTCAGCCACGAAGTCGCTGATGATCTTCAGAAGGTTTGTAATCGCGTCCATAGCGCACAAAAAACCTGACGGGCTGTGTGCCCATCAGGCTCTCCAACTCACTCCCAATCCAGCGCGCCCTTGCGCCAAGCGTAAAGCAGCGCTGCCAACAGCACTAAGATGAACAAGACGACGTTCAACACGGCAAACAGCGGCAGCGCGTTGAACGCCACGGCGATGGGGAAAAGCAAGATCGCCTCAATGTCGAACAACACGAACACCAGCGCGAGGATGTAATAGTTCACGCGGAACTGCACCCACGTGTCGCCCACGGTCTCCATGCCGCACTCGTACGTGGAGAGCTTTGCGGTGTTGGGCTTTTTGGGGCGCAGAAACGACGCCGCGAGGAGCGTTACGCCCATGAGCAGCGCCGCCGAGACGATCATCACGCCGACAAAGGCAAAGTCTGTTCTCATGGCTAGCTTATCCGTAATACAGCCACAGCGCTGCGCGTGCGCTGTGGCTTAGCGGTCCTCTGCGTGCCCGAAAAAAGGCGAGAGGATTATAGCCGCAAGCGCGGGACAAACGCGCGCAGCGGTTAAGGAAGGCTCAGGCAAACAGCGCGCGACCGCGCCGCTACGGCGCATAGAGGATCCTGCCGCAGTTTGGGCAAAACACCACTTCGTCGCCGATGCGCGCTTGCTGGGCGAGCTGCGAGGGCAACCCTTGACCACACTGTGTGCACACGCCATCGCGCACCAGCGCAACCGCCACTTTGTTTGCTTTGCGCGCGCGCAGCGCTTCGTACTGCTGCACCGCGTATGGGCTGAGATGTTCCGCGAGCGCTTGGCGGCGCTCAAGCAACGCCTGGAGCGAACCCTGGAGCGCCGTTTGCTGGGCGCGCAAAGCGGCGCTGTCCTCAGCGAAGCGCTGCTCAGCTTGGCGCAACGCATTGCGGCATTGCTGTAGCTCCTCCTGGAGCTGCTCCACGCGCTCCATCAGTCCAAGCAGCTCCTCATCGAGCGCTTCGCGGCGACGACGCAAGGCGCTGAGTTCGCGTTCGACGTCGAGGATCTCCTTTGGCGAGCGGATCAGCCCACCGTAGAGGCGGTGCTCCTCGTGCGCGATCTTCTCCGCGAGCGCTTGCGCGTCCAACTCGCGCAGCTTCAACTCGCTGCTGGCGGTGCGCAGCGCTTGCTCCAAGCGCGCACATTCCGCGCGCGCGTGCTGCACAGCGGGGGAATCAGCAAGCGCTTGCGCGATAGACGCCAATTCCATTTGTGCCGCTTGGATCTCATTGTCCAGTTGCTGCAAGCGGTGGAGCGATTCTGCGAGCGACATCGCGAGCCGAAGCAGAAGTGTAGCGCAGCCTGTGGTTTGCTCAAGGCGAAACGTTCGCCACGCGCTCGAGCTTGATCAGGGTTTGCGTTTGCACGTGCGCTATCGGACCAGCGCTCACCTCTTGGCGCTTCACAAAGCCGATGCCTGGGCAGAACCAGTGATGCAGCTCGTTGGCTGAGGTGCGGCGCTGCAAGTGAAAACAATCAGCCTGCGTCCCGCCTTCCCAAGCGACTGGCTCTTGTCCGATCACTTTCCACGCCCCGAGCGTGGTTTTCTCGGCTGGCTTGGGACGGAACGCTAAGGAGTTATCGAAGCCTTCGCCGCGCGCTTGCGCGAGGGCAAGCGCCGCACTCCCCGCCGCGCGGTAGAGCGCATCGCCCACCAAAACATACGCCGCCTCGTGCGTGCTGGTGTAGCCGTAAAGCTCAGAGGTGACGTTCAACACAAACACGTACACGTCGCCGTCGTGCCAAGCGCTGGTGATCGTCTCTGTGATCATGCCGGGCGTTTGGCGCGTGCCTTCTTGTTTGGCGCAATCGTCCTCATTGACGACGTGATACACCCAAGTGGTGCCAGGTGCCAGCGGCATGTGCGTGAACTGCGCCGGCGCTTGCAGTACTGGCTGCCAGCCCGCCTCAGCAAGCTGCTCTGCGAGCGTCGGCGAGACGGACGAGGGCACCGTAGGAGAACGCGCCGCGCCACACGCCACAAGCAAGCCGATCATCACACCGCCGATCCATCTCACCGCCCAGCGCTTCACGGTTTTCTCGTCGTACCACGTCTCCTGCGCTCTGAACCTAGCCGAGCGACCAGAAACGCACCTAGTTTAACGGCGAGTTTCTCAGTGCGAGAGGATCTGCGAGATGAACAGCCGCGTGCGCTCCTCGCGCGGCTCTTTGAAGATTTGCTCTGGCGGGCCGCTTTCGACGATCTGCCCCTTGTCGAAGAAGTACATCGTGTCAGCGACGGCGCGCGCAAAGCCCATCTCGTGCGTGACGACGACCATCGTCATGCCGCTCTCGGCAAGCTCGATCATGACGTCGAGCACCTCTTTGATCATCTCGGGGTCGAGCGCGCTGGTTGGCTCGTCGAAGAGCATGATCTTGGGCTGCATCGCCAACGCGCGCGCGATCGCCACGCGCTGTTGCTGGCCGCCGCTGAGCTGCCCAGGATACTTACGCGCCTGCTCGGGGATGCCCACGCGCTTGAGGAGCTGCATGGCGATCTCCTCAGCTTGCTCGCGCTTCCAGCCGCGCACCCAGATCGGCGCCAGCGTGATGTTCTCCAGCACAGTGAGGTGCGGAAATAGGTTGAACTGCTGGAACACCATGCCCGTCTCGGCGCGAATGCGCTCGATGTTGCGCACGTCATGGGTGAGTTCGATGCCGTCAATGATGATTTGCCCGCGCTGATGCTCCTCAAGGCGGTTGAGGGTGCGGATGAAGGTGGATTTGCCCGAGCCGGACGGCCCGAAGATCACCACCACCTCGCCGCGCTGCACTTCCATGTTGATGCCGCGCAGCGCGTGAAAGTGCCCATACCACTTGTGCACATCGCGGCAAATGATGATCGGGTTGTTATCGCTTGTTTGCGTCATTGGGTTCCCTCCACGGTAACTATCGCGCTGCGTTCAGGCGCTGCTCCAAGCGCTGGCTGAGCGTTGACATGAGGAACGAAAACACGCCATACACCAGCGCCACAAAGGCATACACCTCCGCCTGCAAACCGAGGAAGTCCGGCTGCGCCAAGACGGTCTTGGCGATCCCCATGAGGTCGAGCAAGCCGACGATCACCACGAGCGACGTGTCCTTGAACAATGCGATGAATTGACCAACAAGGATGGGGATCACCGCCTTGAGCGCCTGCGGCAGGATGATCAGCAGCGTGGTTTGCCACGGCTTAAAGCCCAGCGCATAGGCGGCTTCGTATTGACCGCGCGGGATAGCTTGTAGCCCACCGCGCACGTTCTCCGCCAAGTACGCTGCGCTGAACAACACCACGCCCGCCATGGCACGGATCACGCGGTCGATCGTCACGCCGGGCAGGAACAACGGCAACATTAGCTGCGCCATGAACAACACCGTGACGAAAGGCACACCGCGGACCACCTCGATGTAGATTACGCTGAGCGCGCTCACGATGGGCAGCTTGGACCGGCGCCCGAGCGCCAACAGCACGCCCAACGGAAACGAAAACACGATCCCCACCACCGTGAGCAACAGCGTGAGCAGCAGGCCACCCCAAAGGTTTGTCGGCACGCTGGGCAACAGCGGCGCCTCGTCGCCTAAACCTGCGATCAGCACGATCACCAGTGGGAAGTAAGCGATCCATCCCACGATCGCCAGGCGGCGCAGCCAGCGCTTGCGCAGCAGCCCAAGTCCGTAACCAAACGCGCCAGCTACCGTTGTGCCCAACAACGCCCAGCGCGTGGTCTCGTCTGTGGCAAGCACACCCAGCACGAACGGGAAGGCGAGCAACATGCCCACGCTGCCATAGGCGCGCTGTCCCCACACGCCGATCGAAAGCCCTGCCACCCCCCAAAGCAGCACCACGCTCGCCCACACGCGCCACAACGCCGCAGCCGGGTACTGACCGATGGCGAAGAGGCGCAGGTTGGTGGTGATCACCTCCCAGCGTGCAATGCTGAGCGCCCACTCGCCCGCTGCGCGCACCGCCAGCGCGATGAGCACCACCATCACCACCGTGAGCACGGCGTTGTACCACGTGTTGAACAGGTTTTTGTAAAGCCAGCCCAACAGCGTGAAGCGCTCTGTGGGGGGTGGCAACGGCTCAGCAACAGGTCGTTGAGGCAGAGGTTGTGCAGAAAGGCTCATGGTTCACCGCTCCACCAAGCGCACGCGACGGTTGTAGAGGTTCATCAACAGTGAAGTGAACAGGCTGGTGCTGAGATACACCGCCATCACCACCGCGATCATCTCCACCGCGCGCCCAGTCTGGTTGATGATGGTGCCAGAGACGCTGAAGAGATCGGGGTAGCCGATAGCGACAGCGAGCGTAGAGTTCTTCGTGAGATTCAGGTACTGGTTGGTGAGCGGCGGCACGATGACGCGCAGCGCCTGCGGGAAGACGATGAGCTGCAACGTGCGCCCTGGTCCGAAGCCGAGCGCGCGCGCTGCCTCAACCTGTCCCTTGGGCACCGATTGGATCCCTGCGCGCACCACCTCGCCGATGAACGCGGCGGTGTAGATCACCAGCCCTAACAACAGCGCCATGAACTCTGGCGTGAACGTGCGACCGCCGCGGAAGTTGAACCCTGCGATCTCCGGATACGAGAGCGTGAGCGGCGGCTGCGGCAATGCAAACCACCCCACCACGCTCGCCCCCAGCAGCACCCCCAGCGCTGGCAACACGATCGGCTTAGGGCGCCCGCTGCGGTTTTGCCACACGCGCATCCCCACGCCAGCCATCACCGCGCCGACAAGCGCTGCGCCCAGCACGGCGAGGAACGCGCCCCATGTCTCCGTCGGCTCACCCCAAGGCACGGCAACACCGCGGTTGCTCAGGTAGATCGGTCCAACGCTGATCGCCTGGCGCGCGCGCGGCAGCTTGAGGAACACCGCAGTGTAGAGGAACACGAGCAACACCAGTAGCGGCACGTTGCGCATCAGCTCGATGAACAACCACGCTGTGCGGCTCACCAGCCAATTGCTCGAGAGGCGCGCGATCCCCACGAAGATGCCGAGAATCGTCGCCAACACAATGCCTGTTACGCTCACGACCAAGGTGTTGAGCAAGCCGACCAAGAGCGCGCGCGCGAACGTGTCGCTGTTGGTGTAGGGGATCAGCGTGTCGCCGATGTCGAAGCCCGCGCCGTTGTTCAGGAAGTCGAACCCCAGCGCGATGCCCTGCTGCCGCAGCGAAAACGCCACATTGTTCGCGGCGGTGATCCCTAGCCAGATCACGCCGCCGAGCACCACAATCTGGATCACCGCGCGAATGAAGCGTTCATCGCGCCAAAATGCCCAAACGGGCAGGCGTTCCAAGCGCTTGGCTGCCATCGGAACGTGTTTCCCTCCGAGAGTTTGGATTTTGGGCATTGAGTTTATACAATACCAACGCGCCGTTTGGCGAGCGGCGCTTCGCTTTGTGCCACGCAACCGCTTGGCAGCAAAGCGGCTAGCTCGCCCTTCGCACAACCCGAGCCTTGGCGTGCCCTCCTAGCCGCCAAGGTCAACAACCGATGTGAGGTGATCCATGACGATCTACCAACCTCTGCCGTCGGCTGCGGCAAGCAAGCCGCAGCGCGACAGCGCCTACAAAACTGCGCTCGCTCAGTTCGACCGCGCAGCGCAAATCCTTGGGCTAGAAAGCGGCTTATACGAGATCTTGCGCTACCCACGCCGCGAACTCACCGTGAACTTCCCCGTCAAGATGGACAACGGCGAGATCCGCTGCTTCACCGGCTACCGCGTGCACCACAACACGGCGCGCGGACCGACGAAGGGCGGCATCCGCTACTCACCGCATGTGGACCTCGAAGAAGTGCGCGCGCTGGCGATGTGGATGACGTGGAAGTGCGCGGTGGTGAACATCCCCTATGGCGGCGCGAAGGGTGGCGTGGTGGTGGACCCGAAGCAACTCTCGCTGCGCGAGTTGGAAGCGCTCACGCGGCGCTACACCACCGAGATCACGCCACTGATCAGCCCCGAAGGCGACATCCCCGCGCCCGACATGGGCACCAACCCGCAGATCATGGCGTGGATCATGGACACGTACTCCATGCACCGCGGCTACTCCGTGCCCGCGATCGTCACGGGCAAGCCGCTCAACATCGGCGGCTCGGCGGGCCGATTCGAAGCCACAGGGCGCGGCATCATGTTCATCGTGCGCGAGGCCTACCGCACCTTCGGCTGGAATTTTGACGGCATCCGCATTGCCGTGCAGGGCTTCGGCAACGTCGGCTCGATCACCGCGCAGACAGCATACGAAATGGGCTGCAAGGTGATCGCCGTGAGCGACATCGAGGGCGGCATCTACAACCCGCATGGGCTTGATATCCCCAAGCTGCGCCGCTTCATGAAGGAACACCGCAGCGTGGTGGAGTTCCCTGAGGGCGATCGCATCACCAACGCCGAGCTGCTCACGTTACAATGCGATGTGCTGGTGCCGGCGGCGATGGAAAACCAGATCACCGCCGACAACGCTGCGCAAGTCCGCGCGCGCATGATCGCTGAAGGCGCCAACGGACCAACCACACCTGAAGCCGACGAGATCTTGCTCGAGAACAACGTCGTCGTCATCCCAGACATCTTGTGCAACGCCGGCGGCGTGGTGGTGAGCTACTTCGAGTGGGTGCAGAGCTTGCAGCAACTCTTCTGGGAAGAAGAGGACGTGACGCACCGCCTCGAGCGCATCATGGTGCGTAGCTTTCATGACGTGTACGAGACCGCGCTGCGCATGGACATTGACCTACGCACCGCGGCGCTCGTGTTGGGCGTCGGGCGTGTCGCTGAGGCAACGCGCACGCGCGGGCTTTACCCATAGTCGCGCAGCGTGACCAGCAACGTCGTATTGTTGAGGAAGCGGTCACGCAATGGGAGAAGTAGAAGCGGTTGCAACGCGAGAGCCTTCGATTTTCGACTTGCCAGAATGGACGGGCGCGCCCACGACGCCGCCCGAAGCACCTAAGCCGCGGCTCGTGGGCGTGCGCTTTCAGCCCGTCGGCAAGATTTACCACTACAGCGCCGAGGGGTTCGACGACCTGAAGATCGGCGACTGGGTGATCGTGGACACCGCGCGCGGCAAGCAAATGGCGCAGGTGGCGACCTTCAAGCCGCCCAAAGACCCCCAAGGCCCTTACAAGCGCATCGAGCGCCGCGCGACAGGGCGCGATATGGCGATGCGCCACTTCTACCAGCAGAAAGAACTAGAAGCGCTGATCGCCTGCCGCGCCGAAGCCGCAGCGCTCAAGCTGCCCGTCAAGATCGTCCGCGCGGAGTACAGCTTCGACGGGCAGACGCTCACCTTCCTCTACACCACCGACCAAGAGGTGCGCGTCGAGGTGGCACCGCTGCGCGAGGCGATGAGCCGCCTTTACCGCGCGCGCATCGAGACGCGCCAGATCAGCCCGCGCGAGGTAGCGAAGATCATCGGCGGCGCTGGTGCCTGCGGCATTGACCAGCGTTGCTGCTCGCGCTTCCTCACCGAGTTCAGCCCTATCTCGATCAAGCACGCCAAAGAGCAAAACCTCAGCCTGGACCCAAAGGACATCGCTGGCATGTGTGGGCGGCTGCGCTGTTGCTTGATCTACGAGTACGAGCAATACGTCGAGGCGCGCCGACACCTGCCTAAGCTCAAGTCCATGATCGGCACGCCGATGGGTCCTGGCAAGGTGGTGGAGATTTTGCACCTGCGCGATTCAGTGCGCGTGCGCTTCGGCGAAGGACCTGAGGCGCGCGAGGTGGTGTTCCACCGCGAGCAGCTCGTGCCGCTCGAGGAGTTCCAGCGCCTGCAAGAGAAAGCGCTGAGCGGCACGTGCGACCGCCACGAAAACGGCGGCTGTGAGTGTGGCCGCGGCAAGAGCGAGGCTACAGCTACACCCATCGCAGCAGCGCCAGTTGCCGAGCCTGAACCCGAAGACGAGGAAGGAGAAGAAGCAGAAGAACGCGCTGCGCTCTCCACCGCATTGCCCGAGCTAGCTGCCGCTGCGCCAGAGACATCCACCCCCGCAAAGCGCAAGCGTCGCAAGCGCAAGCGCAAAGCCTTGCGCCCAACGGACATCGGTCGCCCAGCAGCACAGGCCTCGGCAAGCCCGCCCGCATCAGCACAGCCCCCCAAGCCGCCAGCTACGCAGCCACAACGGCGCCCGCTGCCCAAGCGCCGCAAGCGCTAGCACAGCCTTGCGTAAGCTTCGCGCCAAACTTGCGCGGTTTGCTCGGCAACGCGCCGCATGGTGAAGTGCGCGAGCACGCGCGCGCGCCCGCGCTCGCCTAACATCGCGCGCAGCCGCGCGTCGTGCATCAGCATGTGGAGCTGCGCCGCAAGGGCATCTGCATCTTCTTCGGGGAACACCAAGCCGGCGTCGCCCACCACGTTCGGCGCTTCGCCACAGCGCGAGGCGACCACCGGCACGCCGCACGCCATCGCCTCGATGAGCACACGCCCGAACTGCTCCTTCCAATTCGGCAGCGTGCGCGAGGGCAACACCAGCACATCGAGCGATCGGTAAAACGCAGGCATCGCTGTTGAGGGGAGTGCCGGCTGAAAATGCACGCGCGCGGCTACCCCCAACGCCCGCGCCAACGCGCGCAGCGCCTCGCGCTGGTCGCCCTCGCCGACGATGTGCAACTGCGCCGGCTCGGGCAACTGCGCGAACGCGCGCAGCAGGACATCCACACCTTTCTCGCGCACCAAGCGCCCTGCAAAGCCAACGATGAACGCCTCGCGCGCTGCGTGCGGCGCTGGTGTGAACGTGGCTTCGTCCACGCCAAACTGCGGCACGAGCGCGATCGGCCCGCGATACCCTTTCGCGCGCCACACGGTGGCGGCTTCGGCGTTGCCGACGATCAGCGCGTCGGTGTGTCGCAGCACGTCGCGCTCCATCCATCGGAACGGCGGCGGGTAGCGTCGGTTCAGGTTTTGCCACGAAAAACACACCACCGCCGGACGCGGCCGCAGGCGCGTCGCCGCGCGCACCGCAAGCCAAGTGGCGAGGTTGTACGGCTCTTCGTCCACGTGCACAAGCTGCGGCTGCAACGCACGCAACACGCGCGCGAGCGTGGGATAGTAGTGAAGGTGAAAGTGCCCGCTGAAGCGCACGGGCACAACTTGCAGCGTATAGCCGCGCGTGTGCGCGCGTTCGAGCACGTGGCGCCCCCAGCGCGGCGGCACGAGCGCCGTGAGCGCCACATCAGGTTGCTCGGCGAGCAGCTCGCATTTGCGCTGATACGCGCCGACCACCAGCGCCTTGGAGAGCAAGGCTACGCGCATGCGATGGCGGCGCGGTCACACGACCACTCGATCTCTTCTTCAGGCTCAGCCGCGAAGATGTAGGCGGAGTCGGGCAAGCGTCCACGCTTGTAGCGCTCGTAAAACGTATCAATTGCCTCGAGGAATTCGCCCACGCTCTCGCAGGTGACGAGCTGCGCGCGCAACGCGGCGACGTGCGGCAAGCCATGCATGTACTTCACCGCGTGCTTGCGGAACAGCACCAGCCCATACGCGCCGTAGTAATCCAACATCGCTTGCAGGTGGCGCTTGAGCAAGGTGATCACATCTTCCACACTCACTTCGTGGCGATCTTTGCGCTGGAAGATCCACGGGTTGCCGATGGCGGCGCGCCCGATCATCACGCCGTCGCAGCCGGTGTGTGCCTTGATGCGCGCGATGTCAGCGACGGTTTTCACATCGCCGTTGCCGATGACGGGGATGTGCACCGCTTGTTTCACCTCAGCGATGGCGTCCCAATCGGCAACGCCCTTGTAGCCCTGCTCCTTGGTGCGGCCATGCACGGCGATGAGCGAGGCGCCATTGTCCTCAAGGATGCGCGCGATCTCCAAGTAGTTGCGCGAACGCGAATCCCAGCCGAGGCGAATCTTCGCCGTGACCGGCACCTTCACGGCCTTGCTCAAGCGGCTGAAGATGCGCGCCACCTTTTGCGGGTCGCGCAGCAAGCCGGCGCCTGCGCCGCGCCCGCTCACGTTGCTCACCGAGCAGCCCATGTTTAGGTCAATGATGTCCGGACCGAGCCGCTCGATCTTCTGCGCTGCCGCCACGATGCGATCTTCGTCGCTGTCGAAAATCTGGAACACCACCTGCGGCTTTTCCGCCGGGTGGTAGTCCAACTGGCGCAGCGCCGGGCGCGCGTTGCGCAAGATTGCATCGCAGGAGGTGAACTCGGTGTAGCTCATCGCGCTGCCGTACTCGCGGCAGATCAGCCGAAACGGCAGGTCCGAGAAGCCGTCCATCGGCGCCAAGATGAGGTCGCCGTAAACGGGCACATCGCGGACGTAGAACGATGGCTTTCGCGCGTTCACGAAGCGCGATTGTACCGTTCGCCCGTGAACAGGGCGTGCTCGCGTTCAGGGGACGACCTGCGTGCCCGCCTCGCCGCGCACCAAGCGCTCCACCTCGTGCAGCGCGCCGATCATCGCGGGGCGCCCCGTGTGTTCCACAAACTCGATCGCGGCGCGCACTTTGGGGCCCATCGAGCCTTCAGGGAAGTGCGCAAGCTGTGCGCGCAGCTCGGCAGGCGTGACGCGCTCCAGGCGCTGCTGATGCGGCTGCCCGTAGTGCAGATAGACCCCGTCGGCTTCCGTGGCGATCACAAGGCAATCGGCGTCGAGCGCGCGCGCCAGCAAGCTCGTGGCGAGGTCTTTGTCAATCACGGCCTCCACGCCAACCAAGCCTTCGTTCCGCTCGATCACGGGCACGCCCCCGCCCCCGACGCAGATCACGATCACGCCGTCCGTCACCAAGCGGCGGATCACCTCGATCTGCACAATGCGCTTCGGCTGCGGCGAAGGCACCACGCGCCGCCATCGAGCGCCGTCTTGACGAAACACCCAGCCATAACGCGCCGCGAGCGCTTCTGCTTCGGGTGCGTCGTAGTGCGGACCGATGAACTTGGTGGGCGCCTGAAACGCGGGATCGTCGGCGTCCACGACGACGTTGGTGAGCAGCGTAGCGACCGGCTGCTGAGGCGGCAAGGCTGCGCGAAGCGCCTGCTCGAGCATGTAGCCGATCTGTCCCTGCGTTTGCGCGACGAGCACGTCGAGCGGCAATTGCGGCACATCGGGCGTTGCCAACTGCTGGAGCGCCAACAAGCCCACCTGCGGACCATTGCCGTGCGTGATCACGAGGCGGTGCGATTGCGCCACCGCTGCAAGCGCCTGAGCAGCGCGGCGCGCGTTTTGTTGCTGCACCGCTGCGCTCATGGGCTCGCCGCGTTGCAAGAGCGCGTTGCCGCCAAGCGCGATGACGAGGAGCATGACGACTCGGTTAGTCTAGTGCAAACGCGCGAAGTGTGGGCGAAGGCACGAGTGCGGTATGCTCTCGGCGATGCGTGGCTACAGGCTTGTGCTTGCTGGAACAGCATCTGTGCTGATGCTCGCCTTCGCGCTTACGCCGCGCGCCCATGCAGCGCGCCCTGCATTGCCGTTCGTGTGCGGCAGCGCGCGGCACGTCATGGTGCACATTGACAGCGTTTTGCCGCGCAGCAGCAACGCGTGGGATGCGCCAGCCATAGGGCGAATGTTCAAATACGAGTGCTATCCTGCGCTCGGACGCGACGCCAACAGCGAATGGGTGCTTGTGCCCTTCGGCACAACTTACGCCTGGGTTCACCGCCGCGATGTGCGCTTCGCTGACGGCAGCGACATCACCCAACTCCCCGTGCTCGAGCGCGCGCCGCCACCGCAGGCAAGTCTGCCCAACACACTGCTCGGCATTCCGATGATCTCCACGCGCGCGCGCCAACTGTATCAGCAAGCGGTTCGCGCTGGGCGTGCCGCAGACATCGTCACAGTGGTGGGCGATTGCAACGCCGAGCACCCTGTGTTCTTCGGTCGGCTCGCCGCAGGTGCCGTGAACCTAGCGCCCTATCCGCAGCTTGCGCGCACGGTGCAGCGCTTCCAGCGTTCGTTCACCCGCGCAAGCGTGGCGACGAACGGCGGCTTCAACACTGCCTCGCCGCTTGACCCGCTTTGGAGCGATCCCAAGCAGTGTAATCGCAACGAGACGCCGCTCGATTGCGAGCTGCGCCGCTCCAACGCGAGCGTGGTGGTCATCGCGCTCGGCACGGGCGACACGTTCACGTGGCGCGAGTTCGAGGCAAACTACCGCGCTGTGATCGAGCGCGTGCTCGCAGCAAAAGCGCTGCCCATCCTCATGACGAAAGCCGATGCGCTCGAAAGCGTTGAGGGCGACGCGCCGCCTGACTACATCAACACCATCATCCGACGACTCGGCGCACAATACGGGCTGCCTGTGATTGACTTCGCGTTTGCCGCGCGCCAGCTTCCCGACAACGGCTTGGCGATCGAACGCGACGATACCCTCAACATGCGCACGCCCTTCCACGTGAACGCATTCGGCGCCGACGCGCGCTTGGTCATGCTTTTGCAAACGCTGAGCGCATTGCCCACACCCGCGACTGCGCCAAAACCAACCCCAACTCCTTTGCCTCGACGACGATGAACCGATCTGCGTTTTCAACTGTGCGCCGCGCTTTCCTCGTGCTTGGGCTTGCCTTTGCCCTCGCAACGGCAAACAGCCACGCACAACCGCTGCCCAAGATCACCATCACCGTGCCCGCGGCTTGGCTGCGCACCGAGCCCTCGCTCATCGCGCCGCGCAGCGCGCTGGCGAGCCACGGGCAGTTTTACGACGTGCTCGGGCGCACTGCCGATAACCGCTGGTGGTTGCTCAAACTTCCTGAATCACGCGCGCCAGCATGGCTGCTCGCCGACTTGGGCGCCGTGTATTCAGGCGATGTACAAAGCGCAGCCGTGCTCACGCCCACACTCACCCCACTACGCATCACGCCGCGC
Organism: Chloroflexota bacterium; assembly: GCA_030550095.1. GTDB lineage: Bacteria > Chloroflexota > Anaerolineae > J036 > Brachytrichaceae > DRWP01. Next base: position 11,806 of record JAUQQA010000027.1, on the reverse strand, counting down.
CGCGCGATCACGCGCCCGGTCGCGCCACCACTCGGCGTGCCGACGATCACGCCTAAGCAGCGCGCCTTCTACCGCGCTGCCGCCGAGCGCGGCAAAGACCCCGGCATGTTTGCAGTGGTTGGCGATTGCAACTCAATGCCGGCGGTGTACGTGCGCCGCCTCGCCACAGGTGAGTTCGACGCACACCGCTTGCCCACGGAGCTTCAGCGCGTGGTGATGCGCTTTTGGCGCTCATTTGGGCGCGTGAGCTTGGCGGCGAACGGCGGGCTTGGAGCAGCTTCGGTGATGGACCCGCTGTGGGCAGATGGCGCGCTGTGTGACGTGCGCCGCGGTGAGACGCCCTTCGCTTGTGAACTGCGACACTCACGCGCGAGCATCGTGTTCATTGGGCTTGGCACACAGGAGCAATACACCTGGCGCGACTTCGAGACGCATTACCGTGCGATCATCGAGCACGCCCTGCGCGAAGGCGTGTTGCCCGTGCTCGTCACCAAAGCTGACGACATCGAGACTTTCAACGGCGCGCCCTCGCAATACATCAACACCACCATCCGACGCCTCGCGCGCGAGTACGACGTGCCGCTCATGGACTTTTGGGCAGCCACGCGCAGCTTGCCGAACTACGGCTTGGTGGACGAAGGCGAGAAAGACTTTCACCTCAGCCCCGTCGGCATGGACCAGCGCCTATTGCTCACGCTGCACACGCTCGCGGCGATCCTCGGCGAATGAGCTACACGTGCGTGTGCGGATCGAACAGGCGCGCGTGCTCCTCGAGCGCAAAGCGATCGGTCATGCCAGCGATGTAGTCGCACACCACACGCTGCACAGGCATTTCGCTCAGGCGCTGCTGGAAGCTGCGCGGCAGAATGCGCGGCTCGCGCGTGTACACGCGGAACAGGTCTTGCACGATGCGCTCCGCTTTGTGCGTCATGCGCATCAGGCGCGGGTGATAGTAAAGCTGGTCGAACAAAAACTGACGCAGCTCGCGGTTGAGGCGCACGGCTTCTTCTGAGAACGCAACCACCAATGTCGGGTGGCGCCTCACTCCCTCGACGGTGGCACGCCCTTCGGCTTCTAGGCGCGCGAGGCGGCGCGCGCTCTCTTCAAGCACATCGTCCACCATCGCGCCGATGAGTTTGCGCACGACGCGGTGACGCGCCAGCTCATCGCGCGGCACGGGGTCGCCCACGCCCGCGCGCGCCACCGCCCGCTGCCACCAGCCCAACTGCGCTACGGCGCCCGCTTCGATTAACCCCGAGCGCAGCCCGTCGTCGAGGTCGTGCGCGTTGTAAGCAAGCTCGTCCACCAGCGCGGCGATTTGCGCTTCCACCGTGCCGCGCAAGCCCGGCAGATACTCCGCAGGTACAAGCTCCTCCTCGGCATCCGCGTGGTGTTTCACCAGGCCCTCGCGTACCTCAAAGGTGAGGTTCAGCCCTGGGAACTCCGAGTAGCGACGCTCCAGCTCCGTGATCACGCGCAGGCTATGGTGATTGTGGTCGAACCCGCCGTGTGCTTCCATGAGCTGATGCAACACGCGCTCGCCGGTGTGCCCGAACGGCGGATGCCCGAGGTCGTGCGCAAGGCAGATGCTCTCCACAAGGTCTTCGTTGGCGCCGAGCGCGCGCGCCACCGTGCGCCCGATCTGCGCCACCTCGAGCGTGTGCGTGATGCGCGTGCGGTAGTAATCGCCCTCTGTGGTGATGAACACTTGCGTCTTGCCTTGCAAGCGCCTGAAGGCTGAGGTGTGCAAGATGCGGTCGCGGTCGCGCTGGAAGGCGGTGCGATAGGCGGCTTCTGGCTCGGGGTAAGCGCGCCCGCGCGAATCCGCGCTGCACATCGCATAGGGCGCGAGCGTTATGCGCTCGAGTGCTTCGAGCTGTTCGCGTGTGCGCCGCATCCCGTGGATTCTATGCGCGCCTGCGAACACAGACGCGCGACGCGAACGGCAACTGCGCCCACATCAGCACAAATACAGCCGCTGCCCGTTCATCTTCTGCGCTGCCTCGCCACAGAGGAACAACAGCGCCTGCGCGATGTCCTCAGCAGGCGTGAGGTCAGCAAAAAGTTCGTTGGGTCGCTCGGCGCGCATTTGCGGCGTGAGGATGCCCTTAACGACGACGATGTTTGCTGCGCCGCCGTGAGGTGCTAGCTCATCTGCAAGCGCGAGGGTGAGTGCCTCTGCGGCTGCTTTGCCCGCTGCGTATGCGGCGTTGCCATAGCTGGGGCGCTGCGCCTGCGTCGAGGAGATCATGACGAACCGCCCGCGGTGCGCCTTAAGTGCAGGGGCAAAGGCGCGGATCACGTGCCAAGTGGTCTGCACCAGCGCTGCTTGCAACCAGCGCCAATCTTCCGCGGGGAAATCCTCGATCGCGCCGCCGCCGCGCCAACCGCCCACGAGGTGTAGCACGGCATCCACGCGACCAAACCGCGCGAGCACCTCGTCTGCCCAGGCGCGCGTCGCCGGCTCATCGAGCAGATCCACGGCACGCACAAAAACCGCGTCGGGGCGCAGTTCGAGCGCGCCGAGCACTGTCGCGCTGCGCTGTAGGTCGCGATCAGCAAGCGCGAGCTGCGCGCCAGCGCGCGCAAACGCTTCGATCACGCTCGGTCCAAGCCCGCCGAACGCGCCCGTGATCACCACGACATTGTGCTCCATCGCGCAACGAGTGTAGCGCAGAGCACACCGGCTAGCCAACCAACCCTGAGAAGCGTCTCGGTCGGGGTTAAGGCATCACTCACTTTAGAGCGTAAGATGCTCGACGTAACACAAGAGAGAGGAGACAACCACAATCATGCTGAACGGAACGCGCAAGCCACGCCGCCGCGTGCTCTTTTTGACCAGCCCTGTCGGTCCGCTTGGCTCTGGCGAAGGCGGCGGCGTCGAGACCAACCTGATGAACCTCACGCCGATTCTCGCGCGCCGTGGTCATACCGTTGCCATCATCGCGCCTGCTGGCAGTGTGCAGCCCGCGCCTGAGGTGTATGTGTATCAGGTCGAGGGCAAACCACCTCACTACGCCACCACTGCTTCGCGCGACCAAGCGATCACAGCGCAGCCCGATGGCGTGCTCGAGCGCATGTGGGAGCTGGCGATGCGCGTGCAGGATCAGTACGACGCGATCATCGGCATCAACTACGACTGGTTGGCGTACTACCTTACCCCTTTCTTCCGCACCCCCGTTGGGCACATCATCAGCATCGCCTCGACGATAGACGCGGTGGACGCGATCATCCGCGAGCGCTTCTATGAGTTCCCGCATCGCTTCGCCGTCAACACCTGCGCGCAAGCACGCACCTTCCCCTTCATTGACCCCTGCCGCATGATGGCGCTCTATGGCGGCGTGGACCTCAACCGCTATCAATTCAACCCAAAGCCTGCTGAGCGATTGTGCTGGGTGGCGCGCATCTCGCCTGAGAAGGGGCTTGAGGATGCTTTTGCCGTAGCACAGCGCCTAAAGATGCCGCTCGACGTATGCGGCAAGATGCAACATCCCGAGTACTGGGAAGCGTGCCGCGCGCAATACCCCGACGTGGACGTGACCTACCACGGCTTCCTCAACCAAGCTGAACTTCACCGTGTGGTGCGCAACGCCAAGGTGATGTTAATGACGCCGCACTGGGTGGAGGCATTTGGCAACACGTGCATTGAAGCGATGGCTGGCGGCACGCCCGTGATCGCCTACAACGAGGGTGGTCCCAGCGAGCTGATCGAGGACGGCATCAGCGGCTTCCTCGTCCCGCCGCGCGACGTGGATGCGCTCGTTGAAGCCGTGCGCCGCGTGGACTGGCTCGACCGCCGCAACGTGCGCCGACGCGCTGAGCACTTCTCACTAGAGCGCTTCGCCGATCGCTATGAGGCGTTCATCGAGCGCGTGATCAACGGCGAGGCAACTGAGGTCGAGCACGAAACCGCCACGCTTCACCAAGCGCCTGTGCTGGTGGGCTGAAGTGGGCGCGATTATGCAGCTTGACAGCCCAAAAGGCTATGCTATCTTAGCCTCGCTTTGAACCGCGGCGTCCTTTCCCGTGCCCACGCTGTGCGCTTTGTGGTGCTGATCGGCGTGGTGAGCCTCTTCGCCGATATGACGTATGAAGGCGCGCGCAGCATCAGTGGGCCTTTTCTCGCCGTGCTCGGCGCAAGCGCAGCAGTGCTTGGTGTGGTGGTCGGCGCGGGTGAAATGATAGGCTATGTGCTGCGCCTTGTGAGCGGCGTGCTTGTTGACCGCACACAGCGCTACTGGTTGCTCACTTTCGTCGGCTACGCCGTAAACTTGCTTGCCGTCCCGCTGCTTGCGCTTGTAGGGCGATGGGAAATCGCCATCGTCCTGTTGCTCTTAGAGCGCATCGGCAAAGCACTGCGCACACCTGCGCGTGATGCCATGCTCTCGCACGCGACGCACCTCACCGGGCGCGGTTGGGGATTTGGCTTGCACGAGGCCATGGATCAGATCGGCGCCGTGGCAGGCCCCTTGCTGGTGACGGCAGTGGTCGCAACGCAAGAGGGCTATCGCGAGGCATTTGGTTTGCTCGTTGTGCCCGCGCTGCTGGCGCTCAGCGCGCTCGCCGCAGCGCGCTGGCTTTACCCCCAACCTTCAGCGCTTGAGCCGACTTCCACCGCGCTGAACAGCAGCCGGCTACCACGCGCTTTCTGGCTTTACCTGGGTGCAGCAGCGCTCGCGGGTGCTGGGTTCGTGGACTTCCCGTTGATGGCGTATCACTTCGAGCGCACAGCGCTCTTTGCACCGCCGATGATCCCGCTTCTGTATGCATCTGCAATGGCAATTGATGCCGCAGCGGCGCTGCTCTTCGGGAGGCTGTTCGATCGCAGCGGCAGGTACGTGCTCGCAGCGGCAAGCTTGATTGGCGCTGCAAGCGCGCCGTTGGCGTTCTCGGGCTTGGGCATGCTGAGCGTCGCTGGCGTGCTGATGTGGGGTGTGTGCATGGGCGCGTATGAATCTGTGCTGCGCGCGGCGGTCGCCGACTTTGCACCCGCCGAGATGCGCGGCTCAGCCTACGGCGTGTTCAACGCAGGCTTTGGTGTGGCGTGGTTCCTCGGCAGCGCCACCATGGGCACGCTGTACGAAGTCTCACCCATGCTGCTGGTAGCGCTTTCCGCCGGGTTACAAGTGCTCGCAGCGGGAGCGATGCTCCGACTGCGATTCTCGGCTGCGTCATAGTGCCCCCTGCGGCTCACCAGCGCATCTCCTCATCCGACTCAGCAGCGCTCAGCTCTGTCACCTCACCCGATTCGCCAATGACGTAGAACCGCCGTGGCTGAGGCAGCAAGCCTTGCCCGAAGCCGAAAGGCGGCGCTGGTTCGGCGGGCTGTGCTGCCGACCAGGGCACAGGGCGCACGGGCGAGGGCGGCATCGGCGCATACGGATGTGCTGCCTCGTGGTGCGCGCGCAACGCGATCCACATCACCAAAGCAACCGTCGGCGCCGTGACCAACGCGCCGATCACTACACCCATTAGCACCGCAACCATTACGGCGCTGAGGTGTGCGCTGATGCCGACGCCCAGCGCGATCATGAACCCGACCACGCCCAAGCCGAACGCCACATTCAGCCCGCGCATCGTTGCCCTCACATCACGTCAGGGTAAGCTGCCTGGAATCGAATGGTGCCTGCGCCGCTGACGGCGAGGAAATCACCGCTGCCGAGCAGGCGCTCGGCGTTGGTGCCACCACGCCCCGCTGCAACGCGCGCATCCTCAGGGCTGGCGACACGCCCCACAAGCCGCAGCGGCAGGTTTGCCTTGAGCAGGCTCCCGATCGCGCGCGCAGTCGGCTTTTGCGTGCAGGCAAGCAAATGCACGCCAACCTCGCGCCCGCGCTGCGCAATGCGCGTGAGCTGCTCGACCATGCCGCTGCCCCCCATGTGGCAGACGTCCGCCAACTCGTCCACATACACCAACACGCGCGGATGGATTGCATCGCGCGGCGTGCGCTGTTCCATCGCCTGCACCACGCGCGCGATCGCAGCGTGGATCGCTTCGGGCGTGCGCGCGATCGGCAAAAGCAAATGGCGGCGCACGGCGTTCTCGAAGACATCCTCGCCACGCAACTTGGGGTCGATCACGACCAAGCCGAACTGCGCGGGGCGATGGCGCGCGCACAGGCTCAGCACGATGGTGCGCGCGAGCACCGTCTTGCCGCTGCCCGTCGCGCCTGCGATCAGCACATGCGCCACCTCGGGCGCAGCGAGATTCGCCATGAGCACCGCGCCGTCTTCCGCAAGCCCGAGCACTGCGGTATAAGGCGGCGCCTGCTGCGCGCGTTGCAGTAGCTGCGAAAGGCGCACCACGCTGCGCTGGGCGCGCGGGATGTGCACGGCGAGATGATCACCGCTTTGCACCAAGCGCACGTTTGCGTTCCCAAGTGCTAACGCCAGGTCAGCTTGCAGCGCCTTGATCTGGCTAACGCGCGTGCCCGGCGCCGGGCGCAGCAGCATCTCTACAAACCCCGGCAACACCCGACCGCCTACAACGATAGCTGGCGCGCGCCGTTCGCGCAGCACCGCTTCGATTCGGTCCGCAGTCGAGGCAAGCTTGCGGTACATTGCTTCGTCTCCGCTCTCAACGAATTAGAACACTTGTTCAAAATTATCTTGAACCCATTTGTGATCGTCAAGTGGGGCTTGCGAAATATGGGAAATTTGGGATACCGTCATGCTGCGCGCGCTTGTGCTCTGGTTGCTCGATCGGCTCTACACCACGTTCGCCTGGGCTTACGATGTCGTGGCAGCGGCAGTCTCGTTCGGCGAGTGGCATGACTGGGGGCGGTGTGCGTTGCAGTTTCTGCCGCAAAGAGGGCGCGTGCTCGAAATCGGGCACGGTCCTGGGCATCTTTTCGTCGCTTTGCGCGCGTGCGGCATAGACGTGGTGGGCGTGGATCGATCGTGGCAAATGGCGCGCCGGCTGCGCGAGCGCCTGCGCCGCGCTGCGCTCGCACCGGCGCTGCATGCGCAAGCGGACGCGCGCGCGCTCCCCTTTGCAGACCGATGTTTCGACGCAGCCGTGTGGACCTTCCCCACCGCTGCTGTCTTCGACGCGCACACCTTGCGCGCCGTGTGGCGCGTGTTGTGCCCTGGCGGGGTGTGGGTGATCGTGCTTTCAGCAACGCCGCACGCGCGGCTGTTGCGCGCGATCTACCGACTGACGGGGCAATCGCAACGCGAGGTACACGCCGCGCAGCGGCGTTTTGCTGCTGCGGGCTTTGCGGTGGCGCATCACGTCGTGAGGATGCGCCACGCCTCGGTTTCGGTGTTCATGCTCACACGCCCGTCGTGAGCGTGGATGGCTCGAAGATCGGCGCGCTGCACGTTGTGCCCTTGCAGCGGAACGCGACCGGCAAGCGTTGCGTGGGGTAGCCGCGCGCAGCGATGATGTGCGCGTCGCGCGCCGTGTGCAGCAAATGCACGCAACGCCACGGCGCGTAGGGAGTGTGCGCGGCGCGCGCCCACGCTGCAAGCGCCTCATCGGAATCGGCAACCAGCGCGATCTCGTCGGGCAAGTTCGCAGCGCGCCAAACTGCGAGCGCGTAGCCTGCGGCGTGCTCACGGTAGCGCCGATACTCCTCCGCGAAGACCGCCAGTGCTTGCTGTGCTATTTCGCGCCAACGGGGTTCCTCGCGCAAAAAGCTCAGTCCGAGCAGCGCCTCAGCAAACGCGCTGTTGTCGGCCATCGGCTGGATGCGCACGCGCAACAAGCCCTGGCAGTTCTCATCGGCTGGTGTGTCGTAGAAACCACCGTTCGGCGCGCGCAGATGTTGCACCGCAAAGCGCACGACGCGCTCAGCAAGCTGCAGCGCCTCGGCGCGCAACGCAGGCACGTGCTGCGCGAGGTCGAGGCTGGCCTTCGCCAGCGCTGCTTGGTCGCCGAGCATGCCGCGCAAGCGCGCGGGTTGGAAGCCAGTCTCGCTTGGGATCAGCGAGTGAACCACGCAGCCATCCTCTTGGACGCACAAGCGCACGAGCGTGTGCCACACGCGCTGGGCCAGCATTTCAAGCTCGGGTTGTCCCAACACCACGCTCACTTCGAGCAGCGCCGAGACCATCAGCGCGTTCCAGTCGGCATACAGCCGCCAATCAACGAAAGGCGGTGTGTGCTGGGCGCGTTCGACGCGCGAGAGCATGTAGTAGTGCTCGTCTGCGTCTTGGCTGCCGGCGAAGTACGTCGCTTCGGCGTCATCGCGCAGCAACGTGCTTTGGAGATACGCCAGCGCGCTTTGGACGACGCCGAGCAATGTCTCAGCTTCGGCGGTTTTGCCCGCCTGTTGGCAATGCTGCGCGGCGCGCGCGTAGAGCGGCAGCAGGCGCGCGTGGTCTTCGAGCATCTTCTCGAAGTGCGGCACACTCCAATCGGGCGTGGTGGAATAGCGGAACCAGCCGCCAGCGACGCGGTCGTACATGCCGCGCGTGCCCATGGCGATCAGCGTCTGCGCTACCATGTCGAGCCATGCTGCCTCGCCGCTGCGGTGATGTTGTAGGAGCAGCAGCGACCACACCTCGCTCATCGGGAACTTTTGCCCGCCGCCTAAGCCACCGTTGCGGCGGTCGTAGTTACGTGTGATGACGGTGAGCACGGCGTTGAGCACGGTTTCGGCGTCGGGCAACGCGCCGACAGGCGCCGCAGGCGGCTCGACCGCTTGCGCGTGGGCGCGCAAGTGCGCAAGCACTTCCTCACGCTCATTGCGCCAGACTTCAACCACGCGCGGCAGCAATTGACGCATCTGCGCTGGCGCGAGGTAGGTCGCGCCGTAGATCACCTCGCCGTCGGGGGTGAGGAAACAGGTGGTGGGCCAACCGCCCATGTTGTAGCGCGCGTTGATGTCAGGGCGCTGGTCGTTATCCACGCGAATTGGAATGAAGTGCTCGTTGATGTAAGCCGCGATCTGAGGGTCGCTGTAAACACCCGTGTGAATGGGATCGCCAGGGATGCCTCGGTCCATCACATGACACCAATGACACCACACCGCGCTGATGCCAAGCAAAATGGGTTTGTCCTGCGCCTTCGCCTCTGCGAACGCCTCGTCACTCCACTCACGCCACTGCACGCGCATCTCGTTCGCCATGCAGCAGATTGTAGAGAGTCCGCAGACGCGCAAAACTGCTTCTCAGCAAGCGGTTTACAAAACCGGCTCGGCGTCGGGGGAGCGGAGATCTTCGTCCATGCCGTAGAGCCGATCCAAGCTCAGCTCAGGCGCCACGGTCTCGGTGGAGGTGAGGGTGAGCGCCGCTGCACGAATGCCGAGCTGCAACGCATCGCTGATCGAGAAGCCGTTCAGCAAGCCGAAGATCAACGTGGCAGTGAGCGCGTCGCCAGCGCCGGTGGTGTCCACGATGTTGACGCGCAGCGCGGGGAACTGACCACTTTCGGACTCGGTAGCGTAGCAAGCGCCGCGTTCTGCCTGCGTGATCACCGCAACTTTGACGCCAAGCCGCACCAACTGCCGCGCGGCGAGCAGGGCATCGTCTGAGGAGCGGATCTCGAAATCACCGAGCAGCGCTTCAGCCTCGCTGATGTTCGGCGTCACCACGTAGAGATGTGGCAAGTACGGGCGCAGCGTGCTTGCGAGCACTGCCGAGGTAGGGTCCACGCAGATCGGCTTGTCATAGGCGTGTGCCAAGTGGATCGCCGTGCGCAGCGCTTCGTCGCTGAGGTTAAGGTCCATGGCGACGAGCGCGCAGTCACGAAAGGCGTCACGGTGTTGCTTGAGGTAGTCGGGCGTGATGTGGCGCAGCACACGCAGGTCGTCGAGCGCCAGCAGCATGTCACCTTGGTCATCCAACGCAGCGAGGTAGGTGCCGGTAGTGGCATTCTCGATCACGAGCGCCCGAGAGACATCTACGCCGACTTCGTGGGCGCTCTCGAGCAAGCCTTCGCCAGCGTAATCATCTCCGACAGCGGTGAGCAGCGTGACAGGCACACCAAGCCGCGCGAGGTTCTCCGCGATGTTGCGCGCGACGCCGCCAAAGCTGGTGCGGATCAAGGCCGTGTTCGAGGAGTACATCACTGGCGGGTTTGCCATGCGCCCCTTAATGTCAAAGTTCGCTGCACCGATCACCAAGACGCGGTCGCTCATGGCTTAAATTCCTCCTGGCAAGTTCGCAGCGCGCTCCAAGTTCGCAAGCGCGAACGCGGCGAGAGCAAGCAGAGTCAACACCCCGCCGTGGGTAACCACCACGCCGCGCGAGGCGGAGCCCGTTAACACAGCGCGCGAGAGCCCAACAGTGAAATGAAAAACTCCCAGCAGGATCAGACCCGCGCTCAGCGCGCCGACGTTCCAGTAATTCATCGCCCAAGTGGATTGCCCCACTGCCCACGCAGCGATCAAGGCGAAGACGAGTGCACGCCTGAGCGGCGCCCCTTGCGAAGCGAGCAGATCAACGGCGAGCGCCAAAGCGATCAGCAGCGTGGCTGTAGCGCTCACTAGGCTTCGCTCGCGGATGCCGTAGATCAGCGTGAAGGAAGCGAAGGCGATCAGGTAGCTAGCGAACTGCACAACGTTGCGCGCCAGGACGTGCTGATTTGCATGGGGTGAGAGCGTGTAGTACTCAGCGACGATCAACGCGCTCACCAACACAGCGCCGAAGATGAGCGTCAACACCCACACTGCCCAACTCTGCGCCTGCCCCAGTGCAAGCGCCAGCCAGAACGCAGCAAGTCCAGGCGCGATCCAAAACGGAAACAGCACGAACACCTTGCCCTCACGCACTGCTGGGTGCACGCGCAGCGTCCAGTCAGCGCCAATTGCTGCCAGCGCTGGCATTACCCAAAGCAGCAATGTCTTAGCGTCGAGCGTGATGTAAAGCGGCGCACCGAGCACACTCACCTGTAGCCGCTGCGATGACAGCGCTGCGAACATCAACAACACAGGGACCAACACCAGCAACGCAGTTGTGACAGAGACGCGATCGGCAAGCAAAGCGCGATCCTCGGAGGTGAGGCGCGAAGCCGCAGGAGGCATCATGAGACGTTTTAGATTGTAACGCTGTAGCCGAGAGAATGGGTAGCACAGCGACTGTGCACAGCCAAACTGCCTTGCCAGCCAGCAGCTTTCAAGGTTTCGCGTGCTTAGTTAGGGCGTGCTTGCCCTGACTAGGGGCAAATGAAGCCGCTCACAATCCCAACGAAGTTCCAAGATATGACGACCTGGAGGAACAGGGCGGATGAGAAGATGCTCATCATCTAGAGTCACACTTGAGCTCAACGCTGTTCTTTGGGACCAAACGCGCTCACCGTTCCAAAACACTTCGTCTGCAGATCGCGGCAGTTTGATCGTTCCAGTGTGACCTGTGGGAGCCTCAATTTCGGAGAACCCGCTCTGGCATCCTTCTCTTCGCCATGACACATGCAAAACCGCGTCGCCGAGAGGCAAAGAGCCTGTGACCTCAAAGCTGGGCAGCAATGCCGGCTGAAACAGCCACTGCCCCCGCTCGATTTGCCTGCCACCCAATACGTAGGTGCTCAAGAACCAAGTGGGTGAGCCACCCCAACCATGCGAAAGACTAGAGGTCGGTCTCTGATCAGCGAAAAAGATCTCCCACCATGTCGTTGCGCCTTTTTGAATTAGGTCACCGTAGTAAGCTTTTATCACACTTATCCCTTCTGCAACATAACCAGATTCGCCTAAAGCGCGCAAAAGCCAATACATACCGTAGGGCTGCACGCCTCGCAAAGAAGGCACACTCAACCTATCCTGCGGTTGGAGCGAAATCAAACCTATCAATCCATGAGCCACGCGCTTTCTATGCTGTGGCAGAACCGCATCGTTACTTAAAGGCCATGCTTGAGCATGAAGGGA
>JAUQQA010000053.1 GCA_030550095.1 Chloroflexota bacterium | reverse complement strand
AACGTCTTGAAGTTGTCAGCCGCGCTCGCCACCTCCACAATGTCCTTTGGCGCAGGCGTCTCTGTGGGCGCAACCGTCGGCTCAGGTGTGTTGGTGGGTACAGCAGTGGGCGCAGCAGGCGCGGGCGCTGCGCAAGCAGCAAGAATGAATGCAGTAACGGTGCTGAGTGCGATCGTAAGAAGCTTTCTTTCCATCGTTAGGCCTCCCTGGATGCGGACGATGTCTCAACGGGCAAGAAGCATGCTAGCTGCGCATGAGAACATCCTGAAGCGTGCTTGAAGCGAGCCTAAGTGTTGCGTAAAAAGTTCCTAAACTCGCCCGCTTTGCCTGTGGAGAAGAGGGTACTCAACCGCCCTTTAGTCGAGCGAGCAACGTGCGATAAAAGTAAGAGGGCGGCTGTGTGCGCGCGAAGCGGGCCACATAAGGCGCCGCTTGCACCTCTACACGATCGCCATCTTGCAATACCACTTCTTGTTGACCGTCCACGGTCAGCGCTGCCTGGTGATCGGTGTGCACGTGGATCGCGATCACGGCACCCTCCGAGAGCACAATCGGCTTGTCGAGGCTAAGGTGAGGGGCGATCGGCACGAGGACGATGTTGCGCAGAGTAGGTGGCAGAATAGGGCCGCCTGCTGCGAGCGCGTAGGCGGTGCTCCCGGTGGGCGTGGCGACGATCAAGCCATCGCAGGCGTACGTAGTGAGCAAGCTGCCATCCACAAACGTTTCGGCGCGGATGATGCGCGCGAGCGTGCCGCGGCTCACCACCACGTCGTTAAGCGCGTCGTGCGTGCTCAACCGTTCGCCATTGCGCCAAGCGTGTGCGCGCACCATCAGCCGCTCCTCAACCCAAAATTCACCTCTCAAGATGCAGGGCAACACTTCGCGCCAATTCTGTGGGTTCATCTCGCTGAGGAAGCCGAGGCGCCCCATGTTGATCGAGACAACGAGCACGCCATGAGGCGCAGCCACGCGCGCCGCGCGCAAGGTGCTGCCGTCGCCGCCAAGCACGATCAGTAGCTGCACGTTCGGCATTAGCGCGCGCAGCGCAGCCGTATCCCACGTCTTTGCGCGGTGGGCGCGCACGCCCCACGCAGCACATGCCTCGGCGATCTGCGCGGCAACCTCGCTGGTGGCAGGCAACTTAGGGTGATCAAGCACCCCTACAGCTTGGATGTTCATGGAAGCAGCCGCTCGACGAGGCGCTCGGCAAGCTCCTCGCGGAAGAGCACCTCCTCTTCGCCCACGCTGAGGTCTTTCACCTTCACAGTGCCGTCGGCGAATTCGGTCTCGCCTGCGATCACCGCGTAGCGAATGCCCTTGCGGCTTGCGTAGCGGAGCTGGTCGCCAATGCGTGCAGGTTCCAAGTACACCTCGGTAGGGATGCCCTGCGCGCGCAACTCAGCGGCCATGGTTAGATATTCGCGGAGCTGTTGCGGATCGAGGGTGGTGACGAGCACCTGCGTTGGTGTGGCAGCACCAGGTTTGAGCACGCCCGCCTCAAGCAAGCGCAGCACTAAGCGGCTCAAGCCAATCGAGATGCCGACACCGGGCAGTTTCTCCGTGGTGAAGTAACCAGCGAGGTCGTCGTAGCGCCCGCCTGAGCAGATGCTGCCGAGGTTGGGATGCTCAAGCAAGCGCGTTTCATACACTGTGCCTGTGTAGTAATCCAGCCCGCGCACAATGCTGAGATCCACCTTGAACGCTGTGTCGGGCATGCCGAGCGCGCGCATGTGCCGCACCACCGTCTCGAGTTCTTCCACGCCTTGGCGGAAGGTCTCGTTGCCTGGCTGTGCGCGCAGGTGTTGCAGCAATGCATCGGTGGGCAAGCGCTCTGACTCAGCAATGAAGGTGAGCACTTGATCGGCTTGCGCTTCGGGCAGCCCCGCCTTCTGCACCAGCGCCGCGCGCACAGCTTCTGCGCCGGTCTTCTCGAGGTCATCAATGGCATGAAGCGCTGCGGTGATGCGCTCGGGCGTGAGGGCGAACGACTCAAGCAGCCCCTGCAGCACGCGCCGGTTGCTCACGCGGACTACGAATGGGCCGATGTTCATCTGCGTGAAGGCGTGGTAAATCACAAGCGGCATCTCCGCATCGGCAAGCAGGCTGAGCTTGCCGCGCCCGATCACGTCGATGTCGCACTGGTACAACTCGCGGTAGCGCCCGGCTTGAGGGCGTTCGCCGCGCCACACTTTTTGGATTTGGTAGCGGCGGAAGGGAAAGACCAACTTATCCTTGTGCTGCGCCACGTAGCGCGCCAGCGGTACCGTGAGGTCAAAGTGAAGGGCGTAGTCAGTGCTGGCGTCTTCGCCGGGCGCAGCTGCGAGGCGCGAGAGGGCGTAGATTTCCTTCTCGTTGCCGCCCTTTGAGGTGAGGATCTCCTTGCGCTCCACGGCGGGGGTCTCAATAGGCGCAAAGCCGAACAGCTCGAACGTGCGCCGCACAATGTCGAGACAACGGTTGAAGACGATCTGCTCAGCAGGCAGCAACTCCGGAAAGCCGCTCATGGGGCGCGGCACGATGATGTTCGGCATGATGCGATCTTATCCGCTTAGTCAAGGTGCCCAAGCCGCCGCCGCACAAGCAGCCACAGCGTTTGTGCCACCGTGCGCGGCACGTTCATCTTGCTTTTGCCCGGCTTACGGTCGTAGCGCAAGACCATGGGGATCTCCGTGATCACAGCACCGAGCCGCGCGAGCTTGATTAGCACGTCCACCATGCAGGTGAAGCCGCGCTCGCTGATGAAGGCTTCGCCGTAGTGCGCAAAGGCGTGGCGCAGCACCGCAGCGCGATAGGCGCGAAAGCCGCTGGAGTAATCGCGCGCGCCAGGGATGGGATAGGCAAAGCGGAACAACAAGCTCATGCCGTCGCTGAGCAAACGCCGAACGCGTGGCACACCCACTATGCGCGCGCCTGGCTGGTAGCGTGAGGCGATGACTATATCGTAGCCTTCCTCGAGCAGCGCCACCATGCGCGGCGCTTGCCCAGGGTGGTGGGTGTCGTCGGCGTCCATGGTGACAATGGCGTCGTCATCCGCGGCGTGCTTCAGCGCCGCATGGAATCCACTCCGCAGCGCCCCGCTGAGCCCCTGGTTTCGTTCATGACGCACCAAGCACACGGGCAGCGACGGCACACTTTGCGCGACCTGCGCAGTTGCATCGCTGCTGCCATCATCCACCACGATCACGCGCACATCAAGCTGCGGGTGACTCCGAGCAACGCGCTGAATGCGTGCAAGCAGCGTGGGCAGCGCTTCGGCTTCGTTGTATGCCGGCAACACGAAGAAAACCATAGCCCCAACGTCGGCTCACTCACCCCTCACCTGCCGCGCTCAGCGCGGTATGCGAGCTGTGCGCCCAACAAGCAGCGCGTGGCGATCAAGGCGATCTTTTGGAACCTACAAGCTGCAATACCCACCTTGTCATCAACCAAGCGGTGGGCGAACTCGTGCGTGGTGCATTGGCTGAATGCGATCACGAGGCGAAGGATACAACGAGCTTCGTACAATGACGGCGCATGTCCATTTTGCGCGTCGAAAACCTCAGCAAGTCCTACGGCGCGTTCGATGTGTTCGCAGGCTTGAGCTTCAGCGTGGCGCGCGGCGACAAAATCGCGTTGGTCGGTCCTAACGGCTGCGGCAAGAGCACGTTGCTGCGCATCCTCGCCGGGGTGGATCAGCCGAACCCGGGCGGTCGGGTGTATCTCGCGCGCGGCACGAGCGTGGGCTATCTCGCGCAGACGGCTGAGGACTCCGACGCACGCACGCCGTGGGAACTGGCGCAAGGAGCATTCGCCGCATTGCATGATCTGCATGCACGCATGACGCAGATCGAGCACGCGCTCGCACAGCCAAACCTCTCGCCTGAGCGTGCTGAGACGCTGCTTGAAACGTATGGGCGCTTGCAGCAGGCCTTCGAGCAGCAAGGTGGCTACACCGTCGAAGCACGTATGCGGCGCGTGCTCCAAGGGCTGGGCTTCGATGAATCATCGTGGCACCGCCCCATGCACGCGCTCAGCGGCGGTCAGCGCGTGCGCGCCAATCTTGCGCGCTTGTTGCTTGCCGCGCCCGACCTGCTGCTGCTCGACGAGCCGACCAACCACCTCGACACCGACGCGGTGATGTGGCTGGAGGCATACTTGCAAGCGTGGGAGGGCACGCTCATCGTTGTCTCACATGATCGCTACTTCCTCGACGAGGTATGCGATCACGTGTGGGAGATGACGCGCGGCGCGGACGGCACCGCGCGCCTCGCGTTCTACCGCGGCGGCTACACCGAGTACGTTCAGCAGCGCGCCGAGCGCCAAGCACGTGCCCAAGCCGAGTACGAGGCGCAGCGGGCGTTCATCGCCAAGCAGGAAGAGTACATCCGCCGCAACCTCGCAGGACAAAACGCCGCCCAGGCGCGAGGACGCCTACGCCGCCTCAATCGCATCGAGCGCCTTGAGCGCCCAACACAGCAGCGCATCATGCACTTGCAGCTCGCCAGCCAAGGGCGCAGCGGCGACCGCGTGTTGGAGACGCGCGGCTTAGTGATCGGCTATGCACGCCCACTGCTGCGCATCCCCGACCTCACACTCACGCGCGGCGAGCGCGTTGCAGTGATCGGCCCAAACGGCGTGGGCAAAACCACGCTGCTCAAGACGCTACTGAAGCAGCTACAGCCGCTCGCTGGTGAGGTACGCTGGGGCGCAGCAGTGCAACTGGGCTACTTCGCGCAAGCGCATGAAGACCTCCTGCCCGACGACACCTTGATCGAAGCCTTGATGCGCGCGCAACCCGATCTCACGCTCAGCGAGGCGCGTGCATGGCTGGGGCGCTTTTCCTTCAGCGGCGACGACCACTTCAAGCGCGTCGCTATGCTCAGCGGCGGCGAACGCGGACGGCTGGCGTTAGCGCGCTTGGCGTTGCAAGGCGCAAATGTCTTGGTGCTCGACGAGCCAACGAATCACCTCGACATCCCAGCACAAGAGGCGCTCACCGAAGCCCTCCAAGCGTTTGAGGGGACGCTAGTGTTTGTCTCGCATGACCGCTACCTCATCGCCGCGCTCGCCTCACAACTGTGGATCATCTCGCCGCAACCCGGTGCTTTGCCGGCTGAGGTGCACATCTTCAAAGGCGCTTACGACGAATGGCGCGAGTTGCAGGAGCGCGAGGCGATCGCCTCAAGCAGCCAAGTGCCCGCCTCAGCTTCAGCACCTGCAAAACAGGACGGAGCACAAGCAGACGCAAGCAAACCACGCCTCTCCAAGAACGCACTCCAACGCCGCCAGGCGGAGCTAGAGGCTGTGATGCAGCGCATCCAAGCGCTCGAGGCACAGCTTGAGGCGATCAACCAGCAAATGCAACAAGCCGGCGCAGACTTTGCGCGCTTGCGCGCGTTGGGCGAAGCCTATCAGCAAACGGAGCAGGCGCTAGCGGAAGCATGGGAAGCTTTCGAACGCCTAAGCTAGCGCCATGCGCCGCGCATTGCCGCTGCTGTTGATCGTAGGGCTGGTATTTGCCGCGCTGCTCGCCGAGCGTGCGCGCGACGCATGGTGGGCAAAGTACGCCGAATACACCAGCACCATGCTCCGCCCTTTAACGCCGGCGCCGCCGTTTGCATCGCGCACGCAGCGCTTGGTGTTGATTTGGGTGCGCGGCTTGCGGCTCGATGCCTCACAGCGAATGCCAACTTTGAACGCGCTGCGTGCGCGCGGCGCTAGCGTCATCGTGGAGCACACAGCGCCAACATGGCGCGCGCCAGCGACGTTAACGCTGCTTTCCGGCGCGCGCCATGAGACGCACGGCGTCTTGTTGCCCAACGAACCAGCCGATCCAAACGTGGACACGTTGTTTCAGGCATTGCAGCGCGCAGGGCGCACGATCGCCCTCGTTGGCGACGCGCACTGGGCAGACACATTCGAGGCTAGCGTGCCACGCCTTGAGGTCGTTGACGCACCAGACGCCGCCGCGCGTGACGACCAAGCTGTTGTGCTGGCGCTCGAAGCACTGCGCGATCGCGCGCAGCCTGTCGCGTTCGTGCTCGTGGAGCTGTCATTGCCCGAAGTCGCCCTGCGCACTAACCCCGCGGCTTACGCCACGGCCGTGGCAGCAACAGACATGCGCGTGCAACAACTCGTCAGCGCGCTAGATTTGACCAAGGTCGCCGTCGCTGTGCTCAGCGACCGAGGTTTAGACGCGCGCGGACGCGATGGCGGCGCGGAGGCAGAGGTCGCGCGTGTGCCTCTCGTGCTTGCTGGCGCAGGCGTGCGCGAGGGCATCGCCGCTATTGCCCGCGCTGAAGATGTTGCGCCAACGCTCGCCGTGCTGATGGGCGCAGCGCCACCTGTGCACGCGCAGGGACGCCCCTTGCTGGAAGTGCTCGCTGCCGACCATGCAGCGATGCTAACAGCCGCACAACAACTCACTGCGTTCTACGAGGCGTGGAGCGAACACTTTTCACGCCCACGCTTCGCTGCGCCGCTGCTGCGCGCTTCTGAACCAGCGATGGCGCAAGGAAACCCTGCAACGTTTCAGATTTGGTTTGCGCAGCTCGACCAAGCAGCACGTAGCGAACGCGAAGCACTGCGTCGCGCTACGCAGTGGGTGCGTCTGCCGTTTGCAGCGGGCATCGCGCTTGTGGTGCTGGCGTTGATCGGCGCGAGCGTGCAGCTAGCAGGTGCTGCCAGCCTGGTCGGCGGCGCAATGTTCGTCGCGGTGAATCTCGCCTTCGTGTTCCTCGGCGAGCTGCAACCTTCGTTCACCCAATTCCCCCAAGCCCAACCACAGCGCTTCTGGGCACAGCTCGCGCCAGCGAGTGCGCTCGGTGTATTTGCAGTGGGCGTATTGAGCTTGTTGCTCGCGCGGCGGCGTGCGCTCAGCGAGGCGTTGGCTGTTTTCAGCAGCGCGTTGATGGTCGGGATTGCCGTGCCTGTGATAGGAGCCCTGTGGGTTTACCTGATGTGGGGCGAGCACTGGGACGGTTTTTTGCCGCCTGCGGAGACGTTCGCTTGGGCGCTGACGATGCTAAACCAGATCGCAGCGCTTAACGCGCGTGGGCTTGTGCCGTTGCCGTTTCTGCCGCTGCCCGCGCTCGCTTTGGCGCTCGTGGCATTGGCGCACGTCGCTTTGCAGCGCCTCACGCCAGAGGACCGACGTTGGCGCTGGCGCTGAACAGGCGCGTGAGCAGCATCAACGCAGTAAGCACAACCCCATTCACAAGGGCTGTGAAGCCGAACAGCAAGGCGAGCCAATACGCCAGCGGCAAGGCAAGCCAAGCGTTGAGCGCGAGCGCGACAGCGCCGATGATCAGCGACATCACCACTGGGTTGCTAGACCACGGACGTAGATCGGACTCAGAGGGCAGCATGGTGTTCGCAACAGCAAACGCAACGTAGAGCCAAAGCCAAGCATCAGGCGCTTGTAGCAGCGCGCCCGACCAACGCACCAGCGCTAGCACTGCTGCGGTGGGGTCTGTGGCTTGCGCGATTGCGTGCCAGGCTTGCTCTAGCCCAAAGACACGCGCGCCGATCAGCGCGAGCGCGCTCACACCCACACCGAGAGGCGCAAGCCCGATCAACGCAGCGCGCACATCATCGCTGCGCTGTACTTCAACGTAGCCGAAGCGCACAACCCCGCCGCGCAGCCGCTCAGGACGCAATGAGATGTTGCGCACGCGCACCTTGAGCAGACGTGCGACAAGCGCATGGCTCAGCTCGTGCAGCGCAACGCCAGGCAACAGGACGAGCGCATAAAGCGTAGTGGCGAGCGTGATGTTTCGGGTGAGCGCGAGCAGCAGCTGTTGCAGCTGCCGGTGCACGCGGCGCTCCAGCCAGAGCGTTGCGCTGACCGCGAGCACCAAGACGAGGAGCGCGTTCCACTGCACGTTGCGAACTACAGCGTTTGCTTTTGCAGCGCTGCGCGCACGATGGCAACAAAGTCCTGCGCGATCAAGCTCGCGCCGCCGACCAGTGCGCCGTCAATGTCGGGCTGCTGCATCAGCTCTGGCGCGTTGGCGGGGGTTACACTACCGCCGTATTGGATGCGGATGCGGTCGGCAACTTCGCCGAAGCGGGCGCGGAGTTCCTGTCGGACGAAGGCGCAGCGGTGCTGTGCATCGGCGGGCGTTGCTGGGCGCCCCGTGCCGATTGCCCACACAGGCTCATAGGCGATCACCAGGCGCTCGGCGTTGGCGGGCGAGACGCCATCGAGCGCCTCGCGCAGCTGGCGCGCGAGCACTTCCTCTGTTTCACCGCGGTCGTTCTGCTCCAGCGTCTCACCGATGCAGAGGATGGGGCGCAAGCCGTGCCGCAGCGCGGCAAGCACCTTGCGGTTGATGAAAGCGTCGCTCTCACCGAAATGCTGGCGGCGCTCAGAGTGCCCAAGGATCACGTAGTCCACCCAGCCCGCAAGCATCACGGGTGAGATCTCGCCTGTGAAGGCGCCTTTGTCCTGGTCATGCATGTTTTGTGCGCCCAGCTTGATCGGCGTCTCGGCAATCACGGCCTTGACCGTGGTGAGCGAGATGAACGGCGGACAAAGCGCCACCTCGACCGCGTGCAGGTCGCGCAGCTCTGCCGCGATGGCTTCAGCAAGCGCGCGCGCTTCCTGGACGGTTTTGTTCATCTTCCAATTGCCGGCGATGAAAGGTTGTCGCAT
>JAUQQA010000026.1 GCA_030550095.1 Chloroflexota bacterium | reverse complement strand
GGCTACCATGCTTTGCGCCAGGTCGTATAATCCGCGGGCTTTCTCTTGCCGTTATCCGCGCGCGCCGATCAACTGGCGCGCTAGTGATGAGGTTTGCGCAATGCCAAAGCGAACGTATCAACCCAAGATCCGACGCCGCTTGCGCGTACATGGTTTTCGCGCACGCATGGCAACCAAGGGCGGTCGCAAAGTGCTCGCCCGACGCCGACTCGCTGGACGAAAGCGCCTCACCGTGATCGCTAATCATCGCGCAAAGAAGGTCAACTGGAACGCCGTCTATTCGCCTGCCCGCAGCAAGCGCGGCACCGCGCATAGCAAGTAAGTAAGCTCGCATTGCAGGCGCGCTGCTGGTGTTAAAGACGCTGCGCAAGCGCGAAGACTTCGAGCGCGTGCGGCGCGAAGGCACCCGCCAACGCGGCCGCTACTGCATCGCCCAAGCAGCACCCAACGGCGACCCACAACGCGTGCGCGTGGGTATCGTCGCGGGGCGCAGCGTCGGGCGCGCGGTCAAGCGTAACCGCGCACGGCGACTGTTGCGCGAAAGCGTGCGGTTGCTCGCACCCGCGATCGCGGGCGGGTGGGATATCGTGCTCGTCGCGCAGCCTACGATCATCACGGAGCGCGCGCGCATGCAAGACGTGAAAGATGACGTGCAATGTGTGCTCAAGCAACTTCAGATCATCAGCACGCCGTGAGCGCGCCTAAGCCCGGACCGGTGGCGCGTGTCTTGATGCTGCTTGTCCGCATCTACCAGCTCACCCTCTCGCAGGCGCTGCCGCCTTCTTGTCGCTTTTACCCCTCCTGCAGCGAATACACCTACCAAGCCATTGGCAAGTATGGCGCGCTGAAAGGGAGCTGGCTTGGGCTTAAGCGCATCCTGCGTTGCCACCCTTTCCATCCAGGCGGCTACGACCCCGTGCCTTAAGAAGTTCACCATGTCAGACCGCAGATCGCTTCGAGCGCTCCTGCGCCGCGCCGGGCTTTTAGGCGCAGTTGTGCTTGTGCTTGCAGCGTGCGGAGGCGGCGAACCGCAACCGACCTCCTTCGCCGGCATCACGCTGATCGGCGACCGCGCCTACCTCGCTAGCAACTTGTTCGTGCACAAATTGGACGCGCGCACCGGCAGCGAGCTGTGGCGCTTCCCCGCGAAGCACGAGGGCAATAACCCCGTCGGTCCCTTCGCGGGGCGTCCCGTGAAAGTTGGCGACGCGATCATCGTCGGCGGCACACTGCAATTCGCCGGCGCGCCCGACAATCGCCTTTACGCCATTCGTGACGCCGACGGCGTGGAGCTGTGGCGCTTCGCGCCAAGCCCCACTGCCAAAGAGTTCGCCGACGGCGTCGCCACCGATGGCAAGCTCATCTTCGCACCTAACGGCGACCACACGCTCTACGCCATTGACCCCAACCAACTCGAAAATGGCACACCGCGCGTGGTGTGGACGTTCACCACGGGCAACCGCTTGTGGAGCGCCCCTGAAGTTGCCGAGGGCAAAGTGTTTCTTCCCTCACTCGATCATTCGCTCTACGCGCTCGACGCAGCGAGCGGCAACTTGCTGTGGAAGTTCACCGCCGGCGCCTCTATCGCCTCAACGCCCACGTTCCATGAAGGCACGCTCTACGTCGGCTCGTTCGACCAGACGTTTTACGCGATTAACGCCACTGATGGCTCAGTACGTTGGAAGGCGCCCGTGGACGCCTGGATCTGGTGCCAGGCGCTTGTGGATGGCGAGCGCGTCATTGTTGGCGACGTGAAAGGCAAGGTGTATGCCTTCGACCGCGCCACGGGACAACGTCTTTGGACGGCGCAGACCGGCGGACCTGTGCGCGCGCAGCCCGTGGCCGCTGGCGACGCGCTCTATGTGGTCTCGTTCGATAGCTACTTGTATCGCCTGCCACGGAATCCCACCTTGCGCGAGGATGGCAATGTGCCCGCCGAGCGCGTGCTAGAAAACGGCTTGGGGCGGCGCTTGCTCTCCACGCCAGTAGTGTTCGAGGACCTGTTGCTTGTGCCGCTCTTCGACGGCGAGATCAAACTCGTTGCTGTGAACCTGAAGAACAATCAACGGGAGTACGAGCTGCGCGTAGTACCATAGGCGACGAGCACCCAGCGAAGATAAACCCATGGGCAATATTTTCGACTTTCTCCTCGTTAACCCGATGACCAACGCGCTCATGCTGCTGTATGGCGCGCTGGGCAACAGCTATGTGCTGGCGATCATCGCGCTCACGCTGATCATCCGCTTAGCGATCCTGCCGCTCTCCATTCGCCAGCAGATCTCGGCGATGAAGATGGCAGCGATGCAGCCACAAATCCGCGCGCTCCAGGAGAAATACAAGAACGACCCGCAAAAGCTCTCCGAGGAAATGCGCAAATTGGGGTTTAACCCGTTCAGCGGCTGCCTGCCATTGCTGCTGCAATTCCCCATCCTCATCGCCATGTACCAAGCCATCGTGCGCACGCTCGCCGTGACGCCGCTCAACCTCGTTGAGCTAGGCAGCCACGTGTACGGCTTCTTGCCGAGCATCGCTTCGCTGGTGCCGATCGAGTCCACCTTCCTTGGCATCTTCGACCTGGGCTTGCCCGATCGCTACTTCATCATCCCAATCCTTGTGGTGGTGAGCACCTACCTCGCCAACAAGCTGCTCACACCGCCTTCCACCGATCCTGCCACGCAGCAGACCAACCAAATGCTGCAACTCATGATGCCGTTGATGTTCGGCTTTTTCATGCTCTCCACCCCTGCTGGGCTAGGCATCTACTGGATCGCGGCCAATATCGCCGGTGTGTTGCAGTACTACATCACGAAGCCGATCTTGGATCGCGCGCGCGCGCAACACGGCTTGAGCGTGCCCACCCCAACCACGAGCGCCGCTGCGGCCACCCCAACGCCAAGCACACCCGCAGCACCACCGCCTAAGCCAAAGGTGAAAGTGAAGGCGACGATGCGCGTGAACCAATCGGCCTCTGTGCGTAAGCGCGAAGATGAGCAACGCCAGCGCCCATCCACCCGCTAACAGCTACACAAGGGATTCAGGTCTTCGCCCCCATGAGCCATGCCGCCGATTGAAGTCACTGCTCCAGATGTCGAGAGCGCTATCGAGCAAGGGCTGCGCCAGCTCAACTTGATGCGCGCTGAAGTGCGCATCGAAGTCCTCGATGAGGGGAGTCGCGGCGTGCTCGGGCTTGGTGCCCGCCCAGCGCGCGTTCGGCTCACGCCATTCGCCGAACTTGAAGCAGCGCAACCCCCTGCACCCCCCGCTCCCCCGCCCTCAGCAAGTCCTGCACTTGAGCAAAGCGAGGAGACGCAAGCGCCCTCGCCCGCTGTTCTTTCTGAACCACCAAGCGCAGAGACAAGTACACCAGCAAGCCCGCCTGCCACACCCGAGGCAGTACACCCAGAGGCTGCGCCCGAGCGCCCCTCAGCCGAGTTTCTGCGCCAAGGCGAGACGCTTGCACTGGAGATCACGCGCGAACTGCTTCATCGCATGGGCTTCCGCCATGCCCGGTTGAGCGCGCGCACAGTGCTCCCCTCGCATCCTGGTGATGCGCCCTACTTCTGGGTAGATGTCACGCTTGATCGGCGCAGCGAGGCGCTGTTCGCACAAAATCGCTACGAGGCGCTGAACGCGCTGCAAGCGGTTGTGCAAACCTTGTGGTCGCACAAGCTTCAAAGCAGTCTGCGTGTGAATGTGGACCTCAACGGCTACCGCGCCCGCCGAGAAAAGCAGCTCATCGCCATGGCAAAACGCCTGGCAGAGCGCGTCGCCGCCACCGGCAAGATGATCGTGCTTGAGCCAATGCCGGCGCTGGAGCGCCGCATCATCCACCTGGCACTGCGAGACGATGCGCGCGTGTACACCGAAAGCACCGGCGAAGGCGAAGCCCGCAAAGTGCAGATCAAACCTCGAGCCGCTGGTCAACCTCAGTGAACACTGAAGCGCTCTTCGACTATCTCGCTATTGGCCACGTCACTGAAGATCTCTGGGAGGACGGTCGCATCACCGCCGGCGGCACGGTCACCTACGCCTCGCTTGCAGCGCGTCGCCTTGTGCCACGCGTGGGCGTACTCACTGCAGGGGCGCCCACCCTGGACCTTGCAGCGATCTTCCCAGAGGTGGAGGTCACGCTCCTCCCTGCGCCGACAACCACGCGCTTCCAAAATCGCTACACCCCACACGGGCGCGTGCAATACACACAGCCTTGCCCCATTCGCCTCACGCCCGACGCGCTGCGTCCCGAGCACTGGCGCAGCCGCATTTTGCACCTTGCGCCTGTGTGCGATGAGGTCTCTCCTGCCCTTGCGCTGCAAGCGCCTGCTGAAGCGTTTGTCGGCGTCACGCCGCAAGGGTGGTTGCGCCGCTGGGATGAAACAGGGCGCGTGTGGGCGAAAGCTTGGGAGCACGCCGAGGCTGTGCTCGCGCGCGCCGATGCCACTGTGATCAGCATTGAGGACGTAGCTGGCGATTGGCAGCAGGCGCTGCGCTGGGCAGCAATGGCGCGCGTGTTCGTGGTGACACAAGGCGCTGAGGGATGCACGCTCTTCTTGAACGGCCGCCCCTTTCACATCCCCGCGCCGAAAGTCGTTGAGGTGGAACCCACAGGCGCTGGTGACATTTTCGCCGCAGCGCTCTTCGTGGCGCTCGCCAACGGCAACCCCCCCGAAGCAGCCTGCGCATTCGCCAACTGCATTGCCGCACAATCGGTTACGCGACCTTATCGCGAAGGGTTGCCTCGCCCTGAGGAAATCGCTCAATGCAGTAGAATCTTGCCTAATCCCTGCTAAGCGCATCACTGCGCGAGGGGTGCTCTTCGCACACCATGACGCGCATTTACGCCATCGCCAACCAGAAAGGCGGCGTGGGCAAAACCACGACCGCCGTGAATCTCGGCGCATTCTTAGCATTGGCTGGGCAACGTGTGCTGTTGGTTGACCTCGATCCGCAATGCAACGCCAGCAGCAGCGTTGGCCTGGACAAGAACAAGGTCAACCCATCTTCCTACGAGGTGCTGCTGGGGCACGTCCCTGCTGCGCGCGCGACGCTGCGCAACGCTTACATGAACCTTGCCCTCATCCCCGCCTCGCCTGGGCTTGCAGGCGCTGAAGTGGAGCTGGTCGGAGAGCTGGCGCGAGAGCACCGCTTGCGCCAAGCGCTCGAACCTGAGCTGAGCCGCTACGACTACGTGCTCATTGACTGCCCACCCTCGCTTGGCTTGCTCACAGTGAACGCACTCACTGCGGCGACGGGCGTGCTGGTGCCGGTGCAGTGCGAGTATCTCGCGCTCGAGGGCTTATCGCAGCTCATGCGCACGGTGCAACTGGTGCGCCAGCGGCTGAACCCAAAGCTCGATCTGCGCGGCGTGGTGATGACGATGTATGACCCCCGCACAGCGCTCGCCCAGCAGGTCGTTGCCGAGGTTGAGCGCCACTTTGGCGACAAGGTGTTTCGCACACGCATCCCGCGCAACATCCGGCTCAGCGAAGCGCCGAGCCACGGCTTACCGATCGCCGCCTACGCGCCAAACTCACCTGGTGGGCTTGCCTACAAAGCGCTCGCTGAAGAACTGCTTGCACAAGACCAAGCGCTCAGTGCAACCAACGGCTTTGCTGCTGAGGCGACGCCGAACTTGCATGCTCAGGCTTGAGGAAGGCAAAGAGGATGGCACCTAAACCTGGACTCGGACGAGGTCTCGATGCGCTGCTGCCCAAAGATACGGCACTAGACACCCCAGAGCAGCCACGCAGCAGCGACGTGGTGGAGCTGCCCATTGATGAGATCCGCGCCAACCCGCGCCAGCCGCGCATGGCGCGCGGGCAAGAAGCGCTCAACCTCGAAGAGCTTGCCGCCAGCATCCGCGAACACGGCGTGTTGCAGCCGATCATCGTCACGCGCACGCAAGGGGAAGGCGCGCCATACACCCTGATCGCCGGCGAGCGGCGCTGGCGCGCAGCCCAACTTGCTGGACTCAAGCGCATCCCCGCGATCATCAAAGAAGTTAGCTCGCGCGAGCAACTGGAGCTGGCGCTCATCGAGAACATCCAACGCAGCGACCTCAGC
The DNA here is from genome assembly GCA_030550095.1 of Chloroflexota bacterium. GTDB lineage: Bacteria > Chloroflexota > Anaerolineae > J036 > Brachytrichaceae > DRWP01. The sequence continues at coordinate 28,971 of JAUQQA010000026.1, read as the reverse complement.
CCGCTCGAAGAAGCGAACGCCTACCAGCAGCTCATCAGCGACTTCGGCATGACCCAGGAGATGGTCGCTGAGCGCGTGGGCAAGAGCCGCGTCGCGATCGCCAACGCCATCCGCCTGCTCAAGCTGCCAGGGCAGGTGCAAGCAGCGTTGATGCAGGGCGAGATCACCGAAGGACACGCGCGCGCGCTGCTTGGCTTAAGCTCCGCCACTGAGCAGCTCGCTGTGCTACAAGAGATCCGCGCGCGCGGCTTGAACGTGCGCCAAACTGAGGAACTCGTGCGGCGCATGACCAGCGGCACCACGCGCCCCAAAAAGCAAGAACGCCCCGCGCGCTGGCACGAGGCGCGCGTTTACGAAGATCGCCTGCGCGAGGCGCTCGGCACGAAGGTCTCGCTTCAGCGCAGCCGCAAAGGCGGGCGCATCGTGATTGAGTTCTACTCCGACGAGGAGTTCCAAGTGCTCTTCGAGCGCCTCGTCGGCGAAAGCGCGTAATTGCCCCCTACCCCTTGATCGCGCCCACCAGCAAACCACGCGCAATGTAGCGCTCCAACGCGATCGCCATGCCGATCACGGGCACGATCATGATCAGCACCAGCACCGACATGTACCACCACTGCGGTCCGCGCGTAGCGTTTTGCGCCACGACTGCCTGAGGCATGGTCTGCGCGTTGGCGTTGGTGAGGAACAGCGAGAGCAAGTACTCGTTCCAGCAAAACACCAACACAAACAAGAACGTCGCCACTAGGCCGGGTTTTGCGAGCGGCAGCACAATTTGCGCAAAGATGCGAAAGCGCGAAGCGCCGTCAATTTGCGCGCTCTCCTCCAATTCGTAGGGGATGCTCATGAAGTAATCGCGCATCAGCCACACCACGATGGGCAGATTGGTGGCGACGTAGGTGATGATCAGCGCTGCCCAGGTGTCCAGCAGGCGTAGCTGCTGGAACACGATGTAGATCGGGATCACCACCGCCACGGGCGGCATGATGCGCTGCGAGATCAACCAGAACGCAATGTCGTTGTTGTTCAGCGTGCGCGTGAAACGCCGCGTGATGGTGAACAGGCTCACGATGAACAGCGCAATCGCCACTGCAACGGCAAGCTGCCACGGCACCCTCAACACACTGAGCACCACCGCCAGCGCCACGCACGCAAGGAACACAAACACCGTGCCCAGCTTGGGGCGGAACTGAAACCGCGTGAGCGCGTAAGCAGCGCTTGAGCCGATGATCAACGCCAACGTCGCGCTGCTCAGCGCAACCACGACCGTGTTGATGAACATGCGCCGCGTGTCCACCCCGATCTCCACCAACACGTACTCCCAAGCATGCAGCGAGGGCTGGAAATCCACAAACGGGATGTAAAACGGCCCGTTGTTCACCGCTGCTGGCAGCTTGAAGGCAGTGATGAACAACCAATACAGCGGAAAGAGGATGAGCAGCGCCCAAGCGCCCAAGATGAAGTAAGAGACCAACATCTTGAACGGCGATGGGCGGAAGGGAGAGGAACTGCGAAAGAATGCGCGCATCATGCGTTGACCAACCGCGCGCGCAACGCGCGCACATACACCATTGCGAAAAACGTCACCAAGAACAACAGAATGTACGCGATCGCTGCTGAGCCACCAATGTCCAGCGCGCGCCAGATGCGGTAGGCGTAGAGCGTGAGCGTTTCGGTTGCCGTGCCAGGGCCGCCGTTGGTGAGGATGTTCGGCAGATCGATGATTTTGAACGCCTCGATCATGCGGATGAGGATCAACGTCGCGCTCACGGGCAAAATGGCGGGCAAGGTGATATGGCGGAAGATTTGCCAACTGTTCGCGCCGTCCACGATCGCCGCTTCGATGGGTTCAACGTCTTGCCCCTCGAGCGCTGCCAGCAACACGATGAACATGAACGGCGTCCACTGCCACAGGTCGCCGATCATCACTGCGATGCGCGCGCCCCAGGCGTTGTTCGCCCAGCTAAAGTCCTGCAAGCCCAGCGCTACCCAAAGCGGCATGAGCGGGCCTTTGTTGGTGTCCGCCAACATGCGGAACAAGTAGCCCACGCCCACTGGCGTGATCATCATCGGCAGCAGGAAGACGACGCGGAAGAAGGTGCGCCCGGGCAATTGCTGCGCACAAAGCAACGCCAGCCCCAACCCGATCAGGTACTGCAACGCGATGCCCACGAACACATAGAGCATCGTCACAACCAGCGTGCCGGGGCGTCCTTTCTCCGAGAACAACGTGCTGACGACGAGCCACGCTAGTCCAGCCAGAATCGCCGAGGCAAAGATGCGCCCAATCGGAAAGCCGCGCCGCGCGCCCTTGACGATCCACCACGCCAAGCCAAACGCCACCAACGCGAGCAACACCCACCCAAGCGGCGAGGGCATGTCGAGCACGCCGAAGAGCACCTTTTGCTCACTGCCCAGCAGCAGCTTGCGATAGTTATTCAGCCCCACGAACTCAAAGCGCACCGCGCCGCCCGCGAAGCGCACGCGCGAGAGCGAGAGGAACAACGACATCAGCAGCGGGAAGATGGAGATGAACAACACCACCAACACTGCCGGCAGGATGAAAAGCGCGGGGGCTGCGCGCTCGAGGCGCGAACGCCGAATCGGCGCGCTGCGCGCACTGCTCAACGCTACGCGAGAGGTTACCGTTGCCATAGCCGAAGTGTGTGAAAAAGGGTGCTGCGCGCTTGGCACGCGCAGCACCCCAAGCGCGATGCAGCCGTTTTACCGCTGCACGCCGAGCGTCGCCTTGTAGGCGGCGAGCTGCGCCTCACGACCCAGCTCTTCAGTCTTCTCCTCCCAGCCCTGCTCGATCTCCTTCACGGTGGCGTCGAGGTCTTGCTCGCCCGCGAGATACTTGGCGATCGCGCCGTCGAGCACGATGCCCTGGTAGTAGTTGTTCTGCGGGATGCGCAAGTCAAGCACCATGTTCGGGCTGTTGAGGCTGGCCTTGATGGCGCCGAGGTAATCCTTCGCCGCCTGCTCGCTCATGCCCGCGTTGATCCAGTTGTCGAGGTTCTCGAACTGGGAGATGCGGTAAGGGTTGAAGCCCGTCTTGCCGATAGTCACGTCCACATTGCTCTGCGCGGGCTGGTTCATGTAGGAGAGATACGCGAAGGCCGCGTCCTTCACCTCGGGCTTGCTGGCTTTGTTGATCGCGCCAGACCAGCCGCCGAACGCGGCGTAGGGCGCGTGGTTCACGCCGTCAATCATGTAGGGGCACAGCTCTGGCGTGCAGTCAACCAGCTTGCCCGTCTTGCGGTCGAGCACTTGGCGGCTGCCGGGCAGGATCACTGCGCCGGTCTTGTCCTTCACCTTGCTGCCCTCTTCGATGGCGAGCGTGCCGATGTCGCCCCAGTCCAGCGTGAGCGCACACTGCCCTGCCGTCCACAAGCCGCGCGTGTCGCCTACGTCAAGGTTGATCTCATCTGGCGGACCGTACTGCGTGGTCTCCTTGTACAGCTCAAGCGCGCGGCGGAAGCCTTCGTTGTCGCCGAAGAGCGGCTTGAAGGTGTCGAGGTCGAAGAAGATGCCCTGGCTGGTGCCCTGGCTCTGCAGGAACGCGCCTGCGAAGGAGGCCACCATCCAGTATGACTGCGCCGCCTTCTTCTTGGCAATGCACGAGCCATACACGGGCTTACCGTCTTCCGTGGTGAGCTTCGCCTCGCTCACCGCCTTGGCGAAGGCGATGTAATCCTCCCACGTTTGCGGCGGCTTCAAGCCGAGCTGCTGGGCGATGTCGGTGCGGTAATACACCATCTGGAAGTCGCCATCCAGCGGGATGGTGTAGATGCGCCCGTTGTAGGTCGAGGAGAAGTCGCGGAAGAACGGCGCGATGTCGTCCCACTGCAAGTCCTTGTCCGCGTTCACGCGGTCAGTGAGGTCCTCGAGGTAATCCACATAGTCCACCAACCACTGCGGCGCGAAAACGATCACATCGTAGCTGTTGGTGCCCGTGGCAAAGTCGTTGAGGATCTTCTGGTAGAGGTCCGCGAAGGGCACCGTCACCACGTTGACCGTTGCGCCGGTCAACTCGCTGAACTCCTTACCGCGCCGCTGCATCGGCTCTGCGATCTGCGGACCGGAGAAGGTGATGGCGTTGATGGTGATGCCCGCAAAGCGCTTCCCCTCAGCAGGGGCTTGCGTGGGCTGCTCTTGTGGAGCAGGGGCTTGCGTGGGTTGCTCCTGCGGCGCAGCAGGCTGAGCGGGCTGAGCAGGCTGTTGTGGCGCTGCTGTCGGCGTCTGCGCTGGCTGGCACGCAGCGAGCAGAAGAGCTGCGAAGGCAAGTAGGGATGTTGCTTTCTTTAGGTTCATCGTTGGGTCCTCCTAATTTTGGCTTGGGCGTTGAAAAACGCTTAACAACCGAGACACCCGGATAGCCGGGTTGGCTTTGGGCGAAAGGTTCACGCAACTGTGAAGCGCATCTCGTGAAAGCGGCGTCTCACCCCCTTTGGATCTTGAGTGTTGCGTTGAGAGGCACGGTTTCGGCCTCTGCACCGAAAGCGCGCAGTGCTTCGTCGGTGATGAGCGTGGCATCGAGGAGCACCTCGCGCGGCGGTTGGGTGTTGCCCCCAAGGCGCTCCATGAGCATTTGCACGGCGATCTCTGCGATCTGGCGAATGGGTTGCGCTGCCACAACGAAGCGCGGCGTGAGCAGGCTGAGCCAAGGCGTGACGTCGAACGCCGCAAGCGCTACGTCCTCTGGGATACGCGCGCCGAGCTTCTGGAGCGCCTTGAGCGCGCCGAGCGTGAGCATGTTGTTGGCGGTGATCAAGGCAGTGGGCGGCGTTGGCGTCTCAAAGAGCGCGAGCGTCGCCTGAAATCCAAACGCTTCCACCCCCTTGCCCAAGCGGATGATGTTCATGTCTGGCTCGATCCCCACGCTGCGCAAGGTTTGCGCGTATGCCTCGAAGCGCTCGCGCCCCGAGGTGATCACGGTATCCAAGCCCACGAAGCCGATGCGGCGATGTCCACGGTTGAGCAGGTGTCGTGTCAGCGCGCGCATGGCGGCGACATTGTTCACGCGCACGCTGTCCACTGGTGTGCACAACGCAACGCGATCCACGCACACCACTGGGATGCCCGCTGCAAGCACAGGGTGAAACGAGGTTTCCTTCTCTGAGGCAGGCGCGCAGATCACGCCAGCGGCACGCTCATCGGCAAGGAATTGAAGATAGGTGCGCTCGCGCTCGAGCACCTCGTCCGTGTTGCAGAGCAGCAAGCTGTAGCCGCGCGCATAGAGCTGATCTTCGATGGCGCGTGCGAGGCTCGTGTGGAAGGGGTTCTCGATGTCGGAGATCAGCAAGCCCACGAAGTTGCTGCGCTGGGCGCGAAAGCTGCGCGCCATGCGGCTTGGGCGGTAGCCCAGCTCTTGCACGGCGGCATTTACGCGCGCGCGCGTCGCTTCGCGCACGTGCCCCTTGCCCGAGACAACGCGCGAGACCGTCGCCACCGAGACACCAGCGCGCCGAGCGACGTCGCGGATGGTCACATTTGTTTCTGACATCAGCCCGAGGTGTAAACGTTTGCGCCAAGAAGTGTAATCGTTATCAACGAATTGTCAAGCGGGGGCAGCAACACAGTCTCCTATGCGGCTCAAGGTGTGAGCTGCATGTAGTTTTGCACGCCCCAGCCAATGGTGCCATCGGTCGGATCGCGCAGTTGCCACCACGTGAAGCCGTCTACCTGCTCAGGTCCGCCGACGATCTCGTACGTCGTGCCTTCGGGCAAGCGGCGGATCAACTCGCCGGAAAGCCCCGGCGTACGGCGGAAGTTCAAGCCGTTGCCCCCTGTGTTGACGACGATGATGCGCGCGCCAACGCCAAATTGCAGCGGGGCTGTCGCTTGCGCTGGTGTTGGTGTAGGCTCAGGGGTGTTTGTGGGTGCGATGTAGGGCGTTGCGGTGGGCAAGATGAACGGCGTCGGCGTAGGCGTGATAATGCGCGGCGTGGCGGTGGGCAACGTCACCGTGAGCGCGGGGCGATTGGCATTGAGAAACATCACCGCGCCCACGCACGCAACGCTCACCACCCCAAAACTCACAAGCAAAGGGATCAGCGCAGGGACGCGCTGCTCCAGCTTGGGGCGCGGGGTGCGTGGCAGGCGCCGAAAGGGGCGAAGGTCCTCTTCCCAGTGAATGCGCTCGCGGTCGAAGTCGCCAGGCGCATCTGGGGTTTTTTGCACCGTCATTGAAGTTTGATCGCACCTGGGCGCTCGCGCGCCACCAACTCTGCGAGCTTGCGCTCAAGGTTGTGCTGCGCGGCTGCATACACGAGCGCGCGCGCAGCGCTGTCGCGGCTCTTCACGCCCAGGTTATCGAACGCAATGCCGAGTTCAAAACTGATGTTTTCCAGCTCTTCCAGCGTGAAGCGCTTGCGCAGGACTTCGTAGAGCTGTTTTTGCAACGGCGTGCGCGGCTCAAAGAGCGCGGCGTCGCCCGAGGGCGTAGGCTGCGCGTGAAGTTGCACGCTGCCGCCAATTGCCGTGATGTTTGCGCCTTTGGCGTCGCCGCCGATGTGGATCGTGATGCGGTTGCCGCTCTGTTTGGGTTTCTTCACAGCCGTTGCTGATTGTAGCAGTCACTCACAACGCAGGCAGCAACCCGCGTGGTTCATCATTGTCTGACGAGGAGGGTTTGTCGTCCTTGCCGCCGCTTAGCCAGGCGTCGATCTGCGCCTGCTCGCGCCCAGCGTCATAGCCGATGGCAAACATGGTCTTGGCGATGGCGCGCAGCGTGATCTCAAACGCTTCGCGCGCTTCTTCGTGTGCGAAGTTCCACGCCGCTTGCTCAGCTTGGAGCTGCACGCGGTTCATGTGTTCAAGCACTTCAGGCGAGACCAGCTCTTCGATGGGCGTATCGCCGAGAATGCTCTCCAACCACTTGGCGAACTCGGACTGCGTCATAGCATCTTTAATGATACTGCGCGCCTGTGCGTTGAGCGGCTCATGGCTGGATTAGCTCTCGCACCCATCGCTCGGCTTGTGCGCGCAGCGCGCGCACGTCTCCCTCGGGCATTTGGCGCAGCGCACGGACGGGCATTGCCGTGCGCGGGTTGGCGGCGAGCCGGTCGGCATGGCGCGCGATGAAATCCCAATACAGCGCGTTGAACGGGCAAGCGTCATCGCCCAGCCGCTTGTCGGGGCGATACCGACAGCGCATGCAGTAGGTGCTCATCTTGTTGATGTAGTTTGCGCTCGCCGCGTAGGGCTTTGTGCCCACAATGCCGCCGTCGGCAAAGGTGCCCATGCCGATCACGTTCGGCGTCACCACCCAATCGTAGGCGTCCACGTAGGCGGAAAGGAACCACTCGTTGAGCGCTTGCGGGCTTACGCCCGCGAGCATGGCAAAGTTGCTCAACACCATGAGGCGCTGGATGTGGTGCGTGTAGCCGCGCGTCCAAACGCTCTGCACAGACTCGCGCAAACACGCCATCTCAGTCTGCGCGTCCCAATAGAAGCGCGGCAGCGGATGCTGCGCGCCCAGCACGTTCATCGTGCGCAGGCGCGGCATCTCACGCCAGTAAATGGCGTAGATAAACTCGCGCCAGCCGATGAGCTGGCGGATAAATCCTTCAACGGATTGAAGCGGCGCGCGCCCCTCGCGCCAAGCGCGTTCGGCAGCGGCACACAGCTCATCGCGCTCGAGCAGCCCGAGGTTGATAAGCGGCGAGATCACCGCGTGGAACAAAAACGGCTGCCCGCTCACCATGGCATCCTCGTAGGGCCCGAAGAGAGGCAGGCGGTGCGCGATGAAGTCTTCAAAGAAGCGCAGCGCGTCGGCGCGCGTGACGGGCAAGGCGAAACCTTCGAGCGCGCCCCACGCGGTTTCAATGCGCGCGACTTCTGCGATCACAGCGCGCGTGATCGCGTCAGGGGGAAAGGTGGGCAACGGCGGAATGTCGCGCGTGTCGCCCTCACGCCAAGCTTTGCGCGGCGGCTGACGGTTGAGCGCGTCGTAGTTCCACTGCCCGCCAACAGGCTGCCCATTCTCCATGAGGAAGCCTGTGCGGCGGCGCATTTGCCGGTAGAACGTCTCCAGCAAAGGCGAACGCGCACGCCCGAGATCCTCAGGGCGCGCGAGGAACATGCGGTTGGGCAAAACGATCAGCTCTGCGCTACCCAACAGTGCAGGCAAGCGCTGCACCACGAATTGCGCGCCTTGCCACGTACTCGGCTGCATCACGAGCACACGCTGCGGCGAGTAGGTCTGCACGTGCGCGCGCACGCCCTGCGCGAAGTTCAGCGCGACGCGGTAATCCACCGTCCAACCCTCGGCGCGTAGCTGCTCAGCGAAGTGGCGCATGGCGCTGAGCACAAGGATCAGCTTGTGGCGATGCCAAGGGCGGGCGCGCAGGCGCTGCGCGCTCTCGATCATGAGCACGCGCGCGTTGTGCGGTCCAAGCCCGCGCTCGCGCAGCCAAGCCGCCCAGCGCGGCGAGAGCTGGTCGCCGAGGATCCAAACCGTGGTGTGCATGCCCCTCACGCCACCTCGACGCGCGGCAGCGGGCGCGGCGCTGGAAACGCGCGCAGCACTTCGTCGCAAACGCGCAGCGCACCCATCGTTACGCCCGCTGTGCTCTGGCCAGGGAAGATCGAGTCGCCCACCAGCCAGGCATTGCGCAAGCCCGTCCACGGACCACGCGCGGCGAAGACGCTCGTGAACGGAAAGCCACCCACGCCACCGCGATGGCGGCGCGTGTAAAACTGGAACGTCACTGGCGTGCCGTGCAATTGCAGGCGAATGCGTTGGCGCAGCCCAGGCACAGCGCGCTCGGCAAGGTCAAGCAAGCGCTCGGTGTATTCTGCCACGCGGTCGTCATAGGCTTGTTTCAAGCCGGGCGTCTCGCGCAGCCGCCACCACTCCGCCAGCCGTGTGTGGGTGCTGAGCGTGAGCGCGCGGTGTCCTTTTGGTGCGCGGCTTGTGTCACCGCGCGACGAAAACGACATGAAGAGCGTGTTGCCCTCACCCAAAGGCGCGTCGTAGCTGCGCACCACCTGAATGTGATCGGGGTGATCCACGTGTGGGTCGTCTTCGATGCCGAGGTAGAGCGTGAACGCTCCCCAAGGCTCAGCGCGCGTGTGCGTCTCGCGCGCCAACCGCGGTGGCACGGCGTCGCCGAGCAGGCGCGCGAGGTCCCACGGCGTGAGGTTGGCGATGCACACATCGCACGGCACGCGCAGCCCTTTGTTGGTGTGCGCCGCGATCACCGTGCCCTCGCGGACCTCAAGGCGCGTCACCTCTTGGCGGAAGAGCACCTGCCCACCGAAACGCCGCACAGCCTCGACGAGCTGCTCGCTGATGCCGCCGATGCCGCCTTCAGGATGCACCACGCCTTTGCGCGGCAAATCCACTGCTGCGGCGCCGAAGAGCGCGCTCGCGTGGGCGCTGGTGGTTTGCGCGCTGATGAGAAGTTGGGCGTCGAGGAAGGTCAGCGCGCGCGGGTCAGTGACGCCGCTACGTCGCGCCCAAGCGCCCATTGTCTCGAAGAGATGCGGCAGCGCGATCAGCGTGTCGGGGCGCAAGGCGGCTGCTGTGCGGAACAGGTCTGGGATGCTGCTTGGGGGCCAAGCAGGTCGCCGCGCGGCGAAGCGCCATACCGCATCGCTCACGCGCTCCGCAGCGATGAAGAAGCGACGAATCGCCTCACGCTGCGGCAAGTCGGCGAAAGCGCGTGTCAGCTCCTCGTGCCATGCTTCGCGATCAGCGTGCTGTGTGATCACGCGATCGGGCAGCACCACCTGCCACGCTGGGTCAACAGGCGCGACGCGCCATTCGATCTCCAGCATTTGCCCGACGAGCGCATGAGGTCCACCAGGCTGAAAACCACCAGCGAGCGTCGCGCCGGCGTCGAAACGATAGCGCTGATGGTAGAACGTGCCCGCGCAGCCGCCGGGATAAACGTGTGCCTCCAGCAACGTGACTTCATGCCCAGCGCGCGCCAACAGCGCGGCAGCGGTAGCGCCGCCCACGCCCGCGCCGATCACCACGACTTTTGCCATGGCGTCCAGCGTAGCGGGGGTTTGTGTGTAGCGGCTGAGAAAGCAACTGCGCCCACGGTCCTCATCGAACCGCGGGCGCATTCGGTGGGGGTGGTTAAAAGGGTGGGCGGGTAGCCCTATTTTACCCCAATTCGTGCACGTACTTTTGGAGATCGCGCTGGTTAATCTTGATGTACTTGTCCGGGATGATCTGCGCCATTTCCTCCTCCGTGAGGCGGTAGGAGAGGATCTCCAGCGCATCTTCTGGGGAACGCCCATAGGCAAGTTTCTTCTTGCCGTTCTTCATCTCGAAGAGATACATGAAGTGCGGATTGCTGAAGGAACTCATGGCGCACCTCCACCCGACAAAGGCTCATGCCTTCGCCAACGCATCCCAGAAGTTGGAACGCTGCTGGCGAATGGTGGGCAAGCCTTTGTTGATCTCATCATCGTACTTGCCGCTGAGCAGGTCGCGATAAAACTGGTAGTCAATGCCTACGACCTTCTCATCGTCGGGGTAGCGATGGTAGTTCTCCTTGGTCATGCGGCTCTTGCCCTCGGCGATGAGCTGATAGCCCAGCGCGCTCCCTGGATACGGCGCGTAGAAGCTGATCGAGGGCATGATGCGCTTGGTGTATTTGATCATGCGCATCGTCTTGAAGGCGTCCTCGCGCGTCTCGCCAGGGATGCCGAGCATGATGTTGCTCCAGAAGATGGGCGGGTCTTGCCCCTTCGCCTCCATGTCGTCGCCGATGCGCGTGAGCAAGTCAATGGCGAAGTAGTTGTCCTCCTCAGTGCACTCTTTGTTCAAGATGCGCAGCACGCGGTCGCTGCCGCTCTCGAAGCCGATGGAGACGATGTGCCAGTTGGTCTTGCGCACCAGCGCCTCAAACAGCTCGGGCCATTGGCGCACTGTATCGGCGCGCGCGGCTGCCCAGTAGGGCCAGGTTTTGTTGGCGTACTTGGGGTACTTATCCAGCCACTCCTCCAGCCAGCTTGGGTTCTGGAAGAACATGCTGTCGTGGATCACCACCGAGCCGATTGGACCATAGGTCTCGTCGAGGTAGTTCAACTCCTCGATGACCATCTCGACAGGGCGGCGCCCCATGTTGGGAATGTAGCTGTGCTCGTTGCAGAAGGCGCATTGCCACGGGCAAACGCGGCTAGTGAGGATGGTGGCAACTGGCGCAGGTCCCCAACCGCATTCCGGCTCAAGGGGCCAAGGGTAACGCGCGCGCAACTTGGCGCTTGCCGGCTCGGGCCAAAGCGTGCGGTCAATCATTGGCCACTCCGCCATGCTCTTGGCGCCGATGCCGAGCACCACGCGCGGGAACGCATCGGGGTTGGTGACGAGGTTGACGATGATGTTCTCGCCAGGACCCTGGCAGATTTTGTCGAACTCGGGCACCTCCAGCATCTCGTCAAGGGCGACCGTGGCGTGCATGCCGCCCGTGATGACGATGCCGTGTGGGTTTACCTTCTTGAAGATCTTGGCAGCGCGGTAGGCGATGGGGAAGGTATAGCTGCGCACGTTCATTAGCAGCATGTCGTAGCCGCGCATGCGCTTTTCGACCTCCTCCCAGCTAGTGCACTGCCGCGTGCTGAACATGTCGGTGTACACGCCGTTCTGGTGGAGGATGGTGCGCAGCAAGCCCATGCCGTGGTCTTGCCACTGCTCGTGGGGACCCGCAGGATTCACCAAGTCGCCCAAATCGCCAAGGTCGAGCCAAAGGCGCTTAGGCTCTTTGCTGTCCTGCTTGATCTTTGGTTGGAAGAGATTCTTCAACATACGGCGTTGTCCTGCACAACGATACGAAACGCCTCACCAAGGATTAGCCTTGTGTGAATTGGCGATCGCAACCCAATAGCTTTTCCCTGCCGATCGCGCACAGGGCTATGAGTTTGGATGCGCGCCGCAACGCATCGCGTAACGCGCGCAGCGCGCCCGACGATGTGGCTCAGTGGCAACCGCAGCCGCTCCCGCAGCTTGCGCCCTCGTCGGTGGTGGAGCTGTCCTTGGTGCGGAACGAATGCCCACAGCCGCACGAAGCGACCGCGTTGGGGTTGTCAATCTTGAACCCACCGCCCATCAGGCTATCCACAAAATCAATCGTGGAGCCATGCAGGTAGATCAAGCTGGTGGGGTCAATGAAGAGGCGCACGCCGTTCTGCTCCACAACCGTGTCGAACGGGCGCGGCTGCGCTTCGAAGACCATGCCATACTGCAACCCGCTGCACCCGCCACCTGTGACAAACACGCGCAAGCCGTAGTTCGGGATGTTGCGCTGGTGCATCAGCTCGCGCAGCTTTGCTTCAGCGACGGGGGTCAGCGTCATCGCGGGCGGCTCTGGATCAGTCGTGGTCGAGTTCGTGAACACATTTGCTGTTGCCATCACCACACACTCCTCTCTTCTCTCCTCGCGTTTGACATGCGACACAGCAGCCTTTGATGCAAGCGACGATGAGCCGCATGGTTATTTGCCGATTCTAGCGTACCGCGCTCCAGATAGCATCCCGCTACAGGCTTCGATTCACAAACCGGAAGCCATGCCCGCGCACCGTGACGATGTAGTCATGGTCGGGGTCAAGCTCAGCAAGGCGCTCGCGCAGGCGATGAATCAGCGCGTTGAGCGCTTGCAGTGAATGCACGTCCTCAGGCGAGTGCTCTGACAAGCGATCCATCTCGTCGAGCAGCTCATCGCGCGAGACGACGCTGCCGTTGCGCGAGACCAGCAATTGCAACACTTGGTATTGCTGAACAGAGAGCGGGGGATGGAGCTCCTTGCCGTTGATCCACACGCTGCGGCGCGCGTGCTCGATCACCAGGCCGAGCGGTGATGGCGGCGCGTTTGGGCGTTGCAAGCTTGCAGTCTCGTCCGCCGTCATGAGCACCAGCGCCACTTTGCCCGCAAGCAGCAGCTCATCGCCAGGCCGCAACGGTTGGCGCGTTTGCGAGAGCGGCCGCCCGTTCAGCCATGTGCCATTGCGGCTACCCAGGTCACTTACCCAGAGGCTGCCGTCTTCGGCGCGCACGATCTCGACGTGCCGGCGCGAGATCTCAGGCTCTGGCAGCACGATCGCGCAGTAGCTCGGATCGCGCCCGATCGCCCAACGCTCTCCCTCCAACACCCAGCGCTGCCCCGCTAGCTGCCCGCTCTTCACCACGAGCATCTCCACCGCAGCCATGGCTTGTTAACTGTATTCTAGCAACGCGACAAAGCCTGCGCGCGTGATTGCCCCTCGGTTGGTTTTGCGCTATTCTTAAGTGCGCGGCAATGAAGACGCTGCTGCTGGTGCGACACGCGAAGTCGAGCTGGGATTACCCAGAGCTCGCCGACATCGAGCGTCCGCTCAACGAGCGTGGCTTGCGCAACGCACCGGAGATGGGGCGCCGGCTCGCGTTGCGCGGCATTCGTCCCGATCTCATCCTCTCCAGCCCCGCTGTGCGCGCGCTCACTACCGCACGCCTGATCGCTGAGCAACTGGGTTACCCTGAGGCGAACATCCGCGTGGACGCGCGCATCTACGAGGCAGACCCAGACCGCTTGCTCAGCGTGCTCGGCGAGCTTGATGCTGCGCTGCGCGTGGTGATGCTCGTGGGGCACAATCCTGAGCTGACCGAACTCGCGCAGCGCTGGACGGACAAAATCGAGCACATGCCCACCGCCGCCATTGCCGAGTTTGCCTTTACGGCGAAGACATGGGCAGAGGCGATCAAGCAACGCCCGCGGCTTGTGTGGTTCAACACCCCAAAGCAAGGATTCACGCCTTAGCTGCCAGTCGTGCTTGCTTCTTGCGCCTCTAATTCCCTCACGCGCGCGATCTGCTGCTGATTCCAGTCATCTGTAGAGTATGGTGTGCTGAACCAAGCGTCGAGGATCTCTTTTGCCACGGGGATGGAGGTTGCGCGCAAGCTGAGCGCCAGCACATTAGCGTGATTCCAAATGCGCGCCCCACGCGCGGTTTCGGCATCGTGGCACAACGCCGCGCGAATGCCGCGCACTTTGTTCGCCGCGATGGACGCCCCTGTGCCCGTCCAGCAGCACACGATCCCCTCGTCGGCTTCGCCGCGCGCGACAGCACGCGCTGCTTTGCTGCTCGCCAGGGGCCAATCCACTTCAGGGTCGCCCTCCGCAATTGCGCCAAATCGGAGCAACGTGTGCCCGCGCGCTTCCAACTCGCGGACTAGGAAATCCGTCAGCTCGGTGCGCTCGTCACTGCTCAATGCGATGCGCATCGTCTTCCTCCAACGATTCAACTTTTGGTCTGCTCACCCGTGTTTCACGTTGAGCTTACCTTCACTCTCAAAACCTATCCGCTTATTGCGCCTCAGCGTAGCTTTGCGGATTTTGAGAGTGCGCCCCGCCTACCATGCGAGGCAGAGCGCAAGTGCGCTGCGCTCAGCACGCAACTTGCAAAACACAAGAATATCACAAGCAGTTTTGGGAAATCTTTGGGAAAAGTTATGGCATTGATGAAGTCGGAGCGTCCAGTCGGGATCGTGGGGTATGGAGCTTATGTCCCACGGTACCGACTGATCACGCAAGAGGTCTCGGAGATTTGGACAGGCGGCAACACAGTCTCGCCTGTGCGTGAGAAGGCGGTGCCTGGCTTAGACGAAGACGTGGCGACGATGAGCATTGAGGCTGCGCGCAATGCCGTGCGCCGCGCCGAGCAAGTATGCGCGTCGTTCACGCCGCAGCGGTTAGGCGCCGTATGGGTAGGCAGCGAGTCGCACCCCTACGCCGTGAAGCCCACCGGCACTATCGTCGCTGAGGCGCTCGGCGCAACGCCCTACACCCAAGCCGCAGATTGGCAATTTGCCTGCAAAGCGGGCACCGAAGCAATGCAAGCCGCTATTGGTTTTGTGGGCAGCGGCATGACGTCGTTCGCCCTCGTGATCGGCGCGGACTCAGCGCAAGGGCGCCCAGGTGACGCGCTGGAGTACACCGCAGGCGCAGGTGCCGCCGCCTTCATCCTCGGACCTGCTGAAGAAGCACTTGTGGAGATCGAAGGTTCGGTCTCGTACGTCACCGATACGCCGGACTTCTGGCGCCGCCCGCACGAACGCTTTCCAGAGCACGCTGGGCGCTTCACGGGCGAGCCAGCCTATTTCCACCACATCGCAAGCGCCGCACAAACGCTCATGCGCGAGATGGGGCTGACGCCGCAGGATTTTGCCTTCGCGGTGTTCCACCAACCCAACGTGAAGTTTCCGCTCAAGGTAGGCGCCGACCTGGGCTTCACGCGCGCGCAGATTCAGCCCGGTTTGCTGGTGAACGAGATCGGCAACGCATACGCGGGATCGGCGCTGCTCGGCTTGACGGCAGTGTTGGACATTTCGCAACCTGGGCAGCGCATCCTGCTTGCATCATTTGGCAGCGGCGCAGGAAGCGATGCGTTCTGCTTGCGCGTGCGCCGCTCAGCGCCACAAAGCGGCGCGTTGACCACGCGCGCGTACATCCAGCGCCGCGTGCCGGTCAACTACGCGCAGTACAGCCGTCTAAAGGGCAATTACGTGATGCACTGAGCCATGCGCGACGTTTCGATCATTGGGATTGGACAAACGCCAGTGGGCGAACATTGGGACAAGAGCCTGCGCGTGCTCGCGTTTGAGGCGCTCAGCGCCGCCATGCGCGACGCGCAGCTCGATCGCGTGGACGCGCTTTACGTCGGCAACATGCTCTCCGGCGAGCTGACGGGGCAAGAACACCTCGGCGCGCTCATCGCCGACTTCGCCGGCCTGCGCGGCATTGAGGCGATGAAGATCGAAGCCGCATGCAGCAGCGCAGCCGCTGCGCTGCGCATCGGTTACATTGCCGTCGCGGGCGGCATCCACGACATCGTGGCGTGTGTGGGCGTGGAGAAGATGACGGATCAGCCAAGCAGCACCACCACCAGCGGCTTGGCCACCGCAGCGGATGCGGAGTATGAGGCGCTGCACGGCTTGAGCTTCGTCAGCATCAACGCGCTGCTGATGCGCCGCTACATGCACGAACACGGCTACAAGAAAGAGGACTTTGCCAACTTCGCCATCAACGCGCACCGCAACGCCACCAACAACCCGAACGCAATGTTCCCCTACCCCATCACCGCCGAGCAATTCGCCGAAGCTAAGCCCATCGCCGACCCGATCAACCTGCTCGACTCGTCACCGATCGCCGACGGCGCGGCATGCGTGATCCTCGCGCCTACGTCCATGGCCCGCGAGTTCACCGACAAGCCCGTGCGCATCCGCGCCATCGCCGTCGCCACCGACACGGTAGCGCTGCACGATCGCCGCGACCCGCTCTACCTCGAAGGCGCAGCGATCAGCACGCAGAAAGCCTACGCGGCTGCCAACCTCGGCCCTTCGGACATTGACCTGTTCGAGCTACACGACGCGTTCACGATCATGAGCGCGCTCTCGCTCGAGGCCGCTGGATTCGCACGACGCGGGCGCGGCGTGGCGCTCGCCCTTGAGGACGAAATCAGCCTGCGCGGGCGCATCCCAATCACCACAATGGGCGGGTTGAAAGCGCGCGGGCATCCCGTCGGCGCGACTGGGTTGTATCAAATCGTCGAAGTGGTGCAGCAACTGCGCGGCGAAGCCGGCGCCAACCAAGTGCCCGACGCCACGATCGGCATGGCGCAAAACATCGGCGGCAGCGGCGCAACTGTGGTCACCACTATCTTGGAACGCATCTAACGCGAACGGGTTCGCGATAAGCGCAAGAGAGGAGAAGAAAGGTATGGAAGTAGCACGATTCTGGAGAACACGCCATCAGCGCTATCAACTCATGGGTGAGGTTTGCCCTCATTGCGGCACCAAGATCTTCCCACCGCGCGATGTGTGCCCCGCCTGTGAAGGCGAGGCGAAAACGCCCTTTGTCTTCAGCGGGCGCGGCGAGGTGTACTCCTTCAGCACCATTCACAGCGCCCCAGCGGGCTTTGAGAAGTACGTGCCCTACACGGTGGCGCTTGTGCGTCTCGAGGAGGGGCCGCTGGTCACAGCGCAGCTCACAGACGTGGACGAGAAGGACGTATACATCGGCATGCCCGTGGAGATGGTGACGCGCGTGCTGCGCGAGGACGGCGAGCGCGGGATGATCGTGTATGGCTACAAGTTCCGCCCGCGCCTCACCCAACCTGCACCTGAGCCACAACACGCAGCAGAGGCAGCCGCCGCCGCATAGCGCTGTGGAACGTGTGATCACGTTGCTCAAGCTCGGCGGTTCGCTCATTACGGAGAAAACGCAAGCGAACACGCCGAGAGAAGCGCTGTTGCAGGCGATTGCATCTGCCATCAGCGAAGCTTGGAACACACAACCGCTGCCGTTGATCATCGGTCACGGCAGCGGTTCTTTTGGCCATGCTGCGGCACAGCGCTACGGCACGCGCGCGGGCGTGCACACGCCCGAACAATGGCGCGGCTTCGCCGAAGTGAGCGTGATCGCCGCGCAGCTCAACCGCTTGGTGATGGACGCATTGCACAAGGCGGGCTTGCCGGTGATCGCCTTTCCGCCTTCCGCGAGCGCGCGCTGCCACGACGGTCGCTTGGTCTCGCTCGCGCTTGAGCCAATCCAAGCGGCGCTCGCGCACGGCTTGATCCCCGTGGTGATGGGCGACGTCGCCTTCGACACGGTGCGCGGCGGCACCATCGTCTCCACCGAAGAGGTGTTCGCGTATCTCGTTGAGCACTTGCCCGTGGCGCGCGTGTTGTTGGCTGGCGAAACCGAGGGCGTGTATCGCGCCCCTGATCAACCCGAGGTGCTGTCGATCATCACCCCAGCGGATTGGTCCGCCGTTCGGCAAGGCATTGGTCATGCGCGCGGCGCAGACGTGACAGGGGGAATGGCGGCGAAGGTGCACGCGATGCTCAATCTCGTGCAAGCGCACCCGACGGTCACAGTGCGCATCTTCGGCGGGCGCAACGCGCCCACCATCGCGCGCGCGTTGCGCGGCGAACCAGTGGGCACGCTCATCGCCGCGACAGACGACGCGCGCCTCACGCCGCCTGCCGGCCCGCTTTACGCCTAGCAAGTTTGAGGCGCAACCGCATCACACGCCGACGCCACGCGGCACGTTGCGACCGCGTGATGGCGAGCGAAAGGCCGCGCTGTGCCCATTCCAGCGCGGTGTGCAACTCCCCGCGCTGCCATTCGAGATACTTCGCAAGCTCGACGATCCCCTCGAGGTCGTCTAACTCTGCAAGCTGGCGCCAGTAAGCTGCTGCAGCCTCGTGCTCGCCACGCCGCTTGAGTTGGCGCGCCAAGCGGCGCAACGCCTCAGCTTTCACGCCAGCGTGTTCAGCACGCTGCGCGGCAACGTGGTAGTGCTGCTGGGCGCGCGCATGCTCGCCGCACCGCTCGTGGTGTTGCCCCACGGCAAGATGAGCGATGGCTTCCTCGGGCGCATGCAGCGCTTCCGCGATGCGCCCAGCGAGCACGATCATCGAGAGCACGTCCTGCTCGTTGTGGTAAAGCACGCGGCGCATGTCGTCGTTGAGCGCGCCATTGCCGAAGAGCAAGAACTCGCGGTATAGCTGCGGGATGATGCTGCTGTGCACGTCCTGCTGGGTACGGCGCACCCCGAGCACGTGATATTCCAGCGCGCCGAGGCTACACTCCCCCAACACGCGGCGCCACAACCGCCTCGAGAGCGTTAACAGATCCACGTGCACGCGCTCCGAGAGCGTCGTGGACAGGCGCGCCTGCAAGAACCGCGACTGGAGCAGCGGCACATCGAAGGCAACGCCGTTGAAGGTGAGCAACGCAGGATGTGCGCTCAGCCGTTGCTCGAGCACAAAGAGCAGCGCCGCTTCCTCAACGGGGTTGCGCAAGAAGAGCTGCTCCACGACCGCATGCTCGCCCTCGACATACGCCAAGCCCACCAAAAACGCCAACGCCCCTGCGCCGTTCAAGCCGCTGGTCTCGATGTCAAGGAAGAGTGCTTCGCGCAGGGAGAGCGCGGGGAAACGCGCCTGCTCGACCTGCTTCGGCAACATCGGCGCGGGCACAGCACGGTGCAATGCCTCGCCAAGCCGATGCACGCCGTGCGGCTGATCGAAAGCGAAGTTCTGGCGTCGCACATAGGCAAAACCGAAGGGCGTCTCCAGCGGCGTAAGTTCGTCGGCAGGCGATGGCGGCTGCACAACGCGCGTTGCCTTCAGATGGGCGATGCCCTTGTGCACGCCCAAACGCCGAAGGCGTTCGCGCAGGTCGGCAGTCATGCCACGTGGTGGCTAATTGAGGCCTGGCACGCGCGTGTCTGCCATGCGCAGCGGTGTGCGCACCACGTCGTTCACACGCAGCGCGCGGTCGGGGCCAGGCGCAGGCCAACGGTTGGGATGCAACAGCCCTGCCAACAGTTCAACGCCCTCCACAACGCGCGGCCCAGGGCGGCTGAAGTAAGAGGTCGCGTCCACTGCGTAAAGCTGCCAAAGATAGGTCGCTGGCAAGTCCGCCCAAACACTGAGGTCAGCGACGTTGAGGAACTCCTGCACGCTGCCGGCAAGGTCGAACCCGCACGGCATCATCACCACGCACTCGGCTTGAGTCTGCACCACGTCTTCCCATGTGCAGCGGAAACTCGGCTTGCCCTTCACGCCCAACACAGGGTTACCGCCCGCGATCTCGATCTGCTCAGGTACCCAATGCCCAGGCGCGAACGGCGGGTCGAGCCACTCCAGCGCCGCGACGGTGGGGCGGTGGACGATGTCGCGCAATGCCTCGCGCACACGGTCGAGGCGGTCGCGCAAGCGTTGCACCTCGGCACGCGCCCGCGCGAGGGTACCGGTTGCCTCGCCCACGATGAGGATCGTCTCGAAGATCCCCTCGATGTTGGTCGGCTCAAGCGAGAGCACCGTTGCGCCTTCCCACCCCCAGCAATCGCGCAGCTCGCGCACAGCGGATTGCACCGTGCCGTAGGAGACGGCGCACACGTCGCATAATTCTTGCGTGAGGATAAGGTCTGGCTTTGCGGCAGCGAGGCGATCTTGGTGGATGCCGTAGAGGCTCAAGCCTTGCGCGCGCTGCTCGGAGACGAGGCGATCAATCTCCGCGCTGCTGAGCGCCGGGTTGCGCGTGCCGTGCTCGTCGGTGACGCCGAGCGTGCTGTAGGTCATCACGGGCACGCTGGCGACTTCAGGCGGGAAATCGCATTCGTGGCTGCGCCCCACCAGCGCATCACGCAGCCCGAGCAAGCACACGATCTCCGTCGCTGAGGGCAAAAGCGAGACGATCCGCATGGGTGCAGGCGATTCTACAGCAAGGAGCGCATGAGAAGCGCGATCGCGCCGCTAGCGCGAGGCGGACTGCTGCAGAAACTGTGCCCAGTCTTTCCCCGGCTGCTCCGCGATGGGGTCCGGAATCTGCACACCCGACGCCCTAGCATCCCAGTCCATCTCCGCATAGATGCCTTGATCGAGCCACGCGCGTGGAAAGAATACGCTTCTGCGCTCCAGGATCACATCGAAGCGAACGTCCACTTTTGCCCAAATCCCAAGCGGCGCGTTTCGGATTCCACGTGAGTGAGTAGGTCGCCGTGGTTTTCATTGTGTGCACGCGCGCGCACGGCGCAAACGAAGAACACCCCAAGGCGATCTTGCAAAGAAGTCGTGCTGGGACGTGAGAGCTTGTGTATAATGTGCGCAACGCGCCGAAGTGGCGGAATTGGCAGACGCGCTACGTTCAGGGCGTAGTGAGGGCAACCTCGTCTGGGTTCAAGTCCCAGCTTCGGCATTCCCCAAGCGATCATGCGCCGCGCATCCGCACCCCAAGAAGAACCACAACACAACTCACGGATTGCTGCGCTCTTCATCACGCTGCTCATAGGGCTTTCCACCACGCTCTCCCTCACCATGTTGGTTAATCTGCCCGCGCGCCTCGATGCGCTGAGACGAGTAGAATCAGAAGCGCAGCGCCTTTCCCGCGTGGTGCAGTGCGAGGAGAAAACGCTTGCCGGGTTACAAGCAGCGATGGAATACGCGCGCAGCAACGCTTTCGTCGAGCAATGGGCGCGACAGCATCATCGCACGCAGCCCGGCGAAGTGCTTGTGATCTTTCCTCAGGACACCACAGCACCACCCTCGCCTTGGTGGGCGCCTTTCGTCGGGAAAGCCTGCGATGACTCTGCAGGTCGCTAACTATGTTCGGGAAAGATCGAACGCCGCCACAAACACAAGCTGCGCAAAACCCCCCATCACAACCTAACCCTGCTTCTGCTCCTGCTGCACTCGCGCTCACGCCGAAGATCGAGACTGTGATCGGTCCAAATTGCCGCATCAACGGCATCTTGACGGCGGACGGCGGCGTGCGAGTAGAAGGCATCGTCGAGGGCACCATTCAAATCACTGGCAACCTCATCGTCGCTGAGACAGGGCGCGTGATCGCCGAAGTGCAAGCCTACAACGTGTTGGTCGCAGGGCAGCTCAAAGGCAACATCACGGCAAACAAGGTGGAGATCACCGAGACGGGCAAAGTGTGGGGCGACCTCAACGTGAACAGCTTGCTGCTCCACGAAGGCGCTTACCTGCGCGGCACCACAAACATGGCAGGCGATGTCGAGCCGCCAGCGTACGAGCCGCCGCGCATCGCCTCGCCGCGCCCCATCGCTGCGCTCGAGAGCGCCGACGCCGACTCCAGCGAAGACGAGGAGTAGGCACGCCATGCTCACGCCTGAGGAGATCGAACACATCGCGCGCCTTGCGCGCCTTGCACTCACGCCTGAGGAGCGGGCGCGTTTCGCTCAGCAGCTCTCCGTAGTCTTGGACCACGCCGCCGCGCTCATGGAGATAGACGTGGAGGGCATCCCGCCGACCGCCACCGTGTTGCCCGTGCATAGCGTGATGCGCGCAGACGACACCCCAATGCCCGGACTAACCCGCGAGGAAGCCCTGCGCAATGCGCCGCAAACCGACGGCGAGTTTTTCATCGTGCCCGCCACCTTCGGCGACGAAGCCTAACCCCAACCATGCTGCACACCCTCACCGTCCACGCCGCACGCGACCTCTTGCGCCGCCGCGCCTGCTCGTCGGTCGAGCTGACGCAAGCCTTCCTCGAGCGCATCACAGCGCTCAACCCGGCGCTTAACGCCTACATCACCATCACGCCCGAAGAAGCGCTCCAGATGGCGCGCGAAGCCGACGCGCGCATCGCTGCGGGCGAGGACACACCGCTGCTCGGCGTGCCCATCGCCATCAAGGACGTGCTCAGCACGCGCGGCGTGCGCACTACCGCTGGCTCGCGCATCCTCGCCAACTACGTGCCGACGTGGGACGCGACGGCTGTAGCCAAGCTGCGCGCCCTCGGCGCAGTGTTCCTCGGCAAGCTCAACTGCGATGAGTTCGCCATGGGCTCCTCCACTGAGCACTCCGCGTTCGGTCCAACGCGCAACCCTTGGGACCTTTCGCGCGTGCCCGGCGGATCGTCGGGCGGCTCCAGCGCCGCCGTCGCCGCCGATTTGTGCTGCGCCGCGCTCGGCACCGACACCGGCGGCAGCATCCGCCAACCTGCCGCGCTGTGCAACGTCACCGGGCTGAAAAACACCTACGGGCGCGTCTCGCGCTATGGGTTGATCGCGTTTGCTTCGTCGCTGGATACCGTTGGCGCGCTTACGAAAGACGTGCTCGATGCCGCGATCATGCTCCGTGCGATGGAAGGCGCTGATCCCTTTGACTCAACCTCGGTGGACGCGACACCCATTGACGTGGACGCCATTGCTGCAACGGAGCCGCGGCTCCACGGGGTGCGCGTAGGCGTGCCCGAGGAGTACTTCGTTGAGGGCATGCAGCCGGCTGTTGAGCGCGCCGTGCGCGACGCCATCGCGCATCTCGCCGACCTCGGCGCGCACCTCGTGCCAATCCACTTGCCGCACACGCACCTCGGCTTGCCGGTGTACTACATCATCGCCCCCGCAGAGGCCTCCGCGAACCTCGCGCGTTTCGACGGCGTGAAGTACGGCTTGCGCATCCCAAGCGCAGACTTGATCAGCATGTACCGCGAGACGCGCGGGCAGGGCTTTGGCAGCGAGGTGAAGCGCCGCATCATGCTCGGCACCTACGCGCTCAGCGCGGGCTACTACGACGCTTACTACATCCGCGCCCAAAAAGTGCGCACGCTGATTAAGCGCGATTTCGAGCAAGCCTTTGAGCGCGTGGACGTGATCGCCGCGCCCGTCTCGCCTACCACCGCATTCCGCATCGGCGAGCGCACCGACGACCCCTGGCAGATGTACCTCGCCGACATTTTCACCTTGCCAGCGAGCCTCGCCGGTGTGTGCGCGATCAGCGTGCCGTGCGGCTTCGACGAGCAAGGCTTGCCGATCGGCTTGCAACTGATCGGCCCAGCGTTCGGCGAGCAGCGCTTGCTCAGCGTGGCACACGCCTACCAACGCACTACCGACTTTCACCAAAAGAAGCCCTCTCTCGATCAAGCGCTATGAACGTGATCATCCCCCTTGCTGGCTTTGGCACACGGCTGCGACCACACACCTACTCCAAGCCTAAGCCCCTGGTGAGCGTTGCGGGCAAGCCCGTGCTCGGGCACATCCTCGACCGCGTGCTTTCTGCGATCGACGTTGAGCAGTTTGTGTTCGTCGTGGGCTACCTCGGCGAGCAAATCGAGCAGTACGTGCGCGCAAACTATCCACACCTGCGCGGTGCCTACGTGGAGCAAAAAGAGCTGAACGGGCAAGCCCCCGCGATCTTGCTGGCGCGCGGCTTGGTGCATGGTCCCACGTTGATCATCTTCGTGGACACACTTGCTGATGCCGATCTCAAAGCGCTGGAGAACGAGCCGAGCGACGGCGTGATCTTCGTCAAGGAAGTAGAAGACCCGCGCCGCTTCGGCGTCGTGCAGCTTGACGCGCGCGGCTACATCACGCGCTTTGTTGAAAAGCCAAGCACGCTGGAGAACCGCCTCGCGGTGATCGGCATGTACTACGTGCGCGATGCAGACGCGCTGATGGACGCTTGTGAGACGCTGATCGAGCGCGGCATCAAGATCAAAAACGAGTACTTCCTCGCCGACGCCTTCAACATCTTGATCGAGCGCGGCGCTAAGCTCCGCCCGCAAACCGTAAGCGTTTGGCTCGATTGCGGCACTGCGCAAGCCGTGTTGGAGACCAATCGCTATCTCCTTGCCCACGGTCACGACAACAGCGCGCTCTGGCACGATCGCGCTGGCGTGGTGGTGGTGCCGCCCGTGAACATCCACCCCAGCGCGCGCATCGTCAACAGCGTGATCGGCCCGAACACCTCCATCGGCGAGGGCTGCCACATCGAGCACAGCGTGATCCGCGAGAGCGTGATCGAAAGCGGCGCTCAGGTGATCGATCACGTCATGGCGAACTCGCTGATCGGGCGCGATGCGGTGTTGATCGGGCGCCCGCGCCGCTTCAACGTCGGCGACTCCAGCGTGGTTGACTTCGACGAAAACGGACGGTGAGCCATGCGCAACTACATCTCGCAGCGTGTCGCGGCTGTGCCCCCCTCGGGCATCCGCAAGTTCTTCGACATCGCCGCCACAATGAAGGACGTGATCTCGCTCGGCATCGGCGAGCCGGACTTCGTCACGCCAGAGCCGATCTTGAACGCCGGCATCGCCTCGTTACAACGCGGCGAGACAGGCTACACAAGCAACGCAGGCTTGCGCGAACTCCGCGAGGCGCTGAGCGCTCATCTGGAGCGGCTTTACGGCGTCTCGTATGACCCCGAAGAGGAGCTGCTGATCACCGTCGGCGTTAGCGAGGCGCTTTATCTGGCGCTCACCGCCTTGATTGACCCCGGCGATGAAGTGATTGTGCCGCAACCGTGCTTCGTCGCCTACCCTGCCGAGGTGACGTTTGCGGGCGGCGTGCCCGTGGCCGTGCCCACGCGCGTCGAAGAGGATTTCCAGGTCAGCGCCGAGGCGATCGCCGCGCGCATCACCCCGCGCACCAAAGCGCTGCTCATCGGCTACCCCAACAACCCTACAGGCGCGGTGATGAGCCGCGAGCGATTGATGGCGATCGCCGCGCTCGCAGAGCAGCACGACCTGGTCGTGATCAGCGACGAGATCTACGACCGGCTGGTGTATGGCGTGGAACACGTGTGCTTTGCCTCGCTGCCGGGGATGAAGGCGCGCACGGTGTTGCTCGGCGGCTTCAGCAAAGACTACGCCATGACCGGCTGGCGCATCGGCTACATGGCAGCGCCGAAGGAAATCCTCGCAGCCGCGCGCAAGGTGCACCAATACACCATCATGTCCGCGCCGACCACAGGACAACACGCTGCGCTCGCTGCGCTCCAAGTCGGCGAGGAACATGTGCAGCGCATGGTCGCTGAGTACGACCGCAGACGCCGCTTGATCGTCAGCGGACTGAACGCGCTCGGGCTAGATTGCTTCGAGCCGCGCGGCGCGTTCTACGCCTTCCCGTCCATCGCCAAGACCGGCATGAGCGATCACGAGTTTGCGGAGCGTCTGCTTACCGAGGAGCGCGTCGCGGTGGTGCCCGGATCGTCGTTTGGCGTGGGTGGCGAGGGCTTCGTGCGCATGTGCTACGCCACCGCCTACGAGAAGATCGAAGAAGCGCTGGAACGCATCGCGCGCTTCATGCAGCGCCACGGCTGAGCCTAAGCGCTACGGCGGCGAGACGAACAACTCCTGTCCCACGCGCAGCGACGTGCACCGCTCCGGCGTGAGATCGTTCCACGCGAGCAAATCCCGGAGGCGAACCCCAAAGCGCTGCGCGATCGTCGAGCAGTTGTCGCCCGGTTGCACGGTGTAGGTCTGTCGCGCAACGCTGGTCACGGTCGGAAGCGGCGTTGGTGTCTCTGGTGCTGTTGTTGCTTCTTCTGTGGTCAGCGTGGGCGCAGGTGTTGGGCTTGGCGCCGCTGTGGGCATGGGAAGCGGCGTTTCGGTCGGCTGCGCTGTCGGCTCCGCTGATGCAGCTTGCTCGCCTTCAGCAGGCGCGGTCTCCAACGGCAGCGGCGGTTGCGGCGGTTGCACACCGCCGAGCCAGTCGAGCGGCAACATACCGCTGAGCACCAAAGCGCCAACACCGACCACCAATGCCCCCACAACTGCAAGTATCAACCACAGGCGCAAACCCCGTTTTCGGTTGCTTGGAACCGCGCGCGGCACCTTGCCGAGCGTGGGCGACAACGTAGGACGGGGAGCCGATTCAACGCGCGGCGGCATCTCAGAAGCCACGGGCGATGTTGTCCTCGCTGCTGGCTTCGAGGCAGGCGCCGACTCCACTGCCGTGAGCGGAAAGCCGCACATTTCGCACATGCTGGCGGTCTCCGCGTTAAACGCGCCGCAGGATGGACAACGCTTGCGATGTTTGACTTTGGTCGTCGTTCTCATGAGCGCAAAAGCAAGTGCGAGGGGCTAGTATAAAGCGCGCGTTTCCTCGCAATCCTCAAACGGTACAATCTTTCGCAACCCGATCGCGCGGAGATGCGCCTATGAGCAGCGCTGTGGAAATCATCGAATGCCAGACCCCTGCCCAACGTCGCCAATTCATCACCTTCGCTTGGGAGATTTACAAAAACAACCCCTTCTGGGTGCCGCCGCTGATCAGCGAGCGCATGACGTTTTACGACAAGGCGAAAAATCCTTTCTTCGAGCACTCCGACGCGGCGCTGTTTATGGCGCGACGCAATGGGCGCATCGTGGGCACGATCGTGGCGATCCTCAACAACCGCCACAACCAGTTTCACCACGAGACCACCGGCTTCTTCGGCGGCTTCGAGGTGATCAACGATTTCGAAGTGGCGCGCGCGCTGCTCGACACTGCCCGCGACTGGCTCAAGGCGCGCGGCATGACCGTGATGCGCGGGCCTACCACGCTCTCGTTCAACGATGAAACCGGCTTGCTCATCGAAGGCTTCGACAAACCGCCGCGCGTGCTTATGCCTTATAACCCACCTTACTACGCCGAGCTGCTCGAACGCTACGGCTTTCAAAAGGCGATGGACCTCTACGCCTGGTGGGTGGATACGCAGACTGCCGCGGCGAATCGCCTCGAACAGTTGCAGCGCATCGCCGCGGGCGTGCAGCGCCGTAAGAACTTCGTGGTGCGCAACGCCGACTTTAAGCAGCTCCCCCGCGAGGTCGCCGCGCTCAAGCGCGTGTACGCCAGCGAGACTGGCGCCTGGAGCGCCAACTGGGGACACGTGCCCATGACCGATCGCGAACTGGACCACGTGGTGAATGGCTTAAAGCAATTTGCCGACCCCGACTTCATCTTCATCGCTGAGGTGAACAACGAGCCGGTGGGGATCGCCGTAAGCTTGCCCGACGTGAACCAAGCGCTGCGGCTTGCCTACCCGCGTCCTAATCAGCCAGAGCTGTGGACGTTGCTTAAGTTCCTCTGGTACCGCCGGCGCGTGAACGCCGTGCGTTTCATCCTGTTCGGCACGTTGCCCGAATACCGCACCTCCGGCATCGAGACGCTGCTGATCTACAAAACGCTGGAAGCCGTGCAACGTCGTGGCTACATCGGCGGTGAGCTAGGGTGGGTGCTCGAGACGAACGACGCGCTCAACCGCATCAACCGCGCCGCTGGCGCAACGATTGACAAGGTGTATCGTGTCTATGACCTCCCGATTGGCTAGGCGTGCAATTGCTGCGGCGCCGAACGCCTTCTGGACCACGCAGCGCGTGCGACTGGCGCTGCGCCTTGCGGTGTTTTTGAGCGACCTCGCGTTGATCAACGTCGCCTTCGCTCTCGCTTACGTGATGCGCTACCAGTGGGAGTGGTTTCGCCCGATCGCCTTCGACGCGCCGCTCAGCGCCTACCTGCCCATCCAGCTTCTGTTCAACGCCGCGCTGTTGGTGTTCTTCGTCTTCGACGGTGTGTACTCCAGTCAGCGCGAGGGCGCTTGGCTCGATCAGATGTGGACACTGACAGGCAGCGTGATCAAGGCGGTGTTCATTGTTTGGGTGGCGATCTTCATCTACGGCCCAGCCGTGTATTCGCGGCTGATGATCCTTGAAGCTGGCGCGTTGGCGGTGATCTTGCTCGGCACGACGCGCGCGCTGCGCGTGTGGATCGAGGGAAAGCTGCGCGCGCGTGGCATCGGCATCCGCAACGTGTTGATCATCGGCGCGGGCGAGATCGGGCGCGCCGTGATGCGCACCTTGTTCGCGCGCCCCGAGCTGGGCTACCGGTGCATCGGCTTTCTTGACGACGACCCCGAGCGCGGCAGCACGGACATCGGGCGCTTCCCTGCGCTGGGCGCAGTAAGCGCGCTGCCGCACGTGCTCGCGCAGGGCAACGTGGACGAGGTGGTGATCACGCTGCCGTGGTCAGCACAAGCGAAGATCCGCGAGGCGCTTGAGATCTGCCAAGCGCACGGCGTGCGCGCGCGTGTGGCGCCCTCGCTGTTGCAGCTCAACCTCAGCCAAGCCAACGTCACGGACTTCGGCGGCATCCCCGTGCTCGGACCGCGCGAAAGCGAAATGCGCGCGCTGGATCGCATCCTGAAGCGCGCGCTCGACCTCACGCTGGGCAGCGTCTTCGCGCTCATCTCGTTGCCCATCATTCTCATCGCCGCCATCGCCATCCGCTTGGAGTCGCCCGGGTCGCCGATCTTCACACAGTGGCGCGCGGGGCAAAACGGGAAACCGTTTCGTTTGTACAAGCTGCGCTCGATGTACCAAGACGCCGACAAGTTGCGCGATCAACTCCAGGCGCTGAACGAAGCGGATGGACCGCTGTTCAAAATCCGCGACGACCCGCGACGCACGAAGGTGGGGCGCATCCTGCGCAAGTTGAGCATTGACGAGCTGCCGCAGTTCTGGAACGTGCTGCGCGGCGAGATGAGCATCGTCGGACCGCGCCCAGCGCTGCTGAGCGAGGTGGAAGCGTATCGCGATTGGCACCGCGAGCGCCTGCGCGTTAAGCCTGGCATCACCGGCTTGTGGCAGATCAGCGGGCGCAGCGAACTCTCGTTTGAGGAGATGGTGTTGCTGGACGTGTACTACATCGAGAACTGGTCGCTCTCGCTCGATCTCAAGATCATCCTGC
>JAUQQA010000052.1 GCA_030550095.1 Chloroflexota bacterium | reverse complement strand
AGAAGCCGAGCGCGCGGGTGTGGATTGGATGCACCTCGACGTGATGGACGGGCACTTTGTGCCGAACATCACGTTTGGCGCCTTAGTGTGCGCTGCGGTGCGCCAAAGCACCTCTTTGCCTTGCGAGGCGCACCTCATGGTGCAAGACCCCGATCGTTTCCTCGAGGACTTCCAGCGCGCCGGGATGACGCGCGTGATCGTGCACGTCGAGGCGTGCCCTCATCTATACGCGACGCTGCAACGCATTCGCCAGCTTGGAATGCAAGCAGGTGTGGCTTTGAATCCCCTCACGCCGCTCAGTGCAGTCGAGGACGCTCTGCCCCTCGTGGACCTTGTGCTGGTGATGACGGTGGAGCCCGGTTTCGGCGGGCAAGCGTACATTCCTCAATCCACGGCGCGTGTGCAACGCATGCGCGCGATGATCGAGCGCCTAGGCGTCAACGCGGAGCTTGAAGTGGACGGCGGCATCAACGCTGAGACGATTCGCCTAGTGCGCGACGCCGGCGCCAGCATTGCCGTCGTCGGCTCTGCTGTGTACTCGCCTCATCACACGGTCGCTGAGGGCGTGCGCCGATTGCGCGAGGCGCTTGCCCAACGCAGCTAAGCCTGTGCAACGCGATCGCTGCGCGTGTGTTTAAATACACAGCACACGCACAGCAAGGGAGAGAACTGCATGACCTACGTCGTCACCGATACCAACGCTGACCTCACGCTTGAGGCAGCACGCGCGTTCGGCGTGGATGCTGTTGCATCCACCTACGTCATCTTCGGCGAACGCAGCTTCCGCGCTATTGAGATGACCCCCGCGCAGTTCCACGAGCTGCTCAAGACCGACCCGAACTTTCCCAAAACTTCGCAGCCTTCTGTTGGCGACTTCGAGGCAATCTATGCGCAGTTCAAGGGCGGGCAGGTGATCTCGATTCACATCTCGCGCGATCTGAGCGGCACCATCGCCAGCGCCGAATCGGCAGCGATGATGATGGGCGGTGATCCGCAGATCACTATCGTGGACACGCGCCAGGTGAGCGCTGGAATGGCGCTGCTCGTGATCGAGGGAGCGCGCCTAGCGAAGCAAGGCGTGCCGCCGGCTGAGATTAAAGCGCACATCGAGGCACTCATCCCACGCACACGCATGCACTTCGTGTTGGAGACGCTGGAAAACCTGCGGCGCGGTGGGCGCATCGGCGGCGCGCAGGCATTGCTCGGCAACTTGCTGCAAATGAAACCCATCCTCACCATCCAAGATGGGCGCGTCGAGCCGCTGGAGCGTGTGCGCACCTATAGCAAAGCAGTGGCGCGCTTGCGCGAGATCGTGGTCAACGATCTGCAACGTGCGAAGGAGCCTAAGCTCATCGTGATGCACTCCGCCTCGCCCGAGCTTGCACAGGAGACGGCTGCGGAGATCAGCACCAAGTTGGGCATCCCCATGCCGATGATCATCGAAGCTGGTCCGACCATCGCCACGCACGCTGGACCAGGTGCGGTGGGCGTGGGGTACATCGTCTGAAAGCCGAGCGCACCCGTTTCCCTGCACGTGCGGCAAGCGGCTGTGCTTAGCCGACGGGTTATCGCGCCTGCGCCGAGATATTACAAACCGTACAATCGCGCCGATGCTCAATAGCGACCTGCGCACGGTTGAGATCTTCGCCATCGGCAACGAGCTGCTCGTCGGTCAAGTGCAGGATACCAACACCTATTGGCTGATCCGCAGCGTGACGGCGCTCGGTGCGCGCGTCAACCGCGCTGCGATCATCCGTGATGACTACGATCACATTGCCAGCGAGCTGCTCGCTGCGCTCCAACGCGGCCCGCGTCTGATCCTCACCACCGGCGGGCTGGGACCGACCGAGGACGACCTCACCTTGCGCGCCATCGCCCGCGCGTTGAACCTCGAGCTGCGCGAGGACCCCGAAGCGTTGGAGATGGTGCGCCAGCGCTACGCCTACCTCGCCAGCATCCGCCCGAACTTCTCGGCGGAACTCAACGCTGCGCGCCGCAAGATGGCGCTCTTCCCTGTCGGCGCCAAACCGCTGCGCAACCCAGAAGGCGCCGCGCCTGGCATGGTGCTGGATGCGCCCTCTGCGCATCCCGACGGCATCACCACCATCGTGGCACTGCCGGGAGTGCCCGTCGAGATGAAGGCGATCTTCAACACGTCGTTGCAGCCGATCCTGGCGCGGACCATTGGCAGCGGCGTTTACATGGAGCACGCTGTGGTGCTCGACAAGGGCGACGAATCGCGCATCGCGGAGCTGCTGCGCGAGGTGCAGCAGCATCATCCGCTGGTGTACGTCAAATCGCGCGGGCAGCGCAGCGGTGACGGACCGCCGCGCCTGATGGTGGTGTTTTCGATGGGCGGGAAGGACTTGGCGCTGGTGCGCAGCGAAGTGCTTGCCGCTGAGCAGGAAGCCATCGCTGGTCTGCAACGGCTCGGCTATCAAGTGATGCAAATCATCGAGAGTTGACGGCGCTCACCACGGGCGCAAGGCCATCAGCTCTTCGCGCAAGCGCACGTAGGACTCGTAGCGCTCGCGGCTGATCAGCCCCTCGGCAACAGCGCGCAACACCGCACACCCTGGCTCGTGGGTGTGCGTGCAGTCGGAGAACGCGCACTGGCTGACGAAGGGCGCGATCTCGCGGTAGTAGCCATCGAGCTCTTCTGGCTCGACATCCCAAATGGCGTAGCCGCGCAGGCCTGGCGTGTCGGCGATCCAGCTTTGCTCGTCGAGCTGCACCAACTCGGGCACGACGGTGGTGTGGCGTCCTTTCTTCAGCGCCTCGCTGATGCGCCCCACTTCCTTATCCAAGCCGGGCTTGAGCGCGTTGAGCAGGCTGCTCTTGCCCACGCCGCTTTTGCCCGTGAGCACGCTGATCTTGCCACGAAGCCGATCGCGCAGTTGCGCAATGCCGGCGTGCGCTGGATGATCAGGGAAGATCGAGGTGTAGATCACCTCGTAGCCGATGCGTTCATACACGGCAAACAGCGCGCGCGCCTGCGCTTCACCCACAAGGTCCACCTTGGTCGCAACGATCAACGCAGGCAACTGTTGCGCCTCTGCGCCGACGAGGTAGC
Organism: Chloroflexota bacterium; assembly: GCA_030550095.1. Classification (GTDB taxonomy): domain Bacteria; phylum Chloroflexota; class Anaerolineae; order J036; family Brachytrichaceae; genus DRWP01. Next base: position 5,705 of record JAUQQA010000052.1, on the reverse strand, counting down.
GGTCGAGCATGCGCGGGCGAAACTCAGGCTCAGCACACGCGAATACAAACACGGCGAGGTCCACGTTGGCGACGATCACTTGCCGGATCGTCTGCCCGCTCGGCTTGCCGCGTGCGGTGTAGATGGGATCGAGGCGCGAAAGCGTGCGCCCGCGCGGCGCAACCGCAACGATACGCCCATTGACGCCACCCTTGCTGGGGATCGGCTCAACGGTCACGCGGTCGCCGACGGCGAGGGCGTCTTCCTCGTACTTGCCTTTCTTCAGCCGACCCGCAGCCGCGCACACAAAGCGCGTGCCGTCGTCGCAGTGAACGGTAAAAAAGCCGCTTTGAGCTTTGATCACCAAGCCCGTGCGGAGTTCACCGTTCGCTGTCATAGGCGTTGTAGATTCTAGCGCTCGCCCGCAAGACCAAAGTAAGCCGCGAACATCGCCCGAGCTAACGGCGCAGCTTCGGCAGAACCTTCGCCTGCATCCTCAAGCGCCACCGTCACCACGATCTCGGGCTGATCAGCAGGCGCGTAGGCAGTGAACCAGGCAAATGGCTTCTGATCGCGCCCCGCTTGCGCTGTGCCTGTCTTCCCCGCGACGCGCAGGCGGCGCGCGAGGGCACGCTCCCGCGCCGGCACAACATTACACTGCACCCATTGCCCCGCCTGTTCGCAGTAGTCGAAGCCGCGAAACGCAGCGAGCGCCGTGCCGTAGCGCGCGTTGGTCGTGACGCCCAACAGAGCCTCTTGCAGCGTGCGGAGTGTTTCTGCGCGCAACGCGAGCGGGATGCGCTGCACAGGCGTCGTGTTCACCAAGCGTGGCTGCACGAGCACGCCGCCGCTTGCAATCACGGCGGTCATGCGTGCTACCTGCAGCGGCGAGACGAGCAGCGCGCCTTGACCGATCGCCATGTTCACTGCGTCCCCGCCGAGCCAAGGCTCACCGCGCACGCGCTGTTTCCACGCTGGGTCGGGCACCAGCCCTGGGCTTTCCTCAAGCTCGATTCCCGTGGGTTGTCCAAATCCGAATAGCCGCGCGTAGCGGCTGAGCAGATCGTCGGCGCGGTTATTGAGCTGCTTGCCCAACTCGTAGAACACCACGTTGCATGAAGCAGTGAGGCCGTCGCGCACAGTGATGCGTCCATGTCCGCGGCGCAGCCAGCAGAACAACCGAAATTGGCTCCCGAAGCCATCCCAATAGCCGGGGTCGAAAAAGACCGCGTTCGGTTGTGCGACGCCTTCCTCCAACGCTGCGGCAAGGGTGACGATCTTGAAAGTGGATCCGGGCGGATATTGCCCTTGCGCGGCGCGGTTGAGCAGCGCGCCACGTTGCACATCCGCTGGGCGGAGATCCCCGATGATGAACGTTGGGGCGCTCGCCATCGCTAACACTGCGCCATCTTCGACGCGCATGACGATCACAGCGCCTGGGCGGTTGTTGAGTAACTGCTGCGCACGACGTTGCAGCGTGGGGCTGATCGTGAGCGTGAGATCAACGCCAGCTTGTGCTTCGCGCCGCGCCAACACGCGCCCACCGCCGCGGTTGTTGTATCGCTTCAAGCTGCCGCCGAGGCTGCCGCGCAACACAGTCTCAAGCGCAGCTTCGATCCCAGCTAAGCCAACGACTTCGTTGCCCACATAGCCGCGCGCGCGATATGCTTGGAGACGCTCTGCGGGAATCGGTCCCACAAACCCAACGACATGAGGCGCCAAGGTTGGGTTAGGATAGGCGCGTTCGCTGCGCGCGCGCACTTGCACAGCAGGCGTGCGCTGCCATGCTTCCGCAAACGCGTCCACGACCTCCGCAGGAACCTCAGCGATAGGGATAAACCAATCGGCTGGTTGACCCACGTAGCGCCTGCGGATCGTTTCCGTGTCAAGTCCGGTCATGCGTGCGAGCAACGAGAGCACTGCCTGTTCTTCATCGGCATTGCGGATGCGGCTCGGCTGCACGCCAACGATCTCTACGCTGCGGTTCACCGCAAGCGGCGTGCCATCCGCCGCAAAAAGCGCGCCGCGTTCTGGTTGCTCCAGCTCGAGCGCGAGGTATCCCTCCGACAATCCTTGTTCGATCGCGTCTCGCGTCCAAGCCACGCGCCAAGTGGATTCCAAGGGCATGAAGTGCAGGCGCAGTGTCCCCGTCATCACAAACGCGCCGACGATTTGGCTTTCCCAGTGCGTCACAAGCTGCGCTTCGGCTATATCCGCCTCGCGCGCGACCACGCTGCCCACAAGTTGCGCGTCCACGAGCTGCGCTTGTGTCACCTGCTGTACTTCTTGATAAGCGCGGCGTAACGTTTCTGGATTTCCAAGCTGGGCTTGAGACTCCGGCGTGAGCAACGCATACGCACGTGCGAAGTCGCGCGTGTCGATCGCCGCAGCGAACGCCCTCGCTACCTGTGCGGCTGCGACCAAAGACGCGGGCGCACTCGTGGGGACCGATGTTGGCGATGCGCTCGGTGAGGGAACAGGAATTGCCTCAAAAGGCGCGCACGCTACAAGCGCGAGGAGCAGCGTTGCCAATGTCCAGCGCTGCCTCGCTCCTATGAACGCCTTCGAGCGAGCCAAAGCAGCAAGCTTGCCAAGCCACCCGCGATGAGCAGCTTGATCACTCCGCTGAAGAGCGCGAAGAGCGCTCCCACACCGAGAAGCGCGCCTAGCACCAGGAAAACGACAGGGAAGAGCCACAGCTCGAAAAACGAATCAAGCTTAACTTGCTCAGGCGAGGCTGGATCGTAGTAGATCGCAACACGCTCACCGATGCGGTGCGCGGGCGGGTTGGCAGCACTGCCAGCAACAGCTTCGATGCGCTCACCCTGATGGGTGACGAAGGCGACCACTGGCTTGTACAGCACCTTGCCCTCATCGTCGCGCGTCTCCTCCAACGCGATCACCTCGCCCTCCACGCGCACGGCGCGCTCCAAAAATTGCGCGGTCTCCTGGCGCACAACAAAGCCGATGATGAAGAAGATAACCGCAAACAAGAGCAAAATCGGGGCTGTAAGGCAACCCAACGAGGGCGCTCGCACGTTGAGCATGACGCTTGCCTCTGCGCAGAGGATAGCATCGTTTGGCATTCATGCAACACAACGCCAGCACTACAATCCACGCGTCTATGGACGCCCCAAGCATTCCGCGCTCTGTCATGGTGATCGCAGCGCACCCCGACGATATCGAGTTTGGCTGCGCTGGCACCTGCGCAAAGTGGGCGCGCGCCGGCGCGCAGGTGGTCTATGTGCTTGTGACCAGCGGAGACATCGGCACACATGACCGCGCGCACACGCGCGAATCCCTCGCTGCTTTGCGCGAGGAAGAGCAACGCGCTGCAGCCGCGATCTGTGGCGTGCAAACGGTGATCTTTCTGCGCTACCCTGATGGCGAAGTCACTCCCTCGTTAGCGCTGCGCAAAGACCTCATCCGCCTCATCCGCACGCATCGCCCCGAAGTGGTGATCGCGCTCGACCCACGCCGTTTCATCGCAAGCGATGATTACATCAATCACCCCGACCACCGCGCTGTGGGCACTGCGACCCTTGACGCAATCGCGCCCGCGGCTGCCATGCCCTTGCTCTATCCCGAACTCGGCGAGCCGCATCGTGTGCGCGAGGTTTGGATTCAGTGGGCAGAGGACGCCAATGTGTGGATTGACATCTCGGAGACGCTTGAGCTTAAGCTAGAGGCGCTGCGCGCGCACAGGAGCCAAATTGACGAAAGCACGATCGAGCGCGTGCGCCGCCGAGCGTATGAGGCAGGCCGTGGTTTGTGCCCCGCAGAGGCGTTCCGCGTGATCCGCCTCGTGCGCGAACCTGCACCTAACGAAGATTCACCATCCGCGCGAATGTAGTGGTGCATCGGTGTTGCCTGACCAGTGGATCATTGCCCTTATTGGCGGCGCGGCGTTCGTGCTGATGCTCAGCAATCGCTTGCGCCCCGACGCGGTGGCGTGGCTGGTGGCGGTTGCGCTCGGCGTGCTCGGCATTGTGCCTGCTGAGCGCGTCTTCGAGGGCTTCAGCAGCGCCGCGGTGATTACCATCATCGGCATCTCGATCCTCGCGCACGGGCTGCACCGCACTGGCGCGACGCGCTGGCTGAGCACGGCACTCGAGCGGCTCAGCCGCGGCGGAGAGGCAGGCATGGTCGCTGCGGTAATGAGCGCCGCTGCGCTGCTGTCGTTGGTGATGAACAACATCGCCGCTGCTGCGGTGATCCTGCCCAGCGCTGCCGAAGCAATCCGACGCCAAAAGCTGGCGCCTTCGCGCATCATGCTGCCGCTGGCGCTGGGCACCGAACTCGGCGGCATGGCAACGTTGCTCACCACAGGCAATCTCATCGTCTCGGCTGCGCTCGTTGCTGCTGGCGCGCAGGGCTATGGCTTGCTGGACTTCGTCGCAATTGGGGGGCCGATCACCGTGGTGGGCATTGGCTTCGTGGCGCTGATTGGTCGCCGCTTGCTCCCGCGCCGCGATGTACTTATGCCCATGCCGAGCGAGGAGCCGACCGCGCTCTCCGAGGCGTATGCGCTCGCGGAGCGGCTCAACGCGCTGCGCGTGCGCGCCGACTCGCCACTTGCGTACGCCTCGCTTGCGCAGAGCGGGATTGGCAGCCGCTTCGGCATGAGCATCCTCGCCGTGGTGCGCCGAGGGCGGCTGATCCACGCGCCCGCGCCTGATCTTCAGTTGCGCCCCGACGACGTGCTCCTCGCCGTCGGTCGGCGCGAGCGCGCCGAGCAGGCCACCGCGCTTGGGCTTGCCCTCGAGGAGACGCACGCATTTGCTCGCGCGCTGCGCGAGAGCGCTGCCTCGTGGGTCGAAGTGATGCTCGCGCCGCGCTCCCGCGCTGTCGGTCAAACGCTCCGGCAGCTCCGCTTTCGCGCGCGCTTCGGCGCAACGGTGGTTGCGATCTGGCACGGCGGGCGTTCTGTGCGCACGGATCTTGCCGACATCCCGCTCGAATTTGGCGACACCATGCTGGTCTATGGCTCGGCGCGCGCACTCGCGTTGTTGCAATCGGACGCGGATTTCCTCGTGTTGCGCGCCTCGCGCCCTGAGGATCGCTTCAGCCGTCGTCGCGCGTTGCTTGCGGCGGGCATCGTCGCGTTTGCGCTTGGTGCGGCTGCGCTCAACGTGGTGAGCGTGCCGCTAGCGATGATGGGCGGCGCGCTTGCGCTCGTGCTTGCGCGCTGCCTCACGCTCGAAGAGGTATATCGCGCTGTGGAGTGGCGCGCAGTATTCTTGATCGCTGGCATGTGGCCTCTCGCCAGCGCGCTGGTGCAGAGTGGCTTAGCGGATGCCGTCGGGCGCGCTGTGGTGAGTGCGCTGGCGCAAGGCGGTGCGATGAGCGTTGGTGCTGGCTTGCTGGTCACCACTGCGCTGCTCGGACAAATCATCTCGGGGCAAGTGAGCGCGGTCGTGCTCGCACCCATCGCCATCGGCGCGGCAAACGCGCTCGGCGTTGACCCGCGCGCGCTTGCCATGTTTGTCGCTGTCGGCAGCTCGATCACGTTTCTCACACCCGCCGCGCACCCCGTGAACGCCTTTGTGATGGGCCCAGGCAACTACACGGCTGCGGACTACCCGCGCATCGGCTTGCCGCTCACCGTGTTGGTGATTGGGCTTGCTGTGCCGCTCATTGGGTTGTCTTCAAGGTTGCTGTAGGTAGCCAGTAGAGCGCAAAGTGGAGCAGTAGAACAATGCGCGGGGTGCTCCGAGGCTTTGATG
>JAUQQA010000025.1 GCA_030550095.1 Chloroflexota bacterium | reverse complement strand
TCTTCAGAACAAAAAAGCCGGCTGTGCCGCCGGCCAACTGAGCACAATCACTGGGGCGGCAGGATTCGAACCTACGAATGGCGGATCCAAAGTCCGCTGCCTTACCACTTGGCTACGCCCCAATGCGCGTTGCTGATTCTACCACCTTTTGGCGGTGCTTTCTCGGGCTGAGTCGGTTTCCGCTCCTGCTGACTGCACCTCTGTGGGCGAGGGTGGAGTGAGGAAGGGGCGAGTAGTAGCTCATGCACGGGTGAGCTGGCGCATAATCGCAGGTTGTGCGACGCCACGTCTTCGCTGGGTTGGTTTTGTTCTTGCTCGCGCTGGCGGAGGGCAGCTTCTTGCCCGCTGTGCTGGGCGATTTGCCGCGTCCGAATTTGGTGCTGATTGTCGCTTCGGTGTGGGCGGTGTTGCGCGGCAACGAGGGTTTCTTGTGGGCGAGCTTTGGCGGCTTGTGGCTCGATCTCACCTCGGGCGCTCCTTTTGGCTTACACTTGCTGGGGCTGCCTTTGGGCAACCTGGTGGCGATTGTGGTGGATCAGGTGCCCAATCCGCTGCCATGGCTGCGGGCGACAAACTGGGTGGCAGTGGTCACTGCGGTGTTCTATGCTGTTGCGCTTGGTGTGCTTGCGATCGCGCAGCGCCCCGTGAACTTGGCGTTTGCCGTGCAAAATGTGGTGCTGCCAGCGCTGATCCTCAACCCGCTGCTCACGCTGCCCACGTTCGCGCTCCTTCAACGCCTCCAGCGCCGCTTGCGCGCGCAGGAATCTTTTCTGGCGCTGCGCTAGCGCATTTGCGTCATGGTCGTTGACAGCTACCCCATTCACCGGCGCACGTCACAGGTGCCGCCTCCCGACCCGAAACAGGGGCGCGGGCGTTTGTTGCTCCTCGCGCTCGGTGTGGTGCTGACCTTTGGGGTGTTGCTGATTCGGCTTTACGACATTCAGGTGAATCGCCAAAGCGAGTTCGCACGGCGTGTGGCGCAGCGCAGCGTGGTCGAGCGGCAAATTCCGGCAACGCGTGGTTTGATCTTTGACCGCAACGGTGTTCCCCTCGTGCGCAACGTGCCTGCGTATCAAGTCGCGATCATCCCCATTCGGCAGGTGAGCTATCCCGACGACCCCGTGCGGCAGCGCATTGAGCGCATGGCGATGTACGACGGGCTTGCGCGGCTGATCAATCAGCCTGAGGTCACCGCGGGCAGCATCTACACAAAGGTGCATAGCGTGCGCTTTTTTGCGCCCTACCAGCCCATCGTCGTCGCCGACAATGTGCCGCGCGAGGTGGCGCTGGCGGTGCAGGAGAAGGCGATTGAGTGGCGCGGCGTGATCGTGCAAACGGTCGGCTCGCGCGAGTATCTCTACGGTGATCTCCTCGGCAACATCCTCGGCTACACCAGCAAGATTTTCCGCGAGATGATCGAGCGCGACCCGCAGTTCTACGCGCCCGAGATTTACAACTACGAGACCGATCGCGTGGGCGTCACGGGCGTGGAAGCGGCTGCTGAGGTTGAGCTGCGCGGGCAGAAAGGGCGGCGCGTGGTGCTTGTGGACGCTTCGTTCGAGGAGCTGGAGGTGATCAGCGAGACGCCGCCGATCAACGGCAACAGCGTGCGCCTGACGATTGATCTGCGCTTGCAGCAAATCATGTATGACGCCATGACCGAGGCAATGCGCATCCGCAACATCCCGCGCGGCGCCGCTGTGGCGCTCAACCCGAACACAGGCGAGATCCTCGGCATGGTCACGTTGCCGGGCTATGACAACAACCGCTTCGCGCGCGGCATCGCGCAGAGCGAATATCGCGCGCTTGCCGAGGATGTGCATCTCCCCTTGCTCAACCACGCGACGCAAGACACGGTGCCCCCAGGCTCGATCTTCAAGCTGGTGGTAGCGGCAGCCTTGCTGCAAGAGGGCACGGTCACTGAGCGCACCGTGATCAACGACCCTGGCGTGTTTGAATTGCCGAACGAGGTTGACCCTAATGCACCGGGGCAGAAATTCTACTGCTGGATCGGTCTGCGTGGCGGGCAGCACGGCCCGCAGACCATCCGCGACGCCATTCGTAACTCGTGCAACACTTACTTTCGCAAGGCGGTTGGTGGTTACCCTGAGGAGAACATTCGCGGCTTGGGCGTGGATCGCCTAGCGGACTGGGCGCGCGTGTTCGGCATCGGCGAGCGCTACCCGAATCTCGGCATTCCTTACACGCCGGGCTTCGTGCCCAAAGAGGTGGATAAGCTGCGCCGCGTCGGCGAGGTGTGGACGCGCGGCGACAGCTACAATCTCGCCATCGGCCAAGGCTTCATCGTGGCGACGCCGTTGGAAATGGCGAACATGGTAGCGGTGTTCGCTAACGGCGGCACGCTCTACGAGCCGCAGATCATCCGCGAAGTTGTGGACGAACGCGGCAATGTGGTGCGGCCCTTCCAGCCGCGCGTGATCCGCACCATCCCGCTCGATGCGCGTTACCTCCAACTCATCCGCGACGCGATGTATCGCGCGGTGAATGAGCCAGGCGGCACTGCTTATGCCTCGCGCCTCGAGGGCTTCCCGTATGCTGGAAAAACGGGCACCGCGGAGTTCTGCGATGATGTAGCACTCAAGCTCGGGATTTGCTACGTGGGCATGCGCGTTCAGCCTACGCACGCTTGGTTTGTTGCCTACGCGCCTGCGGATGACCCGCAACTTGCGTTGGCGATCTACTTTTGGAACGGCGGGCAGGGTTCTGGCGTGGCAGCGCCTGTAGCGCAGCGCATCATCAACGCCTATTTCAACTTGGGCGTCCCGCCTGAAAAGCTCACGCCTATCCAAAGCGGGCTCTCCGAGTAGGACGTTTTGACAGCAACGCGCGATCTGGTACGCTTGGCAGCGCTTTGCCACAATGAGGAGCAATGCTTGATGGAAGCGATCGGTTCGGTTTTCTACAGGTTCAAGCGCGTGCTCGGGGTGGTGTGTGTGTGTCTAGCGTGGGTTGCAGGTGGCTCTCAAGTTGCTTTTGCTGAGACGCCTATTCTCGAAAGCGCAATGCCCGGCGGCGACTACGGCTTGTTCGAGGACGAGAGCGTGCCCTACATCTCACAGCCCTGGTTCATGTGGTTCGTGTTGGGAGAGCTTTCGTCCCCAGACGACGTGGACATGGTGCGTTTCGACTACAGAGCAGGCGACCGATTCCGCGCTGTGATGTTCATCCCCGCGCATGAGGAGCTGCGCAACTTCAATCCAACCATCGCCTTGATCGGGCCAGGCTTGCCGAGGCCGCCTGCTGATGCCTTGCCCTTTGCGCTGCCGCCCGGGATGGGCGTGATCACGGCAACGAGCGAGCGCACGTATGTCTTCTTCGATGTCTTCACCCAAATGTCGTACTTTCCCCGCGCGGTCCTCGATGTGAACGTACCGCAATCGGGGCGTTACTACGTCGCGGTGTGGGGTGAGCCGATAGGTATGGCGCGCTACGCGCTCGACATCGGCATCATGGAGGACCTCTCGCCGATCACGCTCGCCCGCTACCCCATCAACTGGTGGGAGGTGCGTGGTTTCTTGGGATGGGGACACTTGCCTGCCGTGTTTGCGCCGCCTTTGATGGTGTTGGGTGCGGTGATCTGGTTGCGCCGCAAGATGCACCCACGCTCGTTTGAACACGCGCTGCCGGTGGTGTGCTTGTGCGGCGCCGCCGCGATGGTGACGCTCCTCGGCGTGCAAGCAGTGCCTCTAGGCCTCACGCAGGCGTTGATGGCGTTCGGGGTTGGGGGATTAGTAGTGGTGATGGTGTTAGGCGCGGTGGTTTGGGGCGCGTACTTGCTCACGCCGCTGCGCGAACGCTACAACTTGCGCGAGTTTGCGGGCGACGATCGTTTCCTTTGGGTGAACGGCTACGCGGTGCATTACCTCGACGACGGCCCAAAACACGCGCCGGCTGTGGTGCTGATTCATGGTTTCGCTTCGTGGGCGTTCACGTGGCGCCTGTTGCGCGCGGCGCTGCTGGCACAAGGGTTTCGCGTGATTGTCGTCGAGCTGCTCGGCTATGGCGCCTCGGCGCGCCCTGCCGAGCCGATCTACACCACCGAGACGCAAGCGCGCGTGGTGCTTGGCGCAATGGAGCAGCTTGGCGTGCAAGCGGCGCACTGTGTTGGGCATTCGTTCGGCGGTCGTGTCGCTATGCAGATGGCGCTGTTGGCGCCTGAACGCGTGCGATCACTGGTGTTGTTGGCGCCCGAGGCGTTCGCCACCGACCGCCCGCCAATTGCGTATGCGTTGCGCGTCCCTGTGTTGGGTTACGTGCTTGCCTTCTACACCACGTCGCCCATCTTCACCCGACCTGTGCTGTACTTCATCAGCCGCCAACGCGCATGGCTCACGCGCGAGGTCGTGCGTGGCTACGCAGCGCCGCTTCACGTGCGCGCTACGGCGCTTGCGCAGTTGTGGCAGGGACGTTCGCCGAAGGACGGCGTTAAGCCCGTGCCCTACCACCTCGCAGAGATCGCGCACCCAACGCTGATTATTTGGGGCGATCAGGACCCTATCTTCCCCGTTGTGCAAGCACATCGCCTTGCTGAGGCGTTGCCGCAGGCCCACCTGCACGTTTTGCCTGAGACGGGTCACCTGCCGCATGAGGAGCGCCCTGATGAAGTGGCGCAGCACGTGATCGCGTTCTTGCGCCAAACAGCGGCTGAGCACCAGCCAAGATAGCGGGACGATGCACCGAGCGCTGCGCTGGCCTGTGTTGATTGCGTGGATCGCGTTCGTCGCCCGCGTGGCGTTGCTCACGCATGAAAGCCTGTGGCGCGATGAGGTGGACTCGGTGCGCTTTGCGCTCGAGCCGCTGAGCACTGTGCTGAGTCGGCTCAGCGCGCCAGGGTTCAACGGCCCGTTGTATTTCCTCTTGTTGCGTGGCTGGTTTGCGCTCGTGGGCGTGAACGACTTCACGCTGCGTTATTTCTCAGCGCTTGCGGGGACCGCATTGGTGGTGCTCGGCTATGTGCTGGGCAAGCGTTTGTTTGGGCGAAGCGCTGGGCTTGCTGCGGAATGGATCATGGCGCTTTCGCCGTTGTTGGTGTGGTATGCCGGCGAAGGCCGCATGTATGCCTTGCAGCCGGCGCTGCTGGCATTGGCGATGTATGCGCTGCTGCGTGCGCTTGGGCCTTGGCACGCGCGTAGGGTGGGGTGGTGGAGTGTCTTCGTGGTTGCGACCAGCTTGAGCTTTTACATCCACGTGCTCTCCCCGCTTGTGCTGCTTGTCGCAAGTGTGGCGTTTGTTGCGTTGCCGGCGGCGCGCGCTCATTGGCGCAGCGCGTTGGTCGCTTTGGCTTTCCTGACCTTGCCATATCTGCCCCTTGTGGCATGGCAGGCGCCTGCCGTGCTTCGAGGTGGCGGCACGCTGCTGCCGTTTTTCCCGCCGGGCGCGGTCGTGAACACGTTGCTGCGCACGTGGACCTTTGGGCTTAACACCGACGCGCCGTTGTTCTTCCTGCCCGCCCCAGAAGGGCGTGTCGCTGTTCAAGGCGTGTTGCTTGGCGGGGTGATCGTAGGAGTGGTGTGGGCGTTTAAGCGGAGCAACGCGCTGGAGCGTCGGTGGATGCTGGTGCTGATGGCATGGGCGGTGTTGCCGAGCGCTGCGTTGATGCTTCTTTCATTGCGCGTGCCGTTGTTCTTGCCGCGCTATGTGCTTTGGAGCGCCACGCCGTTTTACGTGGTGCTCGGTGCGCTCATTGCGCGGATTGCGCGTGTGCAATGGCGTTGGAGCGTGCTCGGGCTTGTTACTGTGGTGAGCGCGAGCGGGTTAGCTGCACAAGTCCTTGTGCCCATTCGACCCGACTTGCGCGGCGCTGTGGCGCAGGTGTTGCGCGCGGCGCAGCCCAATGAGCCAGTGGTGCTGCAAATCGGCTATCTCCGTCATGCGTTTGCGTATTACGCTGCGCAACATGGATTCACGGCGCCGCCCGTACGCTTGATTGAAGCACCGTATGCCAACGAGGCTACGCTTGAGGCGGTTGGCGCGCAACTAGAGTCGCAGCTCATGCAGACACAAAGCGTTTGGCTGTTTGAATCGGAATCTGCCATGTGGGACAAGCACGGGCACACGCGCCGCTGGTTCGAGACGCGCTGGCAGCGCGCCGAAGCATGGGCATTTCACGGCGTGTATGTTGCGCGCTTCGTACGGCAAACCCAGCCGAGCTATGTGCCGTCGAGCACCTCGCGATAAGCCTCCTCGATGCGCGCGAACATCTGTGCCTCGGTGAACTCAGCAAGCACGCGCGCGCGCGCTGCGGCGCCCATCTGCCAGCGCACGTGTGGATCGCTGAGTTGGCGAATAGCTGCTGCGAGCGCGCGCGGATCGCGCGGCGGCACCACCAAGCCCGTCACGCCGTGCTGGTTGATCCACGAGGTCGCTGTGCCGACTTCGGTCGAGATCACCGGCAGCCCGCTCGCCATCGCTTCGAGGATCGCGACGCCGAACGCTTCGGCGCGCGCGTTTGCCGGGATCACGTACACGTCCGCGCTTTGATACCAGCGCGGCAGTGCCTCATCGCTCACCGCGCCGACGAAGTGCACGCGCTCGGCGACGCCCAATCGTTCGGCAAGCGCGCGCCACGCTGTGCCCATTGGCCCTTCGCCGACGATGAAGGCTTCCACGTTGGGCAGCTCGGGCAAGGCGCGGATGAGATCGTCCAAGCCTTTGTAGTAACGCAGCCGCCCAACGCTGAGCACGCGCAATGGCGCTTGGCTTGATGCTGAGGAACGCTCTGCTGGGGCAAACCGCTCTGGGTCAACGCCCAGCGGGATCGCGCGGCACTTGTCGAGATGCGCTTGGAGCCAAGGCGAGGTGCGCGCATATACCTCGCTCGTGGGGAAGATGCGATCCGCGTGTGCGAGCACGCGGCGCAGCAAAGGCGCGTAGAAGCGCAGCAACACACGCTGGCGCACAATGTCGCTGTGCCAGGTGATCACCGTGCGCCGTGCGTGCCCAAACCAAAGGTTGCACATTTCGCCGATGGGGTAGGGCGCGTGAAGGTGTGCGATGTCAGCATCTTGCGTCAGCCTGCGCACCCAGTATGGAAAGGCGAGGCTGATCGGCGCTGATTGCACATTGAGCTGGCGCGGCACTTTCACCACGTGCACGCCGTTGAGGTTGGTCTCGCTGAACGGCAAGCCGCTGCGCTGCGCCACGAGCACGCTCACGTGGTGCCCACGCCGCGCTTGATCCTCGGCAACAACGCGAATGTGATTTTCGATCCCGCCGACGACGGGGGCATAGTCCTTGTAGATGTGCACGATGCGCAGAGATTTCATCGGTGCTTCTCAGCGACTTCGCGGTAAACGGCTAACGTTTGCTGTGCAGCGCGTGCCCAGCTGAAGCGCGCAGCTTGCTTTAGGCTTGCCTCGCGCAAGCGCGCGCGCAAAGATGGGTCGCGCAGCGCGACAAGGCAGGCGCGCGCTATGTCGTCCACATCGGTGGGGTCAAACAACAACGCGGCTTCGCCGACCACCTCTGGCAAAGACGAAGCGCTGGCACAGGCAACAGGCGCGCCGCACGCCATGGCCTCGAGCGGCGTCAGCCCAAAGCCTTCGTGGAGCGAAGGGTAAATGAAAAGCTCACACGAGGCGTAGAGCGCAGCAGCTTCAACGTCGCTCACGGTGCCGATGAAGCGCACCTGCGACTCCAGCCCGAGCGCGCGCACGCGCTGCTGCGCCTCTGGGTAGCGCGGGTCGTAGTGCCCCGCGATGACGAGCAGCGGTGCTTGTGCGCCAAGCGCGTTCACAACAAGGCGCCAAGCCTCAACCAGGCGCGGCAAATTTTTGTGCGGCTTGTTGCTGGCGAGGTAGAGACAGAAAGGCGGCAGCGCGCCGAAGCGCGGCGCGAGGGTTGCGTGTGCCTCGGCTGCGGACATAGGCTGAAAGTGCGGATCGGCGGCGGCTGGGATCACCACGCTCTTCGAGCGCACGGCGGGCAGCAACTCCGCCAGCTCTTGGCGCGCGTGTTCTGAGAGCACAATGACGCGTTGCGCGCGCAGTACAGCAAGCCAGTGAAAAAGGCGAATCGCAAGCCGCGTACGTCGGGCGGGAAAGTAATCAGGATAGCGGAAGGGGATGGCGTCGTATAGCGTGGTGATGCTGCGCGCTTTGAGCGCGAGCGGGCGCACGTAGTACGGGTAGTGCACCAAAGCCCACTGCGGATCGGCTGCAAGGAACAAGTTGCGCGTGCTGAAGATTGGCGTCGGTGTGGCGCGCCATGCGACACGGGGTGAGGCTTGCTGTGCAAGCGCATGGAGTGGATGTCGGCTGCTGCGCGCGTTGGGGTCATAGAGCACCACCAGGCGTTCATCAGCCTCAAGATGCGCGATGAGTTCGCGCAACAGGTTCCAAGCATAGCGCCCGATGCCTGGGAAGTGATCGTGCACCACGCGCGCGTCGAAGGCGTAAGTTCGGGGCGTTTGTGCCATGGCAGCTTAGCCGCGCGGTGGTAACAACGTCCAAGGATTCACTGGCGTGCCTCGATAGCGGATCTCGAAGTGAAGGTGGGGTCCTGTGGAGCGACCTACGGAGCCGATCGCAGCGATCACGGTGCCCTTCGCCACTTGCTGACCGCAAGTGACGAAGAGTTGGCTTGCGTGTGCGTAGAGCGTTTGATAGCCATTGCCGTGATCGAGCACCACGTATTGACCGTACCCCACAGGCACGCCTGCTGCGTTCAGCGAATACCCTGCGTAGATCACCGTGCCGGCATCTGAGGCAAAGATCGGCTCGCCGAGCCGACCTGCGAAATCCAAGCCTGGATGGTAGCGCGTGAAGTCGTAGCCTGAGAGGTAGCGCCGCTTTGCCGGGTAGATGAACGATCCTGTGCCGAGCGGCGGGATGGCGACCTCACCGCACTTGCCTGTGCGGTACACCCGCACACCAGCGGTGGTCTGTCGAACAGGCACCAGCTTGGGCACTTGCCACACCACTGTCTCGCGTTCGCCCCCAGGCACAAACAAGCGTTGCCCCACTTGAAGCGGCTGGTTGACGCTGCTCAATCCGTTGATGGGTTCGTTCACGATGCGCTCGGGCGTGACGCCGAAGCGCCGCGCGATGCCGTCGAGGGTATCGCCACGCTCCACTTCGATGATCAAGCCGTCCTCGGGCGGAATGATGAATTGCTGACCGACTCGGATGAGGTCGAAGTTGTCCTTCAGGATTTCGTAATTCGACCACAAGATGGTCTCTGGGCGCAGACCGAACTTGTAGGCAATGCCGAACACGGTATCGCCTTCGACGACGGTGTATGTGATCAAGGTGCGGCGGCGCGGCTGCGAAAGCGCCGTGCTCGGCGCGAAGTCGCGCATCACGACGTCTTGATTGGGAGTGGGGGGCGCAAGCAGCACAGCCTCTTCGCGCGGTCTATAGGCAGGCGTGGCGGGCAATGGCTCGAGCTTCACTTCTTCGAGAGGACGTTCTGTAAGCTGGCTAAGGATCAACAGTCCTCCTCCCACGATCATGAGCAACACGAACGCCCAGATCAGCGAAGCGCCAGCCGCATTGTGCCTTTTAGACGGCTGAGCCATCGCTAGGCGATTATAGGCAAAGCGCAGGAGGCGCTAGGCGCGCGACACCTGGTAAAGCGGGAAATGGACGCACATCGCCTTGCTGTACACTCGCAGCAATGCACAACAACGTGCTTCGCTTGATCCGCGTCTGGAGCGACCGCGTGATCGCGGCGCCACTGCTCGCATGGTTGGTGTTTGCTGCGTGCTTGTTTGCGTTTGGCTTCGGCACGTGGGGGTGGTATGGGCGCTTCTTCGCCGAGGTCAACGCGCCCTGGTGGAGCTTGCCCTTTATCCCGGATTGTCCACTTGCGGCAGGGCTTTTCGGCATTGCGGTGATCCTGATGCACTACCGGCGCAGCAGCAACCTGCTCAACCAAGTCGCCGCCGTTGCCTGCGTGAAATACGGCACTTGGACGATGGTCTTTTGGGGGCTGTATTGGCTGGCAACTGGTGATGTGGAGCTAACGAGCGTCTTCAGCGGCCCGATAATGTTTCTCACACACTTTGGGCTTACGATAATGGGGCTGCTCATGATGCAGTACGTGCGTCCAAGCGTGCGCGATTCAGGGTTGACGCTCGCATGGCTAATTGCGGGCGATGTGGTGGACTACAGCCCGTTGGCGCCGGGGCGCTTGGGGGGCTACGGCTATTATCCACCGCTGCCCCCTGTTAACGGTGACCCAGCAGCGTTGGTGCCGCCGATGATGGCGCATGCGCTGCTCATGACGGTGCTGCTCGGCATCGGTTTGCTCGTTTGGGCGTGGCGCGCGCGGCAGCGGCATGCAATGCGCCCTGCGCCAGCAGTTTCGCTCCAGGAGTGATAGGTGGTGAGTGGCAGCGATGGAATACAAGGACTACTACAAAATCCTCGGCGTTGATCGAAACGCCGACCAGGAGACCATCAAGAAGGCGTTTCGCAAGCTGGCGCGTCAATATCACCCAGACGCGAACCCAGGCAATAAGCAAGCCGAGGAGAAATTCAAGGAGATCAACGAAGCCTACGAAGTGCTCAGCGACCCCGAAAAGCGCAAGCTCTACGACCAGATGGGGAACAGTTTCTACCAGTATCAGCGCGCGGGAGGCGATCCGCGCCAATACGACTGGTCGCGTTGGAGCGGCGGGGCGACCACAACGTTTTGGAATGACGATCTTTCTTTCGCGGACTTCATCGAATCTATTTTCCGAGGCGGGCAGACCGTCACACAGCCGCGCGATTTCGAGCAAGCGGTTGAGCTAACGCTCGAAGAGGCTTATCACGGCACAACGCGCCTGATCCAGCGACCCGGTCAGCCAAGCGTCGAGGTCAAGATTCCGCGTGGCGTGCGCACGGGGAGCAAAGTGCGCGTGCGAGGGTTGGGCGGTCGCAACGCGCGCGGTCAGGCGGGCGATCTCTACCTCGTGGTCGAGATCAAGCCTCACCCCATCTACGAACGCAAGGACGATGACTTGTATCGCGATATCCAAGTGGACGCCTTCACGGCGATGTTGGGAGGTGAGGTGCCCGTAGATACCCTGGGTGGGCGCATCATGGTGAAAGTGCCTCCAGGGACCTCGTCGGGCAAGCTCATCCGTGTGCGCGGGCGCGGCATGCCAAAACTCAACAGTGATTCGTATGGCGATCTCTACCTGCGCGTGATGGTGACGGTGCCTACCGACCTCACCGCCGAGGAAAAGCACCAGCTTGAGCAAATGGCGCGCCGCCGCGGGCTGCGCTGATGGGGGCTCTCTGTGCACTCCATTCCCCTCGCTTTTTTCCTCGGCTGGCTGATTGCTGTCCTTGGGGGGTTGATCGGCTTGGGCGGTGCCGAGTTTCGATTGCCAGCGCTGATCGAGGTGTTCAAGCAGCGCTTGTTGCAAGCTGTTGTGGTGAATTTGCTGATCAGCCTTGTGACCGTTACGTTTTCGCTGATTTTTCGCGCTGGGCTGAACGGGATCAGCGTGGTCCTCAACCATATCGGCATTGTGCTCAATCTGCTTGCGGGTTCGCTGCTTGGTGCGTATCTCGGCGCCTACTTCGCAACGCGCATTCATGAACGTGTGCTCACAATGGTTGTGGCGGGTTTTCTGCTCTTCCTCAGCGCTGTGTTGATAGGGCACCATTGGGTGCTTGACCTTGTGCGTTTGCAAGCCGCTCCTGCCGTGCGCGCAGGCGTGGGGGTGCTTGCTGGCGTCGGGATCGGTGTGTTCAGCAGCGTGCTTGGTGTCGCAGGAGGCGAATTGCTGATCCCTGCCATCGTGCTGATCTTTGGCACGGATATCAAGCTTGCGGGATCGCTGAGCTTGGCGGTGAGCATGCCGACCATCGTGATGGGGCTGATGCGCTATGCACGGCAAAAGAGCAGCTCCTCCATTGCGCTGCCTGTGCGCAGCTTGGTGTTGCCGATGGCGCTCGGCTCTGTGTTTGGCGCGCTGACGGGCAGCTTCTTAGTGCGTCTGGTCTCGAGCGAGCTGCTCTACGTGCTTCTGGGCAGCATTCTTTTTATCTCGGCGCTGCGCTTGTTGCGACATGCCTTGCCGCGCGCGGATCAGCGACCGCATTGACGATAGCCGGCGCGCACATAGTTTTGCACCGTCTCATCGTTCGGCGCCAGCGCGCTCGCGGTGTCCCATGCGCTGATTGCTTTGTCGCATTGCTGAATCCAGCGGTAGGCAAAGCCCAAGTTCACGTAGTCAATCGCGGTGAGCTTCTCGCCCGTAAGCTGCGCAGCTTGGATCGCGCGCTCGTAATCCTCGACCGAGCCGAAGTAGTTGCGCGTTTGGAAGTTGAGTGAGCCGCGCTGCGTGAGCGCGCGCACGAAGGTTGGGTCAAGTTCAATGGCTTTGTCGAGCGCGACGCGCGCTTGCCCAAATTCACCCAGCGTCTGAAAGACGACGCCCAGGCGGTAGTGCGCCTCAACGTTCTGCGGGTCGATCTCGAGCACGCGGCGAAATGTGCTCACGGCGTCGGCGCTGCGTCCGCGCACGAAGTGAATGCGCCCGATCGCGTTTAGCACGTGAGGCAAGTTCGGGTTTTGTTCCAGGGCACGTCGGTAGTGGTACAGCGCGAGGTCGTAGCGACCAAACACATCGTACACGTAGCCCAAGTTGCGCAGCACATCTACGTCGTTTGGCGCGAGCTCGACGGCGGTTTGTGCTGCTTGGCGTGCAGCTTCAAAATCGCCTGCATCGGCAAGCGCCTCAGCGAGATAAGCGTAGCCGCGCGCGTAGTTTGGATTGGTCTCTACCACGCTGCGGCAGATCGCCACTGCTTCAGCGATGCGCTTTTGCCAATCGAGCGCCATGCACAGCACTGCCTTGGAAGGGAAGTGGCTAGGATCGATCTCCAATGCGCGCCGAGCGCGTTGCTCTGCCTTCTGAGGTTGCCCGAGGAACACCAGGAGGCGCGCAGCGCGTTGATGCAGCTCTGCGTCGTTGGGGCGACGCCGGCTTGCCCGATCGTAGAACTCAAGCGCTGTGCGGTAGTCGCCGCGCTGTTCGGCTTCCTCGGCACGCTGGAGAAACGTCTCCAGGCTTAGCGTGGGCGTGGGTGTGAGCGCGAGCGTGGGTAAGGAGCGCGCGGTGCGCGCAAACTGTGGCACATTGCCCAAGCGCACCTGCACGAGCACGTAGCCAGCCAGCGCCAGCACCGCTCCAAGCAAGAACAGCACGCTCACACACCCAAATCCGCTGCGTTCGCGCCTGAAACCACGAGTTCGCATCGGCGAACGTGGGTTATAGCACGTGCCGCAAGTGTGCTATCTTTTGTGCTATGCAAGCCTTCTCCTATGTTCGCCCCACATCGCTTGCAGAAGCGCTTGCAGTGCTAGCCCGAGAAGGCGAGGGCGCGCGCTGCTTGAGTGGTGGCACCGATCTCATCGTGCAGTTGCGCGAACGCCGGCGTTTTGCTAACGTCGTCGTGGATGTCAAACGCATCCCAGACCTCAACGTGCTGTCGTTCGATCCGCAAACGGGCGCGATTATCGGCGCTGCTGTGCCGTGTTACCGCATCTACAGCCATGCAGCGCTTGCCGCTGCCTATCCGGGCTTGATGGACGCCGTTAAGCTGATCGGCGGCGTGGCAATCCAAGGGCGCGCGACGCTCGGCGGCAACGTGTGCACCGCTTCGCCGGCGGGCGATTCGATCCCAGCGCTCATGGTGCACCGCGCAGTTGTGGTGATCGCCTCGGCGCGCGGCACGCGCACCCTTGCGCTTGAGGATTTCTTCCTTGGACCAGGCAAAACGGTGTTGCAGCCTGATGAGTTGGTGGTGAGCTTTAAGTTGCCGCCGCCGCCACCTGGTTTTGGCGCCGCGTATTTGCGCTTCACGCCGCGCAACGAAATGGACATCGCGGTGGTTGGCGTGGGCGCTGCGATCACCGTACGCGAGGGGCAGATCGTGGACGCGCGCATCGCGCTTGGTGCCGTCGCGCCCACGCCGCTGCTGGCGCGCGAGGCAGCCGAGGTGCTCATCGGCAAAGCTCCCTCACCGGAAGCGTTTGAAGAAGCTGCGCGTGCTGCACAAGCTCTTGCGCGACCGATCACAGATGTGCGCGGCACGGCAGAGCAACGTCGGCACCTCGTCGGCGTGCTCACGCGCCGCGCTCTGATGCAAGCCGCCCAACGCACAACGCTCTACGCCTAGGCGCATTCGCGTATGTTCACGATCCTCATCCCAGATGATCTCTCTGAAGCCGGATTAGAGGTTCTGCGGGCTGATCCGCAGGTGAAGCTGGACGTTGCCAAGAGGCTTTCTCGCGCTGAGCTGCTCGCGCGCGTGCGCGAAGCCGACGCGCTGATCGTGCGCAGCGAGACCAAGGTTGACGCTGAGGTGATCGCACATGCAGAGCGCTTGCGCGTGATCGGGCGCGCGGGGATCGGCGTGGACACGATTGACGTGGACGCCGCGACGCGCCGCGGCATCATCGTGATGAACACGCCACAGGCAAACACCATCGCCACCTGTGAGCACACGATGGCGATGATGTTGGCGCTGGCGCGCAACATCCCCCAAGCCGACGCCTCGCTGCGCCGCGGCGAGTGGACGCGCAGCAAGTTCATCGGGGTGCAGTTGCAAGGGCGCGTCTTGGGCATCATTGGCTTCGGGCGCATCGGTGCACAAGTGGCGCGCCGCGCGCAAGCGTTCGGCATGGAAGTGATCGCCTATGACCCCTACGTGAACGAGGAAGCTGCGCGCACCGCAAAGGTGGCTTTGGTGTCGCTGGATGAGCTGCTGGCACAAAGCGACTTCATCACGCTTCACTCCTCGCTCACGCCGACCAGCCGCGGCTTGATCAATGCAGAGGCGATCGCGAAGATGAAGCCCGGCGCGCGCTTGATCAACGTGGCGCGCGGCGCTTTGGTGGACACGCAAGCGCTCTACGAAGCGCTCGTCAGCGGCAAGCTTGCCGGCGCTGCGCTCGACGTGTTCGAGGAAGAGCCGCCGCCTGCCGATCATCCGATCTTCAAGCTGCCCAACGTAGTGGTCACCCCACATCTAGGCGCAAGCACGCTGGAGGCACAGCGCGATGTGTCAATTCAGATCGCCGAGCAAGTGCTCGATGCGCTGCACGAGCGCGAGGTGCGCAATGCCGTGAACTTCCCGCCGATTGATCCTGCTGCGCTGCCGGTCATTCGTCCCTACTTGGCGCTCGCGGAGAAGCTCGGCAAGTTGCAGGCGAGCTTGATGGAAGGGCGCTTGCAGCGCGTGGAGGTGGAGTATCGCGGTCCTGACGTCAGCCCACATGTGAAGCCGCTCACGGTGGCGCTGCTGCGCGGCTTGCTAGCGCCCATGTTGGGCAGCGAGCGCGTGAACTTCGTCAATGCGCCGGTCATCGCCAACGAGCGCGGCATCATCGTGACGCAGGCGGTCAACCTCACCAGCAGCGATTACACCAATTTGGTCTCTTGCCGCATCACCACCGACCAAGAGACGCGCACCGTTGCGGGCACGCTGTTCGACGGCAGCGAACCGCGCATCGTGCAGATTGACGGCTTCCGCATTGACGCTGTGCCAGAGGGACTGGTGTTGGTGATCTCCTCGCGCGACGTGCCGGGTGTGATCGGGCGTGTGGGCACGATCCTCGGCGCGAACTATGTGAACATCGCCGAGTATCGCCTTGGGCGCACGCGTCCCGGCGATCACGCGTTGTCGTTCATCAACTTGGACAACCCCGTGCCCGATTACGCCATGAAGGCGCTGCGCGATTTGCCGGAAGTGCTCTGGGCGAAGCAGATGACGCTCTAGGCAGGTGTTGGCTCGGTGAGCCGATGCAGCGCGCGCACGGCGTCGTTGCAGCGCTCCTCGGCGACGATGAGGCTGATCGCGCATTCCGACGATCCTTGCGCGATGGCAAACACGTTGATCCGCTCTGCGCCGAGCGCGCTGAACACACGTCCGCTCACGCCGGGCGTCTCTGAGATGCCTGCGCCGACCACCGTGATGATCGAGGCTTGGTCGAAGGAGTACACGCCATCTATTTCGCCGTTTGCGATCTCGTTCTCGAACTCCTGCTTGAGCGCCTCCACCACCGCAGACGCGGATTGGCGCGGCACGACGAAGCAAATGTTTTGCTCGCTGGAAGCTTGTGAGATCATGAACACGCTCGTGCCCGTGCGCGCCACCGCCATGAAGGTGCGTCCCGCAATGCCGGGCACGCCCTTCATGCCTGAGCCAGCAACGGTGATCATGCTGACGTTCTTGATCGCCGTCACGGCTTTGATCGCACCGCCGCCGCTCTCTGCGTCGTCATAGACGATGAGCGTGCCGGGGTGGGAGGGGTTGAAGGTGTTCTTCACGCGCAGCGGGATGTTCTTCTCCATCAACGGCGCGATGGTGAGCGGGTGCAACACTGAGGCGCCGAAGTAAGCCATCTCGCTGACTTCCTTCGCGGTGAGCGTTTCGATGGTGCGTGCTTCGGGCACAATGCGTGGGTCTGTGGTGAGCACGCCGTCCACGTCGGTGTAGTTGAACACAATGTCTGCGTCGAGTGCAGCGGCGATGATGCTGGCGCTGTAGTCGCTGCCGCCGCGCCCGAGCGTGGTGGGGATGCCGTTCTGCGTCGCGCCGATGAAGCCGGTGACCACCGGGATCACGCCGCGCTCGAGCAACGGCAGCAGGTGCGCGCGGGTTTTCTCGCGCGTTGGCTCCATCAGCGGCGTTGCAGCTTGGAAGCGATCGTTGGTGATGATGAACGCGGTGGCGTCGAGCGCCTCGGCGAGCAAGCCAGCGCTGCGCAGCGCGCCCGCGAGGATGCGCGCTGCCATGCGCTCGCCCAGGCCAGCGATGGTGTCCAGCGCGCGCGGCGTCACTTCGCCCAACACCTGCACGCTGGCGCATAACGTCTCGAACCCCGTGAGGAGGTCATCCACTTCGGCGCTGATGCGCTGTCGGTCGTTGGGCAAAGTGATGAGCGCCTCGATTGCGGCGTGGTGTTTATCGGCGAGGGCGCGGCGCGCGCGCCGATACGCTTCAGCGTCGCCAGCAGCAGCGGCGCGCGCTGCGTTAAGCAGCAAGTCGGTCACCTTCACGGTGTCGTTCGGGTCGGCGGATTTCCCCATCGCTGAGGTGACGACCACCACGTGGTCATATTGCGCAACGGCTTCGCGGATGACGGCAACAGTCTGCCGCATGGCGTGCGCATCGCCAACGGAGGTGCCGCCGAATTTCAGCACAGCGAGGGACATAGGTTTTGCCTCGACGCGTGGAGTGTAGATGCTGAGATTATAGGGCTAGGCGATGCGCGAGCACGCGCGCGCAAGGCGAAGATTCCTGCGCGCGAGGTGCGCAGCGCAGTATAATTAACGCAGGTTGCGGGAGTGGCTCAGTCTGGTAGAGCGGTTCCTTGCCAAGGAACAGGTCGCGGGTTCAAATCCCGTCTCTCGCTTTAAGCTGATCTCATAGCGCACCGCTTGCCCCGTGAGGATTCCCCCGCCGTCATGCATTGGATCATTGACACCGACGCAGGCGTTGACGATGCCATTGGCTTGGTGATGCCCTTCGTGCCTGGGCGTTACCCAAACTTTACGCTGCTCGCCATTACCACCGTGGGGGGCAACGTGCCGCTGGAGCATGTGAACGTCAACGTGGGCGCTGTGCTCGATTTGCTAGGCGCTCCGTTGCCGTTCTATGCTGGCTGCGCGCGTCCCATGTTACAACCTCCTGTGCACGCTGCCGATTTTCATGGCAAGGATGGGCTTGGCGATGCAGGGCTTTCGCGCACGCAGCGCGCGCCAGAACCGCTCCATGCTGCGCTGGCGATCTGTCGCTTCGCGCAGCGATATAGCGGTGATCTCGGCGTGATCACGCTCGGGCCGCTCACCAACTTAGCGTTGGCGTGCAACCTTGATCCGTCGCTGCCTCAACGCATTGCGCGTGTGGTGGTGATGGGAGGCGCGTGGCAAGCGCGCGGCAACCAAACCGCCGCCGCCGAGTTCAACATCGCTGCCGATCCTGAATCGGCGCGCGTCGTGCTGGAGCGTTTCCCGCGCATCACGCTGGTGCCGTGGGAGGTCTCGCTCGAGCAGATGATGCCGTTTGAGCGACTCGAGGCAATTGCTGCCGCCGATTCACCGCGCGCTCGTTTCTTCGCTGCCATGACTCGCATCGCGTACACGTGGCGCGATCACTTCGGCTTGCAGGGGGTGCCGCTGCCTGATCCGCTTGCTGTTGCTGTGGCGCTTGATGAGGCGGTGATTGCGGAGACCATTGAGGCGCGCGTATGGGTGGACGTGGGTCATGATGTGGGTCGTGGGATGACGGCGCTCGATCGCCGCAGCCCTGAACCAAACGCGCGCGTGGTCACGCGTGTGCATGCTGAGCACGCTTGGGCGATGATCGCCGAGGCGTGGCGCTTGTGAGCTGTTGCGCGCCTTCAGATGGCGTCGTGTGCTGCGCTCGCGCCGTTGGCCACGTACCAGCCCACAACAGCGTTGGTGCGCGTGAGGTATCGCTGCGCCACGCGCTGCACGTCTGCTGGAGTCACGCGCGCAAGCCGCTGCGCGAAGGTGGTGAACCAGCGGTAGTCGGCGACGATCTCGCTGAAGCCTAGCCAAAACGCTTGCTGGGTCGTGCTCTCAGTGCCAAAGACCACTTGCGCGCGCGTTTGCTTGATGGCTTTCTCCAGCTCACTCGGCGAGACGCCCTCGCGTTGTATCTCTGCGAGGATCGCCCACAAACGTGCTTCTGCCTCTTCGGGCGTGTGCGTTGGCATGAGGGTAGCGTAGAAGCCGTAGAGGTACGGGTCAATCGTGGGCAGCACGCCGCCGCTGATCTCGGCGAGCAATCCCGAATCCACGAGCAACCGGCTGAGGCGGCTGCTGCGATTGCTGCTGCCGCCGCCGAAGAGGCTCAAGCCGCTCGCACCGCACAACACCGCATCCAGCGCCACGAGCGGCATGAAGTCTGGGTGGGTCGCAGGCGGCGCGTGGAACAGCAAAGCGAGGTAATGCGTTTGCCCTTCGCCGTTAACCACCACACGCCGTTCGCCGCGTTGTGTTGGCTCCTGCGGGATGATGGACCACGCGGTGCGGGTTGTGCGGCGTTTGATCTTGCCAAGGGTGCGCGCGATGAGGCGCAGCGCGTCCTGGGAGTTCACATCGCCGACGAGGGTGAGCACGGCGTTATCGGGCGTGTAAAAGTGCTGATACCAGGCGCGCAGGTCGTCGTAGGAGAGGCGTTGCAGGTCGGTGCTGTAGCCGATGGCATCGTGCCCGTAAGGATGCACGAGGAACGCTGCGCCGAGCACTTCTTCCATCAAGCGGAACCAGGGGTCGTTCTCGCTCTCGCGTCGCTCGTTGAGGATCACGTCTCGCTCGTGGGCAGCGTCGCGGGGTGTGAATCGCGCGTGCGCCATGCGCTCAGCCTCGATGTCCAACACGAGCGCCAGTTGATCGGCTGGAACAGTTGCGTAATACGCGGTGCAATCGAGCCATGTCATGGCGTTGCTCGTGCCCCCACAGCGGCTGATCAACCGGTCTAAGTCGTTCTCGGTGTAGCGGCGCGTGCCCTTGAAGAGCAAGTGCTCCAGCCAGTGCGAGGCGCCCGTCCAGCCGGGCAACTCATCGCGCACGCCAACGCGGTACCAAATCGAGGCGGCGACCAGCGGTGCAGTGTGCACCTCGCGGATCAGCACGCGCAAGCCGTTCTCCAGCGTGTGTCGCGTGATGGCGCGCATCGGCTAGTAGCCGCGCCCGACGCCACGATAGATGAAGCCGTGTTCACGCATGAGGGCGGGTTCGTAGATGTTCCGCCCGTCCACGATCACCGGCTGGCGCATGAGTTGTTTCAGGCGCGGCAGGTCGAGGTTTTTGAACTCGTTCCACTCTGTGGCGAGCACTAACGCATCGCAGCCCTCAGCGGTTTCGTAGGCGTCGCGGCAGAGGGTGACGTTGGTGAGCACGCGCGCGGCGTTCTCCATAGCGACGGGGTCATAGGCGCGGATGGTGGCGCCGTCTGCTTGCAACATGCGGATCACATCAATGCCGGGCGACTCGCGGATGTCGTCGGTGTTGGGCTTGAACGCCAACCCCAACACGCCCACCACCTTGCCCTCGAGCTTGCGCAAGGTGCCGCTGTTGTTGCCGATCAAGTTGCGCACCTTGGCGACGATGCTGCGCCGCGCGTCGGCGTTGATCTGCATCACGGCTTCAAGCAATTGTGGGTGCTTGCCCTGGATGTTCGCCATGTGCGCCAGCGCCTTCACATCCTTGGGGAAGCAGCTACCGCCGTAGCCAATGCCTGCATCGAGGAAGGCGCGCCCGATGCGCTTGTCGTAGCCCATGCCCGCAGCCACCTCTTTCACATCAGCGCCGAGCGCCTCGCAGATGTTGGCGATCTCGTTGATGAACGAGATTTTGGTGGCGAGGAAGGCATTGCTGGCGTATTTGATCATCTCAGCCGTGCGCAGATCGGTGATCAAGATCGGCGCGCGCAGTGAGAGGTAGAGCTGCGCCACTTGCTGCGCTGCCTCGCGATCCAGCGAGCCGAGCACGATGCGGTCGGGGTTCATGAAGTCGCTGATCGCCGAGCCTTCGCGCAAAAACTCCGGGTTGCTCACCACAGAGAAGGGGATGGGGCGCGGCTGGCGGCTGCGCACGATGTCGGCGACCCAATCGCCGGTGCCGACGGGCACCGTGCTCTTGTTGATGATGATCAGCGGATGGTCCATCACCTCGGCGATGCGCTCAGCGACAGCGCGCACGTAGCGCAGGTCTGCCTCGCCGTCCACGCCTTCAGGTGTGCCGACAGCGATGAACACCATATCGGCAGGTGGGCGGTTGATGGCTTCGTCGTAGTCGGTGGTGAAGGACAGCCGCTCGGCGGCGACGTTGCGCCGCACCACCTCTTCCAGCCCAGGCTCGAAAATCGGCATGATGCCCTGTTTGAGCTTCTCGATGCGCTCCTCGTTGACGTCGAGACAGGTCACGCGGTTGCCAAGGTCAGCGAGGCACGCGCCGGTGACCAAGCCGACGTAACCCACTCCAATAACGGCGATGGTTTTCATGGCGTTCCTAGAAAGCCTTGTCTTACTGCTAACTCTGCGTTGAACAAACTGCCGCCGGCAGCGCCGCGGATGGTGTTGTGCGCCAGCGTCATGAGCTTGACGCCATGCGCGCCAAAGAGCGGCTCGGCGCGCACGCGCCCAACCACGACGCTCATGCCGTTGCCGCTCATGCGGTCGAGGCGTGGCTGTGGGCGGTCGGGTTCCTCGCGCACCACAATGGGCTGGGTGGGTGCGCTTGGCAGGTCGCGCAAATCGTCGCAGCGGAATTGGCGCAGCACTTCCAAGGCGGCCTCAGGCGTGATGGGGCGCTCGGTCTCGACGGAGAGCGCCACCATGTGCCCATCGAGCACGGGCACGCGGTTGCAATGCGCGCTGAGGCTCAGCGCCGCTTCGACGATGCGCGTGCCGTCGAAGCGCCCCAACAGCTTGCGCGCTTCGGCTTCGAGCTTCTCCTCTTCGCCTTTGATGAACGGGATCACGTTGTCAATGAGGTCGAGCGAAGGCACACCTGGATAGCCTGCGCCGCTTGCGGCCTGCATTGAGAAAGCGAACACACGCCGCACGCCGAACGCGTCGCGCAGCGCGCGCAGCGTGATCGCCGGTCCGCTCACGGTGCAGTTGGTGTTGCACACGATGCCGCCGCGCCAGCCGCGCTGTCGCTGTTGCACGCGCAGCAGAAGCAAGTGCTCTGCGTTCACCTCGGGGATGAGCAGCGGCACATCGGGCACCATGCGGTGATACGAGGCGTTGGAGAACACGAGCAGCCCCGCTTGGGCGAACGCGGGCTCTGCTGTGGCAGCGATCTCGTTGGGCAACGCGCTGAAGACGGCGCGCACTTCTGGCGCAGCGCGCAGCACAGCCTCGGGGTCTGTGGCGAGCAGCGGTAGGTCGCGCACAGCTTCGGGGATTTCACCGTCGATCACCCAACGCACTGCCTGCGCGTAGGGTTTGCCTTCGTTGCGGTCCGAGGCGGTGAGCGCAACGAGCTTGAACCAAGGATGCCCTTGGAGCAGTTGAATGAAACGCTGCCCCACGGCGCCCGTTGCCCCAAGCACTGCCACGGGGATCTGAGCGTTCATGGCGAGTTGGGATGATACCGCAGCGCCTCAGGAGACAACAACGTTCCCCTTTGCGCGTGACAAAGGGGAACGTTGCTGTGTGCAAAACAAGCGTTGCGCGCTGCGCTTAGCTTGCGGGCTGCGGTTGAGGTCGGAAGGCCATCACGGGCACGGGGGCGTGTTGGATCACCCACTCCGTGACGCTGCCCATGACCAACTTCTTGAAGCCGCTGTGCCCATGCGTGCACATGGCGATCAGGTCCGCGCCTAGTTCTTTAGCCGTCGCCACGATGGTCTCAGCCACTGGGCCGCAGCGCACCTCAGCGGAGACGGTGATGTTTTCCTTGCTGAGCTGGTTAACCAGCCGGTCGAGATAAGCGCGCTCTTCAGAAGCGATGGCCTCCACTTCTGCAGCAGCAAGCGCTGGGTCTTGAAAGACTTCTTCGCTCGCGCTGATCACATGGAGCAGCACGACCTCGGCGTTCTCCGTCTTTGCGAGCCGCTTCACGTGCTCCAGCACAGCTTCGGAAGTGCTCGATCCGTCAAGCGGGACGAGGATGCGGCGGTTGATGGGCGCCGCCTTGCCAGCGCGGATCACCGCGATGGATTGATCCGAAGCGAGGTCCACGCGGGACGTCTCTGGTATGCGCAGTAGCCCGATCACGGCGCTCACCGTTGCGACGGCGATGGGATACCAAAGCCCCGCGTAGTTGTTCCCCGTAGCTTGGATCAGCGAAAGCCCGATCACAGGCACCAAGCCGCCAAACACGCCGTTACCGATGTGGTAAGGCAGCGACATAGAGGTGTAGCGGATTTTGGTAGGGAACAGCTCGACGAGAAAGGCGGCGATGGGTCCATACACCATGGTCACGTAAACCACTTGGATGAAGACCAACACCGCCAAGGCAATGGGGCTGTAGTTCGGATTCGCGATCTTGTTGGCTGGGTCGCCGATGTAGGGCGCGAATTGCGACATGAGCCAGTAGATGGGCAGATAGGTCACCGCGGCGAGCGCCATGCCGCCGATCAAGAAGGGCTTGCGACCATACTTGTCGGAGAGATGCCCCATCACGACAAACAGGGGCGTTGCGGCGAGCAGCGCGGCGCCAACGATGAAGTTTGAAGTAACGAGGTCAACGCCGAAGATCTTCTGAAGGTAAAACAGCGCGTAGAACTGCCCCGTGTACCACACCACGCCTTGCCCCATGGTGGCGCCGAACAGCGCTAGCAGCACGTAGCGCAAGTTCAGCGGGTTGCCGAAGCTCTCCACGATCGGGTTCTTGGAGACCTGCTTCTTCTCCTTCAGCTTAACGTAGAGCGGCGACTCGCGCAGCGAGAAGCGGATCCACAACGAGATGACGATGAGGAAAATTGAGATGAGGAACGGGATGCGCCAGCCAAACTCCTTGAAGTTCTCCTCGCCCACTGCGAACCGTGTGATCTGGATCACGGCAAGGGAGACAAACAAACCGAGCGTGGCAGTGATTTGGATCCAGCTCGTCATGAAGCCGCGTCGGTCGTTTGGAGAGTGCTCAGCGACGTATGTCGCTGCACCGCCGTACTCGCCCCCTAATGCTAAACCTTGAAGCAGGCGCAGCACAACCAAAATGATGCCTGCTACTGGCCCTATCACGTCTGCCGTGGGCAGCACGCCGACCAAGAAGGTGCATGTGCCCATCAGCGTCATCGTGATGAGAAAGGTGTACTTACGGCCGACGAGATCGCCCACGCGCCCGAAAACAACAGCGCCGAAGGGACGCACGATGAAACCAACCGCGAAGGCGCTAAGCCAAGCGATGAGGTCCCCAAGAGGTGTGCCCGTTTGATAAAACTTGCTCGAGATAACCGTTGCGAGGCTGCCGAAGATATAGAAGTCATACCACTCGATCATCGTGCCAGCAGCCGAGGCGAAGATAATGCGACCTAACCCTGGCTGCGGCGCAGACGAGACCGAGGCGCTGGAGACAAATGAGCGCTGAACAGCAGTTGTCATGGCACTTCCTCCTTAGCAGGATCTTCGGGTTTTTTTGCCAGCCAAGCGGAGAGACGAAACGCGCTCCCCGCTAACTGTGCCCTTGCAAAGGATGCACTTTCACAAGCCACGCGATGGATGCTGCGGTGTTCAATGCCAACGACTCGCTCTTGGGCTTGTGGACGTCAGCGCCTCGTTGTGCTCGTGGAGGCTGCGTTGATGCGACGATGTTTGCAACTTTGTGTATTTTCCAGATTATTATACCTCGCTCCTGAGCGCCTGAAGCGCAAAAGGCACAGTGTGCTGTGCATCGCTGGACTGGCGCGATGGCTACGAAGCGAGGTTCTCGTGATCGGTCGCAATGGGAAGCTACCGCACTGAGTGAAGGGGCGCAGAAGCGCACTACAATTCCTCTCCCATGTCTCCAAGCGCAACCCAACTGCTTGAGCAACAACACACCGCTGGCGTGTATCCCAAGCGCGATGTGGTGATCGTGCGCGGCAAAGAGGCGGTGTTGTGGGATGAGCACGGGCGCGCCTACGTGGACTGCGTCGGTGGTCAAGGAGTGAGCATCTTGGGGCACGCCAATGAGGCTGTTGCGCGTGCAATTGCCGAACAGGCGTTGATCCTCGTCTCCTGTCCCGAGATTTTCTACAACGACCGTCGTGCTGAGTTTGAGGCGCTACTGGTTTCACTGCTGCCCCCAGGAATGCAACGTGTGTATTTGTGCAACAGCGGCGCGGAGGCCGTGGAAGCTGCAATCAAATTCGCGCGATTGAGCACGGGGCGGCCAAACATCGTAGCAGCAGTGCGCGGCTTTCACGGGCGCACGATGGGCGCGCTCAGCGCCACCTTCGAGCCGAAGTACCGCGAGCCGTTCAAGCCGCTGGTCCCTGGTTTCTCGCACGTGCCGTTTAATAACATCGAGGCGCTTGAGCGTGCGGTGGACGAGCAAACAGCGGCTGTGCTGATCGAGCCTGTGCAAGGCGAGGGGGGCGTGCATCCAGCGACGGCAGCGTATTTGCAAGCCGCGCGTGCCATCACCGAGCAGCGCGGTGCGCTGCTCATCGCTGACGAGGTGCAGACCGGCTTTGGGCGTACGGGGCGTTGGTTCGCCGTTGAGCATAGCGGCGTGGTGCCAGACCTGATAGCGATGGGCAAAGCCATCGCTGGCGGCGTGCCGATGGGTGCGGTGGGCATCCGCAACACGGTGAAGAACCTCGCGCCTGGCGTGCACGGCAGCACCTTCGGCGGCAATCCGCTCGCGTGCGCGGCGGGGATCGCGGCGATCCGCGAGATGCAGCGCTTAGATGTGCCGCGCCTTGCGGCGGAGAAAGGCGCCTACTTCCGCGAACGCCTCGCGGCGTTACAGGCGCCAGTGGTGCGTGAGGTGCGCGGCTTGGGTTTGTTGATCGGCGTGGAGTTGCGCACCAAGGTGGCGCCGTACCTGCGCGCCTTGCAGGCGGAAGGCGTGTTGGCGCTGCCGGCGGGGTTGAACGTGCTGCGCTTTTTGCCGCCAGCCGTGATCACCTACGAGCAAATTGACTTCGTGGTGGAGAAGGTGGCGCATGTGCTGCGCGCCGCTGTGCTGGAGCCTGCCTAAACGTCGCGCGCCATGCAGCCTTTCCCCTTGCTCGACGCGCTCCCGCCGTGCGAGGAACGCTGGCTGACCTCATCGGTGGGCACAAAATTGTTCGTGCGGCATTGGCTGCCGCACAACGGAGCGCGCGGTCCGGTGGTGCTCGTGCACGGCATCTACGAGCACAGTGGGCGCTATCACCACATCGCCGAGCGCTTCACGCGTCATGGATTTGACGTTTGGGCAGCCGATCACTACGGTCACGGGCGCTCCGAGGGGGCGCGCGGGCACATCCTGAACGACAACCACTACCTCGACGATCTAGCGTTGGTGATCGCTGAGGCGCAACAAGGCAGCGCCGAAAAGCCCATCGTGTTCGGGCATAGTATGGGCGGCGCGATCGCAGCGCTTTATGCCGTGCGCAACCCCACCGCGTTGCGCGCGCTGATCCTTTCTGCGCCGGCGCTTGGCGTTCACGCCTCGGCGCTCACGATCGCGCTCGGGCGGCTGGCGTGCTTGCTCGCGCCCGCGGCGCCGTTGCCGCCTTCGTCGGGCTTGCGCCAACCGGCGACGCATGATGCTGTCTGGGAGGCGTGGAAACACGCTGACCCGTTGAAGCACAGCACAATGACGTTGCGCACAGCGCGCTTCATCGTGGACGCAGGCGAGGAGGTGCGCGCTAAAGCAGAAACGCTGCGCGTGCCCGTGCTCATCTTGTTGGCTGAGGTGGACACATACGTGGACAACCGCGGCGCGCGCGCCTTTTTCGCTAAGCTGCCGCCTGGCATGAATGAATTGCACGAATACCCAGGCTTCTATCATGAAGTGTGCAGCGAGGTGGAGCGCGAGAAGCCGCTGAGCGAGATCGAAGCGTGGCTACAACGCATCGGAGTCTTAACATGATCGAGCTGTTGGAGCAGTGTGTGCGCATCCCCTCGCTGAGCGGGCAGGAGCGCGCCGTCGCTGAGTTTTTGTGCGCGGCGATGCGTGAGCGCGGCTTCGACCGCGCCTTCATTGACGAGGCAGGCAATGCGGTGGGCGTGATCGGCAACGGTGCGCGCCAAATGGTGCTCCTTGGGCACATGGACACCGTGGGCGGTGAGGTGCCCGTGCGCTATGAGAACGGCGCGCTGTATGGGCGCGGCACGGTGGACGCCAAAGGTGCGCTTTGCGCCTTCGTGCTTGCAGCAGCACAAGTCGCGCCCTTGGTGCGTCAGCGCGATTGGACGTTGATCGTCATCGGCGCAGTAGAAGAGGAGACCGCCTCGTCGAAAGGCGCACGCTTTGTCGCAGCGCAATACCAGCCGCACTACTGCGTCATCGGCGAGCCAAGCGGCGTGGAAGGGATCACGCTTGGCTACAAGGGGCGCCTGGTGGTGCATGCGCGCGCCGAGCATCCAATGCGTCACACGGCAGTGCCCTTGCCAAATGCGAGCGAGCAGTTGGTCGCGCTGTGGAACCACGTCGTCGCGCTCGCGCAAACGTGGAACCGCGACAAGCCGAAGGCGTTTGAGCAAATCTTGCCCTCGCTCCGCCGCATTTGTTCAGGGAGCGACGGCTTGCGCGAATGGTGCGAGATGACGTTTGCAGCGCGATTGCCGCTCGGTTTTGGCCCAGAGGCGTTGCGCGGCGCTGTTGAGGCATGGTGCGGGGCGCAACGCGATCAAACATCGCTCCCTGTGGTTCACGTTCGCTTTGAAGGTGCAGAGCAGGCGTGGGTCGCGCCCAAGGATTCACCGCTCGCGCGCGCGTTTGTGGATGCGATCCGCGCCGAGGGCATGCGCCCAGCGTTCAAATACAAAACCGGCACAGCGGACTTTAACGTTGTCGGTCCGGTGTGGCGATGCCCGATCGTCGCCTACGGTCCTGGCGACTCGGCGCTGGACCACACGCCAGATGAGCACGTGCCCATTGACGAATTTGAAAAGGCGGTTAAAGTACTCGCCCGCGCGCTGCGCGCGCTGTTGGTGTGATGCCTTCGCAGCAAAGCTCGTTTCGTTCAAGCACCATGTCTAGACCATACACTTTTCGCCAATATCGCCCACGCCCGCTGGAGATCATTGACACGACGTTGCGCGAAGGGCAGCAATCCTCGCTGCTGCACGACCACCACAAGTACTTCTTCACCACGCAGGACAAAGAGGAGATCGCGCGCGCGTTGATCCTCTACGGCGTGAAGTTCATCGAGTTGTTCGCGCCCAACGTCAGCGCGCAAGAGGCAGCCGATTGGGATGTGATCAAAGCCGTGCGCGATGATTTGATCACGCAGAAGGGCTACACCTTCTTGCTCGCGCACGTGCGCTGCCACCCCGCCGATGTTGAGGCAGCGATCAAGGTCGGCGCGGATGGGCTGAACATGTACATTGGCACTTCAGAGATCGCGCGCAGCTACAACCACGGTCGCGGCTTAGAGGAGATCGCGCGTAATGCGCGCGCGCTCATTGAGGACGTGCGGCGCAATCACCCCGAATTGGTGTTGCGCTTCAGTGGCGAGGATGCGTTCCGCACACGCGAAAGTGATCTCTTCCGCGTGTATGACGCGTTGGCGGATTGCGTGGATCGCTTTGGGACACCAGACACGGTAGGCGTGGCGACGCCCGCGACGGTGGCGCAGCGCGTGCGCGCGTTGCGCGCGCGTTACCCCGACGTGGCGCTTGAGGGACATTTCCACGACGATCGCGGCTTTGCGCTCGTGAACGCCCTCGAAGCCGTGCGCAACGGCATGCAGTACATCCAAACCACGCTGCTCGGCATCGGCGAGCGCAGCGGCATCACCAGCATGACCGCTTTGCTGTTCAACTTGTTTGTGGATCGCGAATATGACCGCCTCGAGGGGTATCACCTGCGCGCCTCATACCCCATCAACGTGATGATGGCGGATAAGCTGCGCATGCTTGTGCCCTCGAAGGAGCCGGTGAGCCTTACCAATCGCACCCATGCGGCTGGGGTGCATCAGAAAGCCGTGATCAACCACGCCGCCACTTACGAAGCACACCCGCTTGACCAGTTCGGCGTCACAGAGTCTGAGGTGTTGCTCGGTCCGCTGAGCGGCTGGAACATCGTGCATTACTTCTTGCGCGAGATTTGCGGCTTCACGCTCGACGAAGCGACGGCAAAGGCGATCACGGCTGACTTCAAGCAGCGAGTGTATCACCTCAAGCGCGGCATGTCCCCCGCGCAGATGTTGATTGACCTCGCGCAGAACACGTATGGCCTTCAATCCATCAACGTGCCTGAGCAGTTTCGCAACGCAGTGGAGCAAAACATGACCGATAGCACAAGCGGCAGCGCCGAAGTCGGCGAGGTGCGCCACGCGAGCGGTGTGATCTTGCGCTCGCGTTAAAGCATGGGCTGCCAGCGCAAGGAGAGCGCGAACGCTGCAAGCGCCAACAGCGCGCTCAGCGCTGCGAAGATGCCCCCGATCTCGGTCTGCTGCGTGCGCGCTGCAAGGTTCACGGGCAGGTTCTCGAAGATCTTGAGCAGCTCCTCGAAGCTCTCCGCGGCGAAGTACTCGCCGCCCGTTAGCTCCGCCACATAGCGGAGCGCGTCCTCGTCAATGCCGCGGCGGAATTGCCCCGGACCAGCCGCGATACCGCCTGGTCCCCACTGGTTGCGGTTGACGTAGATGGGGCGCCCGCCGGTTTGCTCTGCGGTGCAAAACAACTCATCGAGGGTTTGTGCCGTGCCGAAGCCGATGGTGTACACACGAATGCCGCGCTCGGCGGCAAATTCAGCCGCGACCTCGGGGCGCGGCCCAGTGTTGCTCACGCCGTCGGTGAGCAACACGATGATGCTCGGCGCGTAGGTGCCCTTAGGCGTGGGCATCATGGGTTGCTCGAGGGTGCGCGGCACTGGCGGGATGTTCGGGTCGTTCTCGGCGATGGCGTCTATGGCGCGCAAAATGGCGCTGCCGATCGCGGTGCGTCGCCCGACGGTGAGGCGCTCGATGGTGCGCTGCACGGCAAGGTGGTTTGTCGTGGGTGCTTGGACGAGTTCGGCAAAACCGGCAAAGGCGACGACGCCGATCTTCACCTCAGGGCGTTGACGCTCCACAAAGCGCAGCGCCGCTTCTTGCATCGCAGCGAGCCGATTGGGGTGGATGTCCGTGGCACACATGCTGAGCGAGACATCGAGCGCCAACACGATTTGCGTGCGGTCGAACGGCGCAACGGCGACCGCGACGGGGCGTGCGGTTGCAAATGCCGCGCTGACCAGCGCCGACGCGAAGAGCAAAGGCGGAACCCATGCCCGCCAACGCCGCTGCTGTTGTGCTGCCTCGCCGAGCAAGGCAAAGCTGGAGAACGCCACCACGACCGGCTTGCGTCGTCGGCGCGCCCATGCGTATAACACAAGGACGAGCGGTGCCAACAACGCCAGAGCTAACGCACTCGGCACGAGCAATTCCATTCCGTTGCCTCCCTAGGGAAGTCGTCCGAACCAAAGCATCGAAAGCACGCCCGCAGCGAAGAGGAAGACCAGCCCGACCAACGCGAAAGCAGCGGTGAGCTCGGTCGGCTGTGGCTCGACGATGAGCTGCAAGCCAACGTCGCGATAGATACTGCGCAGGTCCTCTTCGCTGCGCGCGTTGTAGTAGCGCCCCCCAGTTAGCTCTGCGATTTGACGCAGGGCGGTTTCGTCAAGACGCGAGACAACCGTGAAGCCGCCTTCAAGTTGGAGCACAGCGCCCTCGGGTGTGCCGACGCCGATGGTGTTCACGCGCACACCGCGCTGGCGTGCTGCCGCAACGCCTTCGAGCGGATCGGGGGGCGCGGTGTTCTCGCCATCGCTGATCAGCACGAGGATCTCCGGCGCGTAGCGGTCGGGGCGCGGCGGGAGTGCATCGCGCGGATCTTGGGGTTCATTGGGCAAGCCAGAGACGGCCCCTTCGGCGTCTGCGTTGAGTTCGTCTATGACGCGCAGCGCGCCGAGGATGCCGCTGGCGAGCGAGGTGCCGCGCGTGGGCTGCAAGCGCTCGATGGCAGCGTAGAGCGCGGCTTTGTCGGTGGTAGGCGTTTGAATCGTCAGGCCGCCTTCGCTAAACGCCACGATGCCGATCTCCACCGTGTCGGGTTGCTGTTGCACGAAGGCGCGCGCTGCTGCTTTGGCGGCCTCCATGCGGCTCGGCTTCACGTCATCGGCAGCCATGCTGCCCGAGACATCGAACACGAGCAGCACCACGCCGCGCAGCCGTGGCAGTTGTAGCGTCGCCACAGGGCGCGCTGCGGCGAGCATCAGCGCGAGCAGCCCTAGCCCGATGAGCAGCGCTGCGCCGTGCTTGCGCCACGCAGGGAGTGGACGCAGTGGCGCAAAGCCCAACGCTGCGGCACGTTGCGCCGCAAGCGCGCGTTGCCGCTGCAAGCGCGCGTAGAGCACAACCGCCAGCGCCAACAAGGGCAGCGCAACAATCAGGACGAAAGACCATTCAAAGCGCATTGCTCAAGCAGAGAGACGAAGGCGCCGTTGATGCTTACGGCGCGCAGCGAAGTTCACCAAGCTGCGCACGAGGTCGTCTTCGGTGGAAAGGTGCAGCGGCATCACGCCCGCTTGCAAAAAAGCGCGCTCCAGGGCAGCTTCGCGCTGCTGCAAGTGTTGGGTGAAGCGTTGTCGAAAGCGCGGGTCGGATGTGTCCACGAGCAGTTGTGCGCCCGTCTCGGCGTCTTGCAGCCAGATCGGCCCAAGGTCGGGCAGCTCATGCTCGCGCGGGTCGTACACGCGCACGGGCAACACATCATGGCGCTGCGCGAGCGAGAGGAGCGGCATCTCCCAGCCCGGCGCGAGGATGAAGTCGGAGACGATGAAGATCAGCGAGCGCCGACGAATGCTGTTCAGCGCGATGCGCAAGAGGGGCGCGAGGTCGGTGAGCGCAGCGTGTTTGGGCACGGGTGTGCGCAGCAGATCGCCGATCAGGCGCAGCACGTGCGTGCGGTTGACGCCCGGCGGGATCACGCGCACGAGTCGATCGGTAAACAACATCGCGCCGACGCGGTTGCCTTGCCGCGTGAGCAGGCGCGCGAGCGCGGCGACGAAGTCCACGATCACCGCGCGCTTTTGCCGCTGCGGCGGACCAAACCCCAGCGAAGGGCTGAGGTCCACAAGGAACCACGCCGTCACGTCGCGATCTTCGAGGTAATCGCGCACGAAGGGTGCGTTCAAGCGCGCGGTCACGTTCCAATCAATGCGCCGCACGTCGTCGGTGGGCTGATACTCGCGCACGTCGGCGAGGTCGAGCCCGAAGCCGCGGAACAGCGTGCGATAGTTGCCTTGCAACACGCCGTCGAGGCGGCGCAAAACATGCCACTCGAGGCGCAACAGGACGCGCTCAGGCGACGGCGCGGTGGTTGGCGTGTTCATGGAGCGGCACTTGAGGCACAGGCACGCGCTGCACGATGTTCCAAATCACCGTGTCGGGCGAGACGTTTTCCGAGAGCGCCTCGTATGAGAGCACGATGCGATGGCGCGTCACGTCGAGCACCACGTCCAACACATCTTGGGGCAGCACGTAGGTGCGACCGCGGACGAAAGCAAGCGCGCGTGCCGCGAGGATCATGTTGATCGAGGCGCGTGGGCTGGCGCCGAACTGGATGTAGCGCGCCAGCTCTGGCAGCCCCACTTCTTGCGGGCGGCGCGTGGCGTTGACGATGCGCACCGCGTAGTCAATGAGCGCAGGGTCCACGTAAACGTCGAACACGCGGCGTTGCATCTCCAGCAACTGCTCAATGCTCAACACCTTCTGCACGGGCGGCAGCAAGCCGATCATGCGCTCAACGATGACAAATTCTTCTGAGGGCGAGGGATACCCCACGATGACCTTCATCATGAAGCGATCCACCTGCGCCTCGGGGAGGGGATAGGTGCCTTCGGATTCGATCGGGTTTTGCGTCGCCATGACGAGGAAGGGGTTGGGCACCTTGTAGGTCTCGCCGCCGATGGTGACTTGTCGCTCCTGCATCACTTCAAGTAGCGCGCTCTGCACTTTGGCAGGCGCGCGGTTGATCTCGTCGGCGAGCAACAGGTTGGTGAACACAGGTCCAAGCACGGTGTTGAACTCGCCCGTCTTCTGGTTGTAAATGCGCGTGCCGACCAGGTCGGCGGGCACAAGGTCGGGCGTGAACTGAATGCGCTTGAACTGCCCGCCGAATGCCTCGGCGAGCGTCTTGATCGCCATTGTCTTCGCCAAGCCGGGCACGCCTTCGACGAGAATATGCCCGCGCGCGAGCAAAGCGATGATCAGGCGCTCGAGCAGGTGATCTTGCCCGACGATGATTTTCTTCACCTCATAGAGCAAATGCTCAAGCGGCAAGCGATGCGCAAGGTTGGTCTCGATTTGCGTCATATCACGTTAGACTCCTCAGTAAGGTGGCAAGCCTGCTGCGCCGCCCGCGACATCGATCGGCACAGCTAAGCCGATCCCGGCAAAAGCGCGCTGCTGCGCAGGATTCAACAGCCCGATTACAATGCCGACAACCTCGCCGTTGCGGTTCACAAGTGGCCCGCCAGAGCTGCCGGGGTTGATGGCAGCATCGAATTGGATCAGCCCTTCGAGGCGCGTCTCAAGCCCTTGGGGTGTGGCGGTGCGTTGCAGCCCTGAGACAACGCCGGCGGAAAACGATGCCGTAAGCCCCATCGGGTGCCCCACGGCGAACACTTCGTCGCCAACGCGCAAGCTGGCAGGATTGCCCAACACCGCAGGCTGAAGCTGCTGCGGCAGTTGCGTGGCACGTAACACGGCGATGTCTTTCTCAGGCTGCGCGTTGGCGATTTGAGCAAAGGCGCGGGTGTTGTCGGCGAAGATCACCTCAATGGCTCGCGCTCCCTGGACAACATGCAAACTGGTGAGAATAGCGCCATCCTGGTTCACGATGACGCCGCTGCCCAGGTCTGTCTGTTCGTCGGATTTTTGCGCCTGCACGACGACCAGCGCAGGGAGCACTGCGCGATAGGCGTTGATGCCAGGCGGCGGGAGGGGCGTCGCTTGCGCCATGATGGTGTTGACGATCTGGGTGACTTCGCGCGGCGTGAGCGGGCGCGGCTCGGGCCACACCAGGCGCACTACCACCGCCATCAACGCTGCGCTCAACAGCCAAGCGGCTGCTAGCCCTAATCGGCGCAATCGTTGTTGCCCCCTTGCTGAGAGGCGACCCCAACGCTGAAGCGCGACGCCAACTCTTTCGCGCATGTTGCCTGAAGCTTAACAGAAGTGCGCGCCACAACAGCAGAATAAGAGCAAAGTAAAGAAAAAGATATCCGTGCTTGGCTCAGCGCGCGCCTGCGTGGATAGGCATTGGCAACACAATTGCGTCATGACCTTCTGTGGTCAGCGCGCGCTGTTGTGAGATCGCCTCATAGAGCACGACGATCAGGCGTCCCTCATCGCGGAGCGGCTCTCGGAAGATCACCTCGTGCGCATCTTCGATGTACTCGCCAGCGACCCACGACGAAGTAGGGATGAAGCCAGGCGGGTGATCGCTCTGTCCGATCAGGCGCCCTGCTGTGTTGAGCACTTGCACGGAGACGACGTACTCGCGTGAGAGCGGCACGGGATTCAGCGCCCGCCACACTAGCGAAACGCGCAAGCGTTGCGTCTCAGGGTCGTAAGCTTGCACCAGCGTGGCGCCGACCAGCTCGGCAAGATCAGGGTAACGCGCGCCCACAGCCTCCGAAAACGCAGGCGGCTCGAAGCGGCGCGCGCGCCCGCTGATGGTGATCGTGCCGAGGGAGATCGCGGGGCGCTTGCCCCAGCGGACGCGCACTTCGGCGTCGCCTGTGGCTGCTTCAGGCGCGATCGGCACAAAGCGCCGCTCGAGCACAGGAAACCCCTCGCGCCACGCAGCAGTGGGAAAGCGTCCGTTGCCTGCGTGGGCGGTGATCGCCCCCAACACGGTTTCGCTGCGCGCGATCTCGACGGTGAGCGGATCGTTGGGCAGCGGCGCGCGCTCCGCGGTGAGCAAGAGCACAACAGGCACACGTTCGCCGGGCGCTGCACGCGTGATGGGAAGCAAGGCGCTGCGCAATGTCACACCTTCGCCCAGCGGTTGCGGGGTGCCCGTCATGCCTGCTAGGGTGTTGTAGGGGTCGGCGAGGTCGCGCGGCAGCCCGACGTCGAACGTGCCGATCACGAAGCTTTGACCTGCGGGGTTGCCGGCTTGGTCGAGCACGTCGAGGTGATGCACGATCGTCCCCGTCTCCTCGTCCTCCGCATACACGCTTACCATGATGAAGTATGTGCCTGGCGGTGTGCCGAGCGGCACAGGCACGACATGGTAAGTAGTGGTCTGCAAGCCTGGCTCCCAGCGAAAGGTGTAGCGATGCCGTTCGTCCATTAGCAGAATGTCGCGGTTGCTGAGCACGCGGCGTTCTTCGTCTGCGATCGCCACGGCGACTTTGTAGGCGCGGGTGGTCGGCGCAAGCAGCTCCCACGCAAGCGCGATGGCGATGCCCTCGCCGCTGGGCACGTGTGGCTCATGGAAGCTTCCGCGTAGGCGAAGCACGTTGCCGAAGTTCGTCTCGGCAGTGGCAAGCGCGGGCATCTCGACTGGGCGCTCCAAACCGTAGCGCCAAACGTCGTAGCCGTGGAATTGGCGATGTTCGCGCAGTTGTCCTGCGCGCTCGAGCAAAAAGGGAAGGAAGCGGCGATCGTCGGTGCGCGAGAGATCCCAGCGCACGAGGAACGCCTGTTGCTTGCCTTGGGTGAGGGTCTGCAACTCTGCCAGTCCTTCTGCCTCGCGCGCCAACATCTTGATCCCGCGCATTGGCGCGCGCCCTGCGTAGTACTGCTCGAGTGTGAAGTCGGGCGAGTCGATCACGATCGCGTCGCTTGCTTGCGCGATCTCGCTGAGGTAGCGCGCGGTGCTGCGCGCGTCGGCGCGGAAGTAGAGCGGGTCGCCGTAAACGATGTGCAGACCGCGCACGCTGGTCGCGGCGATAGCCGCGCATAGCGCGATGCCCAACGCGATGCCCAGCGGGCGCAGCCATGCGCGCGCGCTGAACAACCCAGCAAGGACGGCACCAACCGCAAGGAAGAGCGCGGGCGTCACCATCAGCACGTAGCGCGGGTGGATGGTGGGCTTCCAGAACATTAGCCCGAACACGAGGAGCAACGGGATCGCAAAGCTTGCTAACCAGAAGAGCAGGGCATTGCGTGCGCGCGCGTGAGTGCGGCGTGCCCATATCGCGAGCACGAAGAGAAGTCCAACTACGAAGAGCAAGCCAAACGCGCCTGAGGCGAAGATGAACTCAGGGTGGGGTGGGTCGCGCCGTGGGTTGCCGATCGCGCCACGAATGCCTAGGTTGAAGAAGTGCCACATGAGGTTGGCGAAATCCTCGAACGGCATCGGCTTGGCGCGGTCGTCCTCGTATGCCAGCGATTGGCGCAGCGCAAACGGCAGCCAGGGAAGATAGAGCATCACGGCGCCGACCTGCGTGCCGATCCACTGCCGCAGGTGCTGGAGGCGCGCAAGGGCAGGGCGCCTTAGCATGCTCACGAGCGCCGCCAAGTTGATGAACGCCACGCCGACCGCCGAGAAGTAATGCGTGTAGAGCATCGCCGCCTCAGTGATGGCAAGCGCGATGAGCGTGCGTCGGTCCCACATCTCCGCGCGCATCAATCGCCAGAGCAGACCTAACGCGACGAGGTACTCCAAGGCGAACAAGGTGTACATGCGCACCTCTTGCGCGTAATAGACGTGTGCAGGCGCGAAGGTGAGGATCGTTGCCGCAAGCACGCCTGTGCGCGCGTTCAAGCTGCGCTTGCCGACCTGGTAAATCAGCGGGATGGTTGCGAGGTTAAAAACCGTGGAGAGCAGGCGGCTGGTGAACTCCGTGTACCCAGCGAATGTACCCCACAGCGAGAGCAACACGTAGTAAAGCGGCGGGTGAATGTCCACCGAGGTGAGCTGGAGCGCAGCGAAGATGCCACTGCGTGCGAGGTAGGTGCTGTAGCCTTCGTCCCACCACCAACTCTGGAGGTCGATCTGGTGCAGCCGCAAGGCAAGCGCGATCCACAAGAGCGCGATCACAACCGCGCGATCGTTGCGAAAGCGTTTCATGCCTCTTTTGCGGGGGCAAAGCATACCTGCATGTGGTGCACTGCTGAGGCTCCCGCCATGCCACACGGCTGAGAGGTGAGTTTTGGCACTCGCGCAAGTCGTGCTCTAGGGCTACAATCAAACAAGGAGTCACGAGGAGGTGCACATGAAGCCGAAGTTTGCAATTGGGCTTGGGCTGATTGTGGCGGCGATTGCGGCGGTGATCACCTTCGCGGTCTTGGGCAACAGCAGCACCGAGGTCACGGTGGAGCGCTTGCTCGCCAAGCAGCGCGCTGGCGAAGTGACGTCTGATCGCTCGTTCAAGCTGATCGGCATGGTGGTGGGCGACAGCATCACGTATGACCCGATGACCTTGCATCTGGAGTTCGACGTGGTCAACGACCACTACCAGCTCACGCAGAACTTGGCGAACGC
>JAUQQA010000051.1 GCA_030550095.1 Chloroflexota bacterium | reverse complement strand
CTGCGCGCGAGCAGCTCATCCGCAAGCTGCGTTTTGCCACCTGCCCACTTGAGGAAGGGCTTCGGGAGTGCAACACGCATTTGGCGAGGCGCGCCTCCACCACGACGCGAAGCGCAGTGCAGAACGAGATTACACCACGCCCTGGGCGACGGCTGCCTCCGCTTGCACGACCCCACGCACCTCGCCCTGCATGCTCCAAGCGCCTGCCCAGGTGATCGTCACGTGCGCCAGTTGACCGAGCCAGTTGCGGC
This sequence comes from Chloroflexota bacterium, assembly GCA_030550095.1. GTDB lineage: Bacteria > Chloroflexota > Anaerolineae > J036 > Brachytrichaceae > DRWP01. The sequence goes on along the minus strand of JAUQQA010000051.1, from coordinate 9,078 downwards.
TGCGGTCTTCAAAGAAGACTAGCTTGTTTTGCGGTGTGCGCCCGCGCCATTTGCCTTTGTGCTCGCCGTCCACGAGCACCTCGACGGTTTGCCCGACGTACTGCTGATTGATCTCGCGCGTGATGCGTTCATGCTGCGCTTCCAACAGGCGGAAGCGGCGCTCTTTCTCCTCGGGCGGCACGTCGTCGGCGAATTCGCGCGCGGCGACGGTGTGCGGGCGCGGCGAGTACTTTGCAAGGTGCACAACGTCGAGTCGCAGCTCCTCGAGCAGCTCGTAGGTGTGCATGAACTGCTCCTCGGTCTCGCCGCAAAAGCCAACGATCACATCGGTGGCGATGGCGACGTTCGGGATCTTCTCGCGGATGCGCGCGATGAGACGGCGATAGTCGTCGCTGGTGTAGCCGCGGCGCATGCGCGCGAGCACTTCGTCGTCGCCCGCCTGCACGGGTACCTCGATGTGCGGCATCACTTTCGGCAGCTCGCGCACGGCGTCGAGCAGCTCGTCGGTCATCCAGTTCGGGTGTGAGGTGAGGAAGCGCACGCGCAGCAGCCCTTCGATCTCAGAGACGCGGCGCAGCAGCTCCACAAGCGGTGTGTGGAGCGGAATGGCGGACGATGGGACGCCCGAAGCTGCGCCGGGGTTGTAGCGCTTAATGGCGTAATCCTCGCCGAGCAGGTCGTAGCCGTAGCGATCCACGATCTGCCCGAGCAGCGTAACCTCTTTCACGCCCTGCGCGACGAGATCGCGCACCTCGCTCACGATCTCGTCCATGGGACGGCTACGCTCCACGCCGCGGCGGAAGGGGATGATGCAGAACGTGCAGGCGTGTGAGCAGCCATACACAATCGGCACGTTCACCGAGACGCGCTTGCCCACCTCATGGGCAGGGAGGCGAAAGCCGCCCGCGCGCGCAAGCTCGGGCGAGGCGCCATCTTGCAGCGCAAAGCGCGCTTGGGTTTCCTCTTCGGCGAGCCGCTTGCCCTCGCGCTGAAGCAAGAAGTTCACCAGAGGCGCAGGCTCGCTCGGCGCCATGAACACATCCACCCACGGGAAAGCGCGCTGCAAGGGGGTGTTGCCGCGCACGCCGACCAAGCAGCCCATCACGCCCACAACCAGATCAGGACGGCGTTGCTTGAGCGGCTTGATCGTGTTCAGGTAGCTGAGTGCCTTGTCCTCAGCGCTCTGGCGCACGACGCACGTGTTCACCACGAGCACGTCGGCTTCTGCGCGGTTCTCCGTCGCGCGCAAGCCGAGCTTTTCCAACTCCGAGGCGAGTCGCTGCGAATCCGCCTCGTTCATCTGGCAACCGAAAGTTGTGATGTGGTAACGCATCATCTCCCTCATGAGAATTCTACCTTGCCGCCCAAGCTTATGGCGTATATCATCCATCATATGCAGCAAGCGATAGCCCTTCGTCCACTTCAGCGCATCGGCGTTGTGATGCGACCGCAGCCGGATAATCCCGATGAATCCATGGGTGTGCTCAACCCCGCCACAGCGCGCGCACCAGATGGCAAGCTGTATCTCTTCGCGCGCGTGGTCGCGGATGGGAATTACTCGCGCATCGGCATCGCCGAGGTCTTGTTCGACGAGAACGGCGATCCGCGTGAGGTGAAGCGCTTGGGCTATGCGCTCGAGCCGACGGAGCCGTACGAGCGCAACGCGCGCACGGCGGGCTGCGAGGACCCGCGCATCACGTTCGTGGAGCCGTTGGGTTACTACGTGATGACCTACACAGCGTATGGTCCGCTGGGCCCGCGCGTGGCGCTAGCCTGGTCGCGCGATCTGCTGCACTGGGAGCGCATCGGTCCTGCAAAGTTTGCCTACATGCCGCGCTATCGCGTGGATTTCGACCTCTACGACAACAAAGACGCCTATCTCTTCCCGCAGCCCGTGCGCGATCCAAACGGCAAGTGGGCGCTGGCGATGATCCATCGCCCGGCGCATCAGCAGGGCGGGCTGATCATGCCGCCGCATGGCGTTGACGAGCCGCGCGCCAGCATGTGGATCTCTTACTGCTCCCTTGAGGACGCGCAGCGCGATCCTGCAGCGCTACTCCTTTGGCGCGATCACACCTTGCTAGCAACGCCCCAGCAAGCGTGGGAGCACGTGAAGATCGGCGGCGGCACGCCTCCCGTGCTCACGCCGTGGGGTTGGCTGACGTTTTACCACGGCGTCTCAGGGCGCATCGTCGAGGGCGTGGATCATCAACGCGAGGTGCGCTACTGCGCCGGCGCGTTGATCCTCGATCGCGACGATCCGCGCCGTGTGATCTATCGCACAACGGAGCCGCTGCTTTGCCCCGAGAACCCCGAGGAGCAAAAAGGCATCGTGGACAACGTGGTGTTTCCCACAGGCGTGGACGTGCGCAGCGCAACGCGCATTGACGTGTACTACGGCATGGCGGATTACTACATCGGCGTCGCGCGTTTAGACCTCGAAGGTTGATCGCCGACGCCTATGAACGCACTCTCCCAACCGCGCACCGCGCTCGGCGCCGCCACGCTCCAATACGCACGCGATCTTATTCGCCTCGACACCTCGAATCCGCCGGGCAATGAGATCATCGCCGCCGAATACATCGCAGGGGTGCTGCGCAACGCGGGGATCGATCCGCTGGTGATCGAAACCGCGCCTCGGCGTGGCAACGTGATCGCGCGCTTGCGCGGCGATGGCAGCGGCGCGCCCCTGCTGCTCTACGCGCACACCGATGTCGTGCCTGCCGAACGCGAGCACTGGAGCGTGGACCCTTTCGGCGGCGTCGTGCAAAACGGCTATCTTTACGGGCGCGGCGCTTTGGACATGAAAGGGATCGCTGCCATGCAGCTCGCCGTGTTTGTGGCGATCGCGCGCGAAGCAGCCTCAGGCGCGCTGCGGTTGCGCCGCGATCTCATCCTCGCTGCGACGGCGGATGAGGAGACCGACGCCAATCAGGGCATCGGTGTGTTGGTCGCGCGGCATCCCGACTTGTTGCGCGCTGAATATGCGCTCAGCGAATTCGGCGGCTACACGTTGCATCTCGATGGCAAACGCTTTTATCCCATCCAGACGGCAGAAAAAGGCAATGTGTGGATGCGCCTCATCGCGCACGGGCAACCCGGCCACGCAAGCGTGCCGAGCGCGCAGAACGCAGTCGTGGTGCTGGCGCAGGCGTTGGTGGCGCTGGCGCAGCATCGCTTCAAGACGCACATCACGCCAACCGTGCACACCTACCTTGCGACGCTTGCCGAGCATCTGAGTCGCAAGCGCGGCACAGCGCTGCGTGCGTGGCTTGAGACCGAAGCGCTGCACGATGCGGTGCCGCTTCATCACATTGTGCATGACGAGCGCCTCGCTGCCGCGCTACACGCGATGACGCACGTGACGCTCACACCCACAGGACTGCGCGCAGGCTACAAGACGAACGTAATCCCCTCACACGCCGAAGCAACGCTCGACTGTCGCACGCTGCCTGGCGTGAGCGCGGCTGCGGTGATCGATGAATTGCGCAGCACGTTGGGCACACAGCTTGGGCAGCAGGTTCAGTTCGTCGTGGATAGCGAGGGCGCCAGTGTTGAATTCCCGTTCGAGACGCCGTTATTCCGCTTGATCGAACAAACGCTGCGACACCACGATCCTCAAGCGATCCCAACGCCCTACATGATGACGGGTGGGACAGACGCGAAACACTTGGCGCGCTTGGGCGTGATCTGCTACGGCTTCTCGCCTTTGCTGCTCAACGAGGACGAGCACTTCGTCGAGCTGGCGCACGCGCACGACGAGCGCGTCTCCATCGCCGCGTTGGAGTGGGGCGCGCAGGTGCTCTACGAGGTTGTGCGCGCGTGGGTCGGACGCGCGGCAAGCTAGCGCCTGCTCACATCTGTGCGCGCAGGCGTGCGTATCCTCGTGCACATGCTGCAACGCACTGCTGAATCAACGCTGGCGCTCAGCGGGCAGCGCTTCCACGTGACCTATCGCCTGGTCGGCGACGTGCGTGAGGCAGAGGCACGCGCGCGCGAGATCAGCATCGAGCAGACGGTGGAGTTCCCCGAGTCGCTCATCCACTCACCCGAGATTCGGGAGCACATCATCGGTCGCTTGGAGTCCATTCAGGTGGTGGACGCAGCGCATTGCGACGTGACGATCAGCTACGCAGTGGAGACTAGCGGCTTCGAGCTGACGCAACTGCTCAACGTGATCTTTGGTAACACCAGCCTGCAACCCAACGTGCGCGTTGTTAACGTTGCGTTGCCCGATGCGCTGTTGCAGGCGTTGCACGGTCCGCGCTTTGGTCAAGCTGGGCTGCGCGCGCTGCTCGGAGTGCCGAAGCGCCCACTGCTGTGCACGGCGATCAAGCCAATGGGGCTTTCACCCAAGGCATTGGCGGAGCTGACCTACGCATTGGCGCTCGGCGGCGTTGACATCATCAAAGACGACCACGGTTTGGCGGATCAGCCCTTTGCGCGCTTTCGAGAGCGCGTCGAGCGCTGCGCCGAGGCGGTCGCACGCGCTAATCAACAGACTGGCTACCGCTGCGTGTATGCGCCGAACGTCTCGGCGAATGGCGAACAAACGCTGGAGAACGCGCGCTTCGCCAAGCAGGCAGGCGCGGGCGCTTTGCTCATCGCGCCGGGTTTGGTGAGCTTTGGGCTAATGGCGCAGATCGCCGCCGACGACACAATCGGCTTGCCCATCCTTGGGCATCCGGCCTTCCTCGGCGGCTTTGTTGCGCATCCTTCGGGCGGCATTGCGCACAGCGTGCTGTTTGGGTTGTTCATGCGGCTTGCTGGCGCCGATGCGACGATTTTCCCGAACTACGGCGGGCGCTTCGCGTTCTCACGCGAGGCGTGCGAATCCATTGCGCATGCTGCGCGCGCGCCGCTCGGCGCGCTCAAGCCGATCTTCCCCACGCCCGCAGGCGGCATGACGCTCGCGCGCGTCCCCGAGATGCGTTCAGTGTACGGCGACGACGTGATCTTGCTGATTGGCGGCGGCTTACACAGCGCAGGTCCAGATTTGCTGAGCAACTGCCGCCGTTTCCGTGAGATGGCAGAGTCAGAGTTGGTTCACCCAGCGAGCGCCTGAACCAGCTCGCGGTTGAAGTCGGGGATATCGGCGACCACGCGCCCCCACACCAAGTTGCCGTCGCGAAAGGCAGGTGCGTCCACCCATGTCGCACCGGCGTTTTCGAGGTCGTCTTTAATCGCCACGCTGCCAGTGGCGCGGTGTCCACGGACGATGCCGGCGCTGATGCCGACCCAACCTGCGTGGCAGATCATCGCCACGATCTTGCCCTGGGCGTATGCCTCGCGCACCAACTGCTTGACGGCAGCGTAGCGGCGCAGCTTATCGGGCGCCCAGCCGCCTGGCACGACAACCGCGTCGAAATCGGCTGCGCGCACGTCTTCGGCGGCTGCCTCGCTTGTTGCCGAAAGCCCACCGCTTTTGCTCTTGTAGCTTGTGTTGGCTTTCGGCGCAACGATGGTGATCGCGGCGCCTTCTTCTTTCAGGCGCAGGTAAACCGCCCAGAACTCAAGGTCCTCAAATCCTTCTTCGACCAAAAAGGCGATGCGCTTGTGGGCAAGCTTCATGGTGTCCTCACTTTTTCAGCAGGATAAGCCCTGTGCGAGGGCCTAAGGTGACGGCTGATTCAACCTCGGTGCCTTGTGGGGTGCGATACACGGCGTTGAGCGTGACGCGCTTTTGCTCCTCGGTTGGGTTCACGAGCACCAGCGCGTTGGCGAATTCGCGTGCATAAGCGCCGCTTGAGAGCTTCGTATAGGCACCAGTTGGCGTGCCGATGGGAGCGTTGAGGTGGGGATCACTGCTCAGCGAAGGGTCGCCAGCGTCGAACTGGAAGTAGGTGCGCGTGCCGTTGCGCCCGAGCAAAAACGAAGCGATGCTGTAACGCAGCCAGCGTTGTTTGTCTTCAGCGCTTGCCTCGGCGGGCACGCGTGTGCTCACGAGCACGATCTTGTTATCTTGCGAGATCGCGCTGAGGAAATCCACATCGCGCTTCCAGGCAGCCTCTGGTTTGAATTCGTTGGTGCGGCTGATGGGCGCGCGCAGGAAAGCCTCGATGTGAACGCCATCTGCGAACGAGGCAAGCTGCTGGGCGGCTTGTGTGTTTGCCGCGTAGGCAGCGCCGTCGCGCCAAGCGTAGCCACCCACGATAAGCACCTTATCGGGCAGGCGCTCGCGCAAGGCGCGGAGCAATTGCTCAACTGCGTCGCGGCGTTCATTCTCGGTGAAGGCACGCGTGCCTGTGAAGACGGGGGTGGCGTTCGCGCGGATGAGGTCATCACCCACATTGGTGACGATCACGCCCTGATACGGCCCGCGTTGCACAGCTTGCGCGGCGCGCTCAACCAGGAAAGCGCGCACGCTCTCGTTGCGAATGTCGAGCAGTGGCGATTGGTTATCCGCGCTGGCGAACACAGGCCTGCGGTTGCGGTCGTAGAGCAGCCACTCTGGGCGCGTATTGCGCAGCATCTCGAAGTCGCTGGCGGGCGCTGCGTAAGCCTGCGCTTGCGCAAGCGCAATCAACAGAGGGTTTCTTGTGCTGCGGTACGCAAGCGCAGCTTCTCCAACGGCGAGATCGAGAAACCCAGGCCAACCTGCTGCGTCCGCCATGCGATCTGTCCACAGACCAACTGCGCCGATGGACTCAACGGGCAACGGCTTTGGTGCCGGCGTTGGCGGGGGCGCTGTGGACGTTGGTGGAGGCGGGAGCGTTGACGTTGCGGTGGGAAAAGGCGGCGGTGAAGCGGGGATGATCGCAACAGGCGAAGGAAAAACCGCAGCGTCTAGACGGGTTGCGCCTGTGCTGCACGCGCCGAGCGCTAACACCACGCTCGCGAGCAGCAGCGCAACTCGCTTGCTGCGAAGTGCCGCGTCATACCCCGAAGACATCCTTGAGTTTCTCAAAGAACCCTTTCTCCTGTTGCGGCACCACTTCGCGCCCCAACGTGCGCGCTAGCTCGGTGAAGAGCTTGCGTTGCTCTGGCGTGAGCGATTGCGGAATCTGCACGTTCACCACCACGATTTCATCGCCGCGCCCCGTCTTGCGTAGGTGTGGCACACCTTTGCCCTTCAAGCGGAACGCTGTGCCGCTTTGCGTGCCCGGTGGGATCACCAACTTCTCCTTGCCGTCCACCGAAGGCACTTCGATCTCGTCGCCAAGCGCGGCTTGGGCGACGTTGATGGAGACCTCGACGATGAGGTCGTCGCCTTTGCGGCGGAAGAAAGGATGTGGGTTGACCGAGATCACGACGTAGAGGTTCCCTGGTGGGCCGCCGTTGATGCCCGGCTCACCCTCGCCATTGAGGCGGATCTGCGTGCCTGTGTCCACGCCGGGCGGGATGTTGACGACGAGCGTGCGCGTCACGCGCACGTATTTGCGTCCGCCGCACTGGCGGCAGGGCGTGTTGATCACCTCACCGGTGCCATTGCACGTTGGGCACGTGGAGACGCTGACGAACGACCCAAGGATGCTTTGCTGCACGCGGCGCACCTCGCCCGTGCCGTTGCAGGTGGGGCAGCGCACAGGGGTTGTGCCTGGCTCGGCTCCGGAGCCGTGGCAGCGCGGGCACACCTCGCTGCGCGTGACTTCGATCTCTTTCTGTGCCCCGAGCACAGCTTCCATGAAGTCGAGGCGTAATTCGTAGCGGATGTCGCTACCACGGCGCGGGCTGCGACGGGCTTGGGCGCTGGCGCGCGCAAACCCCCCGAAGAACTCGTTGAAGATGTCGTTGATGTCAGCGAAGTCAGTGAACCCACCCGCGCCAAAACCGCCGCTCGCGCCAGCGTGGCCGTAGCGGTCATAGGCGGCGCGCTTTTGTTCGTCGCTGAGCACCTCGTAGGCTTCGTTGATCTCTTTGAACTTCGCCTCTGCGTCGGGCGATTTGTTCACGTCGGGGTGGTATTGGCGTGCAAGTCGGCGAAACGCCTTCTTGATTTCCTCTTGGGTGGCGTTGCGCGGCACGCCGAGCACTTCGTAGTAATCACGCTTGGGGGTGCTCATGCTTTTCTCTCACCTGCCAACGGAGTGCTCGCGGCACGTCTGCGCTTTGGGGTGGGCGAGCGGATTTGGTTGGTTAGCGCGTCTCACGCACTTCTCCCTCCACGACATCGCCATCGCTTGAGCTGTTGTCGTTCTCGGGTGTGCTGCCTGCCTGCTGATAGAGCGCGGCGCCGGCGCGGCTGAGCGCATCGCGCAGTGCTTGCGTGCTCTGGCGCAGAGCGGCGGTGTCAACGTCTTGCTTCTCAATCAATTGGCGGACGGTCTTGATGCGCTCTTCCACTTCTGCCTTCAGCGCAGCAGGAACCTTGTCGCCGCTCTCGCGCAGGAACTTCTCGGCTTGGTAGGCTGTGTTGTCGGCTTCGTTGCGCGCCTCGGCGCGTTCGCGGCGCGCGCGGTCTTGTGCGGCATAGGCTTCTGCCTCGCGCACCATGCGCTCGATCTCCTCTTTGCTCAACCCAGAGGAGGGCTGAATCGTGATGTGTGCGCTCTTGCCTGTGGCTTTGTCTTGCGCTGAGACGTTGAGGATGCCGTTGGCGTCAATGTCGAAAGTGACTTCGATCTGCGGCACGCCGCGTGGCGCAGGGGGGATGCCATCGAGAATGAAGCGCCCAAGCGATTTGTTGTCCGCCGCCATGGGGCGCTCGCCTTGCACGATGTGGATCTCAACGCTGGTTTGGTTGTCGGTCGCCGTGCTGAAGATCTGGCTTTTGCGTGTGGGGATGGTGGTGTTGCGCGGGATGAGCGGCGTGGCGACACCGCCGAGTGTCTCGATGCTTAGCGTGAGCGGCGTGACGTCCAGCAGCAGCACGTCGCGCACTTCGCCAGCCAACACGCCAGCTTGGATCGCCGCACCGATCGCGACCACCTCATCGGGGTTCACGCTACGGTTCGGCTCCTTGCCGAAGAGCTTGCGCACAGCTTCTTGGATGGCGGGCATGCGCGTCATGCCGCCCACAAGCACCACTTCGTCCACGTCCTCTTTGGTGATGCCTGCGTCCTTCAGCGCCATTTCGCACGGCGCCAAGCTGCGCTGGATGAGATCCTCGGTGAGTTGCTCCAATTTGGAGCGCGTGAG
>JAUQQA010000024.1 GCA_030550095.1 Chloroflexota bacterium | reverse complement strand
AGGTGATCGCCTTCGGGCACTTCTCCACGCGTCGCGTAGAGCATCTTGTGCTCGAAGAACAACACGGGATCTTCGCCGCGGATGGCGCTTTTCAGCAGCCCTTTTGCATCAGCAGGGGTTGCGGGCACAGCGATCTTTAGGCCTGGGATGTTCATGAACCAGGACTCGGGGCTTTGCGAATGTTGTGCTGCTGCGGCACCAGGCGCGCCGGTGGTGACGCGAATGACGAGCGGCACGCGCGCCTTGCCGCCGCTCATGTAGCGTGCCTTTGCGACCTGGTTAATGATTTGATCGCCGGCACAACCGAGAAAGTCGCCGAACATGATCTCGACGACAGGGCGCATGCCCATCATCGCTGCGCCTAGCCCTGCACCGACGATGGCAGCCTCGCTGATCGGCGTATCGCACACGCGGGCGCTGCCAAACTGCTGGAGCAAACCAGTGGTGACGCCGAACACGCCACCCATCACGCCCACGTCTTCGCCCATGATGAAAACGTTGGGGTCACGAGCCATTTCCTCACGCAGGGCTTCGTTGATCGCCTCGCTGTAAGAGAGGACACGCATACGGGGGTGATCGTAGAGGATCAAAGGCAAAAAGACAAGAGAGCCTCCTGGCAACGACCTACTCTTGCACGCGGCTTCCCGCGCACTACCATCGGCGCTGGCGAGCTTAACGACCGGGTTCGGAATGGGACCGGGTGTGACCTCGCCGCTCCAGTCACCAAGAGACTCTCTTGTCGAAGAAGACTTAGCGTCGTCGCTGAGACGGGACTGCAACGCGCTTTGATGAAAACTACATTGGGGCAGGGAAGCGACACGCTAAAGACTGAATAGGAGCCGAACGAAGACATTCAATTTCTCAACTTCACGTGAGGTAACAAGCCGATCGGCCATTAGTACGAGTAGGCTGAACGCATTGCTGCGCTTACACCTCTCGCCTATCGAGCCAGTCGTCTTCTGGCGGCCTTCAGGGGGATCTCATCTTGGGGCGGGTTTCCCACTTAGATGCTTTCAGCGGTTATCCCTGCCGCACATGGCTACCCAGCGGTGCCCCTGGCGGGACAACTGGCACACCAGCGGTGCGTCCATCCCGGTCCTCTCGTACTAGGGACAGCTCCCCTCAAATCCCCTACGCCCACACCGGATAGAGACCAACCTGTCTCACGACGGTTTGAACCCAGCTCACGTAACGCTTTAACGGCCGAACAGGCCGACCCTTGGGACCTTATTCAGCCCCAGGATGCGCCGAGCCGACATCGAGGTGCCGAGCGAGGCCGTCGCTGTGGACGCTTGGGCCTCACTAGCCTGTTATCCCCGGGGTAGCTTTTATCCGGTTGCCACGACCTTTCCACTCAGCATCGTGGGATCACTAAGCCCGACTTTCGTCCCTGCTCGACATGTCCGTCTTGCAGTCAAGCCCCCTTATGCCTTTGCACTCAACGGCTGATTTCCATCCAGCCTGAGGGGACCTTTGGGCGCCTCCGTTACCTTTTAGGAGGCGACCACCCCAGCCAAACTGCCCGCCTGGCACTGTCTCCCACCCGGTTGACGGGTGTAGGTTAGGGCCAAGACCCTATCAGGGTGGTATTTCACCGACGGCTCCACCGAAGCTGGCGCCCCGGCTTCAAAGCCTCCCACCTATCCTACACAGACAGAGCCCTAGCGCAATGCCAGGGTACAGTAAAGCTCCACGGGGTCTTTTTGTCCTGGTGCGGGTAAAGGGCATCTTCACCCCTAGTTCAATTTCGCCGAGTCCCTCGTTGAGACAGTGCTCCGGTCGTTACACCATTCGTGCGGGTCGGAACTTACCCGACAAGGAATTTCGCTACCTTAGGACGGTTATAGTTACCGCCGCCGTTCACCGGGGCTTCGGTTCGCAGCTTCGCCTTGCGGCTAACCGCTCCCCTTAACCTTCCGGCACTGGGCAGGTGTCAGCCCCTATACGTCGTCTTACGACTTAGCAGAGACCTGTGGTTTTGTTAACCAGTCGCCAGAGCCTGCTCTCTGCGACCCACCTCAGCCCACCCGACTGGGTGAACCGAAGCAGGCTACCCTTCTCCCGAAGTTACGGGTACATTTTGCCTAGTTCCTTAACGAGGGTTCTCTCGATCGCCTGAGGATCCTCTCCTCGCCTACCTGTGTCGGTTTGCGGTACGGGCGACGTAGGGATATGCTTAGAGGTTTTTCTCGGCAGCTTGGCTCAGCGACTTAGGCTTGGGGACCCGCTTCGCTTTCAGGATCGGCGGGTGGATTTGCCTGCCCGCGTCATCTCCCTACGGCGTTCGCACCGGAACAACCAGCGGTCCGGCTCGCCTACCATGCTGCGTCACCCCATCGCTCCCTACGCCGGTATCGGAATGTTGACCGATTGTCCATCACCTACGCCTTTCGGCCTCGGCTTAGGCCCGACTAACCCGACGTGGATTGACCTTGCGTCGGAAACCTTAGGCATACGGCGATCACGGTTTTCACGTGATTCTCGCTACTCATGCCGGCATTCTCACTTCTGCTCGCTCCACCACTCGTCACCGTGTGGCTTCAGCGCTCGCAGAACGCTCCCCTACTGTCCTTGCGGACCCGGGTCTTCGGCAGCACGCTTAGCCCCGCTAAATTTTCCGCGCAGAACCGCTCGACCAGTCAGCTATTACGCACTGTTTAAAGGATGGCTGCTTCTAAGCCAACCTCCTGGCTGTCTTAGCAGTTCCACATCGTTTACCACTGAGCGTGCATTTTAGGGCCTTAGACGACGGTCTGGGTTGTTCCCCTCTCGGCCACGGATCTCATCACTCGTAGCCCGACTCCCGGTTTGTGGAGTGACGGCATTCGGAGTTTGGTCGGGTTTGGTAGCCTTGCGACCCCTAGCCCGTCCAGTGCTCTACCTCCGTCACTGAACAACCGAGGCTAGCCCTAAAGCTATTTCGGGGAGAACCAGCTATCTCCAGGTTCGATTGGCATATCACCCCTACCCACAGCTCATCCCATAGCTTTGCAGCGCTAATGGGTTCGAGCCTCCACGCGGTGTTAGCCGCGCTTCACTCTGGCCATGGGTAGCTCACCTGGTTTCGGGTCTAATGCCTGCCACTAGACGCCCTATTCAGACTCGGTTTCCCTACGGCTCCGGCTGTAACTGCCTTAGCCTTGCGACAGACATTAACTCGCCGGCTCATTCTCCAAGAGGCACGCCGTCAGGCGTTCGCCCTTGCGGGCGCATAGCCCTCCGACTGCTTGTAAGCGCACGGTTTCAGGTTCTGCTACTCCCCTCATCGGGGTGCTTCCCACCTTTCCCTCACGGTACTTGTGCGCTATCGGTCGCCAAACGTATTTAGCCTTGCGGAGTGGTCTCCGCTGCTTCACACCAGGTTAGCGTGCCCGGTGCTACTCAGGATACCCCTCGGTCGTTTCACCTTTCGCCTACAGGACTTTCACCTTCTGTGGTCCGGCTTTCCAGCGCGGTTCGGCTAGGCTACGCGATCCTACATTGGGGTCCTACAACCCCTAACGGCAAGCCGTTAGGTTTGGGCTGCTCCGGTTTCGCTCGCCACTACTCCCGGAATACTCTCTTTTCCTCACCCTACTGAGATGTTTCAGTTCGGGTGGTTCCCTCCGCTGCGCCTATGGATTCAGCGCAGGGTGCCTTGCTCTTCGCAAGGCGGGTTTCCCCATTCGGAGATCCCCGGGTGATAGCGCCCGATCACGGCTCCCCGAGGCTTTTCGCAGTGATCCGCGTCCTTCGTCGGCGTTTGGCGCCTAGGCATCCACCGTGCGCCCTTAGTAGCTTGCCCTCACGTGAAGCGGAGAAATTGAACGCTTCGCTTGCTCCTATTCAGTTTTTAATGTGCCGCGCGCTGCAATCGCGTTCGATTGCAGACTTCAGGCTTCAACGCATTGAAGCCTGAAGTTTGCCCTCGACGGCTGCTTGGTGGAGACTAGGGGACTCGAACCCCTGACCTCCCGCTTGCAAAGCGGATGCTCTCCCAACTGAGCTAAGTCCCCATGCCGCGCGTTCAAGGTGGGCGATTCAAGACTCGAACTTGAGACCTTCCCCTTATCAGAGGGACGCTCTACCACCTGAGCTAATCGCCCACGCAGCGTCGCCGAGACCTCAGCGACTAAAGAGTGGCAACGAAGCGCTCGCCTTCGAGCGCGGCGGCACACATGCGCCGCTTTTGTTAGGGAAAACTCCCTAAAAAAAGGAGGTGATCCAGCCGCACGTTCCCGTACAGCTACCTTGTTACGACTTCACTCCAGTCACCGGCCCCACCTTAGGCGGTGCCCTCCTTGCGGTTAGGCTGCCGACTTCAGGTGTAGCCAGCTCCCATAGTGTGACGGGCGGTGTGTGCAAGACCCGGGAACGTATTCACCGCACTATGGCTGACGCGCGGTTACTAGCAACTCCGTCTTCATGCAGGCGGGTTGCAGCCTGCAATCTGAACTGAGGGTAGTTTTCTGGGATTAGCTCCGCCTCGCGGCTTGGCAACCCATTGTTCCTACCCATTGTAGCGTGTGTGTAGCCCTGGGCATAAAGGCCATGCTGACTTGACGTCGTCCCCGCCTTCCTCCGGCTTATGGCCGGCAGTTCCGCTAGACACGTGTAACTAGCGGTGAGGGTTGCGCTCGTTAAGGCACTTAAGCCAACATCTCACGACACGAGCTGACGACAGCCATGCAACACCTGTGCCGGCTCCCTTGCGGGTCGTTCCCCTTTCGGTTCACTACCACCGGCATGTCAAGCCCAGGTAAGGTTCTTCGTTTAGCATCGAATTAAACCACACGCTCCGCTGCTTGTGCGGGTCCCCGCCAATTCCTTTGAGTTTTAACCTTGCGGCCGTACTTCCCAGGCGGGACGCTTAACGCGTTAGCTTCGGCACTGACCGATTGATTTCGGCCAACACCTAGCGTCCATCGTTTACGGCTAGGACTACCAGGGTATCTAATCCTGTTTGCTCCCCTAGCTTTCGCTTCTCAGCGTCAGGAATGCCCCAGGAGGCCGCCTTCGCCACGGGTGTTCCTCCCGATATCTACGCATTTCACCGCTACACCGGGAATTCCACCTCCCTCTGGCATCCTCTAGCCTCGCAGTATTGGACGACCTCTCCAGGTTAAGCCTGGAGCTTTCACGCCCAACTTACGAAGCCGCCTACAAGCGCTTTACGCCCAGTAAATCCGGATAACGCTCGCCACCTACGTATTACCGCGGCTGCTGGCACGTAGTTAGCCGTGGCTTATTCCAGGGATACTGTCCTTTCTCATCTCCCTGAAAAGGAGTTTACAACCCGAAGGCCTTCATCCTCCACGCGGCGTTGCTGGATCAGGCTTTCGCCCATTGTCCAATATTCCTCCCTGCTGCCACCCGTAGGTGTCTGGACCGTGTTTCAGTTCCAGTGTGGGGGGCCATCCTCTCAGACCCCCTACCCGTCATAGCCTTGGTAGGCCATTACCCTACCAACTAGCTGATGGGCCGCAGGCCCATCCCGGCAGGCCCTTGCAGACTCTGATCCTTGCGGATCCTTTTGGGTATTAGCCCCACTTTCGCGGGGTTATTCCCTCCGCCGGGGTAGGTTCCTACGTGTTACGCACCCGTTCGCCACTCCCCTTGCGGGGCGTTCGACTTGCATGGGTTAGGCACGCCGCCAGCGTTCATCCTGAGCCAGGATCAAACTCTCCGTAAGGTTCTTCTGCGCAGCACTGCTCTCGCAGCACCACGCTCAAGGTCTTGACGGAAACCCGAAGGCTTTGCGCTTCCTTGCCACTCTTTAGTTGTTAAGGTGCTCGTTCGCTGCAAGCCCCGTTATTCTATCCATCTGCATCCGCTTGTCAAGGGCTTGCTTCAACTTTTTAAGGCGCTTCCCAATCGCTTTGCTCTGCTCTTGCGCAATTGGGACTCAAATTGTAGGCGTAAGCGTTTCTTTGTCAAGAGGTTTGCAGCTTCAACAAGCTTAAATCTCCGCCGCGTTGAAGCGTTTGCGCTTTGGGCTTACAATTCGTGGCGCAACATCATGGCTCATCTCGGATGCGCTTCGCACAAAGCGCAGACGCCTATTGACCCTTACAACTTCCGCAGCCCGCCGTTACTGGTCGTGCTCTCTGGACCTTCAGGTGTGGGCAAGGATACCCTCTTGCGCCGCATGAAGGAGCGTGGCTACGACTTCGCCTTCGTCGTCACGATGACCACGCGCCCTAAGCGTGAGAACGAGATTGACGGCGTGGATTACATTTTCGTCACGAAGTCGCAGTTTGCCGACCTAATGGAAGCTGACGAGCTATTGGAGCATAGCTTGGTGTACGGCGACTACAAAGGCATCCCGAAGCAGCAGGTGCGCGCTGCAATCGCCAGCGGGAAGGACGTGATCATGCGCATTGACGTGCAAGGAGCCGCTAAGATCCGGCAAATCATCCCCCAGGCGGTCACCATCTTCATCGCTCCAGAGAGCGAAGAGGAACTGATTCGGCGCCTGCGCGAACGCAAAACTGAGAGCGAGGAGAGCCTTAAGCTGCGCATTGCTACGGCGCGCGAGGAGATGAAACGCGCCCACGAGTTCGATTTCATCGTGGTCAATCGCGCCAATCAGCAAGACGCCGCTGTGGACCAGATCATCGCTATCGTCACTGCAGAGCGCTGCCGCGTTGGTCGGCAACCGATTGTGCTCTGAGCACCTCAAGGATCTGCATGTTGCCCACTGTCAAGCCGCGCTACGTTTGGGTATTCCTCGCCATCAACCTCGTCGTGTTTGGAGTGCTCACCCTTGCAGGAGGGTCTGAGAATCCAGTAGTGCTTATCGTCTTTGGGGCGAACTTCGCGCCCGCAGTGAAGGCAGGCGAGTACTGGCGCTTGCTCACTGCGAACTTTATCCACATCGGCGTTGTGCACTTGTTGCTGAACACCTACGCGCTCTACATCATCGGGCAGGAGGTGGAAACGCTCTACGGACACGCGCGCTTCGTGGTGATTTATCTGCTCTCAGGAGTTTCGGGCGCCGTAGCCAGCTATTGGCTCACTCACGGGCTTTCCGCTGGCGCTTCCACCGCCTTATTTGGGAGTTTTGGCGCGTTAGGCGTCTTCTTCTACCGCAACCGCCATTTGCTTGGCGAGATCAGCCATCAGCAACTGCTCAGGATGGGGCTGCTCTTGGTGATCAACCTTCTCATCGGCATTTTGCCAGGCAGCCGCATTGACAACTGGGGACACCTCGGCGGCTTGGTGGGCGGTGCTTTCCTTGGCTGGCTGCTCTGTCCGCGCTACCGCCGCACTGATCCGTTCTTGCTCGCCTTCCAATCCGCCTTGCGTCGCCCGCCAGAGCTTGCCAACGAGTACTTCACCGACACCAACTCGTTGCTGCGCCAGTTGCCTTTTGTGCTCGCCTTCGTTGCTGTGCTGTTTGGGTTGGTTTGGCTGCGCGACTACCTGTTCAACTGAGCGCCTCTAGCGCCCCGCCAGCGCTTTCTCGATAGCGCGCTGGAAAGCGATGTAAGGCTGCGCGCCCACGAGCGGCTCGCCGTTGATCAAAAACGAGGGCGTGCCACGCACGCCGAGGTCTTGGGCCTCGCCGAAGTCTTCCGCGATGCGCGCGCGGGTGTTGCCGTTCTTCAAGCACGCTGCAAACGCCTCGACGTTCATGTTCAGCTCGCGTGCTACGTCCGCGAAGGCTTGCTCGAGCGTGGCGCGGTCAGCGTTCAATGGCACTCGCCCAGAGAACATCGCATTGTGAAACTCCCAGAAGCGCCCTTGATCTGCTGCGCACTCAGCGGCTTCTGCCTTAAACCCCGAGGCTTCGGTGAGCACAGGGAAGTGCTTATACACAAAGCGCACTTTGCCCGTGTTCACGTAGTCCTGGACGATCTTCGGGAAGGTCTCATCGTAGAAGCGGCGGCAGAAGCTGCATTCGAAGTCGCTATATTCAACGATGAGCACAGGTGCGTTTTCTTGTCCTTGAGCATTCGCCGCGCGCACGGCGATCTTCGGCGCGAAAGGCTTCTCGCTGCTTTGCTGCGCTGGAGCGGTAGGCTGTGCAGCAGGCAACGCTGCTGCTTGCTCGCGCAGCGCCTGGGCTGCGCCTTCGCGCGCTGCTTGGCGAACGACTTCAAGATCCACCGAGGCGCTGCGCGGCGAGAGGCTCATCACACCGAAAACGATCGCGGCACCAACCAACACCCCTGCTGCAAAAGCGGCAATCGTTGTGCGCATACGCGCGTTTGCGTCGTTAGAAGGCGAATTTGCTTGTTTCATCTCACTTCCTTTGATGCAGGTTTTGCGGCGCGTTGCAGCGCCAGCAACTGCTCGTAAAGCTGAGTGTACGCGCGCGCCGTGCGGGTTGTGCTGTAGTGGCGCTCGATCTCACATCGGGGGCGCACGTAGCGCGCGCGGTGGGCATACACGCGCATGATCGCCTGCGCCAGCGCCTCTGCATCACCCACAGGCACCACTTCGCCCATGCCCGTCGTCTGCACGGGGACACGCACGCCTGGCAAGTCGCTGCAAATGGACGGCGTGCCGCACAGCATGGACTCTACTTGGACCAAGCCAAACGACTCCGTTGCGTTCAAGCTGGGCAACACAGTGAGGTCACACGCGCCGAAAAAAGCGCTGAGCGCGCGCCCTTCGAGCGAGCCGAGAAACGTCCAGTGCTTGCCGAGCGCCTCAAATTCGGGCTGCAAGCGACGCGCATAGGCTTCTTCGCCGAGCACGTTGCGGTAAGGACCTGCGAACAGCACGCGCGCGTTAGGATAGGTGCGCAACACAATGCGCAGCGCGCGCACCAACACCTCGACGCCTTTCTCCGTCGCCAGTCGTGCTGCCATGCCGATCACTGGGCCGCCCTCAACCACCCATTGCTTGCGAAAGGCGGCGATCTCTTCTTGCGTCGGCGCGGGCATCTCCACTGGCGGTGGGATCACGGCGAGCTTGTGGATGTAGCGCGTGAGGAAAGGCGAGTGGCGCGCGTAATCCTCGGTGTACGTCACCACGCGATTGACCAACGCGCCTGCCACACGATTCGCAAGCGCGATCACGGGTTGCGCCACTGCGTTGATCACGCCAGCGGGCAAGCGAATGTCGCAGTGATAGGTGAGCAAGCTGGGCTTGCCGAAGAGGCGCGCGTTGATCGCAAGACCTGCGCCGTCAAACTGCGGCAGATGGATGTGGACCACGTCGTGCGAGCGCATGAGGCGGCGCGCGAGCACGCCGAATGTGGGCATGATCACCCCTTTGCTCACGCGCATCAGCACGGGCGCCCGCACCACGCGCACGCCGTGCAACGTCTCCTCTCGCGGCAATGCGGGGTCATACTGCGACGTGAGCACAGTCACGGTATGCCCTTCGGCAGCGAGCGCGCGCGCAAGCCGCTCGACGTAGATCGTTAGCCCGCTGATGTGTGGGCGGTAGTAGGTGAGCAACTGCAAGATGCGCATGGTGCTCTCATGCGATAGGTTGTGGTGCGCGCAGTTGCGCGAACGAAAGCCCGACGCGCGCTAAACCGATCAGCCCTAACACAATCAGCGCCAATTGCTGCGCTAGCGACCAGACGAACACCAGCGCCGTCGCGCGTGCCTCGTCCACGCCGAACGGCAACACCAGCGCCGCCTTGGCGAATAGCTGCACCGGTCCCAAACCGCCTGGCGCTGAGGGCGCTGCGCCGCCCAAGTTCGCAGCAACCACCATCAGCCCAGCTTGGTCGGCGCGCGGCGGCAGGAACGCGCTCAGGGCGATGAAGGCGAGCAGCCAAGTCGCAGCCCACACTGCTGCAGTGCTCAGCATCACCCACACCCAATCCCGTGCCGACTGCACCGCGCGCAGGCCGTCCACGAAATCGCGGTAGCGCTGCAACCAACGCTCGGCGTGCAGCCAAGGCGCGCGCTGCAAGAGGCGCTCCAGCCAATACTCCACGCGCCCCGCTTGCCACAACAGCATCACCAGCGCTCCCAGCACGGCAAGCGCTAACATTCCGCCCACCAACGCCGCGCGCGCCAACGTCGCGTCCATCGGCACGAAAAGCGCAAAGCCAGCGAACATCCCCACCACAGCGAGCAGGTCGAGCAGGCGCTCAACAACGATGGAGGAAAGCGCTGCGCTTGTGCTGATGGAGGAACGCTGCCCGATCACCAGCGCGCGCCCCACCTCGCCCACGCGCAGCGGCAGCATCATGTTCAACATGTAGCCGATGTTCATCGCGTGAAAGGTGAGCGCGAACGGCGCACCGCCCATCAGCAGCGACCAACGCGCTGCACGCACCACCAGAATGAGCAAGAAGGCCGCCACCGCTGGCAACAGCAGCCAAGGCTCTGCCATCGCTAAGGCTTGGAGAAAGGCGTTGAAATCCACATCGCGCAGCGTCAGGTAAAGCGCCACCGCGCTGATCGCAAAGCCGAGCAAGATCCGCCAGCGCATGGGTCTAGATCGTAGCCCTCTTCGCGTGAGCAGAGGGTCGCTCAATTTGTCATCTGCCTCAGCCACGCTGCACTTCTCACAAGGCAGGGCTATACTTGTGCCGCAATTCACACTCCATGAGAGTAGGAGCGAAGACCTATGGCTCACATGATTTCCCGCCGCGAGGCGTTGAAAGCACTTGCGCTGATCAGTGGTGCCGCATTGCTCGCAGCATGTGGCGGTGGCGGCGAGTCGCAACAGCAGCCCCAGCAACCCGCTGGACCCAAGCAGGAAGTCAGCTTGGAGATCGCCACCAAGGGCAACGAGCTGTACTACGATAAGAACGAATTGCGCGCGCCCGCTAACTCCCGAATCACGCTCACCTTCAAGAACATGGCAGATGCAAACTCTGGCTTGTTGCACAACTGGGTGCTTGTGCGCCCAGGCACGTCGGATGCTGTTGCCAACGACGGCATCGCCGCGGGTGAGGCAAACGACTACATCAAGCCTGGCGACAACCGCGTGATCGTGCACACGAAGATGATCAAGCCCGGCGAGAGCGACACAATCACCTTCGATGCGCCGCCCGCGGGCACCTACGACTACATTTGCACCTTCCCCGGTCACGCGGTGCTGATGCGCGGCAAGCTGATCATCCAGTAGCCGCCCTGCACGACGCCGAACGTAAAGCGCCGCACTCCAACGTTTGGAGCGCGGCGCTTGTTTTCTGTCTTTGCAGCGCACGTCTAGAAGTGGCTTGGCTCACGCGCGAGGAACTTGCCCCAGCCAAACTCGCCAACGAACTCGCCCTCGCGCACCATCACTTTGCCGCGCACCGTGACCACCGAGGGACGCCCTTTGATCTCCCAGCCTTCAAAGGCGCTGTAGTCCAGGTTGATGTGATGCGTCTGCGCTGAGATGATGCCGCGATAGTTCGGGTCGTACACGACGAGATCCGCGTCGCTGCCGACGGCGATCGTGCCCTTGCGCGGGAACAAGCCGAAGATCTTCGCTGCCTGCGTGCTAGCAACGTCCACAAAGGTGTTGAGATCGATCTTGCCTGTGGTCACGCCGTAGGTGTAGAGGAGATTCACGCGATCTTCGAGCGAGGGGATGCCGTTGGGGATCTTGGTGAAGTCGTCGCGCCCCATCTCCTTCTGCCCTTTGAAGTCAAACGGCGCATGGTCTGTGGCGACTGTGGAGACCATGCGCTGGCGCAAGGCGTTCCAGAAGACCTCCTGGTTACTCTTATCGCGCAGCGGCGGCGACATGACGTACTTGGCGCCCTCGAAGTTCGGCAGCTCTGCGTAGCTTTTATCGAGCACGAGGTACTGGATCAGCGTCTCCACCCAGACGGGGATGCCGCGCGCGCGCGCCGCCATGGCTTCATCCAGTGCTTCCTTGCACGAGGTGTGCACGATGTAGGTATGCGCGCCCGTTAGCTCAGCGAAGGTCATGAGGTGATGCACGCCTTCTGCCTCCACGCGCGGCGGGCGGCTCCAGTAGTGCCACTCAGGCCCGGTCTTGCCCTCGCTGAGCAGCTTCTTTTGTAGCTCGAGCACGAGGTCGGCGTTCTCGCAGTGCGCGGTGACGATCACGCCAAGCGACTTGGCGAGGCGCAAGGTGTGATACAGCTCCTCGTCGGTAACGCCGAACGCGCCTTTGTAGGCGAGGAACACCTTAAAGCTGCTCACGCCCGCCTTGACGATCTCGCGCAGTTCGCCCTCAACCTGCGCGTCGAAGCGCGTCACGCTTTGGTGGAAGGTGAAATCGCAGGCGCTTTTGCCGACGGCTTGTTGCATCCAGAACTCAAAGCCGTCCTTGAGCGGCGAGGCGTTGCGCCCCTGGCACACCATCTCGATCAGCGTCGTCGTCCCGCCGATCAACGCTGCCTTGCTCGCCGAGTAGTAGTCGTCCTTGGCGAAAGTGCCCATGAAGGGCAAATACACGTGCACGTGCGGGTCAATGAAGCCCGGGAAAACGTATTTGCCCGTAGCATCAATCACCTCGGTGCCGGGCGGCGCGTCGAGGTCTTTGCCGATGCGGGTGATGGTCTCGCCTTCGCAGTAGATGTCTGCGGTGTAGTGTTCTGATGCAGTGACGATAGTGCCGTTCTTGATCAACAGAGCCATGGCGTTTCCCTCCGAGTGCCGTGTGCTTTAAGCAGTCGCGGCTGTGCGCGCGGGCTTACGTGTTGTGCGCTTTGACTTCGACTTGGCGGTGGTCTTCGCTGCTTTGGCGCTCTTCGCCGCCTTCGCGCTCTGCTTTGCGGCGGGCTTTGCGACGCGCACGCTCTTCTTCCCGTTGAAATGCGGGATCACGTAGCGCCCATACGCCGCCACCTGTTTTTCTTCGTCGCCCGACATGAGGTAGATGTTGAACTGGTGCACGCCGAGCGATTGCAGCTCCTCCAGCTTGGCGATGTGATCTTTGATCGTGCCGATCACGCAATAGCGATCCACGATCTCATCGGGCACAAACTCCGCGTTGCTGCTGCCGACCTCGGCGTGGTGTAGGTAGTCGTAGCCTTTGCGCGTCTCGACGTAGGTGACTAGCTCGGGCGGCAGGTTCTCCTTACCGTAGCGCTTGAGCAAGTCCACCACATGGTTGCTGACGAGCGCGGGGAACCAGCGCACGCGCTCGCGGGCATACTCGAGGTCGCTGCTGATCCAAATTGGCGCGCACGCCATGATCTTGATTTGCGAGAAGTCACGCCCTGCTTCTTCGGCACCCTCTTTGACAAACTGCAAGCACCACTTGATGAGGTGCGGGTCTGCGAACTGCAACACGACGCCATCGGCGATGCGCCCGGCGCTGCGCAGCGCGATCGGTCCATAGCCCGCCACCCACACGGGCGGCACACCGCCATCTGCCCAACTGAGGAACACGTCGGCGCCGTCGTAGTCAATGTGCTCGCCTGCGGTGAGCTTGCGGAATTTCTCGACGAACTCCTCAAGGTGCGCCATCGTCGTCGGCGGCTTGCCGAGGCGGCGCCGGCTGCTATCGCCGCGACCGATGCCTAACTCCATGCGCCCGCCGCTGATGCGCTGCAAGGTGGCGAAGTCGCTCGCGCACACCGTGACATCGCGCACGACGGGGTTGGTGACCAACGGCCCGATGTGCACTTTTTTGGTGTGATACGCCCAGAGCGCGAAGCGCGGAAAGATCGACTGCCACAGCACGTGGCTATCGAAGCTCCAGATGTACTTGAAGCCGACCGCTTCCGCTTGCTGCACGATCTTCAGCTCGCGGCGCCAGTCCATGTCAGATTTGAACGTGATGCCGAAGTCCATCTTTGCCATGGTGTCCTCCGAAAAGGAAAGCGCCAGAAGCGGGTGTGTTGCTTCCGGCGCTTTCTGGATTCGCTCAGGTTTAGTTGCCGCCCTCCTTCAGTTCGACGGTGATCTTCTTGAAGTTCAAGCCTTTGGTGTCGCCCTCAATGCCCTCGAGCGCCTTCTTGGCGAGGTCGGTGCGGTAGGCGCCGGGGTCGGGATCGCGCTTGAGGATGCCGTAAGTCTTGGCGATCTCGACGGTTTGCTTGTAGAGGTTCTCGTCCATGATGCCGATGCCGTTTGGCGAGGGCCAGATCAGCGCGTTCACCTCGTTGAGCTGCCAGCGCATGTGGCTCTCGCCGAGCGCTGTGCCGTTGTTGAGCACGATCTGCACGCACTCGTCGAAGTTGTCGCGGCAGAAGATCCAGCCGCGGAACGTGGCGCGCAGGAAGCGCACAGCAATGTCCTCATTGCCCGGCTGGCTGAGCCAAGACTCGCGCGCCATGATGCCATCCTGCAGCATGGCGGTGCCCACCTCGTTGAAGTCAATCACGTTGAGGTCTTCGGGCTTGTAAAGCTCGCCGGTCTTGGGGTTGCGCGTCTCCAACACTTGGGCGTACTCGTTGTAGATCATCGCCTGCGCCACATCCACCTCGCCGTTGAGCAACTGGCTCATGTCGAAGTTCTGCTTGATGATGTTGGCGTCCTTCTCGGGGTCAAGCCCCACTTTGCGCATGGCGGCGAATAGTTCTGCCTCATTGCCGAGCAGCCACGAGCCGACGTTCTTGCCCTTGAAGTCCTCGACCTTGGTGATGTTCTTCTCCTTGAATGACACCATCAGCGTGCCGCTGCGCTGGAAGATCTGCGCGATGTTGACGAGGTCGGCGCCGCCTTCGCGTGCTGCCAGTGTGCGCCCGGGCAGCCACGCCACGCCAAACTCAGCGCCGCCCGAGGCCACGACTTGCGCTGGCGCGATGTCTGGTCCGCCAGGGATGATGGTCACATCCAGCCCTTCGGCATCGTAAAAGCCCTTGTCCTTCGCGGCATAGTAACCAGCGAATTGCGATTGCGGCACCCACTGCAACACCACGCGCACGGGGACTTTCGCTGGCGCAGCGGCGGGGGTCTCCGCAGGTGCAGCGGGTTGCTGGGGTTGAGCAGGCGGCTGCTGCGGTGCAGAGGTCGGCGTAGCGCATGCCGAAACTGCCAACGCAACCAGTGCGACAAACGCGGGGAACTTTAGCAAGCTTGATTTGTTCATGGCTTCCTTCTCTCCTTGGTTTCGGGTTTGTGTGCGAACGCACCGCCAGCGTCATGGCAGGTCGGGTGCGACCATCACCGAGACTAATCCACCGAGACATGCCACGGGATGAGCTTGCGCTCTGCTGCGAGCACGACAAGGTAGAACGCGATCCCGAGCACAGAGGCAATGATAATCGCAGCCCACGCATTGTCAAAGCGGAAGAGCTGCGCCTCTTGCAAGATGTAAACGCCCAGCGACTTGCGCGGGCCGCCAAAGTACTCCGCCACAATCGCGCCGATCAGCGAGAGCGCGCTGCACACTTTGAACGCGTTGAACACATAGGGCAGCGCGTTGGGGATGCGCACTTTAGTCAACACCACCAACTCGGAGACGGCGTACGAGCGCATCAGCTCGAGTTTCGCTGGCTCAACCAGCGTCAACCCGCGCACGGTGTTGATCATCGTGGGGAAGAAGGTGATCAGCACGACGATCGCCACCTTTGACAAGGGGTTATTGCTGCCGAACCAGTTGTTGGTGATCGGCGCGAAGGCGATGATGGGAATGGAGTTCACGGCAATGGCGACGGGCAATAGCCCTTCGCGCACGGTCGCCCAGCGCGCCGTTGCCAACGCCACCGCGATCCCTGCGCCGCAGCCGATCAAGAAGCCCAGCAGTGCGTTGCGCAGCGTGTACCACGCGCTCTCGATCACTGTGCCGAAAGTGGCGATCAGCGCTGCGACGATCACGCTGGGCGCAGGCAACAGAAAGCGCGGGATGTTCAACGCGCGCACGATGACTTCCCACGCGATCACCACCGCCACGAAGACGGTGATCTGCGGCGCGTAGCGCGCAAGGGTCTGGGCGGGCGATTGCGCCATCGTCATGCCATCCGCTCCTCGCCGCGCCGCAGCGCCTCGCGCACTTCGGTCACCAGCTCGAAGAACCGCGGCGACTCGCGCGTCTCCACGTCGCGGGGGTAGGGCAAATCAATCGGGATGATCGCGGTGATGCGTCCTGGGCGCGCACTCATCACCACCACGCGCGTGGAGAGGAACACGGCTTCGGGGATGGAGTGCGTGACGAACACCACCGTTGTTTTTGTCTCGTGCCAGATGCGCAGGAGCTCGGCGTTCATGCGCTCGCGCGTAAGCTCATCGAGCGCGCCAAACGGCTCGTCCATCAGCAGCAACTGCGGGCGAAACGCGAGCGCACGCGCGATGGCGACGCGCTGCTGCATGCCGCCGGAGAGCTGCCAGGGGTAATGCCGCTCGAAGCCCTGCAGCTCCACGAGCTTGAGCATTTCTCGCGCGCGCTGCTCGCGCTCCTTCTTGGGCACGCCCATGATCTCCAGCGGCAGCTCCACGTTGTGCAGCACAGTGCGCCACTCAAAGAGCACAGGCGCTTGGAACACCATGCCGTACTCGCGGTTGAGCCGCGCCTGATGCGCGCTTTTGCCGTTAACGACCACCTCGCCGCTCGAGGGCGGCACGAGGTCTGCAATGGTGCGCAGCAAGGTGGATTTGCCGCATCCCGAAGGGCCGATCAAGGAGATGAACTCGCGTGGCTCGATTTGAAGGTTGATGTCCTTCAGCGCAACCGTCTGCGGGCGCCCACCACCGCCGAACACTTTGTTGACGTTAGTCAGGGTGACGACCGGCGTCATGGTTTCCTCTCTCCTTTGCTTGCGCTGCCTACCGCACGATGTTGCGCAGCGCTAGGCGCTCAACCAATGCAATCATCAGGTAAAACGCGATCCCAACCAGCGCTGCCATCGTGATCGCTGCCCAGAGGCGCTGTGGACCGGTGATGTAGTACTGGTTGAAGTTGAGGATCGCGCCACCCAGCCCGCGTTGCACCCCGGCAGGCAACTCCGCGATAATCGCGCCGACGACCGACGACGTCGCAGCGATCTTCAGCGCAGCGAAGATCGCGGGCAGCGCTGCTGGGAAGCGCAGCTTCCACAACGTCTCCCACGTCGTGGCAGCATAGGAGCGCATTAGCTCCAACGCGCGCGGGTCAGGTGATTTCATGCCGCGCAGCGTGTTGATCGTCACGGGGAAGAAGGTGAGGTAGGCAGCGATGATCGGCACGGACCACCACGAGCCGCGCAGCCAGATCACCACCATCGGCGCGATCGCCAAGATCGGCACCGTCTGCGAGGCGACCACATAGGGCACCAGGCTGCGCTCAAGCAAGGGCACGTGCGCGAATACGGTCCCGAGCACAAACCCCAAGATCGCGCCGATCACAAAGCCAAAAAAAGCGCCCTGTGCAGTGAACAGGGCAGCGTTGAGCAGTTCGTTGATCAGCGGCGGTCCGTTTCGACGCGCCGGCTCGCCGAACGCCAGCACGATCTCCCACAGGTGCGGCAGTGTGCGACCGTCGAGGTTAAACACCAGCTTGACGAACTGCCAGAGCAGCGCGAGGGAAAACAACACGAGGAGAGCGGCGAGCTTGTTCGCAGTGCGGCGCTTTGGCAGGGTGACAGCCACAGCGGAGTTAAGTCTAACACAAAACCAAACGATGAAACGACGCATCAGCGCTTTGCGCGCGGTCACGTTTGTGCAGACTGCGCATCGTTGTTCGGCGCCGAAAGCAAAGAGGGGCACAACCGCGCCGTGCGCGTGCTGTGCCCCTCGACAACATTCGTCGCCGCAAGCTAGAACTTGCGCGTCCACTCGCGGGGCCAGCGCTCGATCACCACCTTGGTCTCGGTGTAGAACTCGATGCCGTGCATGCCCTGCGCGTGCAAGACGCCGAAGAAGCTCTCGCGCCAGCCGCTGAAGGGATAGAACGCCATCGGCGCTGCGACGCCGATGTTAATGCCCACGTTGCCGGCGTTCACCTCGTAGCGGAACTTGCGCGCCGAGGCACCACTGCTAGTGAAGATGGACGCCATGTTGCCGTACTTGCGATTGTTCACCAGCGCGATCGCCTCTTCGATGGTCTCCGCGTGCATGAGGCTGAAGACAGGTCCGAAGATCTCGGTGTGCGCGATTTGGCTTTCAGGGGGCACGTGGTCGAGGATGGTGGGGAAGATGAAGTAGCCATCCTCGTAGCCCTTCACCGTCTTATTGCGCCCGTCGAGCAACACGGTCGCCCCTTCGCTTTCGCCGAGCGCGATTAGCTTCTCGATGCGCGCCTTGCTCTCTGCGCTGATCACAGGACCCATCTCCACGCCGGGGTCAAGCCCGTAGCCGACCTTGCGCGAGGCGGCTGCATCCACGAACGCCTCGACGAACAAATTGCGCGCCTCGCCCACAGTGATGCCGACCGACGCCGCTAGGCAGCGCTGCCCCGCGTTGCCGAACGCCGAATCCGCCACCACGCGCACCGTCATTTCCATGTCGGCGTCGGGCATGATCACGAGCGGGTTCTTCGCGCCGCCTTGCGCCTGCACACGCTTGCCCGCGCGCGCCGCGCGCTCGTACACGTAGCGCGCCACCGGCGTGCTGCCCACAAAGCTAATGGCGCGAATATCAGGATGATCAAGCAGCGCATCCACCGCGTCCTTGGCGCCGTTCACCAGTTGCACGACGCCTGGCGGGAAACCTGCCTCTTCCATGAGTTGGAAGATGCGCTGCATGGTCATCGGCGTCTTCTCGCTGGGCTTGAGGATGAAGCAGTTGCCCGTAGCGACGGCATACGGCAAGAACCACAACGGCACCATGCCCGGGAAGTTAAATGGCGTGATCGCCGCCACCACGCCCAGCGGCTGGCGGATGCAATGCTCGTCAATGCCGCGCGCGATGTCTTCGTTGTTAAACCCTTGCATGAGTGAGGGCGCGCCGCACGCCACCTCGACGTTCTCAATGGCGCGTTGCAGCTCGCCTTGGCTCTCCTCGTAGGTCTTGCCACACTCGTTGGTGATCAGGCGCGCCAGTTCGTCGCGGTGCGCCTCGAGCAGGCGCTTGAGGCGGTAGAGCGGCTGCACGCGCTCTACTACCGGAGTGCGCCGCCAATCGTGGAACGCCTTCTGCCCTGCTGCGACCGCCTTGTCCACATCTTGCGCCGTGGAGAGCGGCACATGGGCCAGCACTTGAGCTGTCGCTGGGTTCCTCACCGGAAGGTACTCGGTGGCTTGCGCCTCCACCCATTGCCCGTTGATGTAGTTGAGCAAACGACCGTTGGTTGTCATGAGGTTGTTCTCCTTTGTGGGTGCCCTGAAGTTTGGGCGAGGGTGCGTTCGGTTGAGATGGATTATAGGGCTTTTGCGGACTTTAGATCAGCCCTGCGGCGCGTGCCCGCGCCAACACGTTCTGCGCTTGTTTAACGATCGGCTCGTCCACCATGCGCCCATCGAGTGCAAATGCGCCGTAGCCATGCGCCTCAGCCGCTTGAACGATGCGTTGAGCGCGCGCGATCTCTTCAGCACTCGGCGAGAAGGCGCGGTTGACCACCGCGAGTTGGTTGGGGTGGATCACCATCTTGCCGCTGTAGCCGAGCTGTCGCCCAAAGCGACATTCAGCCTCTAGGCCGGCTTCGTCGTTCAAAGCGGGGAACACGAGGTCTATGGCCTGCAAGCCATGCGCGGCAGCAGCGATCGCCACTGCGCTGCGCGGGTAGAGCACCTCTAGCCCAGCAGGGGTGCGCACCATGCCCACTTCCGCAGCCAAATCGTCCGCGCCGAAGATGAGCGCCTGCACCGGCGCGCCAAACGCAGCGATCGCTGGCAAGTTCATCACGCCGAGCGCCGTCTCGATCAACACCAGCAGCGCCATGCGCGACGCATCCATGCCATGCGCGCGCGCTTGCGCTTCGATCAACGCGCACACGCGGCCCAGCTCATCCACTGTGCGCACCTTGGGGATGACGTAGCCATCAGGTTTGCCGGCGATGGTCTCGCGCACGTCGTCTGCGAGCAAGCCGCTGCTCCAGGGGTTGACGCGCACGAGGCGCTCGCGCGCGCCGAAGTCGAGCGTGTGGAGCGCCGCGCGCACAAGGGCGCGCGCTTGCGGCTTGTTGGCAGGCGCAACAGCATCTTCGAGGTCGAGCACCACGCTATCGGCGGGCAAGGTGGTGGCTTTTTCGATCTTGCGGCGGCTATCGCCCGGCACGAAGAGCAGCGAACGCCGCAAGCGAACGGGGAAATCGCTCACGGGTTGCGCTTGCGAAACAATACTGTGCGCTCAAACTCAATCACTACCTCGCCGTGCTGATTGCGACCGACGTGTCGCAAGCGCACGATGCCAGCATCGGGGCGCGATTGCGAGGGGCGCTTGTCCATCACGCGCGTCTCCACGTAGAGCGTATCGCCGTGAAAGACAGGGCGCGGGGTGCGCACGGTGTCGTAGCCGAGGTTGGCGATGATCGTGCCCTCGGTCAGTTCTGAGACGGTCAAGCCGACGGCAAGGCTGAGCGTGAGCAAGCCGTTCACGATGCGTCGCCCGAACGGCGTCTGCGCGGCAAAATGCTCATCAAGGTGGAGCGGCTGTGTGTTCATGGTGATCGCGCAGAACAGCACGTTGTCCGCCTCGGTGATGGTGCGCCCCGTGGCATGCTTGAAAGTCATGCCGACCTCGAGATCCTCAAAGAACTTGCCGGGCATGGGTTGATTTTACGAGGCGCGGGGTGTGCAGGTGTGGTAAAACGCGGTTGGGGTTCTTCAGCAAAGCTGCCGCGCTTGGGTGATGCGCCATGTCTGTGATTGACGAAGTCCGCAGCCGCCTCGACATCGTCGAGGTGATCGGCGAATATGTGCCGCTGAAGCGCGTCGGCAAGAATTACCGCGGGCTTTCGCCATTCAAGGCGGAGCGCACGCCTTCGTTTTTCGTCTTCCCGCACACGCAGACGTTCAAAGACTTCTCCAGCGGCGCCCAAGGCGATGTGTTCACGTTCGTCATGCTTAAAGAGGGGTGGACGTTCGCCGAAGCGCTGCGCGAGTTAGCGCGCCGCGCTGGCGTGACGCTGGCACCACAAACACCCGAGCAGCAACGCGCCCAACAGCACGAGCAGCGCCTGCTCGAGGCGCTGGCGCTTGCTGCGGCGTATTTCCACCAACTCCTGCTCAGCGCGCCGCAAGCTGAGCCGTGCCGCCGTTACCTGCGCGAGCAGCGCCACCTGACCCAAGACACCATCGTTGCGTGGCAGCTTGGCTATAGCCTCGAGAGCTACCACGCGCTCAGCCAATACCTCACAGCGAAAGGCTTCTCCATGCAAGAGCTGGTGGACGCTGGTTTAGTCGTCGAGAACGAAGAAGGCAAGCGCTACGACCGCTTCCGCGGGCGGCTGATGATCCCGATCCGCAACGCGCGCGGCGAGGTGGTCGGGTTCGGCTCGCGCTCGCTCGACGGCAGCGAGCCTAAATACATGAACTCGCCGCAAACAGCGGTGTTCGACAAAGGGCAGCTACTGTTCGGGCTAGATCGCGCGCGCGTTGCGATCCGCGAAACGGGCGTCGCGGTGTTGGTTGAAGGCTACATGGACGTGATCGGGTGTCACCAAGCTGGCTTCAGCAACGTCGTCGCGGGGATGGGCACCTCGCTCTCCGAGTCGCAACTGCGCGCGCTGCGCAAGTTGGCGCCGCGCATCGTGCTCGCCCTCGACGCCGACGCTGCAGGTCAGCGCGCAGTGTTGCGCAGCTTAGACGTTGCGCGCACATCGCTCGAGCAAGAAACCACACTCGCCTTTGATGCGCGTGGCGCTCTGCGCACGCAAGCGCGGCTCAACGCAGACCTGCGCGTTGCGCTCCTGCCAGAAGGCAAAGACCCCGACGAGATCGTGCTCGAATCACCTGAGCAGTGGCAGCGCCTGATCGCCGAGGCGCGCCCCATTCTCGACCACGTGATCGAGATGGCGACGTGCCAACAGGAGCACGCCGACGCTTTTCAAAAATCGCAGATCGTGCGCGATCTGGCGCCGCTGATGCTTGAACTCACCGACCCGATCCAACGCGATAGCGCTGTGCAACACCTCGCGCAGCGCCTACACCTCACCCCGCGCGCGGTGATGCAAACACTGCGTGAAGTCGAACGCGCCTTGAAACGCGCGCCGCGCCGCGCCGCGCGCGCCTCCCCTGAGGAAACCGCGCACACTTCAGAGACGCCACCACGCACAACCCAAAGCAACCCAGACGCGCCAACACCTGCTACATCTCCCCCCGCGCTCGAGTTGCATCTCATCGCGTTGCTCTTTCGCAAACCAGAGTTGCTCTTCGACGTGAACGCTGCGCTCACACGCGCTGAGCTGACGGTGCTGAGCGAAGAGGACTTCAGCGACGCTGCACTGCGACGCGGTTTCCGCACCTTGCAGCGCATTGCGCTCAGCGCACCCAACACACCCATTGCCCCAGACGAAGACGAGGAGGATGCCGCTTGGCTTGCTTTGCTCGCCGACTACGACCTCGTCGGCGGAGCAACCGACTCACCCGCTGCGCGCCTTGAGGCACAACGGCGCTTGGACGAAAACGACACCCAATGGCTACGCGAGCAAGCGATCCAGACCGCCTTGCGCATCCGCGAGCTGCGCGCGCACCAAGATCGCCTCGCGCTGCCCTACCTCATCGAGGACGCGCGCCACACCGGCGACCAAGAAGCGCTCAAACGCTATAATCTCAAGCTGACTCAGGCGCTTCAGCAGCTCCTTCGCGCACAGAAGGCCTTGCGGCTGCGCAGCGCGTTGGTGTGAGTGGGCATCGGGTAAAACAAGCCAAGTGAGAACCCATGGCTTCGGAAACCGACTACGCGAATGCGCGTGACGAGCACGCAGCGCCGCAGAGAGAAGAACCTAAGCAGCTGCGCTCCAGCCGGCGCGCCTCTCCATCGGCTTCTCACAAGCCTCAGCACGCGCGCCGCCTCCACGACGAAGACCTTGACCTCGAGTTCCTGGAGGAAGAAACCGACGCAGAAGCTGCTTCGTTCCTCGACCAAGACGCAACTGATCTCGTGACGCAAGATGAGGAAGCCGAGGCAATTGCCTACGCGCTTGCAAGCGACGAGGACTTCGACCTCGATAGCGAGATCGACCTAGAAATCGCCGAGTCCACGCTCACCCACGCCGACCGCGATGAGGGACCTGATCCCATCCGCGCCTACTTGCGCGAGATCAGCACAACCCCTCTGCTCACCGCTGACCAAGAACTGCGCCTCTGCGCTGTGATGGATGCCGAGCAGCTCACGCGCGGGCTGAGCGCTGAGACTTCTGCAAGCAGCGAGGCGCTATGGTCACAGACCTATGCGCTGCTGCGCGAAGCTTGGCAGCAAGCTCAACACGCTTGCGCCGAACGCGGTGTGTCTGCGCCTTCTCTCAGCTTGTTGCTGCGCGATGCGCTCGAGATCAGTGAGCACTTCACCGAGGACGGCGCCGTGGGGCTGCGTCAGTTCTTGCGCGACCTCAACTGGGGTAAAGATGCCTCGGTGGAGCAGATCAGCAAGCCGCTTTACACCACGCTCACCTGCGCGCTGGCGCTGCCAAAGCCACTGATTACCCAGCTATTGGAACACGTCGAGCACGTCGGCGAGCCGCTGCCAGAGTGGGCGGAGTTGCGCGCGGTGCTGCCGCGCCGCTTCGATTGGGAAACTCACCAGGAGACCTTGCGCGCCAACGCCGAACACGCGCGCGAACTGCTCACGCGCGCCAACCTGCGCTTAGTGGTCAGCATCGCCAAGCGTTACCTCGGGCGCGGCGCGCTGTTCACCGACCTCATCCAAGAAGGCACCATCGGTTTGCTGCGCGCCATTGACAAGTTCAACGTGTGGCGCGGCTTCAAGTTCAGCACCTACGCCACATGGTGGATCCGCCAAGCGATCATGCGCTACCTCGCCGAGCAGGCGCGCTCAGTGCGCATCCCCGCCCACGTGGCTGAGCTGATCGCCAAGCTGCGCCGCATCCAGCGCCGCATGACACAAAAGCTCGGGCAAGAGCCCACCGCACGCGAACTCGCGCTCGAGCTGGGCATGTTCGCGCCCGAAGAGCAAGCACACATCCTCGAATCGCTGGAGACCGGCAAGCCGCTCGACCCAGCGCTTGCGCGCAAGTTCAACCAAGCGGTGCAGCGTGTGGAGCAACTGCTGCGCATGATGCAAGAGCCGGTTTCGCTCGAAGCGCCTGTGGGACCCGAGCAAAACAGCGAGCTCGGCGATTTTCTGCCCGACGACACCACACCCTCGCCCACCGACTCAGCCACGCTCGCCCTGATGAAATCGCAAATCCGCTCGCTGCTCAACACGTTAAGCGATCGCGAGCGCGAGGTGCTGGAGATGCGCTTTGGCTTCCGCGACGGACAGATCCACACGCTCGAAGAGGTGGGGCAAGCCTTCGGCGTCACGCGCGAACGCGTGCGGCAGATCGAAGCCAAAGCGCTGCGCAAACTGCGCCACCCTCAGAACAGCCGCCGTCTGCGCGATTACCTCAGCGACCTGTGAGTGCGCAACCGCGCTGCGACAAGCTCCTCCGCATCGTAACGCTGCATGTCCACACGCAGCGCTTCATCCACCTGCACGCCTTCTGCCTCCAGGCGGCGCTGCTGCTCAAGCGGCGCGTAGATGTTGGAGATGCGCCCATGCACGTTCACCACGCGCCACCACGGCACGCCGCGAGGGTTGCGGTGCAGCAACGCGTGCAGCGCAAAGCCCACGTAGCGCGCGCTCCGCGGCGCACCACACAGCCGCGCGACGCCGCTGTAGCTCATCACCCGCCCTTTCGGGATCAAGCGCACCACGCGATACACGTCCTCAAACGTCAACGGCATCCCCAAAAGTATTACGCACAACGCCAAGACAACAACCAGCAAACGCCATGTGGTTCTTTCGCTCCCCAACTCTGGTTTACGGCGACGACGCCCTCGACTACCTGCGCGAGTTGAACATCCGCCGCGCCTTCATCGTGACCGATGCGAACATCGAAGCCGCGGGCTTGGTCCAAAAAGTCCTCGCTCGGATAGGCGAGGCAAGCGAATACATGCTCTTCCGCGAGGTTGAGCCAGAACCTTCGTTGGCAAGCGTGCAGCGCGGCGCAGCAGCACTGCGCGCTTTCGCACCCATGTGGATCCTCGCCGTAGGGGGCGGCAGCGTGATGGACGCCGCCAAGGCAATGTGGGTGCTCTACGAGAACCCTGGTCTTGACCTCGAAGCGCTCACGCCGATGACGCCAATCACGCTGCGCCAGCACGCCCGCTTGATCGCCATCCCAACAACGGCAGGCACAGGGAGCGAGGCAACGTGGGCGTTTGTGCTCACCCTGCCCGGCGACCCACCTCGCAAATTCGGCAGCGGGCATCCGCTCGCCATGCCCGACTACGCCATCGTTGATCCCGAGATGAGCCGCTCGGCGCCGCCACAACTCACCGCCGATAGCGGTATGGACGCCATCACGCAAGCGATCGAGGCGTTTTTCTCCGCTTGGGCGAATGACTACACCGACGGCCTAAGCCTGATCGCCACACGTTTGGGACTCGAGCACCTCTCCCGCGCTGTGCACACTCCTGACGACCGCGAAGCGCGCGCGAACATGGCACACTGCGCTACGCTCAGCGGGTTGGCGTACATCAACAGCATGGTCGGGTTGGCACACGCTATGGGTCATGCCTTCGGTGCGCTCTTCCACGTGCCACACGGGCGCGCGGTGGGCTTGTTTCTGCCCTACGTGCTGGAGTTTTACGCGCTCGACCCCTCGCCAACCCTGCAACGGCGCTTTGTTGAGCTAGCGCGCTTTGTTGGGTTAGCTGGCGGCGACGCTGAAGAATCTGCCAAACAACTCATTGCGCGGCTGCGCGCGCTCGCGCGCGCTGTGGGCCAGCCACTGAGCATCGCGGCGATGGGCATTGAGGCATCGGCGTTCTACGCAGCGCTCGACACGCTCGTGGAGCACACGCTCAGCGACACCGTCTTCTTCGGCGCGCCACGGCAGCCCTCAGCAGCCGAGCTGCGCCAACTGTTCACATGTGCCTTTGAGGGCACCCCCTTCACCCAATGAAGATCGGCATCTTCGGCGGCACATTCGACCCTCCTCACATCGGTCACTTGGTGATCGCAGAACATGCGCTTGCCCAGTTGTGCCTCGATGCGGTGTGGTTTGTGCCAGTAGGTCAGCCCCCCCACAAACCCAACCACCGCATCACAGCAGCACCGCATCGCCTTGCCATGACGATGTTAGCCACCGCAGATCACGCGCGCTTTTGCGTCAGCACGCTCGACCTCGACCGCCCGCCGCCTCACTACACGGTTGGGCTGTTCACCCTGCTGCGCGCCCAACATCCGAGCACGGAGTTTGTGTTCATCATGGGCGCAGATGCGCTCGCCGATCTGCCACAGTGGCATCAACCCCAACAACTGCTTGCACTCACGACGCTCGCCGTCGCCGCGCGACCCGAGGTGAGCGTGGACCTTGAGCGCCTAGAGCAGCATTTGCCTGGCTTGCGCGCGCGCTTGCAGTGGATTCACGCGCCGCTGGTGGACCTCTCTTCGAGCCTGGTGCAGCGCCTTGCGGCTGAGGGGCGCTCGCTGCGTTACCTCGTCCCGGAGCGCGTGCGTGCCTACATCGAAGCCCATCGCTTATATTGCCCCCATGACGACGGACACACGGCGCCTTAAGTCCGAGTTGCGCAAAGCCATATTGGCGCTGCGCAACATGCTTAACCCTGAGCATCGCGCTGCTTGGAGCGCGCGCATCTGCCGCGCTGCGTGCTCGCTCCCGGCGTATCAGGCAGCGCGCACCGTGCACGTGTTCCTCTCCATCGGCAGCGAGGTGGATACTTCTGCGTTGATTCAGCAGGCTCTGGCTGATGGCAAGCGCGTGGTCGTGCCGATCTTCGACAAGCACAGCGCCGAGACGCCCTGCGCACAAATCACCACGCTGGACGCGCGCGCCTTCATCCGCGATGCGCAAGGGCTGCGCCGTCCGCGCGTGCTGCGACTCGTGCCTGTGGAAGAAGTGGATGTGGTGTTCGTGCCGCTCGTGGCTTACGCGCCAGTGCACGCCGACGGGCAAACGCGCTACACCCGACTCGGCTATGGCGCCGGCTACTACGACGCGTTTCTCCACCGCGTGCGCGATGACACCGCCAAGATCGGGCTAGCGTTCTCGGCGCAGCGCCTCGCCTACATCCCAGTTTCGCCGTGGGACATGTTGCTCGATGCTGTGATTACCGAGCTGGACTAGGCGCGCGGCTTAGAGTGTGTCCTTCGTAAGCGAGTTCAGGAACTCCTCGTTGGAGCGGCTCTTTGCAAAGCGTTGCAAGAACGCCTCCATTGCCGTAGCGAGGTCGTAGCCTGCGCCTTGAGGGGGCGGGGTGATCAGTTGCGCCAACATGCGCCGCATGAGGTAAGTCTTCTGCGCCACTTTTTCGCCGAGCAGCAGCTCTTCGCGCCGTGTGCCGCTGGCGAGGATGTCAATTGCGGGGAAGATGCGGCGCTCGGCGAGCCGGCGCGAAAGATGCACTTCCATGTTGCCCGTGCCTTTGAACTCCTCGTAGATCATGTCGTCCATGCGGCTGCCGGTATCCACCAACACCGTGGCGATGATCGTCAGGCTACCGCCTTCCTCGAGGTTGCGCGCAGCGCCGAAAAACTCTTTGGGCGGGTATAGCGCAGCCGGGTCAACGCCGCCAGAGAGCGTGCGACCCGAAGAGGGCACGACAAGGTTGTAGGCGCGGCTCAAGCGCGTGAGCGAGTCAAGCAAGATCACCACATCACGCCCACACTCCACCAGCCGCTTTGCGCGATTCAACACCATCTCGGCGACGCGCACGTGGTTCTGCACCGGCTCATCGAAGGTCGAGGCGATCACCTCGGCATCCACGGAGCGATCCATATCCGTTGCTTCTTCGGGGCGCTCCGCGATCAGCGCGACCATGAGGTGCACGTCTTTGTAGCGCGCGCTGATGGCGTTGGCGATGTCCTTCAGCAGCGTGGTCTTGCCCACCTTCGGCGGCGCGACGATCAAGCCGCGCTGTCCTTTGCCGATCGGCGCCACCAGGTTGAGCAAACGCATGCTCAGCTTGCCGCTTGCCTCGAGATCGTAGATTTGGTTGGGGAAGATCGGCGTGAGCTTCTCAAAGTGCGGGCGGTTCTTAGCTTGCTCAGGGTCTTGACCGTTCACCGCCTCGACGCGCAGCAAGCTGTAATACTTCTCGTTATCCTTGGGCGGGCGCACTTGCCCGACGACCATGTCGCCGGTGCGCAAACCAAACCGCCGCACTTGTGAGGGCGAGACGTAGATGTCCTCAGGACCGGGCAAGTAATGCTCCGCGCGCAGAAAGCCGACGTTATCCTCGCCAAGCTCAAGCACGCCGCCGCGTAGCTCCAGCCCGTTGCGCTCCGCTTGAGCGCGCAGCAAGCGCAGGATGAGGTCGTCCTTCTTAAGCCGGCTGTAGCCAGAGATGCCGAACTCTTTCGCGCGCTCGCGCAGCTCGCTGAGCGTCTCGCTCTCCAGCTTCGCCATGTCGAACCATTGGCGCCGCTGAGCGCGCGCAGGCGGTGGCGTTGCGGGCGCGCTTGGCACGATGGGTGGTGGTGGAGGCGGAGTTGATTCCACCTCGACCGGCTTGATAGGTGGTGGCGGGGGCGGGAGATCGGCTGGCGCTGTCTCGGCAATGACTGCTTCCGCCGCTCCGTCGTGATCGTGGTTATGCGTAGGCAATTCGTTCGCGCTCTCCATTTCCTGCAAAGCTTCTGTCTCCGACGCGAGCGGCTCGTTTGGCGCTTCGCGCCCATCTCCTGCGCCGTCCACCGCGCCCTCTTCTTGAACGATAGGCTCAAGAGTAGCTGGGGACTGCTTTCGCTTCCTTGGGGACATGACTCGGTTAGGTTGTTCTCACTCGACGTAGGTCACCTGGCTAAAGCGTTGCAATTTCTCCAGGCGATGTTGCGCTTCGATGTAGCGGATTGTGCCAGACTTAGAACGCATCACAAGGGAGTACGTTGTGGTGAAGGGACTACCGTAGCGCACACCGCGCAGCAGCTCACCGCTCGTGATGCCAGTTGCTGCAAAGAATACCTCATCGCCGCCGCACAAGCGCTCGGTGGTTAAGATTTGGCTCAGGTCGCATTCAGCAGCGGCGCGTTCACGCTCAGCATCGTCTTTGGGCCAAAGCCGCGCTTGAATCTCACCGCCCAAGCAGCGCATAGCGGCTGCGGTGATCACCCCCTCGGGCGCGCCGCCGATGCCCATGAGGATATCCACACCCGACTGCGGAATAGCGGTTTGCAAAGCGCCCGAAACGTCGCCATCGCTGATCAGCTTAATGCGCGCGCCCACTGCGCGCACTTTCTCGATCAGCTCCTTGTGGCGCGGGCGATCCAAGATGCACACCGTGACAGCGCTGACTGGGATGCCTTTGGCACGCGCCACAGCGCGAATGTTGGCTGCGGGCGGCGCCTCGATGTCAATCACGCCCGCGCATTCCGGCCCGACCGCGATCTTCTCCATGTAGAACGTGCATGGCTTGAACATCATGCCGCGCTCCGCCAGCGCCACCACAGAGATCGATCCAGCGCCACCAATGCTGAGCAGGCGCGTGCCGTCAATCGGGTCAACGGCGATGTCCATTTGCGGTCCGTTGCCGTTGCCGAGCCGCTCGCCGTTGTAGAGCATGGGCGCTTCGTCCTTCTCACCTTCGCCGATGACCACAACGCCGTCCATGTCCACCTCGTTGAGCACAAGGCGCATGGCTTCGACTGCGGCGCGATCACACGCTTCCTTGTTACCGCGCCCCATCCATCGCCCAGCAGCAAGCGCTGCTGCTTCGGTCGCGCGCACTAACTCGAGGGCAAGGTTGCGATCGGGCTTCTGGCGCTGGGTGGTTGTGCTGCTCATGGCTCGACCCTGTGCGGTGGAAGAAGATGTGCATGCGGCACAAGACGCACCGCCACAATCGGGGAACCGGGACTCGAACCCGGGACCTCACGGTCCCAAACCGTGTGCGCTACCACCTGCGCTATTCCCCGAGGTAACTGGGATTATAACCGCAACTGCGGCGCGTATTGTGCTATAGTTTGCGCAGGCGTTGCTCTGCCCCTATAGCTCAACGGATAGAGCGTCGGCCTCCGGAGCCGAAGATCGCAGTTCGAGTCTGCGTAGGGGCAATGATGAAGGTTGTTTCGCTTGCGAGCTGGGCAGACTAATCAGGGAGCACACGACGCAACGACTCGAGCCGATCCAGCTCCGCGAGCAGGCGCGCCTTCCGAACGCGAAAGGCCTCCGCTTGAAGCCCATCAGCCCAAGTGAGGTCTTGCGTCAAGCGCGTCAGCTCTTGTCGCACGTAGGCAAGTGTCTCGTCCACAATTTTGCGGTTCATCTGCCCACCATTCATTGGCGATCGCCTCCTGTGGCCCTCACCGTGATTCTGGTCTCTTGTCATTGCTTCTACAAACGCCGTGTTAAGCAGAGGTGATGCCAAACCCAGCGCGTGGTTATCCTGCTTTTAACCTAAACTTAATGCTCAACGATATAGTTGACGAGGAGTGCTCATGACAACGTCGGCGGTCACCCGGTCGGGACTTGATCAAGGTTTGGCAGAACTGCGCGACGATGTGCTGCGCATCAGCAGCATCACCGAAGACCTCATCGCGCGATCAGTAGCAGCGCTGAAGCGTCAGGACCTCAACACCGCGCGCGAGCTGCTTGAGGCAGACGCGCGCGTGAACGCGCTGCGCTATCAGGTCGAAACGCGCGCCGTGCAGATCATCGCGCTGCAACAGCCTGCCGCGCGCGACCTGCGCTTCATCATGGCGGCTGTGCACTGCGCGATTGAGATGGAGCGCATGGCAGATCATGCCTGCGGGATCGCGCGCATCTGCTTGCGCATCGGCAACGAGCCGCTCATCAAGCCGCTCATTGACATCCCCAAGATGAGCGAGATCGCCTGCGCGATGCTCCACGACGCCACCAGTGCGTTCATCGCCCTCGACGCCGACGCTGCGCGCCACGTGGCGCAGCGCGACAACGAGGTGGACAGCCTATACACGCAGGTGCTGCGTGAGCTGCTGACCTACATGATGCAAGACCGCCGCAAGGTGGAGCAGGGCACCTACCTCCTTTGGGTGGCGCATAACCTCGAGCGCATTGCCGACCGCGTCACCAACGTGTGTGAACGCATCATCTTCGCCGCTACGGGAACGCTGAGCGACTACAAGGAGAGCCAACAACCGACACCACCAGCAACGTGAACAGCACGTCGGGGTGTAAGGTATGCCGAAGGTGTTGATCGTCGAAGACGAAAAGGTTCTGCTCGATCTGCTCACGCGACATCTCCAAAACGAGGGCTACACCGTCATCGGCACGACCAACGGCGAAGAGGGGCTGGAGCTGGCGCGCGATGAACAGCCCGATCTGTGCATCCTCGACGTGATGCTGCCCGGCTTGGACGGGCTTTCCATCTGCCGCATCTTGCGACGCGAGTCCAACATGGCGATCATCTTGCTCACCGCGCGCGCTGGCGAGATTGACCGCGTGATTGGGCTGGACAGCGGGGCAGACGACTACGTGGTCAAACCCTTCAGCCTCCCCGAGCTCACCGCGCGCGTGCGCGCGGCGTTGCGTCGGTTGCCACGCCAAGCAGAAAACGTCCTGCAAGCTGGCGACTTGCGGGTGGACTTGCTCGCGCGGCGCGTGTTCGTCGGCGACCGCGAGGTGCGCCTTAGCCATAAGGAGTTCGAGCTGCTCGCCGTGTTGATGCGCAACAAGGGCGCAGTGCTCTCGCGCGAGTTTTTGATCAGCCAAGTGTGGGGCTACGACTTTGATGGCGACATGCGCACGGTGGACGTGCACATCCGCTGGCTGCGCGAGAAGATCGAGCGCGACCCCTCCAAGCCCGTGCATCTGCAAACGGTGCGCGGCGTGGGCTACCGCATTGATTGAGGCGCTGCGCTCTTCAAGCGACGATGCGCGCTAAGATCAGCGCATGCGCCCAACCGCGATCACAGCCGATAAGACACGCGCCACGTTGGTCATCACCTGGGATGATGGTCTCATCTCTGAACTCCCTTTCGGCTTCCTAAGCGCGTGGTGTCCCTGCGCCGTATGCACCGAACAACGCAACGCTTCTAATCCACGCTCATCCACACCCGCCACCCCCGTCGAGCTTGAGGCGATCCAACCCGTGGGCAGCTACGCCATTAACATCGTGTGGAAAGACGGCTGCCGCTACGGCATTTACACGTGGGAATATCTCCGCGAACTGGATGCGATGCAGCGAGGAATGCGCCCATGAGCACAAGGCTTTACGTCAGCGCCCTGTTTGTGTACCCGATCAAGTCCTGCCGCGGCATCGCCGTGCAATCGGCGCACGCAACACCGCGCGGCTTCGCAGGCGATCGGCTCATGATGATCGTGGACGAGCACGGCAACATGCTGACACAGCGCGAGCTGCCGCACATGGCGTTGATCGCGCCGAGCTTTGCTGGCGAACAACTGCGACTTGAAGCACCTGGCATGCCTGCGTTCACCTTCTCGCCGCGCACTCAAGGCACAACGCATCCCGTCGCCGTGTGGAACACCCTTACCCTCGGTGTTGACCAGGGAGACGAAGTCGGTGAGTGGCTTAGCGCATACCTGGGGCGCCCCGCGCGCTTAGTGCACATCGCCGCAGAAACGCGGCGCCCCACCCGCCTCGGCAACGGCGAGGTGGCGTTCGCCGACGCATACCCCTATCTCGTCCTCAGCAACGCCTCGCTCGAGGATCTCTCTGCGCGCATGGGCTTCCCTGTGCTCGCAACGCGCTTCCGCCCTAACGTGATGATTGGCGGCAGTGCGCCCTTTGAAGAGGACGCTTGGCGCGAGGTCCGCCTCGGCGAAGCAACGCTCGAGCTGGTTAAGCCTTGCTCGCGCTGCGCGGTCGTGGAGAACGACCCGGAGACTGGAAGACCGACCCACAACGTCTTGGCAGTGCTCGCTACCTACCGCCAGCAAGCGGGCAAGGTGGTCTTTGGGCAAAACGCGGTGCTTCGTCACGCAGGGCAAGTGCGGATCGGCGACGCGGTCGAAGTGCTCACATGGCGCGCTTGAGCGCCACGTGTGCCGCTTCCTCGGGCGGGAACGCCGTGATGATCAAGCCGATGCCGCTCGGTCCTAAAACGCTGCCCAACGCAGCGCCACTCGGGCTAAGCGCCACGCGGCGCACATTGGGCATCAGCTCGCGCAGCGCGTCAATCAAGCCACGCACGCGCGGATGATTTGGCTGCGGTGCCAGCTGCACCACGTAAAACCCCGATGAAGGCTCAAACTCTGCGGCAAACTCTGCTATCTTCTCGTAGCCTTTCTCGAGCGTGCGCACCTTCTCTGGCGCGATCAACGCGCCGTCCTCGAAGACGAGGTAGGCAATGATGTTGAGCATCTTGCCCAGCAGCGCCTGAGCAGGACGCAGGCGACCGCTCCGCTCGAGGTAGTGCATTTCATCCGAGAGGAACACGCCGAACACGTTTTGTGCCAGCCCGCGCACATGGCGCACAATGCTCTCGAACGGCATCCCCTGCTCTGCCATGCTCACCGCAGCTTTCACCAAAACCCCCAACCCGGCTGCCGTCGTGCGCGAGTCGAGCACCTGAAGTTCGGTGCGCCCGAGCACGCGCTCGCGCGCCTGTTGGGCAACGTGCACCGTTTGGTTCAGGGTAGCTGCAACGTGGATCGAGATGATGTCGGCGCGCTCAGCGGCTAGCTGCTCATACACAGCGACGAACTCCTCCAGCGGGGGTGGATGTGTGACGAACGGCTGCTCTGCACGCGCCGCCATCTGCGCCAGCGCTGCCACGTCCACCTCGACGCCCTCGCGCAACACCGCGCCGTTGATCTCGACGCGCTGCGGCAGCACGATCACGTTATGCTTACGCAGCCAGTCCTCGGGCAAGTGCACGCTCGAATCGGTGACGATGCGGACTGTACGACGCAGCAAGGAGGCCATGATCTCGCAGGCTCACTCAACGCCGATGATGAGGTAGTAATGCGGTTGCCCTCCAAACACGACATCCACTTGCGCCTTCGGGAACGCCTCGCGCACGCGCGCTGTGATCGGCTCCGCGCTTGCAGCCTCAAGCCCATTCCCGTAATACAACGTGAGCAACTCGGCGTCAGCAGCTTCCGCTTGCTGCAACGCCGCAAGCGTGACTTCGGCAAGGTCGTCGCCTGCTGCGCGGAGCACGTTGTCCACCAAGCCGATGATCTGCCCTGCCTGCACGCTAACGCCGTTCAGCGTGACGCTGCGCGTTGCCCGCGTGATCTCCACAGTGGTCACCTGAGCCACGGGCGCGCGCATGGCCTCCATCAGCGCATCGATTGGCAACGCCGCGTTGAACGCGAGCGCAGCAGCGACGCCTTGGGGGATGGTCTCCGTTGGCAAGACGTGCACGCGCGCCTCGCTCAAGCGCGCGGCTTGCTCGGCGGTCATGATGATGTTGCTGTTGTTGGGAAGCACGATCACCGTTTCGGCGCGCGCGCGTTGAATGGCGCTGAGGAAATCGTCCACGCTTGGGTTCATCGTCTGCCCGCCCTCGACGATCACACGCGCCCCCAACTCACGGAACAGGCGCGCGAGTCCTTCGCCGTGCGCCACTGCGATCATCGCCACAGCGGTTGGGGGGAGTTCTGGCTCCGCAGGCGGCTGCGCGCCTTTCGCCAGCCCAGCGGGAACAAATGCTTCTGACTGCGCCTGCATGTCCTCCACGACCACATCGCGCAGCGAACCCCAACGCGCGCCGTAGCTGATCGGCACACCAGGATCAGGAACGTGCACGTGCACTTTGACGATCTCCGCATCGCCCATCACCAGCGGGCATTCGCCCATCGCTTCGATGTCGGCGCGGATTTGCTCTACGTCGAGCGGCTTCCCGGGACGCGCGTAGATAAGGTATTGCACATCGTAACCCCAGCCGCCCTCGCGCTGCAATGCGCTTTCCGCGCCTCGGTTCAAGCCGGAGGTCTCTGAAGTCGCTTCGGTGCTCTCCTCCACAGGCAAACCGTTGGCGAAACGCCAAGCCCCCTCAAGAATGATATACAGCCCATAGCCACCGGAGTCCACCACGCCAGCATCTCGGAGGATTTTGAGCAGCTGCGGCGTGCGCAGCACCGACTCGTGGGCCGTCTCCTTCGCCACCTCGAGCAGCCTGTGCAAGTCATGCGTGTGATGGGCTGCAAGCGCGACCGCTTCCGCCACCTCACGTGCGACGGTGAGCATGGTGCCCTCTTCTGGCATACCCACACCCGCATAAGCAGTGCGCACGGCTTCTTGAAATGCAGCCGCGAGGTCTTGCGCATCGCAAACGTCTTTGTTTTCAAGCGAGCGCGTGAAGCCGCGCCACAACTGCGAGAGGATGATGCCCGAGTTGCCGCGCGAGCCGCGCAGGGCACCGTTTGAAGCGGCTTTGGCGACCACACTGATGTTGGGGTCATCGAGCTTGGCGATGGCTTCCCACGCACTGCGCATGGTGTGCATCATGTTGGTGCCGGTGTCGCCATCGGGCACAGGGTAAACGTTGTAGCTGTTCACCACCGCTTCATGTTGGCGGAGCCAAAGGTAGCCAGCGCGCACCAACTCCTTTAAGCGGCGTCCATCGAGGGCGAGGCGCTGA
This sequence comes from Chloroflexota bacterium, assembly GCA_030550095.1. Lineage (GTDB taxonomy): Bacteria > Chloroflexota > Anaerolineae > J036 > Brachytrichaceae > DRWP01. Next base: position 2,375 of record JAUQQA010000024.1, on the reverse strand, counting down.
GCCGCGCGTGCCTCTTCGTGGGTTTTAGCCTCGGTTGGTGCAGAGGTGCGCTCGGTCTGGGTGTTCATGCGTTCGTAGCTCTCCTCCTGTATGAGCAAGGATGATGCGCGTCAGTTAGGTGCGCTGACGCGAAGCGCAGCTACATGCACGTGCACAGCGTCCACTTTGTAGCCCGTGCTGCGCTCAATGGCATACTTCACTTGTTGTTGCAAGCTGCTAGTCACCGCGCGAATCCGCACGCCATACTCCACGATCACGTGCAGCGCCACCGTCACGTGTTTAGTGCCTTCTTCAGGGTGCTCGCGCAGCATGATCTCGATGCCGCGGTGCGGATCGGCATGGGTGCAATCGGCGCCCGTGTAGCGCGAGGCAATGCCGACGATGCCATAGGTGCTCAACGCGGCGTACAACGCCAGCGAAAACACCACCTGCGGCGCAATGGTGATCGCACCAACTACGGGCGCGGTCGTGCGTTTATCGCCCTCAGCAGATAGAGCAGCTTCGCGCTTGGTTTCTGCCGGCATGGTAAGATTGGCGCTCGATCTTAACAAAACTCTTGGGGCAAAAGGAGCGATCATGGCGAAGTGCTACATCACGGGCAAGAAGACGAGCTTCGGTCATTCGCGCTCGTTTTCTTACAAGCTCTCGCGCCGCACGTGGAAGCCAAACTTGCAGCGCCGTCGCCTCGTGATCAATGGGCGAAAGCAAACGGTGTTGATCTCCGTGCGCGCGCTGCGCGCGCTGACCAAGACCAAGTGATCGCGCCGCGATCGCAACGCCGCGCGCATGACGGGTGAGCGACACTGCTCACCCGTTTTGCTTGTGTTGCGCCTTTAGCTGCCCGCAGCCAGCGGCAATGTCAATGCCGCGCCGCACGCGCAGCGTGCACGGGATGCCAGCGCGCCTGAGCACCTGCACGAACGCTTGGCGACGCGCAGCGCTCGAAGCGCGCCCTGCGTAGCCTGCCGTCGGGTTGAGCGGGATGAGGTTGACGTGCACAAGATTCACGCCAGGGCGCGGGTTAGTTTGGCGCACGAGCTCCACCAGCGCCTGCGCCTGCTCAGGGGTGTCGTTCACGTGGTCAATCAGCGCCCATTCGTAGCTAAGGCGCCGGTTGGTTTTCTCGATGTACTCGCGCGCCGCGCGCACCAGTTCGCGCAACGGATAGCGCGCGTTGATCGGCACCAACCGTGTGCGCAGCTCATCCGTTGCTGCATGCAGCGAGATGGCTAGGTTCACTTGCCCTCCTTCTTCGGCAAAACGCCGAATGCCGGGGATCAAGCCCACGGTGGAGACGGTGATCTTGCGCGCGCCGATGCCGAAGCCGCCCTCTTGGGTTGGCGTGGTCAGGCGTTGAATAGACTCCATGACAGGCGCATAATTGGCGAACGGCTCGCCCATGCCCATGTACACCACGTTGGAGAGCCGCTCATCGCCGAGCGCGCGCGCCGCCCAAAGGACCTGCTCGACGATCTCGCCGCTGCGCAGGTTGCGCACGAAGCCCATCTGCCCCGTGGCACAAAAGCTGCACGCCATCGCACACCCGGCTTGCGAGGAGATGCACACCGTGCGCCGCTCGCCGTCGTACTCCATCAGCACGGTCTCGATCTGGCTACCATCGGGTAGCTGGAAGAGCCACTTGCGCGTCCAGCCATCAGTAGAGCGCTGCTCGGCGACGGGGATCAGGCGCCCGAGCACGAAATGTTCCTTCAAGCGCGCCCGTAACCCGCGCGGCAAGTCGGTCATCGCATCAAAATCGGTTACGAGGCGCTGATACAGCCAGTGCCAAATTTGGCGCGCGCGGTATGCTGGCTCGCCCCAGGTTGCAAGTTGGGCTTCAAGCTGCGCGCGTGTGAGGTCGTAAAGCGAAGGTAAGAGGGTGAGCGAAGTTGCGGTTTTCAAAGCGGGCGACGGGATTCGAACCCGCGACCCTCTGCTTGGGAAGCAGATGCTCTACCACCTGAGCTACACCCGCGTTGGTGCTCACTATTGTAGCACATCTCGCGCGCTTTTCAACTCCTGTTTCCTTAAGTTCAGATCCGACGATGAGACCATCGCCAACAAGACCAGACAAGCCCTGCCAAAAGGCACGTTCGCTGCGCTTAACCCACATCGCCAGCCACATCCACCGCTCCCCGCCCAACATTGACCCACGACAGCGCCGTGCAGGCAGCGTTCGTAATCGGCAAGGCGACCGCACTCGAACACCCCAACACACGCCCCACAAGGCATGAGAGAAAGCCGAGCAATGGTGAGACACAAGGGGTCTGGGTGCCAGGGTTGGCTACGCCGTCTCGAAGGGCGCGCCATTCCATGCCACCCGTCCAAGCACAAAAAACAAGGGCAGGCGACCCTTCCGTCTCCTGCCCTCGCCT
>JAUQQA010000023.1:20325-37900 GCA_030550095.1 Chloroflexota bacterium | reverse complement strand
ATGGTGCTTGCCTTCCCAGCGCTGCTGCTTGCGCTGTGGGCGCAGTGGAAGGTACAAAGCACCTACAACAAGTACGCGCGCGTGCCCACAAGCAGCGGCGTGAACGGCGTGCAAGTGGCACAGATGCTCATCCGGCGCCACGGACTGAGCGTGAACCTGGAGGGCATCCCTGGCTTCTTGACCGACCACTACGACCCACGCACCAAGACCGTTGCGCTATCTCAAAGCTCACAGCAGAACTCCATCGCCTCGGTTGCGGTGGTGGCGCACGAGCTAGGCCATGCGCTGCAAGACCAAGAGGACTATCTGCCGCTCAAGCTGCGCGGCGCCATCGTGCCGATGGTGCAGCTTGGCGGCTGGGTCGGGCCAATCTTGTTCATGCTTGGCTTGCTGCTGAGCATCGGCCCGTTCGTCACGCTGGGGCTGATCGCCTTTGCATTGGCGGCGCTGTTCGCCATCATCACGCTGCCGGTGGAGTTCGACGCGAGCCGCCGCGCGCTCGCCATGCTGCAGGCCAACGGCATCTTGGCGCCGCACGAGCTGCCCGGCGCGAAGCAAGTGCTCGATGCCGCTGCGTTGACCTACGTGGCAGCCGCCGCTCAGGCAATCACTCAGTTGCTGTACTTCATCCTGCTGGCGAGCCGCAGCCGCGATTGAGGACGCGAGCAAGCGAGGGCAACGGGAGGTTCAATCTCCTCCGTTGCCCTCGTAGCTTGTGGTATACTTGCAGCAGCAAAGAGGGCCGCTAGCTCAATTGGTAGAGCAGCTGACTCTTAATCAGCGGGTTGGGGGTTCGAGTCCCTCGCGGCTCATGGTGAGGCTCGGCGCGCAGCCGAGCCTCATTGCATTTTTAACCTCGCATCACGCATCCCGCTGTTCGGGTAATATGGTGCGAGCGTGATGAAAAGGTCGCTTTTCCGCGCAGGAGTGCTCCTCACGAGCACTCTCCTCGTGGTGCTGAGCGCATGCAGCACCGCTCCGCCTGATCAGCGCCCGCGTATCGAGCTGCCGCAGGAGCTTCGGCTGCCCCAAAGGCAGTTCGCCGCGCTCTTCGAGCGGCGCGTTGGGCGCATCGCTGTCTTGGATGAGCAAGGCAACATCGCCATCACGGATCAAACGGGTCGTGAGTGGCTCATGCTCACGCAGGACGCTGGGCAGCTCACCTCAAGCGGCGAACGCATTGTCTATGGCTTGCCAGTTTGGTCGCCTGACGGGCAACGGGTGGCGTTTGTGCGCCAGACAATCCGCCAGACCGATAACTTCAGCGTCATCGTGCGCCCGCGCTCAGTCACCATCAAGCCAAGCGCTGAGGCCGCCGTGCTTGAAGCCAACGGGGCTTCCGTGCCGCTGACCAGAGAAATCACCTTCGATGCCCCAGAACAAGTGATCATCCAGCACCTCACGCCTGAGAAGCTCATCGGCAGCTATGCGATCTACATCGCGGATGCTCACGGCCGCCGCCCCACACGTGAGGTGTTCTACTCGCAACAAGAACAGCCGCTGTTCTTCGACTGGTCGCGCGACGGCGCCCGGATCGCACTACTCACGCGCGACGCGCGAGGACGCGCGCGGTTGCGCTTGTTAGAGCCACGCGACGGCAAGCCGGCGCTCTCCGTTTTCGAGGGGCGTTTCGCCGCGTGGGATTGGCACCCGAGCACGCGCCAATTGGTGGCGCGCCTCGACGATTTCTCAGGGCGCAGCGTGCTCGCCCTGATTGACGAGAACGGCAAGCTCACGCGCCTAGCACAATACGAGCAACCAATGGCGCTCCTTGCGCCGGCGTTTTCGCCAGATGGGCAATTTCTCTTGATCACGGAGCGCGAAGGCGACAAACACCAGCTCCTCTTGAGCGACGTGAGCGGCAACACGCGCCGCGCGTTGCTGCGCTTCGACGCACAGGCACGCATTAGCTTCGCCTGGTCGCCAAAAGGCGCAACGCTGGCTTACATGATTCAACTGCCTGGCGAGATCGGCGGCGCGCTGCACGTGATGGACGTAAACACAGGCGAGCGCAGCGTGCTTGTCAACCGAGACGTAGTTGCCTTCTTCTGGTCGCCTGATGGCGAGCGCATCGCCGTTTTCAGCCAGTTGGCGCCCCAAGAGCTTTCGCCAAACTTCAAGGGGCTTTTCCTCTTGTCCTCTCCCCCTTCCCAAGAGGGAGCTTATTTGCTTGAGGTGGTTGATCCCGTGACGCGCGCCAGTCGGGCGCTGTTCTACCTTGCGCCCACGCAGGCGTTCCAACAGCTTGTAGCGGAGTTCGACCGCTACAGTCGCGTGCTCACGCCGTGGTCACCTGATGGGCGCAAGCTGGTGCTCACCCTAAGCCTTGAACTCGGCACACAGGCAAGCGGCTTCGTGATTGAGACCGAAGCCTCAGGCAGCCTCACGCCGCGCTTTCTCGGCGTAGGCCGCCTAGCGTTTTGGTCACAGCGCTAATGTGCGCCGGCTAGACGTCGGGCTCGCAAGTGAGCATAAGGGGAAAACCCTCTAGCCGCGCAGCGAAGATCGCCTTGCCGACGAGGTGTTGGGCCTCCGTGCGTGGGCGCACGCATACCACTGCCAAGCCCTCGAGGTGCGCTTGCCAGGCAATGCGTTCCGCCTCCACGGTGGAAAGCTTGAAGATCGTCTGCAACATGCGCTCAACGAACTCGAACGTGGTCACATCGTCGTTGTGCAACAGCACGCGCCATGGAGGCTCCGTCCAGACGCCCACCGCATCCTCGACGAGCACATTCGTCTCGCGCTCATGTTCTGGCAGACGATTCATTTCGCTCATGGCTCAATCATTGTAGTCAGCGCTCAAAGCTCCGAAAGCCCTCGCCGTACACCTCTTGCGCCTGTCCGATCACCAAAAACGCGCGCGGGTCGGCTTGCGCCACGATCGCCTTAAGCGTGGCGGTCTCGGCGCGGCTGATCACGATGAATAGCACCACGCGCTCCATCCCTGTGTATGCCCCAACGCCGCGCCAAAATGTGACCCCGCGCCCCATGCGATGCAACACTGCGTTCGCCACCGCCTCGGGGTTTTGCGTGATCACGATCGCCATGCGGCTGATGTTCACACCTTCTGAGAACGCCTCCGCCGCCAGCCCGCTCACGTATAGCGCCACGATGGCATACAGCGCTTTCTCCCAGCCAAACGAAAGCCCCGCCAAGCCAATCACCAGCGCGTCGGTGAGCAAGTAGCTTTGGCTAAGCGGAATGCTGCGCCAGCGCACCAGCAGCAGCGCCAAGATGTCCGTGCCGCCGGTCGTCGCCTGCGCGCGGAACACCATGCCCATCCCCGCCCCGCCGATGATCGCGCCGAAGAGCGTGTTCAGCACGATGTCGTTCGTCACCGCGCCGACGCCGAGCTGTTCCAACGCCGCCGTGCCCAGCGAGTACAGCGCTACTACGACGATCGTGCGCAGCAAAAAGCGCAGCCCGCCCAAGTAGCGAATGCCGAGCAACATCAGCGGGATGTTCAGCAACAAAATCCAAATGCCGACGCCCGTAAACGGCAAAACGCGGCTGAGGATGAGCGCCAATCCGCTTACGCCGCCTGGCGCCAAATCTGCTGGCGCAAGAAACACCGCCACCGACACCGACTGAATCAACGCGCCAACCACAATGAGCATTACATCGCGCAACCGCTGCGCGTTTGAGAGCACAATCGGCGGCAACGAAGAAGTCAAGTCCCTCATGTCGGCGACCGGTCATCGTGCAGCGCACATCGCAGCGCGAGTTGGCTGCGCTCGCGCAAAGCAACGCGGCGAGATCAGCACAGGCTTCGCCGTGCGAGAATGCTCACAGGCGAGCGCAGCGCGCCAAGCGCTACGCAGAGAAGGCTTGGGGCCAATTGCGGCGCACCCAGTTTAGCGCCTGTTGCAGCTTGTCTTGGGTCTCGGCTGCACTTGCGCGCGCCGCGTCGAAGAGCGCGCGCAGCGCAGCAGGATCTACACCGCCAGCGCTGCCGATCACCACGATGCGCGTGCGCGGTTCCTCCTGCCACGGTTCACCAATGGTGAGCGTGGCGCGCCGCCCCACCACTTGCAAGATCGCGCGTCGCTTTGGCGATTCTTTGAGGTACACCACGCCCTTTGCGCGGAAGATCGTCGTGGGCAACGCATCCACCGCCTCAGCAAGCGCGTCGTAGCTCATTGGCTCGTCGGTGGTGTAGGTCCAGGTCTCGAAGACAAGCGTGTGGTCGTGATGATGATGCTCGTGATGCTCGTCATGATCCGCGTGTTCTTCTTCTGGTTCGTGCACAAAGTGCGTGTGCACGTCGCGGATCGCGCGTTGTGCGAGGCGCTCAGGCGCGTATTCGCCCACGCCAAGGAGCAACTCGAGCGGCACTTGCCCATAGGTCGTCTCCAGGATGCGCGCGCGCGGCGCCACTCCGTTGATCCACTGCTTGACGCGCTCGCGCTGCGCCTCGTCCACCAAATCCACCTTGTTCAACACAACGATGTCCGCCGCGCTCACTTGGTCAATCGCCAGCGCCTCTTGTTCGCCTTGGAGCGTGAGCACTTGCTCGGCGTCCACGACGGTGATCACGCTATCCACCTTCACGTAGGGGCGCAGCGCGGGCAGGAAGAACGACTGCGCCACCGCAAACGGATCGGAGACGCCGCTGGTCTCGATCAGGATGTACTCAGGGGGTGGTTCGCGCTGGAGCAGCGCGAAGACCGCATCGAGCAGGTCATCGCGGATGGTGCAGCAGATGCAGCCGTTGGCTAAGCTGATCGTCTCGCCCTCCACGCCGACGATCAATTCGGCGTCAATGTTCACGCTGCCAAAATCGTTCACCAACACGGCTACGCGCAAACCGTGATCGCCTTTGAGGATGCGGTTGAGCAGCGTGGTTTTGCCAGCACCAAGGAAGCCGGTCAGGATGGTGATCGGAACGGGCTTAGGTTTCTTGCTCATGGCTCTTTACGACTTAGATGCAGCCGCAGGTGTGGTGTTCGCGGTCGAAGATGTGCGCACCGTGCAGCAGGGACAACCGGGAGGGTGCTTGGGCTTGCGGCGCGTGGTGTCTTTCTCTTTGCGACCGCTGCTCACGGCAAACAGCGAGATGCCACGCTCGCAGCGCCCGCCGCAAATCGGGCACTCCACTGGATCGTCTGCGCGCGCTGCTGGGCGCAGCTCTTCCACCTCGACCCCACACGTTGGGCAGACATACACGTAAAGTGGCATTGGGGAGTAAGGCTACCACATACGCACGAGCAAACTCGTTGAGGCTGTGATCACCTCAGCAGCGCGCGGGTATCATTGCGCCCGCAACAGGAGAGATCGCCATGGAACGCACGCTGATCATCATTAAACCCGACGGCGTTCAACGCGGCTTGGTTGGCGAAGTGATCAAGCGCTTCGAGCAGCGCGGCTTGCGCATCATCGGCTTGAAGCTAATGCAGATCTCGCGCGCGCTCGCCGAGGAACACTACGCTGAGCACAAAGGCAAGAGCTTTTACGAGAGCACCGTGAACTACATCACCTCGGGTCCAGTGGTGGTGATGTGTCTTGAAGGACCAAACGCGATCGCCGCGGCACGCCAAACCATGGGCGCCACCCGCCCCACTGAAGCCGCGCCTGGCAGCATTCGCGCTGATTTCGGCTTGGACATCTCGCGCAACATCGTGCACGGCAGCGATAAGCCTGAGACCGCCGAGCGCGAGATCGCGCTTTACTTTAAGCCCGAAGAACTCATCAGCTACCAGCGCAGCAGCGACGTTTGGCTGAAGGAATGAAAGCACGCACGCGCTTTGCGCCCTCGCCCACGGGCGAACTGCACATCGGCGGCGTGCGCACGGCGCTCTTCAGTTGGCTGCTGGCGCGCCACACCGGCGGCGAGTTCTTCATCCGCATCGAGGACACCGACCAAGATCGCTACGTGCCCGGCGCCACGCGGCGCATCCTCGAGGCGTTCGACTGGCTCGGCTTGACGCTCGACGGCGGACCCGACCATGAAGAGCTGCGCTCCATGAAAACCAACGAGGACTATCCCGGCGCGCTGGACGACGGCGAGTATCGCGGCGTGCCGGGGCCGTTCGTGCAGTCGCATCGTCTGCACCTCTACAAGCAATGGGCAGAGTGGCTAGTGGAGCACGGTTACGCCTACCGCGCCAACGAAACACCCGAGGAACTTGCCCGCATGCGCGAGGAGGCACAAGCGCGCAAGCAAACGTTTGTCTTCCGCGAGGAGATGCGCTTGCGCACCGACGTCCGTCCTGATGAGCCGCACGTGATCCGCATGCGCGTTCTGCCGCGCGAAGGACGCACAGAGTTCGACGACCTCATCCGCGGTCGGCTCAGCTTCGACAACAGCCAGATTGACGACCAAGTGCTGCTCAAGGCAGACGGCTTCCCCACCTACCACCTCGCGGTTGTGGTGGACGATCATTTGCAAGGCGTGACGCACGTGCTGCGCGGCGACGATTGGCTTTCCAGCGCGCCAAAGCATGTGCTGCTCTACCGCTACTTCGGCTGGCAGGAACCGAAATGGGCACACCTGCCCAACGTGCTCGGCACCGACGGCAAGAAGCTCAGCAAGCGCCACGGCGCGCAAAGCGTGTTTGAGTTTCGCGATCAAGGCTACATCCCCGAGGCGCTGATCAACTTCCTTGCGCTGCTTGGCTGGGCGCCAGGTGGCGGCGATGAGCAAAATGTCTTCACCATAGAAGAGCTGATCGCGCGCTTCTCCATTGAGGGCATCGGCAGCTCGCCGGCGATCTTCGACTACAACAAACTGGATTGGCTAAACGGCGTGCACATTCGCCGCTTGTCCGATGAGGACCTCGCGCGGCGCCTCGTGCCTTTCCTCGAGCGCGCCGGCATCCCCATTGACACCGCCGAGCGCTTCGAGAAGTTGCTGCGCATCACGCCGCACATCAAGGAGCGCATCAAAAAGCTCACCGACGCCGCGCCGTTCGTGGACTTCATCTTCGGTGAGATCGAAACGCCGCCACCCGAGGCGCTGATCGGACCGAAGATGGATCGCGAAAGCGCCATCGGCGCGTTGCAAGCCACGATCAAACTCGTGCGCGCGTTCGAGCCTTTTGAAGATCAACCGTTGGAGCAAGCGATGCGCCAGCTCTGCGCCGACTTAGGCTTGAAGCCCACGCAGCTATTCAGCCTTGTGCGCAACGCGGTGAGCGGCAAGAGCGTGACGCCGCCGTTGTTCGCCACCATGGCGGTGCTAGGACGTGGGACATGTTTGGTGCGTCTGGAGCGCGCTTTGGATCGCCTTCTTCGCGCTGAGAGCTAGCGCACGCTCACGGCATCCAAGCGGGTTGCGTGGCGTTTTGCGCGAGCAGACGGCGCTCGCTGCCGTCGGCGCGGAACAGCCACACTTCAGGACGCGCTTCGATGCTCGGCAGGTAAAACCGCTGCGCGACGATCCAGACGCCATCGGGGCTCCAACTGATCGCGCCATAGCTGTAGTTCGCATCTTGCGTGAGCGGAGTGGCGGCGCTGCCGTCGGCACGCGCGCGCCACACTTGCACGCCCGCAATGCCCCCCGCAGGGCTAGGCTGATAGCCGAACGCGATCCAATCACCCAACGGCGACCACGCGGCGCTCCCCAAGTTTGCGCGCGTGAGCGGCAAGGTGGGCGTGATCGTTTCAGTCTCCAAGTCAAACGTCAACAACTGAACGAACTGCCCATCGTCCAGCGCAACCAGGTCGGGGTAGAGCAAGCGGCGCCCGTCGGACGACCACGCGCCAGAATCCCCCAGTGCGCTTGGCAATAGGCGCTGCGCGTTGCCGAGCAAATCGAGCACGGCGACGGCGTTTTGCAGTGGGTCGTAAAACGCTAGCCACCGCTCCGCGGGCGCGAAACGCGGCAGCGAACCCAAGCGCTGGCTATCCGCAAACAAAGGCGCTGCCTGTTGGGCTTGCACGTCGTAGATCCAGATGCGCCCTGGTCCTGGCGCTCGCCCGATGGCGCCCGCGATGAGCGGCCGGCGCTCGAACGCGATCAGCGCGCCATCGCTCGACCATGTCGGCGCTTGACACACCTCGTTGTCGCACCGCACCAGCAAGGCACGCTCTGTGCCGTCCGCGTTGATCAGCCACAGGTCGCGCTCAGGGTTTGTCGCCTCGCGGTTGACGCTGTAGACAATGCGCGTGCCGTCTGGGCTGATCGCGTAGTCGTACACGCCGAACGGCTCGTTGGTGATCGGCACAGGCGTGGCATCTGCCTGCGAGAGATCGAGCACATACAGATTGGCGTTGCCATCTGCGGGCGCTAGCCAAACCACGCGCAGCGGTGCGACGCGGAACGGCACTTGCACATCATTCAGCAACCGCCGACCACGTGCGCTGTGCGCGCCCGCTGCGAGCGTGAGCGTGTAAACACGGCCGGGCACGAGCGGCTGCGCGGGTCGCCAATGCAACATCGTTCCACTCCAGCGCACGCTGCCGCTCACGAGCGGCTCGATGCGCAAGCGCTCTTCCACTGAGCTGTGGTCCATCGGCTCGCTGAAGACGAGCTGCACGCCTTGCTGCGCTGCCGCAAAGCGTGCGCCTGCCTCTGGCACAGTCCGCACCACCTGCACCCCAACTCGATCGCCGCGCCAAAACACCAGTAGCGTTAAGACGATCAGCGCGGCTGCCGTGCTCAGCGCCGCGCGATCCATGCGGTCCAAGCGCATCGCGCCGCGATTGTAGCGATGCGTAGCTCAGCGTTGTGGCGTGTTCATGAGGCGTCGATCTCGCGTAGCACGCGCACCCACGCCTTGCCGCGGATGCGCTGATACGTCTCCGGGAACACTTCGAGCGCCTCGGAGATCTGGCGTGTGTAATGGCGTGTGAGCTTTTCGAGCGCGCGCCGGCTTGCTGCAGGAAGGTCACCTGCTTGAGCAAGCGCGTTGAGTTGCGCCAGCGCCACGTGCGCGTCGTGGTGATCGCCGAGCAAGTCTTGCAGCGCGATCAGCCGAGGCACAAATGCCTCAGCCGCTTCCGGGTAAAGATGCGCGCAGCTTTCAAGCGCGTAGCGCAGGCGCTTCACTTGAATGCGCAGCGCGTGGTATGCCTCGGCTGGGGAATCTTGGCTCAGCACGTCTCCGAGCGCGCGCACCGCTGCGTAGCGCTTCATGAGCAGCGCCGGCATGACGCCGCGCGCGGGTTGTTGCGCCAACGGTGCCAAGCCTTCTGGCGCGCGCAGCCATGCCGTCATCTCGGCGACGAGCTGCGCGAAGCGCGCGCTGTCGAATGCTTCGAGCAGGCGCGCGCGGGCTTGCTCGCGGTCGCGCGTTAGTTGCATCTTCAGCGTGCCGAGGTCGGCTTTCGGCTCTTGCGCGCGCCACTCCTCCAACCGAGCCAACTGCACGTCGAGGTCGCGCACGGCGCCGAGCGTATCTGCCACCCAGCGCAGCTCTTCGCGGAAGTGCTGCGCGTTGGGCGGCAACACGTCACGGAAGAGGCGCAACGCCGCGCGCAAACGCCGCGTGCTCACGCGCATGCGATGCACGCCTTCAGCATCCTCCCCTAAGCGCGCCTTTGGCTCAAAGTGCAAAAACGTGGCGAAGTGTTCGCGCAGCACCGCGAGGGCAAGCACGCCAAGGTCGGGGTCCTCACCTGCAGCCTTGATGGTGGCGGGCTCGCCAAGCGCTGGGGCATAGGCTTGCGGCTTGAGTTTGTGCACACGCAAGCCGAGCTCAAACTTGGAACGACGGCTCGGCTTCAAGTCACACTTGTCTTGTAGGTTGCTGACAAAATCAGCAAGCACCTCCAGCGCGTGATCGGCTGCGCTCGGCGCTGCCTCGACCTCGACGCGGTAGAACACAGCGGGGTCGCGCTTATCGCGCGCGTCGAAGCGCACTTCGTCCAGCGCGATCTCAGCCGCTGCGCCATCCATGCTCAGCTTGAACACCTCGCGGCGCGTGTGGAGGTCAAAGCAAAGCTGCAAGGCATGGGGGCCGATCACAGCGCGCACGCGCTGCCCAACCTCGCCCTCGCTCTGCGCCAGCAGCGCCGTGAGGTCCGAAGCGCGCTTAGGGCGCACGAGCTTCTCGCGGAACTCACGCCGCACACGCAGCGCCTCATCTGCTGCTTCCAGCGACTTTAGCGTTGCCTCGAGCGCTCCATCGTCATGCTCACGCACGCGCAGCGCGAAGCCAGCGCGGTAGAGCCGCCAATCTTGCGTGTCGAGATAGTGATCGTGGAAAACCTGCGCAAGTGGCTCGCTCAGTTTGAAGTCGGATCGCCCCGCGCGCTTTTGCAACCAGGCACGTACCTCCTCTAAGTGCTCTGCGTCCTCAGCGTCGAATTGCCATTCGACCTCACGTTGCATAGCAGCATTGTACGCACGCATCTGCGTCAGCAGGAGGCCTAGCACACTTGCCGCACCTCGATACAATCTTTGCTCATGGTAAAAGCCGCATCTCTCACCGCAGTCCTGCTTACCATTACTTTGTCTTCCGCACTAACAACGCTCACGGCTTGTCAAGCAGCGCTCCCTCCTGCTCCGCCGCCCGCGCGCCAGAAGTTGGTCTTCATGGCGGGCTATAAGCCGCAAGCCAACTTGCCGTTCGTCGGTGCCTACGTCGCAAAGGAGAAAGGGTTCTTCGACGCCGAGGGGCTTGATGTGACCATCGAGCACTCGCCTGGGCAGGGACAGCATATTCAGTTGCTCCTATCAGGGCAGGTTCATGTCACCACTTCAGATGCAGCGGTGGTTCTCCAACGACGCGCCGACCCCGGCCTGCCACTGGTCAGCATTGCGCTGATCGGACAGCGCGGCCAGCAAGCCTTCGTCGCCAAGAAGGCGTCGGGGATGCAATCGCCGAAGGACTGGGAAGGCAAGCTCGTCGGCTACAAGGGCACGCCGCCGCCCGACCTGTTCGCGCTGCTCAACGCCGTCGGCGCAGACGTGAACAAGGTGCAACTGGTCAACGTCGGCTTCGACCCGCGCGTGCTCGTCGAAGGCAAGGTGGACGTGTATCCCGTGTTCAAATCTAACGAGCCGTATCTGCTCACCCAGAAGTTGGGACAGGAACTGGTGATCTGGGACGCCGCCGACTTCGGCATCCCTACCCTGGGCTTGACCTACGTCACGAGCGAGGCGCATCTCGCTGAGCGCCCCGAGGCGCTGCGGCGCTTCCTGCGCGCTGCGCTGCGCGGCATCGCGTATGCGCGCGAGCACGTGGACGAGGCAGTCCAAATCGTGCTGAAATACACAGGCCCCGAGGCAGACCCCGCGCACATGCGCTTCATGTTGGAGACCGAGCTGCGCGATGCGATTGGACCTGCAAATCAAACGAAAGGCATTGGCTGGCAAACATTGGAGCAGTGGCAGGCGTTGGCGAAGATGCTGCAACAGCACAACGCACTCGGCGAAGTGGATGTGAGCAAAGCATTCACGACTGCGCTGCTCGAGGATGCGCCGTGAAGTACACCGCGCGCTGATCCCGTGGGTGCTGGCTGCACCTGCGTTGGGCTTTTTGCTGATCTTCTTCGCGTACCCGCTTTTTGCGATCCTTCGCGTTAGCTTCGTGCCGAGCGCTTTGAGCCAGGGTCTGTCGCCGTTTGCAGTGGCGGCAGACCCGCGCTATGTGCGCGTCTTGATCTTCAGCGCAGCTCAAGCGGCGCTTTCCACGGCGCTCACGCTGCTCGTTGGTCTGCCGATTGCCTTTGCGCTTGCGCGGTATCGCTTTCCGCTGCGGCGCTTGTGGCGCGCCGTGGCGGTTGTGCCCTTCGTCATGCCGCCGGTGGTGGTGGCTGCAGCGTTCAGCGCGTGGGTAGGCCCGCGCGGCTGGGCAAACTTAGCGCTCCAGGCATTGCTCGGCACGCCGCAGCCACCATTGCAGCTTCAAGGGAGCTTGGCGCTCGTGCTCATCGCGCACGTGTTCTACAACGCTGCTGTTGTCGTGCGCATCGTGGGTGGGTTCCTCTCCGCTTTCAGCATGCGCTTTGAGGAAGCCGCGCTGCTGCTCGGCGCGAGTCGGTGGCAAGTGTTTCTCACGCTCACCCTCCCTCTTGCGCTGCCCGCCATTGGAGCTTCGGGCGCGTTGGTGTTTCTCTTCACCTTCACCAGCTTTGGCGTGATGTTGCTGCTCGGCGGTGGGCGCTTTGCAACGCTAGAAGTGGAGATATACCGCCAAACAACGCAGTTGTTGCGTCTAGACATTGCCACCTCGCTTGCGCTGGTGCAGCTCGTGGTCACGGTGTTCATCAGCGCCTTGGCGGGGCGCCTTGAGGCGCGCGCCAGCGTGCCCCTCGAGCTGCGCACAGCCGATCCCCCCTCCTCGCCACGCACCCCCTCTGAGCTCGCACTGGTGAGCCTCAGCCTCATGCTGCTCGTTGTGTTGATCCTGGCGCCAATGACGGCGCTCGCCGTGCGCTCGCTGAATTGGGAAGGTGAGCTATTCCGCTTTTACCGCGCGCTCAATGAGAACGTGCGCAACGCCTTCTTCTTTGTGCCGCCGTTGGTGGCGATCCGCAATTCGCTCATGTTCGCGCTGATCGCAGCGGCGCTTACGCTGGCGATGGGCGTGCCGCTTGCCTACGCCATGGCGCGCAGCGCATTGCTCTCACGGCTCATGGAAGCGGTGTTGTTGCTGCCGATCGGCACCAGCGCGGTGACACTTGGGCTGGGATACATCGTGGCATTTAACGCGCCACCGCTGGCGCTGCGCACCTCGATTTGGCTCACCCCGCTCGCGCATACGCTGATCGCCTTGCCGTTTGTCGTGCGCGCCATTGCGCCCGCAGTGCGCGCCTTCGACGTGCGCCTGCGCGAAGCAGCGCTCACCCTCGGCGCCTCGCCGCTCGCTGCGTTCTGCACGATCGAGCTGCCGCTTCTCGCTGCACCGCTGGGCAGCGCTGCTGTGTTCGCGTTTGCGATCTCGCTTGGCGAGTTTGGCGCTTCGCTGGTGCTCACGCGCCCTGAGTTCCCCACGATGACAGTGGCGATCTTTCGCTACCTTGGGCAACCCGGCGCGCTGAACTACGGACAGGCGTTGGCGATGAGCACAGTGCTGATGGCGGTTACGGCGCTGAGCGCGCTGCTGATCGAACGGCTCAGCCGCCTCGCGCGCTGAGGGCTACTCCACCGTGACGCTTTTGGCGAGGTTGCGTGGCTGGTCCACGTCGCAGCCGCGCCGAACCGCGAGGTGATACGCGAGGCGCTGCAAGGGGATCACCGTGAGGATCGGCGTGAGCAGCTCTGGCGCCTCGGGCACCCACAGCACGTAGTCCGCCTTGCGCGCGATCTCCGCGTCGCCCTCCGTCGCCACTGCGATCACGATGCCGTGGCGTGCCTTCACCTGCTCGACCTGCGAGAGCATCTTGTCGTACACGCTATCGCGCACCGCGATGCACACCACGGGCATTTGCTCGTCAATGAGCGCGATAGGCCCGTGCTTCATCTCACCAGCAGGATACCCCTCGGCATGGATGTAACTAATCTCTTTGAGTTTCAACGCGCCTTCAAGCGCGATGGGGTAATTCACGCCGCGCCCGAGGTAGAGGAAATGCTCGCGGGTGTGGAAGCGCTCCGCAAGCTCCTCGAAGAGCGGATTTGGCGCGAGCAACTGGCTCACCCAACCAGGCAATTGCGCAAGCGCGCGCGCCGCAGCAAAGGGATCAGGCGCGCCGGGCTGCGGGAATGCTTGAGCCAACGCGCAGGCCAACAGATAAAGATCAACAAGCGAGGCTGTGAACGCCTTCGTGCTCGCCACGCCGATCTCGGGGCCGGCGCGCATAGCGATGTACCCCTGCGCGAGGCGTTCTGCCTGCGAACCGATCGCGTTCACGATCGCCCACAAGCGTGCGCCGCGGCGTTTGCCCTCGTCCATCGCTGCTAAGGTGTCGGCAGTTTCGCCCGACTGCGTGATGCCCAGCACCACATCTTCAGCGCCCACGAGGGGGTCCCGATAGCGAAACTCGCTCGCGTAGTCCACCTCGACGGGAATGCGCGCCAGACGCTCGAGCATGAACTTGCCCACTAAGCCCGCGTGCGCCGACGTGCCGCACGCGACGATGTGGATCTTGCGCGGCGGCACTTCGGGCAAGGCGAGCGTCTCGAGCTTGACAACACCACTCTCGAAGTTCACGCGCCCGCGCAGCGTGTCTGTGATGGCGCGCGCTTGCTCGAAGATCTCCTTCTGCATGAAGTGGCGGTATTCGCCGCGCTCCGCCGAGACGGGATCCCACGGAATGGTATGGATCGGCTTTTCGACGCGCCGCCCTTCGCGATCGAGCACGCGCACTTGTCCTGGCTGCACGACTGCAACTTCGCCATCATCGAGGAAGAGGATGCGCCGCGTGTGCTCCAAGATGCCGGGCACATCCGAGGCGACGAACATTTCCCCCTCGCCCAATCCGATCGCGATACCACCAGCATTGCCAAGGCGCCCGGCGATCAAGGTATCAGGCTGCGCCGTGCAGATCATCACCACAGCATTTGAGCCGCGCAATTGCTTCAGGACGTGCAGCGCGGCTTGCTCAAAGCTTTGCCCTGCCGAGATCGCAAGCTCCAGCAGGTGTGCGATGACTTCAGTGTCCGTCTCGCTCGCAAAGCGAATGCCTTCCGCTTGAAGTGCCTGCTTTAGCTCCGCGTAGTTCTCCACAATGCCGTTGTGCACAACAGCCACGCGCCCCTCTGCGCCAAGATGCGGATGCGCGTTGTATTCCGTGACACCGCCATGCGTCGCCCAGCGCGTGTGCCCAATGCCGAGATTGAGCGCGCTGCTGTGTGCTGCACACGGCGGGTCGCTATGCACGCGCTTCACGAGCTGGGCAAGCTTGCCCGTCGCACGGCGCACCTCGATGCGCCCGTCACATAGGATGGCGACGCCCGCGGAGTCATAGCCGCGATACTCCAGACGCTGCAAACCGCCGAGGACGATCTCCGCAGCTTCACGTGGACCGACATAGCCGATGATGCCGCACATATCAGGTAAACCTCTCGGAAGCACCACAACGATAAATCGTCAAGTTCGCTTGGAAGGCGTACTCCGCACCGAGAAATCGGGCTGCGGCTTCACAACTGCGCTCCCTCAACAAAGTCTCCAGGTGGGGCAAGCTGTTATCCACAACGACAACGTAGTCTGGATGGTAACGCCCAAATGCCCAAACTGCCACCTCGTCATACGAAGCCGCGCCGCGCAGCCTGGCAGCGACCTCCGGCTGGAGAAGACCAGCAAAGTCCACAATTCGCTGGTGTGAATAAAGACCGATGACGCCTATTTCCAGCATGCCAACACGGGCTTCTTCTGGAACGTGCTGGCGGAGCCACTGCCCTGCAGCCTTGTAAATTGCGATACGCCTATCGAAGTTTGCGCGGGCGATCTGAGTTGCGTCCGCGAGGGAGCCAGCAAGGACAACAAGCAACACGCCTGAAGAAAGAAGCGTTGAAACGCGAGGCTGCCTCGGCAAATACTTGACGAGCCACCTCTCAAGCTCCTGTAAGCCTGCTATGAACAAGAGCAAGATCACCATGAAGACCGGGGCGTAATACCAGAAATAGCGGCTCACACCCAGCGCCGTATAAGCACCTATGTAGAGCAAAGCCCAAAACAACAGGGGCAAGGCAAGTTTCGCCCACACAAGCACCCAGAGGCCAAGAAGAGCAACAGCGAAAAAAGCAATGTACGTCCACTTTTGCACAAGTTGGAACGCGAAGCCAAGCAACCCTGGCAGGAAGGGTGTGCTTATCGCCATGCTGCCTTGCGCTTGCTTTGCGGTAAGGGTGAGCGGAAGCGGAGAGCCGAAATACAACACGGCAAAAACAGCCCACGCACCAAGCAGAGCAGCAGGCATGATCGCTTCCTTGATCGGAAGGCGACGCTCAGCGAGGACATAGGTCGTGAAGAGCACGCCCAGCAGCAAGAAGCCGTCCCCGCGTGTTAAGGTCAGAAGCGCGCCCAGCAGGAATGCGCCAGCAAACCGTCGGTAAGCCGCGCAGACCAAAGCCCAAAGGGCAAGCGCCAAGTAGAGCGGCATTTCGCCTGTGAGGGTCATCAGAAACAAAGGAAACACGGGGTAGAGAACGAGGGCAAGCCAGCTATATTTCAAGCGAAGCCGCCTCGACAGGACCCACATCCCCATTGCCCCCACCGCGAGCATTACAGCGCCGACCATCCGCGCTGCCTCTACAAGTTGATCCTCCTCTTTGAGAAGCAGTGCGAATGGGGTCATGATCAGCGCGAACAAGGGCGTCGTGGTACTGAGGACGCGCTCTCCTTCGTTGAAGACGAATCCCTTGCCTTCCGCAAGGTTTCTCGCGTATCTTAGGGTGATGTAGGCGTCGTCATAGCCCAGATAAGCTAAGAGCAACCGCACCGCTAAGACGACCCCCAAGGGATACGCAACCCAAAGCAGGAGGCGCTTGGCATATTTGGCAAGCGGTCTGCTTGTGCTTAGCGGTTCTGCTTCACAGACCACAGCGCTATCCCTTCTGTCAATTGGTAAGTCGCCAAGGTGCCGTTGGGGTCAGCGAGCGCATGTCCTGCGATGCGGTTTTCTGTTTTGTGGCGTGCGAGCTGCTCATTAGTGGCGAGGTCCCACAGCAACATCCGCGAGGGCGTATTCCCTTCGCCCTGCCAATGTGCGATGCCAAGAAGCAAGGGGCGCTCACCTGGATAAAACTGCAACCACTGCAAGCTCACGGGCAAGTTTTCGCCGTCAAATTCGGTATCGAACGGCAACTCCGCCAGAAGCGAAAGCTCGACTCCGCGCTCGCCGATGTTCACTTCCCAAACACCGAGCCGCGAAGGTGCGAGCACTTCGCCGTAGGTGTCGTTCTGCACCACGCGGTTTTCGGCAACCGCGAGCCGCTTGCCATCAGGCGAAAGCGCCAAAGCGCTGATCGGATTGAACGCGATCCTGCCGCTCACCACCGCGTTCGCCACGTCCACCACCAGCAAGTCTCCTTTCGGAGGCGCGTAGAAGAGCAAGCGCTCGTCAGGCGTCATCACCCAAGGGTCACTCAAGCCAACTTCAACAGGCAGCGCGACCTCGAAAGCAAGCTCGCCACTGCGCAGGGAGTAGCCACGCAGGACCCGCGCTTCAGCTAAGAGCACAACACTATCTCGCGGCGAAAAGCCCAGGAGCTGCGTCTGCTCACTTGCCAAGGGCACATCGAGCGCGACTGCAGCATTGAGCAACGGCATTGTGCTCTTTGTGTCGAGGGCAAACACCTTCAGCGCCTGGGTGGTGAGCACCGCCAGGTAAGGCTGCGTGGCACCAAATGCCACTGCCTGCGTTTCCTTCAATGGCAACAGTCCAGCTATGCTGCCGTCGTGGTGCGAAAGAAGCACAACGCCTTCGCTGGTGTTCAGCGCAATCCAAGGCATGTGCGGCGCACCTGCAAGCTCCCAGACGTTGATGGATTCATCCACAGGCAGCTCGCGCACACGCTCGAAAGCAGCCCCCAGTGTTACAAGCGGCTCGCTCTGCTTGCGCTCTGGCTGGGGAGACGCTACGGGCGTAGCCGTTGCTTGAGATGCTTCCCCTCGTGAAGAGGCAGGCGCGGTTGGGATCGTAGAGGGCGCAACACAGGCTGTAAGCAGCGCTAAGCCGCTTGCCAGGCTTGCCATCACTCGCTTGCACATCGCTCTCACCTGAGATCAGCGCTCAATTCTAGTCTCCC
>JAUQQA010000023.1:0-20225 GCA_030550095.1 Chloroflexota bacterium | reverse complement strand
CAATTCTAGTCTCCCTGAGGAACGAGGCTTTCCTCCGCTTCTCAAACGCGCATCCTGTGCTACAATGTGGGGCGCGCGGCGCCTTTAGCTCAACGGTAGAGCGTCTGACTGTGGCTCAGAAGGTTACGGGTTCGAGCCCCGTAAGGCGCCCTCCCCCTCAAAAGACGATCACCCGCGTCGCTTGTGGGTCGCTGCGCCGAATTTCGATCTCGTCGTAGCCCATCTGTGGCAACGTCCAACGCCAAATCCACTGCGCAACAGGCGCTGGCAAATTGACGCAACCGTGGCTGCGTTGTCGTCCAAAGTCGTTGTGCCAATAGGCGCCGTGAAACGCCACTGCGCTCGCTGTGAAGTAGCTCGGGAAAGGCACGCCGGGGAGATCGTAGAAGTCCCTGCCCTCGCCGCCGATCATGCGCGAGGACATGCGCTTGCGGAAGATGCGATGCGTGCCGCGTGGCGTCTGAAAACGCCCAAACCCCGTTGCGGCGCGCGCCGTGAGCACCACACGGTCGTCCTCGTACGCCGTGACCACCTGCCGCCTGAGGTCAACCTCGATGCGCTTGCGCTCAGGCGGGACTTCGGCGTGGAGCGGTGTCAGCTCCTCGGGCGGAATGCGGCGGAGGTGCGAGGCAGGCACATACGGGCCGTTGTTTCCCCAAACAAGCCCGTGCCCGATGCGATACCACCATTGACCATCTTCGCCCATCACAGCAGCGGAGACGCGATACACGCTGGTGTAATACAGGCGGCGCACCAACCGCGCCTGCGGCGAAGGCTGCGCGCGCGCCTCAACGAAAGGAACGCTCACTTGGCCCCAAAACCCTTGCGCCGCAAGCACTGGCTCAGGCGTGTGAAATTCGCGGCGCACAGGCTGCACGAAGGAGGAATACAGCCACCCCTCTTCAACCTTAAACCAAACCGGGTTATGCCGCAGCAGCGCATCGCCAGTAGCCTGCGCAAGCAAGGTGAACACCTCGTCGTAATGCGCATAGCGCACCAACTGAGCATCGCGGCGCGGCGCAGTGCGGATCGCAAGGCGCCCCGTCGTGATGCGCCCCAGCGGTTCGGGAGGCTGATCGGCGTCTTGGGGTTGATCGCGCGTCAGCTCTTCAGCGAGCAAGTAGCCCAAGTTGGTGAACGGTGCAATCGCAAAAGCAGCTGCAAGTGTGCTGGCATGCTTGAGCAGTGTGCGTCTGGTCCACAACATCCTGCGTGCGTGTTTTACTCGTCTGCGCGGAAAGCGTCAAATCGCTGCCAATAGCGTTCCCCGCCAATGCGCGCAACGTACTCACGCACGCTGCGCTGCATTGTTGCTTCATCGCCAAACAGCTCTTTTAGCTGCGAGCGGTAGCACGCGATTGCTTGCAGGCGCAGCGCAACTTCCTCTTCCTCCAAGGCAACGGTGCCAGGGAACATGCCTGCTGTCAAGTCCGAAGAGTCGGCAGATTCCGCGCGGTGCGCGTAGGGGAAGTCTTCGTAGTAAATCAACGGCTGCGCGCTATCTACAAGTTGCTCTACAGCTTGGCGCACGATCACGTGATCCACATGGCGCCCTAGCGCTAGCGGGCAATACACAGTGCGCGCTTGACGGATCAGCAGCTTGAGCGCCTCGCGCACGCGCGGCAGATGCACTTCCCAGTCGTGAGGGTGCACGGCGCCGCCGATGAAATTCTCGACGTAGAGCGGCTGCCCTTGGGCATCGTAGCGATAGATCGCGTCGTCAAGCCCAAGATGAACTGCACGCGCGCCGAGCACAGCGCACGCCTGCAGATCCTCCTCACGGCGATACCTGTAAGGTTGATCGCCCAGCGCCCACTGTGCATGAAGCCGACGCGCACTCTCGGAGAGCGGTCGGTCGGTAGGCGCGTCCGCGGTGTGGAGCGTTGCGATGGTGACCGATTCGCCGTTGCGCACCAGCCGCGCGACAAACCCGCCACATGAAAGCGCGACATCGTCAAGGTGAGGTGAGATGAACAAGATCATGGTCGAATGACAACCAGCGTGCCTAGCTCAGCCCAACGATAGAGCGCGAGCGCATCGCGATGATTCAACACCACGCAGCCAAATGAGCCAGGCGCACCAACGCGCCAGCTCACCCGTTGCCCATTGGGCAAGAGCGGCATCGCGTGAATGCCGTTCTCCAACGCGCCAGCATCGTAAAAGCCCATCCACAGCGGCATGCGCAGCTGCCAGAAGCTGGAGTATGCCTCGGGCAGCTTGGTCTTGATGCGGAACACGCCGGGTTTGGTGTCGCGGTAGGGATGCTCAGGCGTAGCCAAGCCGGTGCTCACCAAAAACGAGAACACCTGTCGGTCATCGTCGTACGCCCAAAGGCGCTGCTGGCTGAGGCTCACGTAGATCACCTTGCCGTGCCCGCGCTTGGGCTGAATGCTGGGCAATAGCCACGCCGAGATTGCCTCGGGAGATTGCGACGTTGGGATGGTGAGCATGCTGCCAGGGATCAAGCGCAACGCACGCGCGCCATTGGCGCGTTGCAAGGCGCGCAGGCTGACGCCGAAGCGCTCCGCGATGCTTTGGAGCGTATCGCCGCGTTCGACGGCGTAGAGCAAGCCGCCGCCAGGCGGCTCGGCGCGCGCGGGCTGCGCAAACAACGCCGCGCCTAACAACAAAGCGCCCGTCATGCGGGCGAAACGAAGCAAGCCACGCATCACGAGCGCCGATCTTAGCGAAGGCGCGCGAATGTGCGCGCGAAGTTACGGCACTGTCTCGAGGTCCTCGCCGCGAATGAATGCCTCGACGCGCTCGCGTGCCTCGTCGTCGGTGAGCTGCTGTGGTGGCGACTTCATGAAGTACGCCGAAGGACCCACCAACGCGCCGCTCAAACCGCGGTCCATAGCGATCTTCGCGCAGCGGATCGCGTCGATTACCACGCCAGCGCTGTTCGGGCTATCCCACACTTCCAGCTTCAACTCGACGTTGAGCGGCACATCGCCAAACGTGGTGCCCTCGATGCGAATGTATGCCCACTTGCGATCGGTGAGCCAAGGGATGTAGTCGCTCGGTCCGACGTGCACGTTTTCATCGGGGATCTCGTAGGGCACCTGCGAGGTGACGGCGTTGGTCTTGCTGATCTTCTTGGACTCAAGCCGCTCGCGCTCGAGCATGTTGAGGAAGTCGGTGTTGCCGCCGAAGTTGAGCTGATAGGTGCGGTCAATGCGCACGCCGCGATCCACAAACAGGCGCGCGAGGGTGCGATGCACGATGGTGGCGCCGACTTGGCTTTTGATGTCGTCGCCGATGATCGGCAGCCCGCGCTCGCGGAAGCGCCGTTGCCAGTAGGGCTCGCGCGCGATGAACACCGGGATGCAGTTCACAAAGGCGCAGCCAGCTTGCAACACCTGCTCCACATACCACTTCGTCGCCTCTTCGCTGCCTACTGGTAGGTAGTTCACCACAACGTCCGTTTGGGTTTCTTTGAGAATGTTCACGACGTCGCTGGTCTCGCCGGGCGCCTTTTTGATCACACCCGAGAGATACTTGCCGATGCCGTCGTGCGTCATGCCGCGATACACGCGGCAGCCGAGGTACGGCACATCGGCAAACTTGTACGTGTTGTTTGGCGCCGTGAAGATCGCCTCGCTTAAGTCCTTGCCCACCTTGTTCACGTCAATATCGAACGCCGCCGTGAATTCAATATCGCCGATGTGATAATCGCCGAGTTGAACGTGCATCAAGCCAGGCACAAATGCATCGTGCTTTGCGTTGCGGTAATACTGCACGCCCTGCACCAAGGAGCTTGCGCAGTTGCCCACGCCGATGATCGCAACACGGACTTTTTTGCGGGGAGTAGACGTAGTCGTAGAGGGTGAAACGGTGTTAGGCTCTGCCATGGCGCAACTTCCAGAAGTCGAAAGCTTAAAAAGCGCGCGCGATTATAATTTTTGAACCTTGCTTGGATTGGTGGGACGTTAACCATGGCGTATCGGTTGGAAGATCTGCAACTTGACGAGGGGTATTGGCGCGCATTGCTTGCGGAAGTAGAGCGTTTGCCGATTCCACCCACGCGCGGCGCATCACCCAGCGCGCGGTTCGAGACCCATGAAGTCGCCGACGAAGAAGAGCGCGTCTCTCCTACACCTTTCGCCCCACCGAGCGAGCGTGAGCGCTTGTGGGAAGAGCTGCGCGAGGCTATGCAACGCGGGGAACCGGTTGAAGTGGATGTGGTCGGCACCAACCGCGGCGGCTTGGTGATCAGCTATAACGGCTTGCGCGGCTTCGTGCCTGCCTCTCACCTCAGCGCCCTCGATGGCGACTTCGACGAGGACACACGCCGCTCGATCCTAGCCAGCTACGTCGGGCGCCGCCTGCGCTTGCGCGTGATCGAACTCGACCCAGCCGATCAGCATCTGGTCTGCTCTGAGCGCGAACCTGCTGCGGAGGGCAAAACCGCTGAAGTGCCGCCCATTCTTTACGAGATTCGCCCCGGCGAGATTCGCCGCGGCGTGGTGACTAACCTCACTGGCTTTGGGGCATTCGTTGACCTTGGCGGCTACGAGGGCTTGGTGCACGTGAGCGAAATCTCATGGAGCCGTGTCGAACATCCGCGCGACGTGCTCCGCGTAGGGCAAGAGGTGAACGTGTATGTGATGGGCGTGCAGCCTGAAGAAGGGCGCGTTGCGCTGAGCCTCAAACGCGCCAAGCCAAACCCATGGGAAGGGCTGGAGCAGCGTTATCACGTCGGGCAGATCGTGCGCGGCGTGGTGACGAACGTCGTGCAGTTTGGCGCCTTCGTGAAGGTAGAAGAGGACCTGGAGGGATTGGTGCACGTGAGCGAGCTGGCAGAGGGTGAGTTCTCGCACCCGCGCAACGTGGTGCGCGAAGGCGACACTGTGCTCGCACGCGTGATTGCGGTGGACGGCGCTGCACGCCGGCTCGCGCTCAGCCTGCGCGGCGTGACGCAGAGCGCTTGAAGCGCGCATGCTCACCGCTCTCCTCGCAGGAATCACGTTTGGGCTTTCTGCTGGTTTCTCCCCTGGACCGCTTAGCCTGTTGGTCATCGCGCAGAGTTTGCGCTACGGCGCGCGTGAAGGTGCGCGCGTTGCGTTCGCGCCGTTGCTCACCGACGCGCCCATCGTCGCGCTGACTGTAGTCGTCGCCCAAGGACTTGCCCAGACGCGCAGCGCGCTCGGTGTGATCTCCCTGCTTGGCGCTGCGTTTGTGGTGTATCTTGCGTGGAGCACATGGCACGCCACGCCGCCGCGCGTGGAGCGCGCCTTGGAAGAGTCACCGCGCTCTTTGCTGCGCGGCGCAGTGGTGAACGTGCTTAGCCCGCATCCGTACTTGTTCTGGCTGAGCGTGGGCGCGTCAAGCCTCAGCGCAGCAGCCCAACGCGCCGGCGCGCTCGGCGCAGCCGCGTTCATCGGCGGGTTCTACCTCTGCTTAGTCGGCGCTAAGGTGTTGATGGCGTGGTTGGTGGGGCATTCGCGCGGCTGGTTGATGGGCCGCACTTACCGCTGGGTGATGCGCGCGTTGGCGCTCGTGATGCTGATCTTCGCTGGTTTGCTCGCGCGCGATGGCGCTCGGCTGCTTTTCGCATGATACGCTGCGCATCATGGCGATCGAACCGCCTTTTCCCGAACTTGATGAGCTGCTGGTGATGATCGGCGAAGTCGGTCATCGCCTCTCGGAGATCAACGCCAGCGAAGGCGCTGCCGGCAACATCTCCGTGTATGTGGGCTGGCCCATCGAAGTGCGCCGACGCTTCCCGAACGCCGAGCGCGTGGCGTTGCCCATTGCCGTGCCCGAGCTTGCAGGCAAAACGTTCATCGTGACCGGCTCTGGGCGACGCCTGCGCGAGATCCGCGACGACCCAGCCGCAAACCTCGCAGCGCTGGTCGTCGAAGCGGACGGCGAACATGCGCAGCTCTACACCTCGCCGCGGCGACTGTTCACGCACGTCACCACCGAATTCAACACACACCTCGCCGTACACTACGACCACGCGCTGCGCACGGGGACCAACTTTCACGCCGTGGTGCACGCGCAGCCGCTTCACCTCACCTACCTCAGCCACATCCCGCGCTACCGCAATGAACAACACCTGAACCGCCACCTATTGCGCTGGCAACCCGAGATGATCATCCACTTCCCGCACGGGCTGCGCGTGGTGCCGTTTTTGTTGCCCGGCTCCGCTGAGCTGATGGAGGCCACCGTGCGCGCCCTGCGCGGTCATCATCTCGTGGTCTGGAGCAAGCACGGTGTTGTGGCGCGATCGGAGGTCTCGGTAAAGCGCCCCTGCGACTACATCGAGTATGCCGAAGCCGCCGCGCGCTACGAGCTGATGAACCTCGCCAACAACGAGATCGCCGACGCGCTCTCTGTGGAGGAGATTAAGCGCATCGCCCAGGCGTTCGGCGTGGCGCAAAGCGTGTTTGAATAAAGCCGAGCATGACAGAGTCGATCTCGTTCGACCGCGCCGCTGCGTTTTACGACGAGACGCGCGCGCTGCCAGCGCATATCGCCGAGCAGGTCGCCCAACTTGCCCTGCGCTGCTTGCCGCCCCAGGGGCGCATTTTGGAAATCGGCATCGGCACAGGGCGAATCGCACGACCGTTGCTCAACCACGGCGTGCGCGTGATCGGCGTTGATCTTTCGCGCGCGATGATGAACCGCCTGCGCGCAACCCACCCCCAAGCGCCCCTCGCGCAAGGCGACGCCATGCACCTGCCGTTCGCCGACGCCAGCTTCGACGCCGTGATCGCCGTGCACGTGCTGCACCTTGTGGGCGATTGGCAGCTTGCGCTGCGAGAGGCGCGCCGCGTGACGCGACCGCGCGGGGCATTTTTGTTCGGGCACAACGTCAACCAAAGCACGCCTTCGCGTCAACTGCGCGAACAATTCAATCGCTTGCGCGGCTGCGCAAACGATCGTTGGAACGTCGTGGAGCAAACCTTGCCTGCTATGCTGCTTGCAGCAGGCGCGCGCCAAATCACGCTGGAGACCGACCGCTGGGAGACACACATCACCCCACGTGCCGAACTCGATGCGCTGCGCCAACGCCTGTGGTCGTCCACCTGGTCGCTAGACGACGAAGCGCTTGCGCAGATCGTGGACGCGCTCGCGGATTGGGCGATACACCATTTTGGCTCGCTTGACGTCTCCCTAACGAACGTGCACCTGTTTCGCTGGCGCTGTTTTGTGTTCGATGCTTAACGCTGAGATGGTCCGCCACACCGCCCTTCTGTTGAGCAGCCTGATCCTCGCGCTCACGGCGTGCGCTGCTCCCCCGCCCACGCCCGCCCTCGAGCCTACGTACACGCCATTGCCGCGCGCCACGCGCGAGGCGCTCGCCGCGCGCCCTACGCCAACCTCTCTGCCGCGCACAACGCCGCGCCCCTCGCCCACCCCTACCCCGCCGCTCGCCACATTGCCCATCACCGCGCCGGTGATCCGCGAGGACAACGTTGATCGCCTCGCGGAGCATTACCGCATTGAGGCGCCACTGGCGACGCAGCTTTACATCGCCACGCCACGCGCGCTCGCGTTGTTCGGCGGGCGCACCTTTGAGCTGCGCGATGCCGAGACGCTCGCGGTGATCGCCCATACGAACCTCGAGGACGAAAGCGCAGCACCGACTGGGTGGTACGCCATCGCGCCCGACGCAAGCACCGCCGCCTATCTGCTGCCGAACGGCGCGCTCAGCGTTTTCGACCTCTTCGCAGCGCAGCGCACGCGCACGCTGAACGTACCAGAGCCGAGCCTCGACGAGGCGTCAGACATCGCCCTCGCCGATGCGCGCACCTTGGTGCTCGTGGCGCAGCGCGCGCTGTATCGCGTGGACCTCGAGGAAGGCACGGTGCGCGAGTTGGGCATTCAATTGCCGCCTCAAACGCGCGCGCTGCATTTCTCCAAAGACGCAAGCCTTCTTGCCGCCTTGCAAGCAGATGGCGACGTGCTGGTGTATCGCCCGCTGCGCAACGCAACGCCGCTCACGCTCAGCGGCTTCTTCACGCGCACAGCAACCGCAGCAGCGTTCAGCACAAACGGCGCGCGCTTTGCTGCCGCAGACGACCAAACGCTCGTTATTTGGGCGCTGGAAGAAGGCGCGCGCCCGCGCGTGGTGCGCACCTTCGAGGACATCAACGCGCGCGTCGCGCTCACCTTCGACGACGAAGGCAACTACTTGGTCATCAACGACGGCCGAACCGCTTTCGTGTTCGACTTGAACGCTGACCAATTCGTGGCGCGCTTTAGGCTGAACGCAGGGCTGGGCATTTTCTCCGCTGCGTTCAGCCCCGACGCCGATCGGCTTTACCTCGTCGGCACCGACGAGATCACCGCCTTTCGCTTGAGCGACGGCGCCGTGCTCCAAAGCGCCGTGCGTCAGCCGCTGATGGAGCCGTATTTTTCGCCAGACGGCGGTTTGCTGCTCACCAAAGGCGGCTTGTATCCCTCTGCAGCGCTGCCGATTTTCCGCGCAGCCGACGGCGCGCTCGTTCGCATCGCCGCGCACCGCAGCCCAGTGGACCAACTCGCATTCGATCCCAGCAGCGCGTTTGCCGTCGTGCAAACCACAGAGGCGTTGAGCGTGCAAGCGCTAAGCGAGCAAACAGCGCGCGCGTTGAGCGCACCGCCAAACGCGCCTCGCCGCCTGCTGTGCGTGGCTGAGCGCAAACCGTTTTTGGTGATGCTTGAGTTGGAGCGCGGCGGCGGCGCTGCTTTGACGACCTGGGACCTCGCACGGGATCAGCGCGCGTCGCGCGTTGCGCTCCCCGAGGACACGCTTGCGGTGAGCACGTGCGACAACACGCGCAACCTCATCGCTGTTGCAACGCAGAACGCTGTGCGCGTGCTGGACATCAACGGTACACCTGTGCGCGAGACGCGGCTTCCTGCGCTGCAGCGCGTGCGCGCGCTCTCCATTGGGAACAACGCGGCGTGGCTTGCAGCGATAAGCCAAGAGGCAATCGCGTTTATCGAAATCGAAAGCGGGCGATTGGCGCGCACCGTGCCGATCTCTGAGACCCTCATCGGCGGGCGATTTGTGGGGCGCGGCGAGCACTTCGTGTTCGGCAAACGCAGCGACACGCTGCAACTAATGCGCGTGCCCGATGGTGATCCGATCGCGCTCGAGCACGCCCCTGGCAGCATTGTGAGCTTCAGCGCCGACCGCGAAGGCACGTTGCTCTTCACCGCCAGCATGGTGCCAAGCGAAGAGACCGCCGCGCTTCCACCCGATGAGCGCGTCTTCGTGCGCGGTGAATTCGCGGTGTGGTCCTTGCGGGATGGGCAACTGCTGCGGCGCATCGCGCTGCGCGCGCCGATCTGGGAGGTGGCCGTCAGCCCCAACGGGCGGCAGGTCGCGCTGGGCGAGCTGAACAACGCGCTCTCGGTGTGGCAGGTGAAGTAAGCGCGCTAGCGCGCCGTCCACCCCAGATCGAGCACGTGCGCCGCACCCGTGATCACCGCTGCTTTGTCTGAAGCAAGATACACGGCAAACGCTGCTACTTCCTCAGGCTCGATCAAGCGCTTAACCGCCGCCGGCGCGAGCATGATGCGCGCGATCACCTCGGACTCGGGGATGCCGTGCACGCGCGCTTGGTCGGCAATCTGCGCCTCGACGAGCGGCGTGCGCACGTAGGCGGGGCAGATCGCGTTCACCGTGATGCCGAAGTCCGCTACCTCAAGCGCCACCGTGCGCGTCAAGCCGATCAAACCGTGTTTTGCGCTGATGTAAGCGCTTTTGTAGGGGCTGGCGACCAAGCCGTGCACGCTGCTGATGTTGATCACGCGCCCCCAGCGCCGCTGCTTCATCGCAGGCACGAGATACTTGATGAGCTGGAACGGCGCGGTGAGCATCACCTGGATCATGCGCTGCCACACGTCCTCGGGGAAATCCTCGACGGGGCTGACGTGTTGAAAGCCCGCATTGTTCACCAAGATGTCCACGCAGCCGCCTGCTGCTTCGAGCGCGCGTTGCGCAAGCGCGCGGACCGCTTCGGGGTTAGCCAAGTCTGCATGGAGAAACACACCGCCGAGGGCTTCAGCGAGCGCCGCAGCCTCGGGCTTCACGTCGTGCACGATCACGCGCGCGCCTTCGCGCGCAAACGCTTCTGCAATGGCGCGCCCGATGCCGCTGCCTGCGCCAGTCACGAGCGCCGTCTTACCGTGCAGTATCAGTGCGATCCCTCCTTTGGTTTGCCCAGCTCGACGCTGCGCCGATACGCTGCCCAAACCGCGCGCGAGATCACCGTGCGCAGCCCGCCTTTCTCCAGCTCGTAGAGCGCTGCCGCCGTGGTGCCGCCGGGCGAGGTGACTTGGTTGCGCAACTGCGCTGGGTGTAGGCGCGAGGCGATGGCGTACTCCGTGCTGCCTTTGATCGTTTGCATCACCAACTTCTCAGCGATGGGGCGCGAGAAGCCCAAATGCACACCGGCGTCAATCAAGGCTTCCATGAATAAGAAGACGTAGGCGGGGCCGGTGCCGCTCAATGCCGTCGCCATGTCAAGCATGTCCTCGTCCTCAACGAAGATCTCCTCGCCCATCGCGTGGAGGATCGTGAGCGCAGCGCGGCGCTGGCGCTCGTCCACGTTTGGCGTGCACGTCCACACCGAGATGCCGCAGCCGATCTGGGCGGGCGTGTTCGGCATCACGCGCACCACGGGCTGTTGCGCGCCGAGCACGGCTTGAATGCGCGCGATGGGAACGCCCGCAGCGATGGAGAAAATCAGCGCAGTGGGCGCCACGGCGCCACGCAGGTCATGCAACACAGCGCTCATCACTTGCGGCTTCACTGCAAGCACGACCACATCAGCCCCTTGCACGGCATCGGCGTTGTGCAGGGCAGCCCGCACGCCGTAAGTGTCGCTCAGCGCAGCGCGGCGTTCGGGGTTCGGCTCAGCAAGCGTGATCCGGTCGGCGGTGATTGCACCAGCGCGCAGCAGGCTCTTGATCATCGCCTCGCCCATCACGCCGCCGCCGATGAAAGCAACGTGGAGATCATCGAGCATGTCGCAGCGGATTCTAGCGCGAGGGGAAGCCTACTGCGCCTCTGGCGCGTTCCCTTGCTTCTCTTCACGAGCAGGCGCTCCGCTTTGCCCAATGGCCTGCACAACTTGATCGAACCACGTTGCCAACAGCTCAGCGCTCTGAGCGGGGGTGAGCTGATACGCTGGCAAAACTTGGTCGCGCGGCCCAACGGGAAACCACCACAGCACCTCGGCGCCACGAACGAAGCGCCAGCCCGAGAGCTGAATGCCGGCGTCCTTCGATGAAGCGCTGAGCAAGGCAACCTCGCCGCGCGCGTCCATGTTGCGCAAAGCTTGCACCAGTGCCCGCGCGCTGGCAGGCTCAAATCCAGACGCTGCCAAGCTGATCTCTGCATCTGTAACGTTGGTCTCGACCAAGCCGAGCACGCGCTCGAACAGCGCTGGGGTCATCTTCGCGGTGGGCGCCGGAAGCGCTTCCCTCTGCTGCGCAGGCAACCCAAGCCGCTCGGCAAGGCGAAGGACAGCTTCACCGTGCGGGTACACCCAGAAGTCATACACAACGCCGTAGCGCCGCTCTTGCACCACCGTGGCGCTTTCCGCGAGGTAAATTGCGCCAGTAATGGCAGGCAGGACGTATTGGAAAGAGAGCAACGCTGACGACATGTGCCCGAAGAGGTCGCGCACGGGCGAAATCGCTTGCACGCCGTCTTGCGTTGGGTTCTGTTCAAGCAGCCCGCGTGCAAGCAAGCTGTGCGCGGCAGCGGTCATGCGCTGCTCGAGCAATGGCTTCTGCAACACGTTCTCGCCCATGTCGGCGCGCAGCACAAGATGCGCTATTTGGGTTCCGCCATGGAGTGCCCAAAGGTAAGCAAGCTCCTCAATAGAGAAGGTGTAGTTCGGGTTCATAGGTCGCTCCTTAGGTTTATTCCAAAATTGGGCTACAGATCGGATTCATCCAAAAAGAGCGGCAGATCGGGCGCATCCGAGGGAGCGCTCATCGGATTCTCCTGCTTCATCATTTGCTCAACAGCTTGAGCAGCTTGATGGATGCCCTCCACTACTTGCGTGGTGGTGGTATTGACGTTGGTAACGAACTGCTGCCAAGTCTGCGCGATCGTGCTCTTCGCTGGGTCTATGAAGCGGGTGTCAATTTGGTCAATGAGCCAATCCTCCAGGGTTTTATCTCCCACACGCACGAAGTCCATGGCTAAGTCCACGATGACGGGGACTGCGAACTTAGCCACAGCCACCCCCGCTACAAACCACGCCGGCGCAGCAAATGGACAGACTGCCGTCAGGGCAGCCGGGACAACAACACTAGTCAAAACCTCCGTCCCTACCTTGACCAAGAATGCAGCCTCTCGACGATCAGCATACTTTTTATCAACTAACGCCTCATAGCCTTCAGACAACACGCTCAGTTGAGGTGCCCTTTTCTTGAGAAGAAGATCCGCTCCGAAGAGTAGGAGTGCTGGGTTGAGGCCGTCTCTTGCCAAAGCAGCTACACCACCAAAGAGAGGGGCATACTCGTCGAGATACGCCAAAGTCCGAACAGCCTTCACCCCCGCCGAGGATAGCCCATGTTCGCCGATAGCATCTAACCGTTTGCCGAAGTTCTCCGCCACTGAGGGTAAGTCAGGCTCAAAACCACCTACAAAACGCTTGGCGTCCTTAAACAAGCCAGGGTTTTCCTCGAAGTCTAATTTATCAGGCTTAAAATAGTTAGTAGGCGATCCGATGCGCGGTCTAAAACGGAGCAGCGGAGATGTGTATGGGCTGCCGAGGACAACCCATTCCAAAGCGCCACGGGGCAGGACCGCATAAGCAGCGACGATCAGTTTTAAGAAATCGTTTATCCGTGAGGTCACATCTCGAAGTTCCAATATCCAATCCCAGATCGGCAGTGGCCAAGGTATCGGCTGTGGGAATACCCTACCTGGAGTGTCATCTCCTGAAAATCCACCACTCCCTCCTCCACTCGCGCCCCCTCCCGCACGCCTACCGCAAATTGTTACGACCACACGCCGATCTGCTTCTTCGAGCGTATGAGCAGCGAGGCGCAAGGCACGCGCAATCTCGTTGCAGAGCTGTTGGGCTTGCAGCAGCCTGCTAAACGCGCGGTCGCAAGCAGCGGCAATGAGCGCCTCCGCTGCGTATTCGCTTGGCACCTCAAGCCCGCTCCAGGCGCGTTGCAGGTCATTCACAATGGTTTCAAACTCGCTGCCGCGGTGTTCGACGAAATAGGCTGCGTCAAGTAAGTCGCTTGGAATAACCAACAGCTTTTGTCCGTTTGACATGAGTGCTCACGCTCCTCCTTTTTTTCTTTAGCGTGTCCCCGAACGTCCTACGACGAGCAGTTTAGCCAGCTAGTGCGCGTCTGACTCAACGCACGACCGAGAGTTTTCTCTGAACCGCTCAGCTTTTTTCTCGCGTTGCGAGCGCGAACAGCTCCTCATGCAGCCGGTGCGGTACACTTGCTCCACGATCCCCTATGCAACCCGGCAGCGTTGTGCGCTTTCGTGAGCGCTTTTGGGTGGTGATGCCCGCTGAGGAAACGCAGATCGCGTTGCGCCCCTTGATCGGCTCGCCCGACGACGTGATCATCCTTGACCGTTGGCTGGTGGATCAGCTCGGCTACAGCTTGCCCGAGGAGCGCCCACACCCCGCGCAGTTTCCGCTCCCTGAGCCAACGCATCTCGGAGATGCCATCAGCGCGCGCTTGCTTTGGCAAGCGGCGCGTTTGCTCTTGCGCGATGGCGCTGCGCCGCTGCGGGCGCTCGGGCGCATCAGCATTCGCCCGCGCGTGTATCAGTTCGTGCCGCTGCTCATGGCGCTGCGCCAAGACCCTGTGCGCTTGCTCATTGCCGACGACGTGGGCGTGGGCAAGACCATCGAGGCGCTGCTCATCGCGCGTGAGCTTTGGGATCGCGGCGCAATCAGCCGCCTTGCGGTGCTCTGCCCACCCGCCTTGTGTGACCAGTGGCAGGCGGAGCTTAGCCAAAAGTTCAACCTCGATGCCGTCGTGATCCGCCCCGCCACCTTGAGCCAGCTCGAACGCCGCACTTTGCCAGGCGAGACCGTGTACGACGCCTTCCCCGTCCAAGTGATCAGCATTGACTGGGCGAAGAGCGAGCGCCACCGCGCTTTGTTCTTGCAGAAATGCCCTGAGCTGGTCATCGTGGACGAGGCGCACGCCGCCGCGCCCGCCGACGAGCGCAGCCAACAGCAACGCTACGAGCTGGTCAACGCTATCGCCGAAGACCCGAACCGCCACCTCATCTTGCTCACCGCCACGCCCCACAGCGGCAAACCCGAGACCTTCCGCGCGCTGCTCGGGCTGCTGCGCGATGAATTCGCAGCGTGGGACTTGAACAACTTGAACGAGCCGCAGCGCCAACAGCTAGCGCGCCACTTCGTGCAGCGCACGCGCGCGGACCTGGCGCGGCAGGAGCACGCCGCCGCAACGCTGCCCTTGTTCCCCAAGCGCGAGGCGCGTGATGTGGCATACGAGCTCACCAAGCCCTACCAACAGCTCTTCGAGGCGGCGTTTGCCTTCTACCAGCAACAGGTGCACGAGGAGCACAACACGCGCCAAAACGTGCACCAACGCGCGCGCTACTGGTCGGCGTTGGCGCTGCTGCGCTGCGTGATGTCCAGCCCAGCAGCCGCGCTCGCCACGCTCCGCCAACGCGCCGCGCTGCGCAGCGACGACCTCGAAGAAGACGCGCTCGATGAGTCGGTGTGGCGCGAGGCTGTGCTCGAATCCACCGAGACAGACACCGACGACCAAGCGCCAACCGCCGCCCTGGACGCGGCAACGCCGACGCTGAGCCGTTCGGAGCAAGAGCGATTGGCGCACCTGCGGAAGCTCGCCGAGGACGTACAGAGCACCCCAGATGCCGACGCCAAGCTGCGCGCCGCGCTCAACCTCGCGCGCACGCTGCTCGCGGAAGGCCACGCGCCGATCTTTTGGTGTCGCTACGTCGCCACAGCCGAGTATCTCGCCGAGGCACTGAAGCGCGAGATCCACGAGGCCCACATCACATGCGTCACGGGGCAGCAGCCCGAAGACAAACGCCGCCTCGACATCGCAGCCATCCCCGCCACCGGCTGGCGCGTGCTGGTCGCCACCGATTGCCTCTCCGAGGGCATTAACCTGCATGAGAAGTTCGACGCCGTGGTGCACTACGACTTGCCCTGGAACCCCAACCGGCTGGAGCAGCGCGAGGGGCGCGTGGACCGCTTCGGGCAAACCAAGCCCACCGTCGTCGCGGTGCTGATGTACGGGCGCGATAACCCCGTGGACGGCGCAGTGCTCGACGTGCTGCTGCGCAAAGCGCGCGAGATCCACCGCACGCTCGGCGTCTTCGTGCCTGTGCCCACCTCGCCAGAAAGCGTGCTCGAGGCGTTGATGAAGGCGCTGTTGCTGCGCACGCGCAGGCCGCAGCAGCTTTCGCTGGGGCTGGAGACCGAAACGCTCCATCGCCTTTGGGACGAAGCAACGCACCGCGAGCGCGAAAGCCGTTCGCGCTTCGCGCAACACGCGCTCAAGCCCGAGCTGGTGCAGCGCGAGCTGGAGGCGACCGACGCCGTGCTCGGCGATCCCGCGGCGGTGCGCGCCTTCGTGCTCGACGCGGCGCAGCGCCTGCGCTTCACCATGCGGGAGACGCGCGCGGGATGCTACGACGTGCACTTCGACCTGCACACCGTGCCCGATGCGCTGCGCGATGCGCTCTCCGAGCGCGCGCCGTGGCGCATCACTTTTGAATCGCCCGCGCCGTGCGAGGCTGAATACGTGGGGCGCAATCATCCCTTCGTTAGCGCGCTGGCGCGCTACATCTTCGAGGAAGCCTTCGCGCGCCCCGAAACCGCCCTCGCCAAGCGCGCCGGCGCGATCGCCACGCGCGCCGTAGCGCAGCCCACCGCGCTGTTCGTGCTGCGCGTGCGTTATCTGCTGCACTTGCTCCACCGCCGCGCGCACCGCAACGCAAACGAAACGCCGCTGCTCGCAGAAGCGGTCGAGGTGATCGGCTTCAACCTCGACGAGGAGCGTGGGTTGGATGCTGCCGAGGCGCTGCGCTTGCTCGAAACAGCCCAACCCGCCGCGAACCTCGACCTCGCGGCGAAGCAAGCTTGGGTTCAGCGCGCCTTGGCGGCGTATCAAGCTCCCTCCTGCCAAAGTGTGCTGCATGCCCACGTGCAGCAGCGCGCGGCGCAACTCGCCGAAGCCCATCAACGCTTGCGCGCAGCCATGCGCGAGGGCGCGCACGTGCGCGTGAAGCCGCCTGCGCCAGAGGAGATAGACGTGATCAGCGCCATCGTGCTCGTGCCACCCAGCACGCCATGAGCCGACAACCCATCCGCATTGAGGGCGGCTTGTTCGCCGCCGACTTCCTGGAAAACCTGGATCGAGGCGACGTGCCAGGGCAGCGCCCCGAGGATTTCGGCTTGCCAACGCACACCAAGCTTGATGCGCACGCCGCCAGCATCTTCGAGGAGGCGCGCATGCACTGGTTCGCGTTCAAGCAGCGCCAAGAGCGCCTCGGCGCGGACGCCTCGCCTGCTGCCCTGCGCCGCGCCACACGCGACGCTTGGCTGATCCCGCTGCTCAGCGCGTTGGGCTACAACGTCACGTCCAACGACGCCACCGCGCCGATCTCCCACCGCGCCAGCGAAGACCCCAACGCGCCACCGCTGCACCTCGTCGGCGCGCATCAGTCGCTCGACCGCACCGACGAGAGCGCGCGCCCGCGCCGCTCGCCGCACGCCACGCTGCAAACGCACCTCAACCAAACCGACGCGCTATGGGGCATCGTCACCAACGGCTTGCGCTTGCGCGTGCTGCGCAACAGCACATACATCACGCGCCAGGCCTACCTCGAGGTTGACCTCGAGGCGATCTTTGAAGAAGAGCTGTTCGCGGACTTCTTGCGCTTCTTTCGCCTTGTCCATCGCTCGCGGCTGCCGAAGACCTCAGAGGACGCCGCGCAATGTTGGCTGGAGCGCTATCACCAAGCCTCTGTGCAGCAAGGCGAGCGCGTGCGCGACCAATTGCGCGATGGCGTGGTGAAAGCGCTGGACGCCCTAGGGAACGCCTTGCTGAAGCACCCTCGCAACGATGACTTGCGCGCGTGGGTGAGACAAGCCGGCGGACTAGCGTTTTACAAACAGCTCCTCAGCTTTGTGTATCGCCTGTTGTTCCTCCTCGTCGCCGAAGAGCGCCGCTTGATGGGCAAGGAGGCGCTGTATTACCAGAGCTACGGCGTCTCGCGCTTGCGCCGCTCTTGCGAACAGCGCCGCGCTTACACCGACGACGTGGACCTTTGGCACGGCTTGCGCGCGTTGTGGGCGATCCTGCGCGATGAAACGCTCGCCAAGCGAATCGGCGCCCCGCCGCTCAACGGCACGCTCTTTGAACCGCTGGTGATTGATGAGGCGGTGATCAGCAACCGCGACCTGCTCACCGCGTTTTGGCATCTCTCGTTCTTCGACAACCCGCCCCGCCGCGTCAACTACGCCGCGCTGGATACCGAAGAACTCGGCTCGGTCTATGAGAGCTTGCTCGATTATCACCCGGTCGTGAACTTCGACTCGCTTGGTCGGGCGCGTTTTGAACTCGCTCCCGGCTCAGAGCGCAAGTCCACCGGCTCGTACTACACCCCGCCGCAACTGGTGAGCGAACTGATTCGCAGCGCGCTCGAGCCGGTCATCGCAGAGCGGCTGAAAGAACAGAAAAACGCCAAAGCGCAAGAACAAGCCCTGCTCTCCATCAAAGTCTGCGACCCAGCTTGCGGCTCCGGGCACTTTCTGCTGGCTGCTGCCCGCCGCTTGGGCAAGGAACTGGCGCGCATCCGCACCGGCGAGGACGAACCCGCCCCCGAACAAGTGCGCCTCGCCATCCGCGATGTGGTCGCCCATTGCATTTACGGCGTGGACAAAAACCCGCTCGCCGTCGAACTGGCGCGCGTCGCCCTCTGGCTGGAAAGCCACGCCGAGGACAAGCCGCTCACCTTCCTAGAGCATCGCATCAAGTGCGGCGATTCGCTGGTGGGCGTCTTCGATGTGAGCGTCCTCAAGGACGGCATCCCCGATGAAGCTTTCAGCCCGCTCGAAGGCGATGACCGCAAACGGGCCGCCAGCCTGAAGCGCCAGAACAAAACCGAGCGCGCAGGGCAAATGAACCTCTTCGGCTGGGAGTCCGCCCTCGACCTGAAACGCCTGGCGCAGTTGGGACAGGAACTCGATACCATCCCCGACGACTCGCCCGAACAGGTGCGCCGCAAGCGCGAGCGCTACGAAACGCGCGCCAAAGACCCCACTTGGCAGCGCCAAAAACAAGCCTGCGATTTGTGGACCGCTGCCTTTTTCCAGACCTATCTCCCGAATGGCGCGCCCATCACCACCGACATCGTCCGCCGCGCCCTGGCTGGTCAAACTCTGCCGCCGCAAACCCTTGCCCAAGCCGAAGCCCTCGCCGCCAAAGCGCGCTTCTTCCACTGGCCGCTGGAGTTCCCAGAAGTGTTCCAGCAGGGCGGCTTCGACCTGCTCCTCGCCAACCCGCCCTGGGAACGCATCAAACTGCAAGAGCAGGAATTCTTCGCCAGCCGCGATACGCGCATCGCCCAGGCGCCCAACGCCGCCGCCCGCAAGCGACTCATCGAATGCCTGCCGCAGGAAAACCCCGACCTGTGGGAAGAATACCGCCGCGCCTTGCACACCGCCGAGAGCGTCAGCCGCTTCCTGCGCGCCAGCGGCGACTATCCGCTCACCGGCCGCGGCGACATCAACACTTACTCCGTCTTTGCCGAGCGCATCCGCCAGTTGCTCGCCCCGCACGGACGCGCCGGGATCATCCTGCCCACCGGCATCGCCACCGACGCCACCAACCAGTTCTTCTTTGCCGACCTGGTGGAAAAAGAGCACATCGTCAGCCTGTTCGACTTTGAGAACCGCGAAGGCATTTTCCCCAGCGTGCATCGCAGTTACAAATTCTGCCTGCTCACGCTGCGTGGAGAACGGGAGCGCGCGGGAGCGGGAGCGCAGGCACATCCCCTCACGCTTGCTTTCTTCGCCACCCGCGCCGAGCATCTGCGCGATCCGCGCCGCGTCTTCACCCTCCGCCGCGAAGACATCGCCCGCATCAACCCCAACACGCACACCCTGCCCGTCTTCCGCACGCGGCAAGACGCCGAGCTGACTAGAGCCATCTACGCCCGCGTGCCGGTGTTGGTGAACGAAGCTGCACAGGAAAACGCCTGGGGCGTGCATTTTCTGCGGATGCTCGATATGTCCAACGACTCCCACCTCTTCCGCACCCGCGCCGAGTTGGAGGCGGCAGGGTATCGGCTGGAGGGCAATCGCTTTGTGCGCGGCGCGGAAACCTACCTGCCGCTGTACGAAGCCAAGATGATCTGGCACTACGACCACCGCTTCGGCACGTATGAAGGCGTCGGCGACCGCAGCAGCACCCACCTGCCCACGCCCGATGAGCATCAGCACGCCGACCCGCGCTTCTTGGCCCTGCCCTGGTATTGGGTGAGCGCAGAAGAAGTGCAAGCCCGCCTGGGAGAGTGGAAACGCGGCTGGCTCTTGGGATTCCGCAATGTCACCAACGCCACCAACGAGCGCACCGCCATCTTCAGCCTCTTGCCGTTGGCGGGGGTAGGAAATAGTCTGCCAATTTTGCTTCTTGGTGAAGAGAAAACATCAATTGTTGCCTGTCTGGTCGGTAACTTGAGTGCGCTTGCATTTGACTGGGTTGCGCGCCAAAAATTGGCTGGTGTGAACATGAACTTTTTTTACGTGGAGCAATTTCCCGTCCTCCCGCCTTCTGCCTACACCGCCGATGCCTTGCGCTTCATCGTCCCGCGCGTGCTGGAACTGACCTATACCGCCTGGGACCTGGCGCCCTTCGCCGCCGACGTGTGGCGGGATGCGGATGAGGCCCTGCGCGCCGCCCTGCAAGCGCAATGGCAAGCCAACCGCGCCGCCACCGGCGGGGTTGACCCTGCGCCGCCGGCTTGGGCAACGAGCGAAGGCGCGCCCTTCCCGCCGTTCAAGTGGGACGAACCCCGCCGCGCCGTCCTGCGCGCCGAACTGGACGCTTACTATGCCCGCCTCTACGGCCTCACCCGCAAGCAACTGCGCTACCTCCTCGACCCCGCCGACCTGACCGCGCGCGAACTGGCGGACATTCTCGATCCTTGGGAAGAAGTGTCCGATCCGCTTGACCCACAGGGCTACGCCGAGCGCGCTGCTCGCAGCGACTTCCCCAGC
>JAUQQA010000050.1 GCA_030550095.1 Chloroflexota bacterium | reverse complement strand
ATGCGCCACGCTGAGGGCAGCACCTTGCCCGATGCACCGCGCGCCATCGCGCGCGCGGCCACACTCACCTCCTTCGGCAACTTGAGCAGCCGCGTCATCGGCTTGGTGCGCGAGATGGTGAAGTCGTTTTACTTTGGCAATGGGCAAGCCGCGAGCGCGTTTGAGTTAGCAGCAAACATCCCCACGCAGTTCTATGACCTGCTGATCGGTGGCATGCTTAGCTCTGCCCTAGTGCCCACCTTCAGCGAGTTAGCAGATGAGGACGACCCAGCGCGTCGTCGGGCATTTGGCGAGCTGCTTGGCGCCGTGCTGGGGTTGTCGCTGTTGGTGCTGACGTTGGTGGTGCTTGTGTTGTGGCTGCTCGCGTTGCCCATCGCACGCTTCATCAGCGGCGGACCCAACCAAGACC
Organism: Chloroflexota bacterium; assembly: GCA_030550095.1. GTDB lineage: Bacteria > Chloroflexota > Anaerolineae > J036 > Brachytrichaceae > DRWP01. Next base: position 9,160 of record JAUQQA010000050.1, on the reverse strand, counting down.
CACATTTGCTCGCGGCGCTCCTGCGCTTGACTATTCCAGCGATTCTGTTCCTTAATCTCAGCGGCATCTTGACCGCGGCATTGCACGCGCACCGCCGGTTTGTGTTCACGGCGTTCACAGCGACCACCTACAACGCCGTGATGATCATTTGCGTGATTTTGTTGGAGTCGCGCTTTGGCGTGATGGCGCTTGCTGGCGGATTGCTCGCCGGAAGCATTGCGCAAGTGTTGATTCAGGTGCCTGGCTTGCGCGGCGTGCCTTTGCGCCTCTCGCTGAACTGGCACCTGCCAGGTGTACGACAGGTGGTGCGGCTCTTCTTGCCAGTGGCTGGTGGATTACTGCTCGCTCAGATCGCTGTGCAGGTCAGCTTCATCCTCGCTTCGCGCATCAGCGCCGAGGGGCCAGCGACCATGCGTTACGCAGCGCAAGTGATCCAGTTCCCGCTCGGCATGGTGGCGATGGCGATTGCCACAGCAATCCTGCCGGCGCTCTCCTCTGCACAAGGCGAGGCATTTAAGCGCACGCTGGCGCAATGGCTGCGCTTTGTCTGGGTGCTCACAGCGCCAGCGACGATTGGGATCTACGTGCTCGCGGCACCGATCGTGGCGCTCTTGTTCGAGCGCGGCGCCTTCACGCCAGAGAGCACTGCCTATGCAGCTGCGGCACTTCGCGCAGCGGCGCCTGGTTTGCTCTTCGCCGCTGTGGACACACTGTTGATCTATGCCTTCTATGCCCAACGCGACACGCGCACGCCTACCACGATCGGCATCATGTCCACGCTCTTCTACCTCGTGCTCGTAGGCGCGCAGACGCTGCTGGATGAGTTTGGCATACGCCCGTTCACGCTCGAGGCTCTGGTCTTCACCAATTCGTTGAAGACAGGCGTGGATGCAGCGCTGATGGGCTTCTTCCTCTGGCGCAAGATCGGCGGGCTGCAAGGCTATGGGTTAGGCGAGACGGTGCTCAAGGTTAGCCTCGCGCTCGGCGTCATGGCGCCAGCCGCGCATCTGACGATGGAAGGGCTGGCAGCGCGATTCACGTTGCACACCTTCCTTGGCAACGCAGTGATCGCGCTCGGCTCGGCGCTGGTCGGCGCGCTGGCATACTTCCTGTGCGCTGTTCTGTTGCGCTTGGCAGAGCTGGAGCCGCTGCGCGCCCTGATCGCACGTCGGCTTGCATGAGGGAGCAGTTGGTGCACCTGCTCGCCTACGCACTCGGTATAATCGCCGAACCACAACACCGAAGGAATCGTCCAACAGTATGGAGAACCAAGCGTTCCCCCCTTCTGAGCTTAAAGGGGAAGACTTCGCGCAATTGCTGGAGAGCTTCCAAGGCAAAGTTGGGCGCTTTGCCAAGGATCAGCTCGTCTCTGGTCGCATCGTGCGCATTACCGACCGCGAGATCTTCATCGAGCTGGGTGCCAAATCTGAGGGCGTCGTTCACAGTAAGGACATCGAGGCGCTCCCCAAAGATGTGCGCAACAGCTTAAAAGAAGGCGACGAAGTGTTTGCCTACGTGGTGCAGCCTGAGGACGCCAACGGCAACGTGGTGCTCTCACTCAGCCGCGCGGTCTCCGAGAAGGATTGGCGCACAGCAGAGGACTTGTTCGCGCGCCAAGAAGCCATTGAAGTCACCATCGCTGGCTTCAACAAGGGCGGCGTCATCGCCAAGATCGGCCGTTTGCGCGGGTTTCTGCCCGCGTCGCATCTCAGCCCTGAGCACCAACGGTTGATCGGCGACGAGAGCCAGCCTCCTGAGCAGCGCTTCCAGAAGCTGATCGGGCAAAAGACGCTCGTCAAGGTGATCGAGGTGGATCGCGGGCGCAACCGCCTGATCCTCAGCGAGCGCGCGGCTGCCAAAGAAGCGCGCGCCCTGCAGAAAGAGCGCCTGCTCGGCTCCATCGAGGTTGGGCAAGTGCTCCAAGGGGTGGTCACCAGCATCCGCGAGTTCGGCGCCTTTGTGGACCTTGGCGGCGCTGACGGCATGATCCACCTCAGCGAGCTCTCGCACGGGCGCATCAAGCACCCCAGCGAGGTGCTGAAGGAGGGTCAGCAAGTCACCGTTAAGGTGATCAGCCTTGATCGCGAAAGCGGCCGCATTGGCTTAAGCTTGAAGGCGTTGGAGCCTGACCCATGGCAGGACATTACCAAGCGCTATCGCGTGGGTCAGCTTGTTGAAGCTGAAGTCTTCCGCGTGCATCAGAAGCACGGCGCCTTCGTGCGCCTGAAGGGCGATGAGAACATCGAGGCGCTGGTGCCGCTCTCTGAACTGAGCGACAAACCCATCAGCAGCCCACGCGAAGTGATCAAAGAAGGTCAGGTCGTCACGCTGCGCGTGCTGCGCATTGAACCGGAGCAGCGCCGCATGGCGCTGAGCTTGCGCCGGGTCAACCGAGCTGAATTTGTGGACCTGGACTGGAAGCTTGAGCGCGGTGTGCTGCAAGCTTTGCAAGCCCAAGCACAAAGCGCAGAATCCACAACGGCTGAGTTAGAGACGCCTGAACCTGAGGCGGAGCCGCTAAGCTCTGATTTCATCTCAGAGGCTCCACCTGCTGAAGGAGACGAAGATGAAACTGAGCAAGCGTGAAGGCAAACGCGGGGGCGCACAGGGCGCCCCTGCGCCGTCTAAAGGGCAGCCGTTCAGTCGCGTCTCACACCGGAGACCGATTGCAGGGCTGTATTAAGATACACACAAGAGGTGAAGCTGTGTCAGGAAAGCTAGATCGTTTCTCAGCACGCGCAAGGCAGGTGCTGCGCATTGCCACAGAAGAGGCGCATCGCCTCGCTCATAACTACATCGGCACTGAGCACTTGTTGCTCGGGCTGGTTAAGGAAGAAAACGGCATTGCTGGTCGCGTCTTGCGCGAGCTTGGCGTGCGCCCTGATCGCGTCACTGAGCTGGTCGAACGAATGACTGGCGCCGGGCGGCGCACCACTGCAAGCGAGCGCCCCGAATTGACGCCGCGCACCAAAGCGGTGCTCGAGCTTGCTGTGGAGGAGGCGCGCAAGCTCGGCAGCGCTTACATCGGCACCGAGCACATCCTGCTCGGCTTGATTCGGCAAAACGAAGGTGTGGCGATTGACGTGCTGCGCCAAATGGGATTGACCCCAGAGCGCATCCGCCGCGAAACCCTGCGCGCCATCCAGCAAGAACAGCCCGAAGGTCCGCGCCCCACAACCACCGCTCCAGCTTCACCGCTGTTCAAGAAGGAACGACCGAAGACGCCTGCGTTGGATCAGCTCGCCACTGACCTCACTGCGCTTGCCGAGCAAGGCAAGCTCGACCCGGTGATCGGGCGTGAGACCGAGATTGAGCGCGTGATCCAAATCCTCGCCCGCCGCACCAAGAACAACCCGGCGCTCATCGGCGAACCAGGCGTCGGCAAAACCGCTATCGTCGAGGGGCTGGCGCAACGCATCGTTAACGGGCAAACGCCCGAGCCGCTGCTCGGCAAGCGCGTGATGCAGCTCGATGTCGGCTCGCTGGTGGCTGGCACCATGTATCGCGGGCAGTTCGAGGAGCGCCTTAAGCGCGTCATCGAAGAGGTCAAGATCAGCGACACTATCCTCTTCATTGACGAGGTGCACATGCTGGTCGGCGCCGGTTCAGCGGGCAGCAGCGTGGACGCAGCAAATATCCTCAAGCCCGCGTTGGCGCGCGGCGAGTTCCAATGTATCGGCGCAACCACGCTTAATGAGTACCGCAAGTACATCGAAAGCGACGCGGCGCTCGAGCGGCGATTCCAGCCCGTGTATGTCGAGGAGCCGACGCCCGAAATGGCGATCCAAATCCTGCAAGGCATCAAGGGCGCTTATGAGGCACACCACAAGCTGAAGATCAGCGACGAGGCGATCCGCGCCGCGGTGATGCTCTCCTCGCGCTACGTCGCCGACCGCTACCTGCCCGACAAAGCCATTGACTTGATCGACGAAGCCAGCTCGCGTGTGCGCATGTATAAGTCGCCGCAGTCGGTGAACTTGCAGCGCGCCTTCCGGGAGTTGCGCGAGACGCAGAAGAAGCGCGAGGCGCTTTACGCTGAAGGGCGCTACGAGGAAGCCACCGAGCTGCGCGAGCGCGAGCGCGAACTCATTGAGGAGATCGAGCAACTGCGCGCGCACTACAACCCCGAGACCGAAGGCGTTGTGGTCACGGCAGAAGACATCGCTGAAGTCGTCTCGATGTGGACGGGCATCCCACTCAAACGCCTCGCCAGCACCGAGACTGAGCGCCTGCTTCACCTCGAAGACGAGCTGCACAAGCGCATTGTCGGTCAAGACGAAGCGATCAAGACGATTGCCAAGGCCATCCGCCGTGCGCGCGTTGGGTTGAAGGACCCGAAGCGCCCGATGGGCTCGTTCATCTTTCTCGGTCCGACAGGCGTCGGCAAAACTGAGCTGACCAAGGCGCTCGCTGAGCAGCTCTTCGGCAGCGAGGACGCCATGATCGTGCTCGACATGAGCGAGTTCATGGAGCGGCACACCGTCTCGCGGTTGGTGGGCGCACCTCCCGGCTACGTCGGCTACGATGACGCGGGTCAGCTCACCGAAGCCGTGCGCCGCCGCCCATACACGCTGGTGGTCTTCGACGAGATCGAAAAGGCGCATCCCGAGGTGTTCAACATGCTGCTCCAGATCATGGAGGAAGGGCGTCTCAGCGACGCGCGCGGGCGCAAGGTGGACTTCCGCAACACCTGCATCATCATGACGAGCAACATCGGCGCCGAGATGATCAAGCGCGAATCGCGCCTCGGCTTTAAGGTGAAACAAGAGGACGAGGAGAAAGACGCTGAGCAGCAGTTTGCTGAGATCAAGGAGAAGTTGCTGGCGCAGCTGAAGCGCGTCTTCCGCCCTGAATTCCTCAATCGCCTCGATGCGGTGATTGTGTTCCACCCGCTCAACAAAGAGCAAATCCGCCAGATCGTGACGCTGGAGCTGAACAAGGTGCAGAAGCGCCTCGCCGAGCACAACATCACGCTCGAGGTCACTGAGGCTGCGCGCGATTACCTCGCCGAGAAGGGCTACGACCCCGACTACGGCGCGCGCCCGTTGCGCCGCCTTGTGCAGAGTGAAGTCGAGGATGCGCTCTCCGATGCGTTGCTGCTTGGCACCATCCGCGACAACAGCCGTGTGCGCATTGACTACCAAGAAGGCAAACTCACCTTCACGACGTTGGAAACCGATGGACAGGTGACTGATCAGCAAGAAGTGCTCGCTGAGCCAGCCGCCTAGCAAACCGATTCGCCGCTGAAGAGGCGCAAGGGCGTGAAGATAGCTCTTGCGCCTTTTGCTTTCAAGGACATGCCGTTTGCTTAAAATCGTTAAGCATCATGAGTGCCCTCGATCACACAGCGCTGTATTTCAACCGTGAGCTGAGTTGGATCGAATTCAACCGCCGTGTGCTAGAGGAAGCGCAAGACCCGACCAACCCACCTTTGGAACGCGCCAAGTTCCTCGCCATCTTCGCCACCAACCTCGATGAGTTCTACATGATCCGCGTCTCGGGTTTGCGCGCGCAGGTGATCTCTGGCGTGAACGCGCCTAGCCCAGATGGCCTTACCCCCGGGGAGACGCTGGCGCACATCAAGCAGCGCGTTGCCGCGTTGATGGCGGAGCATCAGCGCACCTGGGAGGAAGAAGTGCGCCCGCTGCTTGCGCGCCATGGCGTGTGCGTGCTCGATTGGGAGCAGCTCAGCCCCGCGCAACGCCGCCGCGCCGAGGATTACTTTTGCAAGACGGTTTACCCCGTGCTAACGCCGCTCGCCGTCGACCCTGCACACCCGTTCCCGCACATCAGCAACTTGAGCTTAAGCTTAGCCGTTGCTATCCGCGACGAGCATGGCGTGGAGCGCTTCGCGCGCGTCAAAGTGCCGCCCTCCTTGCCGCGCTTGGTGCCGCTCGGCGATGGCACGGAAGGGCGCGGCTGCTTGCATCATTTTGTCTGGCTCGAGCAGGTGATCGCGGCTCACATCCACACGCTTTTCCCTGGGTTAACTGTCGAGGGCACCTACCTGTTCCGCGTCACGCGCGACGCCGACATCGAGATCCAAGAGGACGAAGCCGACGATCTCCGCGCGCAGATTGAGCGCTCGCTCAAGGGGCGCCGCTTCGGGCGCGTGGTGCGCCTTGAAGTCTCCAGCGACATGCCGGAGACCATTCGGCGCATTCTGGTCGAAAACCTCAAGGTGTGCGAAGAAGATGTCGTGACGGTTGACGGCACGTTTGACCTCAGTTGTTTGTGGCAGCTCCATCGCCTGCCGCTGCCAGCGCTCAAGGATCCACCTTTGCGCCCTGCCTTGCCCGCTGATCTCGAAGATTACGACGATCTCTTCGAGCGCATTCGCCATGGTGATCTGCTGCTGCATCACCCTTACGAGTCGTTTGAGCCAGTGGTGGCGTTCGTGCAGCAGGCGGCGCGTGACCCTCACGTGCTGGCGATCAAGCAGACGTTGTACCGCGTCGGCGCCGACTCGCCCATCGTCGAGGCGCTCAAGGAGGCAGTGAGCAACGGCAAGCAGGTCGCAGTGCTGGTGGAGCTGAAGGCGCGCTTCGATGAAGAGAACAACATTCAGTGGACGCGCGCGCTCGAAGAAGAAGGCGTGCACGTCGTGTACGGCTTGCCGCGCTACAAGGTGCACGCTAAGGTGTGCATGGTGGTGCGTCAAGATGCCGATGGCGTGATCCGCCGCTACGTGCACCTCAGCACCGGCAACTACAACGTGGCAACAGCACGCGTGTATACCGACCTCGGCTTGTTCACCTGCCGTGAATCCATCGGGCGCGATGTCTCCGAGCTGTTTAACTTCCTCACAGGCTATTCGCGTCAACGCAACTACCAAAGCCTGATCGTCGCGCCGATCAACATGCGCCAACGCCTCATCGCGCTCATCGAGCGCGAGATCATGCTGCATCAGCAGCACGGCAATGGGCACCTCATCTTCAAGGTGAACGCGCTGGTTGACCCAGAGATGATAGATTTGCTTTACCGCGCCTCGCAAGCAGGTGTGCGCGTGGATCTGCTGGTGCGAGGCATTTGCTGCTTGCGCCCAGGTGTGCCTGGCTTGAGTGAGAACATTCGTGTGGTGAGCATCGTCGGGCGCTTCCTCGAGCACAGCCGCGTGTATTACTTCTACAACAACGGCGACGAGGAGATCTACGTGGGTAGCGCTGATCTCATGCCGCGCAATCTCGACCGCCGCGTGGAGGTGCTCTTCCCGATCTACGACTCAGTGCTTCGGAAGCGCATCAAGCGCGAAGTGCTCGAGCTTGGGCTAAGCGATAACGTGAAGGCGCGCGAGCTTCTTCCTGATGGACGCTATACGCGTGTTGCGCGTCTGCCAGGCGCGCCGTTGGTGAACAGCCAGGCAATGCTGCTTGAGATGGCGGAGGAATAGGGCGGGTGGGACTCGAACCCACACGTTGCTTGCGCAACAGAAGATTTTAAGTCTTCGGCGTCTGCCATTCCGCCACCGCCCCGCAAGTACGCAAATTGTAGCGCGAATTCGCTTCGCTTCCCTCAGGGCGCGGAGACAGTCAGCACGACGGGCAAGGTCACACCATCGTCCCCCTGCAACGTTTGCACGCGAGCGCCAGTCTCTGGATCGTACAGACCCACGCGCAAGGTGTATTGAATATCGCTTTGTTCGGGCAAGGTGATCGGGTGGTCATCCAACACGTATTCGCCTACGACCCAACCTGTCGTTGGTCGCTCCCAATTCGCGGGCTCGCTGTCGTGTCCTGTAACATACTCGCCCGCAGCGTTGAGGAGGTGCACAAACACTTTGTAGGCTTGGTCAGTCTCTGTGGTTGCACGCCAAGTAAGGCGAACAATGATGGTGGTGCCAGGTGATGCACGCTCAGGAACTGAAAAAGCTACAAGCGCGCCAGCATCGGCGAAAGGGTGCCACACCTGCAATCCCTCCTGCGGCGGACTAAACAAGCGCTGAGGTGCGCTCACCTCAAGGGGTTCACTGAGGAGAACGCGGCTGTCTCCGTAGCGAAGTGCTAACTGGTAAGTGCCACTTTCTAACGTGCGGGGCAAACGTAGGAGGTGGTTCCCACGCCACACTTCGCCAACTTGCCAGCGATCGGTTGGATAGCCCATCACAGGTGGGAACGAAAACATGGCAGCGACTTTCCCGAGCACATCCTCGAGAGTGAGCGTTGCTGTGAGTGCGCAGCACAACGACCTTTGGGCGCGCCAGAAGAAGGTGAGTGGTAACTGCTCACCTGGACGTGCTTGGTCGCGGTGTTGGTTATAAGCGATCAACGCAAGGGCTTCTTGTGGCTCTGGCTGGCGATAATGTTCTGCTGCTAACTTCTCTAGAGGCTTGTTCCACGACAAGGTTGGCAACGTCACTTGGGCAATTTTGACCGCACTTTCATTGCTCCCCAATGTCCTCAAAAGCTTATCTGGCTGACCATAGGGATATACGCGGGCGTATAGGGTGTAAGTGCCGGGTGGCGTTCCGGGAAAGATGTGGATCAGGTGAGAGTCGCGTGCGTAGTATCCTGGGCGCCAATAGGGGACGGGATAATTGCCTGGGTGCTGGTTGTCGGATTGCCCAACGAGGAACCCCTGCTCGTCAACCAACTGCAAGCTGCTGCTAAGCTCTTGCTCAATCGGCTGAGCAACGCGCCAGTAGAGATGGACAAGAATCTTATCTTGACGCACTGGGCCGATGTCAGCACCAATAAGCACCAACCCCTCCCCAAATTGTTTCTGCAAAGTCACATCTTCATCACGAACGTTGGTGCCGTCAAAGCGTGTGTATGCAAAGGGGTTTTCCGTACGATCCACCCAAAATGTTTTTGCGGCAAAAGTGCTCAGAGCCGCCAATGCCAGTATTTCCCAGCGTAACTTTGGTTTCTCTGGGTGCGTTGTGAGTGCGTGTGCAGAGCGGGCTAGGCGGTGCCAGAAAGCGGTTGTCGTGCTGAAAGCGAGCAGACTTAGGAAGGAAAAAGCTTCGCCAAGCGTGCGAATAGGCGTATTTCCGAAGGCAACAATGACCTCGTGCTCACCCGGCGGCAACTCAGTTTGCAGCAACCCGTAGGGAAAGTGCGTGCTCTTCTGGGCGACATTTCCGTTCACATACACCTCCCAACCCGGAAAGTCGAAAGTCTTAAACACGAGTGTAGCCGTGCTTGGAGTAGCAAGCTGCAGT
>JAUQQA010000022.1 GCA_030550095.1 Chloroflexota bacterium | reverse complement strand
GAGCGCAGCGCGGAGAGGTTCGATTGCCGATCAAGGGACACATGCTGCGCTGGGCGCGCGAGCGCGCAAGGTTGACGCATGAGCAGTTGGCGCAGCGCTTGAGCGTCAGGCAAGCAAAGATCCGCGCTTGGGAGGAAGGCAGCGCGTTTCCGACGTGGCGCCAAGCGTGGAAGCTTGCCGGCGCGTTGCATGTGCCTATCGGTTACTTCTTCCTCGAGCGGCCGCCGCTTACGCTACTCCCGACCATCGTTGACTTTCGCACACCGAATACCTCTCAACGTCCTCACTTCAGCCCTGAGTTGGAGGACACGCTCAACGATGCTCTGCGCAAACGCGACTGGTTACGCGAATGGCGAGCAGAGCAGGGCTTTGCGCGGTTGTCCTTCGTGGGGCGTTACCGCCCAGATGCCGATCCCGAACAGGTGGCACAGGATATCCGCGAGAGGCTGAACTTGCCTTTGCCCACAGCGAGCGGCCTCAACGATCTAAAGCGTCACCTGAGCCGCCTCGTTCAGCACGCAGAGCAAGCAGGCATCCTTGTCCTACAAAGCGGCGTTGCTCAGGGCAATGCCCATCGCCCGCTGAGCGTGGATGAATTTCGAGGCTTCGCATTGGCAGACCCTTACGCGCCGGTGATTTTCATCAACGCGCGTGACAGCGTTGCAGGGCGTATTTTCACCTTTGCGCATGAGCTGGCGCACCTTTGGATTGGCACGACAGGGGTCTCTAACCCAGCGGCAGTTTTCGAGGCTCAGCAGCAGGAAGGGTTGCAGGTGGAGGTGTTCTGCAATCGCGTCGCTGCAGAGGTGCTGATGCCACGCGAGCTGTTCGTCGAGCGCTGGCAGCGCAGCGCGGTGCAGGATGGGGACGTGCTCAAGCAGGTGGAAGCACAGGCGCGCTACTTCCTCGTGAGCAATCTCGCTGCGCTGGTGCGCGCGCGGGCGCTAAGGCTGATAGACGAGGCGCGCTTTCTCGAGGTGTGGCATGATCTCCAGGAACAGCATGACCAAGTGCACGCGCAGAAAGCTGAGGGCAGCGGAGGGAGCCTTCGCGCCAACCTGCACGCTCGCAACGGCCGCCCTTTGGTTGAGGCTGTGGTGCAAGCAGTGAGCAGTGGGCGCTTGCTGATCACTGAAGCGGCGCAATTGCTCAACGTCTCCCCTGCAACACTCAGCCAGCACGTCCTGCGCGCCCACAACCAGTGATGCAAAAGAAGTTTTGCATTGACACCAGCGTGTTCATCACTGCATATCAGCAATACTATGCCTTCGATCTATTCCCAAGCTTCTGGAGAAGTCTGGAGCGATGGGGCAAGCAAGGAAAATGGATAAGCTGCGCCGCGGTGTTTGATGAGCTGACAAACAGAAAATCTGATGCGCTCAGCGACTGGGCGAAGGCAAACGCCACGTTGTTTCTACAGCCAGGGCTGGCTGTGAGCGCCAAGTATCAGGAGATTGCCGAATTGGTCATTGAGCGCTACGAGCCGCAACATGCAACAACCTTTCTTGCGAGCGCTGACCCTTGGGTTGTAGCCCAAGCAGCCGCAAGCGGGCAAATCGTCGTGACGCTGGAAGCAGAACGCCAAGAGTACATAGACCCGAGAACGGAGCGAGTGCATGGGCACGTGAAGTTGCCGAATGTTTGCAGGCACTTTGGCGTTGAATTCATCAACACGTTTGAAATGCTCCGACGCCTTGGCTTCAAGTGTTGAAGGGGGAAAAGACGCGATGAGCATCTTCGACCTGCACGAGACGCTGATCCGCACCTACCGCGACTTCGTGCGCAGCTACCTCACCATCGCCGACCCGCGCATCCGCGAGTTCGTGGACCAGCAGGTGATGCACGACAAGGGCGAGCTGTGGCCCGAGCCGTTGCTCCAGCTCAGCCCGAGCTACCAGCCCGCGCAGACGTTGGACGCGCTGGCGCAACAAGGGGCGATCCACCCGACCACAGCAGCGATCTTTCGCACCCCCGACGGCGCGACGTTGCGCCTGCACCAACACCAGGCAGACGCGCTGGACCTCGCCGCGCAAGGGCGCAGTTTCGTGGTCACCAGCGGCACGGGCTCGGGCAAAAGCCTGTGCTACTTCATCCCGATCGCCGACTTTGTGCTGCGCCAAAACCTGCTGCGCCCGCAGCACGTCGTCGCGCTCGTGGTGTATCCGATGAACGCGCTGGTGAACTCGCAGCTCGACGCCCTGCAGCGCTTCAAGGCGCAGTACGAGCGTCGCCACGGCGTCGGCACCTTCCCGCTCACGTTTGCCAAGTACACCGGCGAGACCCCCGAGGAGGAACGCCAGCGACTGCGCCAAAACCCGCCGCACATCCTGCTCACCAACTACGTGATGGTGGAGCTGCTGATGCTGCGCTTCGCGGATCGGGGCTTGCTCGGTGAGAACGCGCTGCGCTTTTTGGTCTTCGACGAGCTGCACACTTACCGCGGGCGCCAAGGCGCGGACGTGGCGATGTTGGTGCGTCGGCTGAAGGCGCGCTCCGCCGCCGAGGGCTTGATCCACATCGGCACCAGCGCGACGATGGTGGCGGACCGCACCAGCACGCCCGAGCAACGCCGCGCCACCATCGCTGACTTCGCCGCGCGCTTCTTCGGGCATCCCTTCACGGCGGACGAGGTGATCGAGGAGACGCTGCGCACGATCACCGCCGGACCGCTGCGCGAAGACGAGCACGACGCGCTGCGCGCGCGCTTCGACGACCCGCCGCCGAACGACCCAGCGGCGTTCCGCGCGCATCCGTTGGCGCGCTGGATCGAAGGCGCGCTCGGGGTAGTGGCAGAGGCAGACGGGCGGCTGCGTCGGCGCGACCCAAAGCCGCTCTCGGAGGTCGCTCAGGCGCTCAGCAAGAGCGTGGGGCGCGACCCGCAGGAGTGCGCGGCGACGTTGGAGCGCTGGCTGGTGCATGGCGCGCAACTGCGCGAAGGCGGGCGTCCCGTGTTCAGCTTCAAGCTGCATCAGTTTGTCAGCCAAGGGCGCACGGTCGAAGCGACGCTCGAGCCGCCCGATCGCCGCGTGTTGAGCACCAGCGGGCAGCTCCAGCTTGAGGACGGTCGGCTGTTGGTGCCGCTGCGCTTTTGCCGCCAATGCGGACAGGAGTATTACCACGTCGTGCGCCGATCCAAAGACGTGGTGCCGGTCTCGGCGTTCTCAGACTTCGAGCAGGAGGACGGAGCACAGCGCGGCTATCTCATGCTCGCCGCGGAGGACGAAGAGGTCCAGCTACCCGAGGAGTGGTTCGAGGCGCAGGGCAAGCTGAAGCGTGATCGGCGAGCGTACCAAGGGGAGCGCGTGTGGGTATCCCCCGACGGCAAGCTCAGCACAACCCAGCGCCCTGGCGCGGTTCAAATGTGGTGGCAGCCGGAGCCGTTTTTGATTTGCTTCAACTGCGGCGAGTATTACACGCTGCACGACAGCGAGTTCGTCAAGTTAGGCGGGCTGACGGCGGAAGGGCGCAGCAGCGCAACAACGGTGATGGCGATGACGCTGCTGCGCGAGGCGCCAAAGCATGGCTTGCGTGACAAGCTGCTCACCTTCACCGATAACCGCCAAGATGCCTCGTTGCAAGCAGGGCACTTCAACGACTTCGTGCAGGTGACGTTGCTGCGCAGCGCGCTCTACGCCGCTCTGCGCCAACGCTCGCCGCTGGGCAGAGCCGAAGTCGCACAGGCAGTGCGCGAACAACTGGCGCAGTGCGGCTTGACGCCGCGCGAGTATGGCAACAACCCCGACTTGAACGCAGGCACGGAGGGATGGCGCGCGAAGGAACGCGCCTTCACCGAGGTGCTGGAGTATCGTCTCTACGCGGACTTGAGCCGGGGCTGGCGCTTCACGCGCCCGAACTTGGAGCAGGTAGGGCTGCTGCGCATCGCGTATCGCGGTTTGCAAGATTGCTGCGCCGACGCGCGCTGGGAGACGGATGCAGCGCTGGCGCCGCTGGCGCAGCACCCGCCCGAGAAGCGCAAGGTCGTGGTGCGCGCCGTGCTCGATTACCTGCGGCGCAAGTTGGCGATCAACGCGCCCTGCCTGCAACCCGAAACACAAAGCACCTTCCGCCGCCGCGTCGAACAAGAGCTAAACCCGTTCTGGGGCTTTGAGCCGGAGGAGCGCCTGCAAGAGGCGAAGCTAGCGATGGTGAACACCGCCGCCAACGGCAGAGGCAGAGGCGTGGTCTCGCTCGGCGAGCGCAGCGCGATCGGGCGCTATTTGCAACGCGAACTCGGCAGCATCCCCGATTACGAGCGTTTCATCCGAGCGCTGTGCGATCTGCTCGTGAGCCATGACTTGCTGCACCTGCTTGGAGAGGGGAGTTACCAGCTTAACCACGCGGCGTTGTGCTGGGAGCTGGGCGACGGCACGGCCCCATCCCCTGACCCAATCACGCGCCGGCGCATCCCAGGCGCAAAGCAGCTCAACACAGGGGTCAACGCCTTCTTTCAAGCGCTGTATCGCACGCCGCCCTGCGCCCTGATCACAATGGAGGCGCGCGAGCACACCGCGCAGGTGGTGACGCCGGGCGAGCGCGAACGGCGCGAGGCGCGCTTCCGTGGCGACAATCCACAGCGCCCCTTGCCCTACCTCGTCTGCTCGCCGACGATGGAGCTGGGCGTGGACATCGCCACGCTGGAGCTGGTGCACCTGCGCAACGTGCCGCCAACGCCCGCCAACTACGCGCAGCGCAGCGGGCGCGCTGGACGCCAGGGGCAACCCGGCTTGATCCTCACCTACTGCGGCGCCTACAACCAGCACGACCAATACTTCTTCCGCCACCGTGAGGCGATGGTCGTCGGCAGCGTGCGCCCGCCGCGGTTGGAGTTGGCGAACCAGGCGCTGCTGCGCACGCACATCCACGCCGAATGGCTTGCCGAGGTGGGGCTACCGCTGAAGGAATCCATCGGCGATGTGATCGTGCTCGAGGACGAGGAGGCGCTGCCCCTCAGAGAAGACGTGCGCCAGCAGCTCCAGCTTTCCGAGGCGCGACGCCAGCGCGTGCTCGAGCGTGTGATGCAGGCGCTGGCGCGCGACCACGAGCGCTTGCAACAAACCGCGTGGTGGTCGGAGCAGTGGGTGCGCGAGGTGATCGCGGGCGCAGCGGAGCGGTTCGACCGCGCCTTTGATCGCTGGCGCGAGCTCTATCGCACCGTCCAAGCGGAATTGCTCGCGGCGCAACAGCGCCTCCAGATACCACGGCTGAGCAGAGATGAGCGAAATGAGGCGCAGCAAAAGATGAACCAAGCCGTGCGCCAGCGCAGCTTGTTGTTGCAAGAAGACGTGCAGCGCGAGGAGAGCGACTTTTACCCCTACCGCTATCTCGCTGCGGAGGGGTTCTTGCCCGGCTACAACTTCCCCGCGCTGCCAGTGCGCGCGTGGGTGCCGCGCGGCAGCGAGGGCGAGTTCATCAGCCGACCGCGCACGCTTGCGCTCACTGAGTTCGCGCCGAGGAACATCGTGTATCACGAGGGCGAGAAGTGGGAGGTGAGCAGCTTTCAAGCGCCAGCCGGCGGGCTAGCGAATCGGCGCACCAGCGTGCGCGCGTGTAACGTGTGCGGCGCGCTGATCGAGCGGGGCGCGCAGTTGAGCGCGGACCTGTGCCCTTCATGCCATTCGCCTGTGGGCGAGGGGCACAGCGAGCTTGTCATTGCGCTGGAGATGCCCAACGTGCGCCTGCGCCGCACCCAGCGCATCACCTCGGACGAAGAGGAGCGTTCACGCCGACACTACCGCGTTCGCTTGGCATACGACCTGCGCAACAGCCAGCAAGAGCACGCTGATCTGGTCAGCACCGAAGGCGCAGTGCTGGGCGCGTTCACCTACGCGCTGGCGGCGGAGCTGCACTTCATCAACCGCGGGCACAGCGCGCAGCCCGATTTCCCCGTGCACTTGGAGAGCGGCGAATTCGCGCGCGAAGATGACAACCAAGGCACGCGACGGGATAGACCGCCAACCGCCACCAGCGCGCCTGAGCGCGTTGCGCTCACCGTGCGCGTCACGCAAGACGTGCTGCTGTTCCGCCCTGAACACCCCGCAGCAGAAGAGGGGTGGTGGTGGAGCCTCGCCTACGCGCTGCGCCGCGGCATCGGGCGCGTGTTTGAGCTGGAGGAATCCGAGCTGGGCGTGGACGTGGTCGGCGAGGGCGCGTGG
The DNA here is from genome assembly GCA_030550095.1 of Chloroflexota bacterium. Lineage (GTDB taxonomy): Bacteria > Chloroflexota > Anaerolineae > J036 > Brachytrichaceae > DRWP01. Next base: position 32,983 of record JAUQQA010000022.1, on the reverse strand, counting down.
CGGCGCGTGCTCTTCTACGAGAACGCCGAGGGCAGCCTGGGCGTGTTGGCGCAGTTGGCGCATTCGCCGCGCGCGTTCGCCCGTTGCGCGCGCGAGGCGCTGGCGGTGTGCCACTTCGACCCCGACACCGGCGCGAACACGAGCGAGACCTGCGCGAAGGCGTGCTACGAGTGCTTGCTCAGCTTCGACAACCAGCAGCACGCACTTTGGCTCGACCGACACGCGGTGCGCGATGCACTGCTCGCGCTGAGCCGCGCAGACGCGCTGCACCGCTACGGCAATCGCAGTTGGCACGAGCAGCTCGCGTTCCTGCGTGCGCGCACCGATGCGCGCTCCGACTTAGAGCGCGCGTTCCTCAACGCGCTTGCCGAGCGCCGCTTGCGTTTGCCCACCGAGGCGCAGCATCACGTGTCCGAGGAAGGATGCGTGGCGGATTTCTTCTACGCGCCGCGCACGCTCATCTTCTGCGACGGCAGCGTGCACGACGCGCCCGAACAACGCGCGCGCGACGCGGCGCAGCGTCAACAGCTCCGCGAGAAAGGCTACACCGTGATCACCATCCGCTACGATCGGGACCTTGCCGCGCAACTTGCTGAGCATCCCGCCGTGTTCGGCGAGTCAGCGTAAGGCTGGGCGCGCTCATCAGTCCCTCGCTGCCGCGCGCGGGGCTTACAATTCCAAGACCGTACTTGATGCAGCAAACTGTCCAGAGTGCCCCTGCCGAGTTAGCGCACGCGGCAGAACCGACGACGGCGCTTGAGTCGCTCGCCCAACACCATCTTCACCAATTGCAAATGGTGGTGCGCCTGGCTTCGTTGGCGACAGCGGCGTTGGTGGTGGCGCTGCCGATCTACGCGCAAAACTTCGGCGCCAGCGGCAAAGAGACGGGGCTGCTGTTCGCCATTCCCGCGCTGATGACGGCGCTCGCGCGCCCGATCGTCGGGCGCAGCATGGATCGTTTTGGGCGCAAGCCGTTTTTGGTGCTCGCTGTGAGCTTGATGTTCGTCGCCATGGTGCTGTTTGCGCTCGCGCGCGAGTTAACGCTCTCGCTCGGCGCGCTGCACATCGAGACCGACGCGCGCTTTGCCATCACGCTGCTGTTCCTCGCGCGCACCGTGCAAGGCTTTGCGCTCGGATTGCTGCTGCTCTCGGCATACACCATCACCGCCGACCTCGCGCGACAGGCGGGGCGCGGCGCCAGCTTTGGCTACACCGAAGAGGCACAGTATCGCGGCGGGATCATCGGCGGTTTGATCGCGTTGCCGATCCTGCTGCTGTTCGGCTTCAACCTGCAAGGCGAGCTGCGCATCACGCAGCAAGTGTGGAGCTTGGTGTTTGGGCTTTTCGCGGGCGGCGTGTTGCTGGGGATATGGCGCGCGTTGCGCTACGTGCCAGAGACGCGCCCGCCGACCCTCACGCAGAACACCGTGCCCGATTGGCAAGCCGTTCGAGCGCTGAACCCGCAGCTCTTCCGGCTGATGGCGATCGTGGTGCTCACCATGGCGTCGTCCTATGGGCTTTCGCCGTTCATCTTGGTGTACATCCACGACCGCGTGACGCCTAACTTGGTGTTCATCATGATGGCGTACTTGCCCGCGGCGCTGGCGTGGGCATTTCTCCCCTCGCGGCTGGGGCGCATCGCTGACCGCGTCGGGCGACGGTTGCCGATCGTGGTGGGGCTTTCGACCAGCGGCGCGTTCTCCTTCACGTTGCCCTTCATGCCGCTGCTCTTCCCACAGCCGTGGATGGTGATCGCCGCGCTCACGGTGTTCGCCACGCTCGAGGCAGTGTGTTATGCGGCTGCGGTGCCCGCAGAACAAGCGCTCGTCGCCGACTTGCTCAGCGCACACCAGCGCGGCATCGGCTTCGGCATGTACACGCTGGCGCAGTCAGTGGGGCAGGTGATCGGACCGGTGATCATGGGCGCGCTTTACGACGTGAACCACAGCGGTCCCTTCTTGGCCAATGCCTTCATTTTGATCCTGGGCAGCCTGCTTGTCTGGACGTTGCTCACCGAGCCACAGCCCAGCGCAAGGCGCCTCGCGTGAGAGAGCGATCATGAGCGTTGGTATCCTCTACGACCCGCTCTTCCTCGAACACGATCATCCGTTCCACCCTGAGAATCGCCGCCGCCTGGAGGCGATCATGCAGCGCTTGCGCGCAAGCGACGTGTGGTCTGCGCTGAGCACGCTGCCGTTTTCGCCGGCTTCGTTCGAGATGCTCACGCGCGTGCACACGCCGCAGTACATTCAGCGCGTGTATGCGCTCTCGGCGCGCGGGCAGGCGGCGCTCGACGTGGATACGTACCTCAACGGCGCGTCGTTTTCCGCCGCTGCGCTCGCCGTTGGCGCGAGCGTCGCCGCCGCCGAGGCGGTGATGTCGGGGCGCGTGCGCCGCGCGTTCGCGCTGGTGCGCCCGCCTGGGCACCACGCCTTCCCCAATCACGGCGAGGGGTTTTGCCTGTTCAACAACGTCGCCTTCGCCGCGCTCCAGGCGTTGGGCGAGCTTGAAGACACCACCGACGGCACATGGTCGCCCTCGGCGCAACGGCACCACCGCAACACCAAGCCCGAGCGCGCGATGATCGTGGACTTCGACGTGCACCACGGCAACGGCACGCAGGCGATTTTTTACGACGACCCGCGCGTGTTGTTCGTCTCGGTGCACGAGTACGGGCGCGGCATGTATCCCGGCACAGGGGGCGTTACCGAGCGCGGCACGGGCGCAGGGCTGGGCGCGACCGTGAACATCCCCTTGCCTGCGGGCGTGGGCGACTTCGGCTACGCGCGCGTGTTCGACGAGGTGATCGTGCCGCTGGCGTATCAGTTCAAGCCCAACGTCCTAGTTGTCTCTGCCGGCTTCGACGCGCACTGGCGCGATCCTCTGGCACACATGGGCGTCTCGCTGGCGGGGTTTGGGCGCATGGTGCGCGTGTTGCGCGCGTTGAGCGATGCGCTGTGCGGCGGGCGCTTGATCCTCATCCTCGAAGGGGGTTACGACCTCGAGGTGCTTAGCTGGGCGGTGCTCAACACCTTTCGCGTGCTGCTCGGCGAGGACGACGTGCAAGACCCCATCGGTCCGTGCACATGCGATGAGCTGCCGGTGGACGACGTGATCGAGGCGCTGCGGCGCAGCGGTGTTGCGGTGTGAGCGCGCTTCTCAGCAGGTGCGCGCGCCCCGCTAGAATTCGCTGACGATGCAACACACGCCCACCATTGTTGTGATCGGCGGCGGGCTTGCTGGCTGCGAGGCAGCGTGGCAGATCGCCGAACGCGGCGGCAAGGTGCGCCTCTACGAAATGCGCCCACGCAAGATGACGCCCGCACACACCAGCGGTTATCTCGCCGAGCTGGTGTGCAGCAACTCGCTCGGCGCCGATCAACCCGACAAAGCACCAGGACTGCTCAAGCGCGAGATGCGCGCGCTCGGCTCCCTCATCCTCGCCTGCGCTGAGCAAGCCGCCGTGCCTGCAGGGGGCGCGTTAGCAGTGGACCGCGAGGTGTTCGCGCGCATCGTCACCGAGCGCATCGAATCGCATCCCAACATCGAGGTCGTGCGCGAGGAAGTGACGCGCCTACCCGAGGACACCATCGCGGTCGTCGCCACAGGCCCGCTCACCTCGGACGCGCTCGCCGAAGACATCGCGCGGCTGAGCGGCAGTGAATATCTCTACTTCTGGGACGCCATCGCGCCCATCGTCACGGTGGACTCGATTGATTTCAGCATCGCCTTCCGCGCAGGGCGCTACGGGCGCAACCAAAGCGACGAAGGCGACTACATCAATTGCCCGATGACGCGCGAGGAGTACGAGCGCTTCGTGGACGCGCTGCTCAGCGCCGAGACGGTGACGCTGCGCGACTTCGAGCTGCAAGATGAGCGCTTCTTCGAGGGCTGCTTGCCGATCGAGGTGATGGCGCGCCGTGGGCGCGAGGCACTGGCATTCGGTCCGATGCGCCCCGTGGGCATCCGCGACCCACGCACGGGCAAGCGCCCGTATGCCGTGGTGCAACTGCGGCAGGACAACATCGCCGGCACACTCTACAACATCGTCGGCTTTCAGACCAACTTGAAGTACCCCGAGCAGGATCGCGTCTTCCGCCTCATCCCCGGGCTGCAAAACGCGGAGTTCGTGCGCTACGGGCAAATGCACCGCAACACCTTCATCAACGCGCCAGTGCTTTTAGAGCCGACGCTGCGCTTCAAGCCGCGCCCCACCCTGTTCTTCGCCGGGCAGATCACCGGCGTCGAGGGCTACGCGGGCAACGCGGCAACCGGCTTGCTTGCAGGCATCAACGCGCTGCGCCTGGCGCGCGGCGAGCCGCTGATCACCTTGCCGCAGACCACCATGCTCGGCGCGCTGTGCCATTACATCACGCATGCCGACCCCAAGCACTTCCAGCCGATGAAGGCGAATTTCGGCATCCTGCCGCCGTTGGCGCAGCCGCCACGCGACAAGCGCTTGCGCGGCGCCGCTTACGCTGAGCGCGCGTTGCGCGACCTGCACTCTGTGCTCGATGCGCTGGGCATCGCACCAACAGCCGAAATAGCCGCCCAAACAGAATGAGCAGCGGCTTCCTCGCTGGCGCTGACCTGAGCGAAAACGCCATCGAGCGCGCGCGCCGCGCGAGCGCCGGCTACGTGGACCTCACCAGCAGCAACCCGACACACCAAGGGTTGCTCTTCCCGCCCGACGTGCTGCGCGAAGCCGCAGAGGCGTACTGGCGCGTGCGCCGCTACGATCCCGACCCGCGCGGCGCCTTGCCAGCGCGCGAGGCGATCTGCGCCTATTACGCGCAACGCACACCGCCGCTTGCGCTTTCGCCCGATCACATCTTCCTCACTGCCAGCACAAGCGAGGCATACGGGCTGCTGTTCACACTGCTCGCTGACCCCGGCGACAACGTGCTCGCGCCAGAGGTAACCTATCCTCTGTTCGAGCACCTCGCAGCGGCACATCACATCGAGCTGCGCACATATCGCTTAGTCGAGGAAGCGGATTGGGCAATAGACGAGGATTCGCTGCGCGCTGCTGCCGATGCGCGCACGCGCGCGGTGTTGGTGATCTCGCCACACAACCCAACCGGGATGATCGTGCAGCAGCCCATCGCTGCGTTGACCCAACTCGGCGTGCCGGTGATCTGCGATGAGGTGTTCGCCGAGTTCACCTATCGCGTCACACACACGCCGCCCTTCGCCACGCTACATCCTGAGCTGCCCGTGTTCACGCTGAACGGCATCTCCAAGATGTTTGCTCTGCCCGACCTCAAGCTAGGGTGGATCGCGCTCAATGCGCCTGCTGCACGGCGCTACGCTGCGCGCTTGGAGCTGCTCAACGACATGTATCTCGGCGCCAACGCGCTGATCCAGTTCATGCTGCCCACGTTGTTCGCGCGCGGTTGGATGTTCGTGGCGCAGATGCGCGCGCGCGTGCGCGAGGCGCTCGACCTGGCACTCGCGCAGCTCGCCGCGATCCCCACCCTGCACACACGCGCGCCCCAAGGCGGCTATTACTTGTTTCCACGCGTGCTGGGCCGCGAAGCAGGCGAGGACGAAGAACAGCTCGTGCTCGACCTGCTGGCGCACGGCGTCCTGGTGCATCCCGGCTACTTCTACGGCTGCGCGAGCGGCGCACACCTGATGATCTCATGCTTGGTGGCGCACGAAGCGTTGCTGCGCGGGCTAGCGGTGATCCGCGCGCGCTTCACGCCTTAAGCTTGCTGCCGCAGCAGGTGTACACTTCGCGCGCGCATTTGGCGAACACCGATGAACAGACCCATTCGCAAGATCGGCGACCCTGTGCTTCGGCGCAAGGCAAAGAAGGTCGAGAAGATCACCAAGGAAACGCAGCGACTCATTGACGACATGATCGAGACGATGCACGCGGCGGACGGCATCGGGCTTGCTGCGCCGCAGGTGGGCGTCTCGCAGCGCATCGCTGTGGTCGAGATCGAGGCTGATGAAAAAATCCCCGGCAGCGGCAAGCTCTACGTGCTGATCAACCCTGAGGTGGTGGCGCGCTCTGAAGAAGAGGAGATCGGCGTCGAGGGCTGTCTCTCAATTCCGGGCTGGCAAGGCGAGGTGGCGCGCCCGGCGCGCATCACCGTGCGCGCGCTCGACCGCAATGGTCAACGCTACAAACTCGAGGCGGAGGGCTTGCTCGCCCGCGCCATCCTGCACGAGATTGACCATCTCGACGGCATCTTGTTCCTCGACCGGCTCGTGGCGCCAGATCGCGTCTGGCGCGTGGAGCCGAAGCCCGCACGCAGCACGGCGTGAGGCGCGCCATGCAGCTCCAGGTATTCGACTCGCCAACTGCGTTCGACGCGCTCGCGGCAGAATGGGACGGCGCGCTCGCCCGCTCCCATCACGACACGCTGTTCCTCACCTGCGCGTGGCAACAAACGTGGTGGTCAACGCTCGGCGAAGGCGAGATGCGCATTGTGGCGTTGCGCGAAGGTGGGGAGCTGGTGGGCATCGCGCCTTTGTTCTTCGCCGAAGACGCGCACGGCGTCGTCACCGCAGCGTTCATTGGCTGCAAGGAGGTTTCCGATTACCTCGACTTCATCGTGGCGCGTGGGCACGAGGAAGCCGTGCTGCGCGGCATCCTCAACTTCCTCAAGAGCGCTGATTGCCCACCCTGGCACGTGCTCAGCCTGTGCAACATCCGCGAAGGCTCGCCCACGCTCACGCGCTTTTGTGAGCTGCTCGCGGCGGAGGGCTGGCAGCCGCGCGTCTCCTTCGAGGATGTGTGCCCGCAGGTGGCCTTGCCGCGCTCGTTCGAGGAATACCTGATGATGCTAGACGGCAAGGAGCGGCGCGAATTGCAACGCAAGCTGCGCCGCGCCAGCGAGGAGGTGCGCGTCACCTTCGCGGAGGACGCCGCGCGCCTGGCGGAGGACGTGGACGACTTCATCCGCCTGATGAAAGCCTCAACACCCGAGAAAGCCGCGTTCATGACGCCGCGCATGGCGCGCTTCTTTCACGCCATCGCGCGCGCGATGTTCGAGCGCGGGCGCTTGCAGCTCGCGTTTCTCGAGGTGGAGGGCGTGCGCGCGGCGACGTACCTCAACTTCACCTACCGCGACGCCGTGCTGGTGTACAACTCGGGGCTTGACCCGCAGCGCTTCGCCTACCTCAGCCCTGGGCAAGTGCTGATCGCGCGCTTGATCGAGAAAGCCATTGCAGAGGGCTTCCGGGTGTTCGACTTTTTGCAGGGCGGCGAGGAATACAAATACAAACTCGGCGGCAAAGACGTGCGTCTGTTCACGCTCACGGCGCGGCGCAACTGAAGCGCACAAGGCTTACAGCGGCTCGGCTTCTTGCACAAGCGCGGGCGCAAGCGCGCGTTGCACAGGGCGAAAGCTGCGCCGATGCCACGCGGAAGGACCTAACGCGCGCAAGGCTTGCTGATGGCCGCGCGTGCCATAGCCCTTGTGCCGTGCAAAGCCGTAACCCGGCGCTTGCATCTCCAGCTCCGCCATGCGCGCGTCGCGCGTGGTTTTAGCGAGGATGGAGGCCGCCGCGACGGAGAGGCTGAGCGCATCAGCGCGTGGGAAGGCGCGTTGCGGCAGCGACACAGCCGGCAATCGCAGTGCGTCAATCAGCAGCGCGTGGGGCGCAAGCGCCAACGCATCGAGCGCACGTTGCATCGCCAAGCGCGTGGCGGTGACGATGCCCAGCGCGTCAATTTCCGCAGCGCTCGCTTCACCAACGCCCCACGCAAGCGCCACCTCGACGATGCGCGCGCGCAGCGCTTCGCGCTGTTGCGGCGTGAGCTGCTTGGAGTCGGTGACGCCGTGAAGTGTTGCTGCAATTGCAGGGTCGGGCGGCAAGATCACCGCAGCAGCGACCACAGGCCCCGCCCATGCGCCGCGCCCGGCTTCGTCCAGCCCTGCGACGTGGACGAAGCCGGCGCGCCAAAAGATCTGCTCGTGTTCCAGCGAGGGCAACTGCTTCACCGCACGCCGAGCAAGATCTCCATCGTGAGTTGATCGAGGCGCTCGTACTTCCAGCCGCGCTTGCCCAGCCCAACGCGGTCGAAGGCATACGCTTTGAGCGCGTTGGCGGTCTCGCGGCTGTACTTTCCGAGGAAGGGCGCCATGCTGCCGTCGTCGGCGTTGATCTCCGCCAGCAGCGCCTGGATTTCGGGGTCGGCGTTCCAGCGCTGCGCCTTCTCCTTGAGGATGAGGTACGTGCGCATGCAGCCGCGCGCGAAGTCTTTCACGCCCTCGTAGTCCTCGGTGCGGTAGGCGTGCGCGTCGAAGTGGCGCGAGCCTTGATAACCCACATCTTCAAGGAACTTCACCAAGAAGAACGCCGCCTTGAGATCGCGCGAGCCAAAGCGGTAGTCTTGGTCGTAGCGTGCGGCGTATTGGTCGTTGAGGTCAATGTGGAAGAGCTTGCCCGCCTCCCAGGCTTGCGCCACGGCGTGCAAGAAGTTCAGCCCCGCCATGTGCTCATGCGCGACTTCAGGGTTCACGCCCACCATCTCGGGGTGGTCGAGCGTCTCGATGAACGCCAGCATGTGCCCTGTGGTGGAGAGGTAAATGTCGCCGCGTGGCTCATTGGGCTTTGCCTCGAGCGCGAACTTGATGTCGTAGCCCTGGTCGATCACGTATTCGCACAGGAAGTTGATCGCGTCGCGCATGCGCTTAAGCGCGGTGGCGGGGTCGCGCGCAGCGTCGGTCTCGCTGCCTTCGCGCCCGCCCCAGAAAACGTACACCTTCGCGCCAAACTCCACGCCGAGGTCAATGCCGCGCATCACCTTTTGCAGCGCATAGGCGCGCACCTTGGGGTCGTTGCTGGTGAAGGCGCCGTCCTTGAAGATCGGATCGCTGAACAAGTTGGTGGTCGCCATGGGCACCTTCAAGCCAGTGTCATCCAGCGCCTTGCGGAAGGCGCGCTTGATCGCCTCTGCCTCGGCGGGCGTCGCGTCGATCGGGATCAAATCGTTGTCGTGGAAGTTGACGCCGTACGCGCCGACCTCGGCGAGCAAGTACACGATGTCCGCAGGTGAGAGCGCCTCGCGCACAGGTTGCCCAAACGGATCACGACCGACGTTGCCGACCGTCCACAGACCAAACGTGAACTTGTGCTCGGGTTTTGGGGTGTAATCGGACATGGCTGGTGTTCCTCGTTTGCCGAAACGTTGGTCAAGGTGTAGTGTACTGGCGACTTCATGGTTTGCGCAATCGCCCGCTTGTTCCTTGTCAGCGCGCTCGTCTTGGGGCTGGCAACGAACGCCCCGCGCGTTGAGGCGCAGCCCGTCACGCCCGTGCAGCGCCTGCGGCTCTCTTCGGCGTTGGAAGACGCGCTGCGCGTCTTGCCCGCGGATGCGCTCGTGCGTGTGCTCGTGCGCTTTGATTCAGGCGCGCATGCGCGCCGTGTTTCGCAGCAGCTCGATCTGCCGCTCGCAACGCGCAAAGCACAGCGCGCCGCATTCGTCGCTGATCTTCAAGCGTTAGCCGCGCACAGCCAACGCGATGTGCTGGCGTTCCTCGCGCAACCAGCAGTTGCTGCGCGCGTGCGCGAAGTGCGCGCGTTGTGGATCGTCAACGCGATCGCGCTCAGCGCCCCACCCGACGTGGTGCGCGCGCTTGCCGCGCGCGAGGATGTCGCCGAGGTGACGCTCGACCGCTGGCAGAAGTGGATCGCCGATGCAGCGCCGCCGTTCCCGGGCCCGTTGCGCCTGGAGACAACAGTGCAGGCGCGCACACCGCTGAGCACGGCGCTCAGCACCTACGCGCAAGTTGGCGCGTTGGCGCCGGGCGAGGTCACGTGGGGCGTGGCACGTGTCGGCGCCGATCGCGTCTGGCGCGAGTTGGGCGTGACCGGCGACGGCGTGACGGTTGCCAACATTGACACAGGCGTGGATTGGCATCACCCCGCGCTGAAGCCGCGCTATCGCGGCTGGAACGGCGGTCCTGCAGCGGACCACCTGCACAACTGGTTCGACGCGACGAACGAAGGCGCCGCTTATCCTTCTGACCTGCACGGGCACGGTACGCATACCATGGGCACCCTCGTGGGCGAGGGCGGGATCGGCGTCGCGCCTGGCGCGCGTTGGATGGCAGCGAAGGGCCTGAACGGTGATGGCTTCGGCTACTATAGCTGGTTGCACGCTGCTTTTCAGTTCATGCTCGCGCCGAACGGCGACCCCAACCGCGCGCCAGACGTGCTCAGCAATTCATGGGGGGCGGAGAACGGCAGCGACACCGAGTTTTTGCCCGATGTGCAAGCGCTGCGCGCGGCGGGCATTTTCGTCGTCTTCGCCAACGGCAACGAAGGACCGCGCGAACAAACTGTTGGCTCGCCCGCAAGTTTGCCAGGCGCGGTTGGCGTCGGCGCGAGCGATGAGGATGACCACGTGGCGCGCTTCTCCAGCCGCGGTCCTTCACCGTTTGGCGAGGTGCGCCCGCACGTGGTCGCGCCAGGCGTCAGCGTGGTTTCGGCATTCCCTGGCGGCGGCTATGCGCGCGCCAGCGGAACCTCGATGGCAACACCGCACGTCGCGGGTATCGCCGCGTTGCTGCGCAGTGTCAGCCCTACGCTCGACGTGACGCAGACGCTCTTCGTGCTCACTAGCACCGCCGTGCCGCTCTCCACATCGTTGCCCAACAACGACAGCGGCTGGGGTCGTGTGGATGCCTATGGCGCGGTGTTGCGCGTCTTGCCGCACGGCGTGATCACCGGCTATGTGTTGCACGCTGGGCAGCCGATCAGCGGCGCGCGCGTGCAGGCACACGGCAACGCGCACACGCCAAGCGCCACTACTGACGCGCTCGGGCGCTATGCCCTCGCCGCGCCGCCAGGCATCTACACGCTCACGGCGAGCGCCTTCGGCTTCGCCGGCATCACCTCGCCGCCGCGCATCGTGCAGGCAGGGCAGGCACAGCGGCTCGACTTCGCGCTCTCGCCGTTGCCCTCTGGGATCGTGCGCGGCTTAGTCACGGACGCGGCCAGCGGAACAGCGCTGACGCAAACGCTCGTGCGCGCGTTGGACACGCCAGCGCAATCGCGCGCGGATAGCGGCCTAGGGTACTACGTGTTGCACTTGCCCGCCGGCACCTACACCCTCGAGGCGCGGTTGACGGGCTACCTCGTGCAGACGCAAACCGTCGTCGTGACCGACGGCGCGATCACCGAGGCGCCGTTTGTGCTCACGCCAACACAGCGCGTGCTGCTGGTGGACAGCGGTGCATGGTATTACGCAAGCGCAGCAGCGTTCTATCGCCGCGCGCTCGACGACTTGCGCCTGGCATACGACGAGCAGCGCGTGAAAGACCCACCGCGGGACGTGCCGACGATCACCGACCTGCTGCGCTACGACGCGGTGATTTGGTCTGCGCCGTTCGACGCGCCGGGCTTGGTCGGAGCGAGCGACGCGCTCTCGCGCTACCTCGCAGCAGGGCGCAACTTGCTGCTCAGCGGGCAGGACGTGGCGTTCTACGACGGCGCCTTTGCGCCAGCGCCGTACTTTGCACGCCTGAACGCAGCGCTGGTAGAAGACAACGCACCCTCGTGGCGCGTGATCGGCACGCCAGGCACATTGCTCGCAGGGCACGCGTTTAGCATCACGGGCGGCGACGGCGCGAACAATCAGAGCTCGCCCGACGTGCTTGCAGTGCGCAATGCCGACCGCGGCATGCCCATCGCGCGCTACGCGGGTGACGCGCGCAACAACGCTTGGGCAGGCGTGTATGCCGCGCCGTGTTTACCTTACCGCGCTGCGTTGTTTGGCTTTGGCATCGAGGCAATCCACAGCGCGGAGGAGCGCGCAGCGGCGATCAGCCGCACCCTTGCGGCTTTCGCTGCGCCACGACCAACGCAAGGTGTGGCGGTCGCTGCGCTGCCCGACCCGCACTGGGATGTGCCCGTTGCGTTGCCCAGCACGACAATCACGCATGTGGTGCGCATTCGCAACACAGGCGAGGCAGGCATCACCGAGACGATCGCCTTGACAGTGAGTGGTCACCAGTGGCACACGGTGATCACACCCACCCAGATCACGCTCGCGCCTTGTCAAGCTGCGCTCGTCACGGTGACGGTGCACATCCCGCCAACGGCGACGTGGGACACCACCGACGCAGTGACGCTCGCCGCAACACTGAACAGCGCGCCGGCCGTCAGCGCCCACGTGATGCTGCGCAGCAAAACGCCCGCCAGCATCTTGCTCGTGGACGACGACCGCTTTTTCGACCGCGAGGCGGATTACCTGAACGCGCTCGCGGCGCTCGGCAACCACGCCGATCGTTGGAGCACCCTCGGCGGCGATGCGCGCCACAGCCCGCCCTTGTCCGTGCTCCAAATGTACCCGCTGGTGATCTGGTTCAACGCCTACGATTGGTTCGACCCGCTCACCAACATCGAAGGGGAGCGGCTGAGCGCCTATCTTGAGCACGGCGGGCGCTTGTTCTTCACTTCACAAGCCGCTTTGTATTACCTCGCGCTTACACACCCCTTCGTGCGCCACTATCTCGGCGTTGGCGATGTTGATTTCGCCGATGTGGTGAGCAACGTGACAGGCACGCCCGAGCACTCCATAGGAGCGGGCTTCGCACGTGGGACGCTGCTCACGGGACCCGGCGGGCGATTCCCATACAACTGGAACCTCAGCACAGCCGTGCAGCCCATGCGCAGCGCGGCGGTGGTGTTGCGCGGCGATCGGCTCCAGCCCTTCGGGCTGGCACACACAGGCACTGCACACAGCGCGCCAATCACCCCCCACATCTCGACGTGGATAGCGCCATCGAGGTGGCGCGCAGTCTTCATGCCTTTCGCCTTCGAGGTGCTCGACGCGCACGCGCGCGTTGACCTGATGAATCGCGTAGTGGGATGGCTCTCGTGGCTGGGCGAATCAACGCTCTATGCGCACCCTGCAACGCCAACTGCCGGCGCGCCGATCACCTTCGTCTTACGTGCAGCTATGGACGATGCTCGGCGCAGCGCGATCAGCGCCAGCGTGCACCTCTCGGCGGAGGTGAGCGGCGGCACGGTGATCGCCTCGGACTTGGTAGGCGCAGGGGGAACATTTGCGGGCGCGTGGCAGGGCGCGCTCAATGCAGGGACGGTGAGCACATGGACGTTCACCGTGGCAGCGCCCCCAACTGCCTCTCCAGGATCGCTTATCACTGTCACCGCTTTCTTCGAGCTAAGCGATCTGGGCATGCGCTTCGCACGCCAAGCTGTGGTACGCCTCGAGGCTCCGCAGCTCACCGCAACGTTGCAGATCACGCCGACGCAGCCACGTTGGGGTGAGCGCGTGACAGCCACCGTTTGGCTCACTAACCTCGGCGCGACGCCAGCGCCAAGCGCGGCGCTCGTCGCCATCGTGCCGTTCAGCATGTCGCTGCTGAGCGAGACGCTGTGGACCTCTGCGCCGAGCCTCAGTGTGCCGATCTCTAACGTGGTGCGTTGGGCGGGGGCGCTTGCTGGTGGCACGTCCGTGCAGGTGACCTACGCGCTCTCGCTGCCGCAGTTAGCCGCTTCGCCCTCGGCGTATTACCACGTCGTGTTGTTCGGGGATGCCGAGCCGCTGGCAGGCGCCATTGGCACGTGGATCGAGCCGCAGCGCTCGCAGGTGTTTCTGCCACACGTGATTCGCCTGCCATGAGGGGGCGAACCAACAAAAACAGGCGGGAGATGATGCTTCTCCCGCCTGCACCTCGCCACTTGGTGGCGGACTCAGCGCCGCACGAGGGGCAGAAAGACTTTGAACGCCTCAACGTCGGTGGTGCTGCGCAAGTCTAAGCCGCTGTCCTCGTTGTCCAGGTAAACGCGCGGCTGGAAGGTGATCGTGCCCTCGAGAAGCTGCACCTGCGCGGCAAAGCGCAGCGCGTGCGCAGCGCCTGGCGCAAGGCTACCCGACCACACCACTGCGTTCTGCACCACTTGCGGCATCAGGTTTGCGCCGCCAGTCCCCACAAAGCTGCCGCCATCGGCGCTACCAGCGATGTAGGCGGTGCCGTTCGGGATCGGTGCCACAATCAGCACGTTGTTCAGCGCGCCGTTGCCCGTGTTGGTGATCGTGACTTGGTAGGTGAGCACGTCGCCGCGGCGCACGATGCCAAGCGCTTGCGTGATCGCGGTCAAGCTGCCGCTGAGGTTCACCTGCGAGGTAGGCGGTTGCTGGTACGTGATCTGCGCTTGGGCAACGCGACCAGCAGCGAAGGCGCTCACGTTCTCCGTGCCTGGCACGGTGGAGGTCAGTGTAGCAGTGACGCGCCCGCTGACGTCGGTTGTGCCACTAGAGGGGCTGAAAACGCCTATCCCTGCGAAGAACTGCACGTTCACGCCTGGCACTGGGTTGCCAAACGCATCGCTCACCTGCGCGATCACTACGCTTTGGCTAATGCCGTTGGCGAAGATCAGCGAGGGTGTTGCGTTGAGGGTGATTGCAGCAGGCGCGCCCACGAGGAAGGTCACCTGCGCGGTTGCCGTCACGCCAAGCGCCTCAGCCTGCGCGGTCACCGCGCCAGGCACAGTGCGGCTCAGGCTCGCTGTAGCGATGCCGTTCGCGTTGGTGGTAGCGGTCGGCGGCACCACGCTGCCAAGATCCGTTGTGAACGAGACAACAACCCCGCTCAAAGGCAAGCCGCTCAAGTCGGTGACCGTCGCAGTTAATGTGCTGAGGTTCCCCACGGGCAAAACGGTCGGCGCTGCCGTCAGCGCAAGGATGACGTTCGCGTTGACCTCGAGACGGATGATCCCAAGGTCGCTCTGCGCACCATCCGTTGCGGTGACCGAGACGACAACGGTCTCGCTGATGCCTACTGTTGGCGTAAAGGTGAGCGTCTTAAGCGCCGCGTTCACGTCGGTGATCGTGCCGCTCAAGGTGTAAACGCCAGTGGCGGTGTCAACCACGCTGGCGAGGTTGCCGCCTGTGGCGAAGCCGAGCGCGCCCTTGCTTGGATCCACGCGCAGCGTTACCGTGAAGGTCTGGTCGAAGTCGGGATCAAGCACCACCACGTCGTGCAGCGGGAAGGCGTTTGCCGTCGCGCGGCGCTGCGTGAAGAGCTGTTGCCCGACGGGCGCGCGCGCGATGGTGAGCGTGCCTGAAACCTCGTTTGCCGCCAGCACGTAGAGCGCATCGTTGCGCGCGACGAGCTTAATGCCCTCGGGTGCAGCGTCGGTCGGGATCAACGTGAGGAGCGTAGGCGTCGTGGGATCGGTCACGTCGATCACGACCACTGCATTCGCGCGCTCCAAGCCCACAGCAACAAGCGCGCGCCCTTGGAAGATCACAGCATCAAGTCCTTCTGGTTCGCTGCCGCCGCGGTTGCTGCGCGTGTCGGGATAGCGACCCCAGCGCGCGGCGAGGTCATCGAGGCTGCCTGCCGTGTCGGCGACGAAGCTGCCGTCATCTGCACGGAAGACGCTCACGGTGCGCCCACCGCGCACGCCCGCGCTGCCCGGGCTGGGGCGCGTGTCGCCCTCGTCGGCAGTGAAGAAGTAACGCGTGCCGCTAATGTCCAACACGCCGATGCCGTCTGGCTCGCGCCATGCGGTGAGCAGTTGCGTGGGGTTATAGCCGCCGCCGTTAGTCAAGTCGGCGTAGTGCGTCGTGCTATACAAGCCGAAGAACGTGAGCGTGTAGGGCGCGGAGAGTTCCACGCGCACCACGCCGTTGTTCTCCTGCAACGTGACGAAGGCAAAGCGCGAGTCTGGCGAGAACGCGACGTTCTCAGGCTCGAGCGTGTCGGGTGTGTTGTCAATCAGCAATCGCCCGATGTCGTCGTAACGACCGACGCTAAAGCCGGGCGTCCCTGCTTGTGAGGGCAGCGGCAGCGTGATCACGCTGAGCGGCGTCGGCGCATCAGGGTCGAACGTGCTTAGGTCAATGAGCGAGATCGAACCCGGGCCACCGTTGTCGTTCTGCTGAGGCGCCTCAGCTTCGTTGGCGACCACTGCCCAAGTGCCGTCGGGTGAGATGGCGATCGCGTCGGGCTGGATGCCGACCAACGCCTCAGTGATGAAGTCACCTGTGCTGAGGCGGTAGGCGATGACTTTGCCGTTCACTGGGTTCGCCGCTGGGCTAGCGCTCCCCGCCACCGCAAGCACGAGGTCTTTCGTGGGATGGATCGCCAATCCGTTCAACCCGTTGAGCGTTGCCGTGGGACCCACACGCACGCGGAGCTGCGGCGCGAGGATGTCGCTCAGGTCGAGCAGATCAAAGCTCTGGTCGCCGCTGTTGCTCAACGCGCCATGGTCACCGCGCACGGCGATGATCTCGGCGCCGTTCCCGCCAAGTCCTGTGTCGTATGTGCTGATCGCTGAGAGGCGCGGCGGCACGTTGAGGCTCAAGCCGACGATGAGTGGGTCGTGATCCGAAGCGCGGAAGGGATCAGCGGCAAAGAGGGAAATTTGTTGCGCGGGCGACTTGAATTCGAGGTTGTAATCGAGCACCGAAGGCTCATCAGCGTTGACATGCCACTTTGCGATGCCGCTGACTTGGCGCGCGAGGCTCGGCGAGGCAAGCGCGTAGTCAAGCGTGCCCCATTGCCCGTTGAACGAGTAAGAGTAGCTCTGCAACCCTAGGCGCGCCTCAGCGAGGTTGATGTAGCCAGCCGCCTTCAGGTCGCGGATCGGGTCCTCTTGCGCGTAGCTGTTCAGGTCGCCGAGGATGAGCACGTTGGGGCTGCCTGTGCCGGTGGGGTCGGTGGCGAGCCAGGCGGCAAGCTCTTGGGCAGCGGCGCGGCGGGTGAGGTTGCAGTGGCCCTGCCCATCGCCCGTGTCTGGGTCAGGACCCACGGGGCTGACGTTGTCGGCGCAGCTTGAGCCTTTGGACTTAAAGTGATTCACAACAACGATGAACACTGCGCCTGTGGCGTTATCACGGAAGGCTTGTGCAAGCGGCGGTCGGTTGCGCTGCGTAGTCGCAAAACCATTCGTGGTGGTGATCACGAACGTGCCAAATGCGCCGCTTGTGAGCACTGCCGTCTGACCTACCGGCGTGACGCGCCCGGGGCGATACACGATACCGACCTTGATCGCATCAGTGCCCAGTGCGTCGGTGACTCCCAAAGCGGCGTCAGGGTTAACGAACGCATACGTACCTGGCGCAGTGGCTGCGTTCAGGCGATCGACCAGGTCTTGGATTGCGCTGTCTGCGCCGTAGCCGTCGTTCTCCAGCTCCACCAAGCCGATCACGTCTGCATTGAGCTCAAGCAGCATCGGGATGGTCTTGGAGACTTGGCGTGTGAATTCGATGGAATTGCTTGCACCACGGCAGTCGGTTGGTGGGCCACCTACGCCAAGCGTGCAGTTGCCAGCGCCGAAGGTGTTGAAGTAGTTGAGCAAGTTCGTGCTTGCCACGCGCAAGCTCCCACCGACGTTCGGCGGCGTGAGCGGGCGTGGGTTGCTCGCCGTGAAGGTGACGGGCGCGATCGGGCGCACGCGATACGCCGGAGGGCTTGCGGCAGCACCACCCCCGCCGTAGGTCATCACGCCGACGATGTTGCTCACTGTGTCGCCGCCGCGCAGCGTGTTCGCCGCCGAGAGCGGGTTCGAGCCGCCGCCAAAGCGGATCGGGTCAGGGTTCTGCTGGTTAGTGTCGTCGTCGAGGATGATGCGGTTGAGGTCGTTTGCTGCTTGCAACGCAAGCGCTGGCGCACCCGGCGTGACGATCTGCGTGGGCTGCCACAGGCGACCACCGCTGGAGAGCGTGAGTTGCCCGAAGCGGCCGAGACGGAAGTTGTCAGTCACCGTTAGCTCTTGCGGCAGGCGCACCAGCATGCCTTCATAGCGCTCGGGGTCGTCGGGCGTGCTGAACGGCAGTGTAACATCGGTGGGCGCCGGTAATGCAACTGTGCCGCACGAGAGGATGGTGACACCAACAAGGCTGGTCTGCTCAGAAAGCTCAGCGACCGTCCCTGTCACGACGACCAGCTCGCCGAGGCTCACTGAGTCGTTGTTGCCGTTGCTCACAAACAACCCTTCGGAAGTGTTGGGGTCGTTATCGGGCGTTTCGCTTTGGATGTAGAAACCGCCAAGTTTGGCGTTGGTCTCAAAGTCGCCAACCACAATGCCGCGCACGGTTACCACCGCGCCTGAGAGCGGGCTGCTGGTCGTTGGTCCTTGCACGCTCCCGATTGGGACCAGATTAGGGTCAGCGCAGAGCGCGGGCAATTGGCGCTGGACGGTGAAGCTCGCGGTGAAATCCGCTTCAAGTGTATCTGGCGGGTCATTCGTATCCTGATCACTGACTGCAGCAGCGGACACGGTGAGCGTGCACGTTTCTTGGCTTGCAAAGTCAAGCAAGGGATCAAGCGTAAAAGTTGTGGGCCCTCCACTGACCACCACATTGTTTAAGCTTGGTTTGCGCTCTCCACTTGTGGTGCAACTCAACGAGAACCAGTCGCCGCTCACATTGACGGGTTCGCTGAAGGTGATCACCACGTTGCTATCCAGCGGCACACCAGTTGCCCCATCAGCGGGTGTGATGCCTACAACGGTGGGTGGGAGGTCAAAGCCCTCGAACGTGACGTTGTCGAACCGCCAAGTGCCGTTGGTGCTGTAGGTGCTCGTTGGAGCGTTGGCTGCAACATACCCCGTGTTGGTCGGCGGTGCAAAGGCAGCCACGATCTGCACGCGAAAGTCAGCAAGGTTGTTCACGGCCGGGATGCTGCTGAAATCCACCGTGCGCGTGAACCATGTATCGCCTGACGCCGGCGGCAAGGTGAAGGTTGCGATCTCGGTGTAACTCGCGCCGCCGTCGGTCGAGTAGCGCACGACTGAAGTGTTGGCTGCGGTGTTGCTCGAACGATGGTTATAGCGCAGCGTGATGCTCTGCCACCCCGTGGTGCTGATGCGGAACTCTACACCCGCGGTTTTGTTACCAGTGCCTTGCGCGGGGTAGCTGCTGGTGTTCCAGCCACGATCTGGGTTACCCGCAAGACCAGCCGCGTACGTGAAAGAAACGTTGCCCACGGTGACCGCAGAACCGCTCCCGATTTGTGGGGTGAGCGTCTCGTTGCCTTGCGTCCCAAACGTCCACTGCGTGATCACCTGCACGGTTTGCGCCTGCGCAACATGCGCGCCTTGCGGCAGAGCAGGTAATGAAGCCAGTGCCAACGCGAGGGCAGTCGCAAGATGAAGCATTCGCTCGGTGCTCATGGTGTGCCTCACCCTATGGACATGCTTCAACAGGCGACAATGCTAGAGCATGAGTGATAAGCTCAGGTTAGCTATTGGGTTAAGTGGGGATCAAGCGCGCTTAATCTGGAGACAATCTCTCCGACTCGTTGGCAGAAGGAGGGAACACTTCACGATACTGCTGACCAGGCACTGCTGGGCCGACGATGCCGCGCGCTTCCATCTCCTCGATCAAGCGCGCTGCGCGTGTATAGCCAATGCGCAGGCGACGTTGCAGCAGCGAGATCGAGGCTTTACCATGCATGCGCACCACAGCGACAGCGTCGTTGAACAGCTTGTCTTTTTCATCGCGGTTGCCCTCAGCCGAAAGCTCGAGAGCATCGCGCAACTGACGCGCCTCATCCCAGGTGGGCGGTGGCGCAGACGTGGTCGGTGGGAGGTCGGGCAATGCCCCCTGCGTTGCAGCTAGCGGCTCATGCAAGGCAGCGCTCTCGCCTGCTTGCGCACGCCAAAAGTCCACCACGCGACGAATTTCCTCATCGCGCACCAGCACGCCTTGCGCACGCAATGGTGCGCCGTGATCAGGGCGCAGGAACAGCATGTCGCCGCGCCCAAGCAACTTCTCCGCGCCAGGTGCGTCGAGGATCACGCGCGAATCCACGCTGGTGGCGACGGCAAAGGCGATGCGCGCGGGGAAGTTCGCCTTGATCAGCCCTGTGACCACATCCACGCTGGGGCGCTGGGTAGCGATGATGAGGTGAATGCCTGTGGCACGCGCCATTTGAGCCAGGCGGCAGATCAGCTTCTCCGTCTCTTCGGGCGCTACCATCATCAAGTCTGCCAGCTCGTCAATGATGAGCACGATGTAAGGCAGCTTGCGCAGGTCGGGGTCGGCGTCGGCTTGTTGCTGAGCAGCCGCGGCTTTGGCGTTGAAGTCGGCGATGTTGCGCGCGCCGTAGCGCGCAAAAAGGCGATAACGGCTTTCCATCTCGCGCGTCGCCCACTTGAGCACGTCGGTGCATTTGTCCACCTCAACCACCACTGGCGCAATCAAGTGGGGAATGCCGTTGTAGCCGATCAGCTCCACGCGCTTCGGATCAATCATCAACAAGCGCAGGTCATCTGGCGTGTGTAGGCAAAGCAGGGTCGTGATGATGCTGTTGACGCACACGCTTTTGCCCGAGCCAGTCGTGCCCGCGATGAGCAAGTGCGGCATGGCGGTGAGGTCTGCAACGACAGGGTTTCCGCTCACATCCTGCCCAAGCGCGAGCGGCAACGGCGTCTTGCGACGCAACGCCTCGAAGGCCTCGCTCTCCATCACATCGCGCAGCGCCACCAGCGCGACTTCGGCGTTAGGCACCTCAATGCCGACGATGCTGCGCCCGGGCACGGGCGCCTCAATGCGCACGCGCGGCGCAGCAAGCGCAAGCGCGAGATCGTCCGCCAGCGCAGCAATGCGGCTCACCTTCACCTTCACCTGCCGACCGCCTTTCATCTCCACAAACCCAGGCTCGACGCCGAATTGAGTGATGGTCGGTCCGCGATTCACCTCGACCACGCGCCCCGGCGCGCCAAACGCGCGCAAGGTTTCCTCGATCTTCGCCGCCATTTGGCGGATGTTGGCTTCTTCAGTGGCTGCGTCGCTGCCCGGCTCGAGCAAGGACGTGATGTCGGGCAGTTGCCATGTGCGCTGCACTTGCATCCGCGAGCGTATCTCCACAGCAGACGAGGCTGCAAGCGGCGCTGGTGCGACCTCGGTGTGTTCGGCATTGGGCCGCGCTTGCTGCGAAACACCAGCGCCGATCGGGCGCGGCGGAGGGACGCGGTTGAGCTGCCCTCGGATGCGTCGCGGCGCGCCCATGACGACGCTCTCTGAGGGCGGCTCGCCAATGATGCGCAAGGGCGGGTTCTCATTCGGCGTTGGGCGGGTGCGCAAACGGCGCGTGCGCGCGTCGTTGATCACTAAGTCATCTGAGGACGAGAGGCTAACAGGGGTATCAGCAATGGGGAGCTCGTTGCCAAGGGCAGCGCCTGGCGCACTGCGCCAGCGCGTCAGCAAGCTGCGTGCGTCCTCGAGGAGCTGGCGTAGCGTCACGCGCGCTATGAGCATCGCAGCAGCAAATAACCCCACAAGCATCACCATCACGGCGCCCAAGTCGCCTAATGCACCGCGCAAGACAGCGGCAACCACCCACCCGACCATGCCACCGCCTTGCGCCTCGTTCGCCACGAGGCGCGCATCACGCCCTTGCAGCAGCGCAGTGATGAGATGAATAAGCCCCAGGCTGAGGAGATAAGCACTCAGCGCGCCAAGGAGGCGCAGTGGCACGCCAACGAGCACGGGGAGCTGATCGCCGAAACGGCGCACAACGAGGTAAAGCCCCGTCGCGCCAAGCAAGAGCGGCGCGGCGAACACGCCCCATCCCACCATCAGCCTTAACACCCCAAGCCACCCTTCCAGCAACTGGGTGCGCTGCGCCGAGATTAAGCTGAGAAGCGTCACCAGCGCCAAGCCCAGCAGCGTAACCCCGAGGATGTCTAGCCAGGTGTCAAGGCTGAGCCGCGGCAACGCTGCCGAGCGTTGCGGTTTGCTCTTCCCGTTTTGGGCGCTGGTGCGGTTCGCGGAGCGCGCCATTTGGACAAGTGTTCTAATTCTACCTGTCGCCCTGCGCAGCTAAAGCTGCTGTAGCAGGGCTGCCAATCGGCGCGTGTGCCGAATGTGCAACGAGGTCTCCCCGTGCTGGACGAGGTCGGCGAGCGCGCGCCCAATTCCAACAGCAAACTTGAAGCCGTGCCCACTACACGGCGAAGCCACGATCACATTTGGCACGCTGGGCAGTGCGTCAATGATGAAGTCCTCATCAGGCGCGTTGGTGTACAGGCAGGTGAGCGCGTTGCGCGGCGTTGGGTCGAGCGCGGGGAATCGCATGCGGATGTAGTTGCCGAGCCGCTCTAAGTCGGCGGCGTCGGGTTGCCCGTTGTTTTCGTCAGCGCTGTTAAGGTAGTGCCCAGCATGATGGAATCCTGCCTTCACGCCGTTGCCCAGGTCGGGGAAACCGTAAGCAATGAGGGCGCGGTAGTGGATCCAAATCGGCATGCGCTCGGGGCGGAACTCGGCGCTGCCGCGCGCGTCGAAATAGGCGACCTGCTCTCGCTCGATGCGCAGCGGCAAGGCAAACCCCAATCCAGCGAGCAGCGCGTTGACCCACGCACCAGCGGTGATGATCACGGCGCGTGCGCGGTAGCGCTGCTGCGCCGTCTCGACCCACACGTGCGCACCTTCGGGGTGAATGGCGCGCACAGCTTCGTGCTCGTGCACCACAGCGCCTTGCGCTTGGGCGAGGCGCACAAAAGCGCGCACACAACGATCGGCGAGCAAAATGCCCGCGTCTGGCGAGTAGACGGCACGCCCTTCCCGCGACATGCTAAACATGGGGAACCGTGCGCGCACTTGTTCGGCGTCAAGCAACGCATACGCCGCACCGAGGCGCTCCAACGTGCGCGCCACCTCGTCCACTGCGTTGAACCCCTCGGGATCGTCGGCGAGGTCCAGGCCGCCGGTCTCGATCAGCAGACGCTCGCCGCTTTCCGCTTCGAGCTGGCGCCAAAGCGGCTTACACTGCATTGCAAGCTGTGCGTAGTCCGCATTGGGGTACGCAAAGCGGAAGATGCGCGACTCGCCATGCGAGCTGCCGCGCGTGTGTCCTACTGCGAATTGCTCTAACAGCAACACGCGCCGACCGTCGCGCGCGAGGTGATACGCCGCCGCGCTGCCCATCGCGCCGGCGCCAATGACCACGTACTCAAACGTTTGCGCGCTGCTGGTCACCGCCATCTCTCCTCCTGTTTCACTCTGGCGCGCTCTCGAGCGCTTTGCGCAAGTTCTCCTGGAGGCGGTTGTAGGTCTCCTCGCTGATCTCGCCGTTGGCGAAGCGAATGTCCAAGTTAGTGAGCGCTTGGCGGATCTGCGCTTTTGTAGGTGGCGTGGTGGATTGTTGCGGTGGCGGCTGTTGCATGCCCGATGCCATTGCTTGCGCCAACGCTTGCCCAATCCCAATACCAGCACCCGCGCCGGCGCCAAGCGCAGCGAGGCTCTGCCCTTCGTTCTGCGCGGCTTCGCGCATCGCTTGCCCAGCTTGATACTGCATATAGTTTGCGCCGACAGCGCCCATGGCGCTGCGTGTGGCAATGGCCTTAGCGGTCTCCTCGCTCGGCTGAATGCTCACCACGTAGGCTTTCTTCAGCGCAATCCCCAATGCCTCGAAGTCGTCGGCGGCTTTTGCTTGCAGCGCTGCGCCGAGGTCAGCTTGCAACGCGGCAAGGTCGAGCAGCGAACGTGTCTTCATCACGGCGCCGAGCACGCTGGCGAACTCGCTCACCATGATGCTGCGCAAGTAGTCGTTGATTTGCCCGGTGGTGTAAAAGCCTTGCGCGCCAACAACTTGGTTAACGAAGCGCTGCGGGTCTTTGATCTGCATGGAGTAGGTACCGAAGGCGCGCAGTTGCACCATGCCTAAGACGGCATCAGGCACGGTAATCTCGTTGGGCGTGCCCCACTTCATATCCACGAACTCTTTGGTGGCGACGAAGTACACCTCTGCGGGGAAGGGATTGCGGCTATCGGTCACCAAACCGATCAGGCTGGAAAGCAGCGGCAGGTTTGCTGTGGTGAGTGTGTGGCGTCCTTCAGTGAAGGTATCGAGCGCCTTGCCGTCGCGGAAGAACACCGCTGCTTGCGAGGGGCGCACGATGAGTTGCGAACCGAGCCGAATGTCGCCAGCGCCGACCTCGGGCACACGCTTCACGATGTCGTTCGGGCCCTGATCGGGCCATTCGATCACATCCAAAATGCGGGGCATAGCCTAAGACCTCCTGATTGGGTTAAATGCCAGTGATGACTTTGCTGCGCTGCGCGAAGAGCGCGCTTGCGTTTGCGACGGTCTTGCTCAGCGCCTCGAGCGCCGTTTTGAGCTTAGGCGCATTGCTCGGGGCGTCGCTCAGCGCCTGCTCCAACGCATCCAGCGCCTGGCTGAGCACGGGGAGCACATCGAGCAACTGGCGATCGAAGGCCTCGAGCGCATCTAGCGCTTCTTCCTTCACGCGCACAGCATCGAAGAACCCTGCGTATCCCTGCGGGGCGTAGCGCACGCGGTCAATCAACGTTTGCAGCGCGGTCTTGACCGCGGCGAAGTCACTCATCCACGTCACGCCGAGCGCCTCCAAGGCGCGCGCCTGAAGCGCAGTGAGGCGGTCGAGTTGCAACGTGAGATCGCGCACCAGCGCCTCACGCAGCAGGCGGTCTGCCTCGCGGCGCATCTCCTTCTCTTTGTAGCCCTTGTAGCCTGGCAGCTTGCCGATCAACGTCTCCAGCGAGCCGCGGGCGTTGCGAATACGGTCAAAAAGCTCACTCATGGGGCACCCTCCTAGAACATTGTCCCGAGCGCGCCGCGAGCACGTGGAACGGCGCGGTTGTTAGCAATTATTCACCAAGTGCCCTGATTTCGGGTCGGCGCTCAGCGCGCGTAGGCTGCCGCGACGCCGCCGTCCACGGTTAGCATCGCGCCGGTGGTCTTGCTCGCGCGGTCAGAAGCGAGAAAGAGCACCGCCTCAGCAACATCCTCGGGGAAGACGTTCACCTTGAGCGTGGTGCGCGCCGCGTAATAGGCTTCAAGCTCTTCGGGGCGAATGCCGTAAGTTTTGGCGCGCTCCTCGCGCCAGCGGCTGTTCCAAATGCCGCTGCCTTGCAGCACCGCGTCGGGCAACACGCTGTTGACGCGAATGCCGAAAGCGCCGCCCTCTTCGGCAAGGCAGCGCGCGAGGTGCAGCTCGGCAGCTTTTGCCGCGCTATAGGCGCTGGCGTTCTTGCCAGCGTAAACGCTGTTCTTGCTAGCGATGAACACCAGCGCGCCACCGCGTCCTTGCTGTTTCAACATGCGGAACGCCTCGCGCGCGACGAGGAAATAACCCGTCGCCAACACGTCCATGTTGCGTTGCCAATCGGCAAGCGTGGTTTCCTCGATGGGCGCGCTGGTGGCGATGCCGGCGTTGTTCACCACAATATCCACACCACCATAGGCGCGCGCCATCTCGGCGAAAGCGCGCGCAACTTCATCCTCGCGCGTCACGTCGCAACGCACAGCAAGCGCGCGCTTGAAGCCTTGCGCTTTGCAAATCTCATCAGCGACAGCTTGCGCGCCTTCAAGGTTGATATCGGCGATCACCACGTGCGCGCCTTCTTGCGCCAGGCGGCGTGCGATGGCGCGACCAATGCCGCTTGCGCCGCCCGTGACGAACGCGACGCGCCCAGCAAGCTCGCGCTCTGGCGGGCGGAGCGTGAGCTTGTACAGCTCCAGAGGCCAGTACTCGATCTCGAACGTTTCACGCTCATCCAGCGAGGTGAACTGGTCCACGCGCGTGCACAACGTCATGACGGCAATCGCGCGGTGATAGAGCTGGCGCGCCACATCAGCTTGGAAGGCATCGCGCCCAGTCGTGAACATGCCCAAGCCCGGCACCAAAACAATGCGCGGCGCAGGGTCCATCATCTTTACGCTGGGGTCGGCGTTATGGCGCTGGAAATACGCTGCGTAGCGCGCGATGTAATCAGCGACGCCTTGCGCGAGCGCTTGCTTGAGCGCCACAACGTCTTGCCCGTCCCACTGGACAAACAGCGGCACGCGCTTGGTGTGTACGAGGTGATCGGGGCAGGCCGCGCCCACTTGGGAGAGCGGCTCGGCATCGGCGCGCGCGAGAAACTGCAACACGTCCTCGCCGTCGTCGAAGAGCACGATTTGGCGCCGTTGGGCGCTGACCGCGCCGCGTAGCGTGGGCATCACCGCGGCGGCGACCTCAGCGCGTTGTTGCGGTGTGAGTTGCGGCGCATGCGGGCTGACGGCAACGAAAACGCGGCGCTCCGCCTCGCGCAGCGCCTCTTCGGCGCGTTGGATGTGCGCCAACGTGTTCAAGTAGCACTGCTTCGCGTTCTCGCCCCATGTGATCAAGCCGTGCTTGCCCATGATCACGCACGTGGCTTCTGGATGTTCGCGCAGGCGCTCAGCGATGTATTTGCTCAGCGCAAAGCCTGGGCGCATGTATGGCGCCCAAATCATGGTTTCGCCGAACACCTCGCGCGCAGCCGCCTCACCACGTGCCGCGCAGGCAAGCGCGATGATCGCGTCAGGGTGCGTGTGATCCACGTGCGCGTGAGGCGTGAAGGCGTGCAGCAGCGTCTCGATGGATTGGCGCGGGCGGTTCGGCTCGAATTGGCAACGCGCGAGGTAAGCGATCATCTCCTCGTCGCTCATCGCGTCGCGCGCCATGAGCGGCAACACCTCGTCGAGCTTCAAACCAGCGAAGTCCTTCTCTGTACACGTAGCGAGGTCGCTCCCGCTGCCCTTCACCCACAACACGTTCACCGCGCGCCCGAGATGATCGCGCTCGACACTTTTGACCGAGGTGTTCCCACCAAAGATGTTGACCACGCTGCGATCAGCGCCGAGCAAGCGCGAGCGATAGACGAGCAACCCTAGAGGGTTCAACCCCAGCGCCTCTTGGTCGTTCCAGAGATTTTGTGGCATGGCGTGTTGTGCTCCGCTAAGGTTTTGCTCAAGTGTAATTGCGCCTGCGTGTAACGCGGCGATCGCGCGTTGGTCAAACGTGAACGCCGTTGATCCCAAAGCTCAGCGCGCCAAGCCCAACTCACGCGCGAGCACTGCAAGCCGCGAGCCGATGTTCGCCATGAGGGAGCTGTAATGCGGCACGAACTCCGCCTTGCGTAGCGCAGCCACGAAATCTTGAGGCGAGGTGTAGGGGCGGATGCGCGTGCGGCTGATCCCCACTTCGGCGAGGGTGTGCGCGTCGCTGGTGCAGATGCCAGGCACGTCGTGCTCCAATGCGATGCGCGCAGCCTCAGCGTTCTTGCTGGGGTCGCGCAGCCGCGCGTTGAAGACCTCGATGAAGTCGAAGTGCGGCATGTAGCGCAGCAAGTTCTCCAAGCCAATGCCCGCGCGCCGCGGATCGAGGGGATGCGAAGGTCCGCAAATGCCACCCTGCGCGTGCACGCGTTCGATCGTCTCTGCCAAGGGCAACCCTGGCGGGATGCGCTCGTGGATGAACAAGCAAAGCAACTCACCCTCTTGCGCGAGCACCTCCTCGCCCACGATGATGAGGTCTGGCGCCATTTCGTGCGCCCGCAGCGCACCCTCGATCTCGTTGTGGTCGGTGATCGCAAGGCGATGTAGCCCAACGGCGCGCGCGTGCGCGATCAACTCAGGCAACTTCACAAGGCTATCTGGCGAGTATCGCGTGTGGCAGTGGAGTTCAAGGTCAAGCAAATCCATAGCGTTGTTTAGTCATTGACTTAGGCGAGAGCTTGCAGCGCGGGGGTAAGCGCAGCAGCATGAGTGGGTTGACCGAGCCAAAACGAAGCGACGCGCGCGAACTGATCCGCGTCGCCCGTGGTGAAGAAACGGTGCGTCGCGCGATCGTTCAACAAGGCAACACGCGGTTGCCAGAACCGCGCCACCTGCCGCGCGACGGCAGGCGAAGGATCGATCAGACGCACTTCATGCGCGGATTGCGCGTTGGCATCGCGCCAGCGCGCCACCGCTTGCTCGATCCAAGGCAGCAGGAAGGGGAAATGCGTGCATCCGAGCACGATGGCGTCCGCGTTGTTCGCCAACAATGGCGTCAAGCATGACTCGACGACATGTTGGAGTTGCGCGCCCGTGTCGCACTGTTCCACTGCAATGACCCATTCTGGGCAAGCTTGGCTCAGGATCGCCGCGGACGCGCGCCATTGCGCAACGAGCGCAGCGTAGCGCGCGCTGCGCAAGGTGGTGGTGGTGGCGAGCACGCCGATCACGCCCGTGCGCGTTTGTTGCACGGCGGGTTTCACCGCCGGCTCCATGCCCACGATCTTCACATGCGGAAACGCTGCCCGCGCTGCTTCGAGCGCCACAGCCGAAGCCGTGTTGCACGCCACGACGATTGGGTCGCACCCCTGCTCAGCAAGCCAGCCTACACACGTCAACGTTCGCTCCCGCACGACGGCGGCAGGGCGCTCACCGTACGGCAAGAACGCTTGATCGGCGAGGTAGAGAGTCGGCGCATCGGGCAGCGCGCGCACGATCTCGCGCCACACCGTCAGCCCACCGATCCCCGAGTCGAAGACGCCGATCACAGCACGCGCTCAGTCCTCCTCGATAATGGTGACGCTGTAGAGCACTTCGCCCGGCGCTTTTGCGCGCATAGGATCGCGCTCAGGGAGCGCGAGCACCACGTCCATGCCGCGCACAACCTTGCCAAAGACGCTGTGCTTGCCGTCGAGCCAAGGCGTCGCTGCGTGTGTGATGAAGAATTGCGAGCCGTTGGTGTTGGGTCCAGCGTTTGCCATCGAAAGCACGCCGGGACCGTCGTGGCGCAATTCGGGATGGAACTCATCAGCGAAGCGGTAGCCCGGACCACCGCGCCCTGTGCCGGTGGGGTCGCCGCCTTGCGCCATGAACCCCTTGATCACGCGGTGGAACGTGGTGTTGTTGTAGAAGCCCTCGCGCGCGAGGAAGACGAAATTGTTTACGGTGATCGGCGCCTTATCTGCAAACAAGATGGCCTCAAATTCACCCTTGCCCGTCTTGAAGATCGCGCGATAGCGCTTGGTGGGGTCGATCACCATTGGCGGTGGCGCTTTGTACTGTTTCATGTGCGGCGCTGATTATTCCACAACTGGCACATTCACCAAGTTCCCCACTGTCGTCACCACCGAAGCGTTCACCCATGCGGGTTGTCCTTGGAAGAGCACTTGCCACCACAATCCGTTGGCGCTTTTGCCCAAGATCGGCGCCGTTTGCTGCGAGCGCAGCAAGCCGATGATCCGCGCGTTTAAGCTCGGCGCAGCACGGACGTTCACAGCATCGCCCACAGGCACCATCACGTAGGGGCGGTCGGCGGGGATGGGCGTTGGTGTTGGCTGCGGCGGTGTTGAGGTTGGCATCGGCATTGGCTGCGGTGGTGTTGGCGTCGGCGTTGGCTCTGCCGACTCGTCAACGATTTGCACCAAGTCGGCGCTGACCCAACCGAGGCGACCGTCGGGGAGACGGACCTGAAGCCATTTGCCATCCAAGCTGCGCCCGACGATCTCTCCTGTTGCTCCCTTCGGAAGGCGCGCCAAGATGGTGAAGTCGCGGAGTGTCGGCGAGGCGCGCACATTCGCACCAACGCTCGGCAGCACCACAAAGCGCGTGCCGGGCACTAGGAGCGTTGAGCTGGCTGGCACTTGCGCGCTGAGCAGCGCGGTAGCAGTGGTGATGACGCTTGTGTCGTTGAGCAACTCCTGCACAGCTTGCGCCTGCGGTGCCTCTGCCACCACTGATTGCTTTAAGGGCGACTTGACCTCAGCAACGGCTCGGCCCGACACAGGCTCGCTCCCCGTTGCTTGCAACGAAGGCGCGTAGTAACAAGGGTTGAAGTCTGGACCGATGATCACGGAGAGGCGTGGCCCGTCGCTGCGTGGCATCTCAACCACTTGCTTCGGCGAGAGGTTAAACGTGCGCAACAAGAGCGGAATGGGGCTGCCTTTCTTCGTGGTCGTGTGGTCGAGGATCACGGTCTGGGCATAGGGGCGCTCCGCGGCGCGCACATCGGTGATGGTGAAACCAAGCTCGCGCAGACGATCCGCAGCAGCGAGCGCAAAGCCCGCATCATTCGTGCCATTGAGCACTTCGATAGGAATGCCAGCGCTAACATGCTGATTGAGCGAGACATTGAGCGCGCGCTCGATGTAGGCAACGCGGTTCGCGCGAAGTCCCGCAAGTGCGGGATCAAGCGCCTCACCAGCGCTGTCATTTCCGCTGATGTAAAAGCTGCGGATCACCGAATCGCCAAGCCTGCTAGCGATCAGGGCGTAGCGCAACAGCGCCTCCAGCGAGAGATCAGTTTCAACATCGTCTTTGACGGCGTTGTAAAGCTGAATGAGCGCCGCAGGTGATTGAATTTGCCGCACCTTGGCGAGCATGGCGCGCACGAGGCGTTGCTCGCGCCGACCGCGATCCACGTCGCCGCCCGGCACGCCGTAGCGCGCGCGCACGTAAGCAAGCGCCTGCAAGCCGTTGAGCGTGTACACGCCGGGGCGCGGCAGGTCAATCGTGAGCAAGGGCACGCGCGTCCCCGCACGCCAAACCTCGCCTGTGAACTTGTCCACATAGTCGCGCGCCACGATGGGACCACCCATGTAGTACGGGTCGCGCGGGAAGGTGTGTTTGAGCGGGCAGGTGACGATCACATCCACACCACCAAGCGCGTCCACAGCGTGAACCACGCCCGCAAAGTTCACCATGGCGTAGTGATCAATTTCCAGCCCGAAGTTGTAGCGAATCGTCTGCTTGAAGAGCCGAGGACCGCCAATGGCGTACGCAGTGTTGATCTTCTGCACACCGACACCAGGGATGTAAGCAAGGGTGTCGCGCGGGATGGAGAGCAGCGTGACCGCGGGCACGTCTGGGTTGACGCTTGCGATGATGATCACATCGGTATTCATGAAGCCGCGATCAGGGCGCTTGTCCACACCGAGCAGGGCGATGTTGAACACGTTGGGCGGCAACCGCACTGCTCGCGCAGGCTTAGGAATGGGGATAGGTGTAGGTGTAAGCGTCGGGTCTTGCTGCGCATGTGCAAGATCAGCAACACCAAGCGCCGAAGCGAGGAGCTGCACCAAAACGAGCGCAGTCGTGAAGAAAACCTTGAAGTACAACTTCATCGTGCCCTATGCCCCTCCAAGCACATTTCCCCTTTGGTCGCGTTGCGTCTTGAGTGTGCAGCGTGGTTAGCGGGATGGGCCTGCATTTTAAATCTTCTTAACCCGGGTCGCCCCGCGCCTTGTGGTAAGATATAGGCACAATACTCAAGGCGAGCCACGAAGCCCGCGATGCATTGAGAGCATCAGCGGGCTTTTCTGTTTTCGAAGCGCTCGCAAGCAAGTGAGGTCAAGGAGGTGAGCACGCATACCTAGGTTCGGCTAATCATGCATCCCTAGCGCTGCGCCACGACGCGCGAGCAGCATTGGCGACCGTTATCCCTGTTCTAGGGTAGCAGCCTTCGCCACCTCGTTGTGGGCGTTCCAATGACGTTCCTGAGAGCTTAAGCGCAGGCAATGATGTTGAACACACTTCCTTCTGCACCCATTCGTTTGCGGAACTACGCGCGTTTCGTGAGCACACGCTTGATCGGCGCCGCGGCTGCGGCAGTGGTGTTCCTAGTGGGCGGACGAATCGCCTTCGGCGACACAGAAGGCCCGACCCCTGGTGAGCTTGTGCGCGGCATTGACACGATGTGGATGCTCGTCGCGGCCTTCCTCGTGTTCTTCATGCAGGCAGGCTTCGCGCTGGTGGAGGCAGGGTTAACACGCGCCAAGAACGCCAGCAACATCATGATGAAGAACCTGATGGACTTCGTCATGGCAAGCCTTGCCTACTGGGCAGTGGGCTATGGTCTGATGTTCGGTGCCGTGCAGAGCGGTTGGTTTGGCACCAGCAGCTTTTTCCTCAACGGCGCCAACGGCGACGTAGGCAACGCGCCTCTGCTGGCGTTCTGGTTGTTCCAGCTCGTCTTCGCCGGAACTGCCGCCACCATCGTCTCAGGTGCGATGGCAGAGCGCACCAAGTTCAGCGCTTACCTCATCTACAGCATTGTAATCTCAGCGCTCATCTACCCCATCTTTGGGCACTGGGTGTGGGGGACGGGATGGCTTTGGACATTGGGCGACACCACAGGTTTGGTGCCTGGCGGCGGTTTTCGTGACTTCGCTGGCTCGACGGTGGTGCACAGCGTTGGAGGATGGGCAGCGCTCATGGGCACGCTGGCGCTTGGGCCGCGCATCGGGCGCTTCAACAAGGACGGCTCGGCGAACGCGATCCCTGGTCACTCAGTCACGCTCTTCGGCTTGGGCGTCTTCATCTTGTGGCTCGGCTGGTTTGGCTTCAACCCCGGCAGCCAGCTCGCAATGTATGGCGCCAACGCTGATGCTGTGGCACTGGTCGCAGCAAACACCAACCTGGCTGCGGCAGCAGGTGCGGCAGCTGCTGTGATCTACGGCTACATTACCGCGCGCAAGGCAAACGTGGGTGCCGCGTTCAACGGCGTGCTTGCAGGCCTAGTTGCGATTACTGCCCCTTGCGCCTACGTGACGCCGCTCGACTCCATCATCATCGGTGCAGTGGGTGGCGTGGTGATGATGATCTTCGGGGCGGTGCTGGAGAAGCTGAAGATTGATGACCCAGTGGGCGCGATCCCCGTGCATCTCGTGAGCGGCGCTTGGGGGACGCTCGCGCTTGGGCTTTTCGGCTCGTTGAACGGTGTCACGGGTCTGTTCTACGGCGGCGGCTTGGGGCAGCTCATCATCCAGCTCATCGGCGTGGTCGTGTGCGGCATCTGGACAGCCGGGACAGCAGGCGCGCTCTTCTTCCTTATCAAGAAGACCATGGGGCTGCGCGTGAGTGCGGAGGAGGAAATCCAGGGCTTGGATGCGATGGAGCATGGCATGATCGCATACCCGCAGGACGTGGACTTCACGCCTGGTGCGCCCAGCCCTGCGTCTAGCATCTACCGCCCTTCGCCGTTGCCAGGGACGGCGGGTAAGTAGAGCGCGCTTGCGCCAGAAAGAAACATCCTCGGCAGGAGCTGCCGAGGATGTTTCTTTTTTGCCCCGCAAGTCTTCAGTTCAGAGTTTCTTCTTGAAGCTCGGCGGCAAAATCACTGCGTCAATCACGTGAATGACGCCGTTGCTCGCCTCAATGTCCGTGGCAATTACCTCGGCGTCGTTGACAAACACGCGCTTGCCTTTGACCTTGATGGCGATAGTCTCGCCTTGGACGGTCTTAGCATGCTTGAGTTTGACCAC
>JAUQQA010000049.1 GCA_030550095.1 Chloroflexota bacterium | reverse complement strand
CGCATCAAACCAATCGAGCATCGAAGCAAACATCATGAGCACGACAATCCGCTTGACCGTCGCACAGGCGCTGATCAAGTTCCTCAAAGCCCAGCACACCGAGCGCGATGGCATCACGCAGCCGCTGTTCGCAGGGTGCTTCGGCATCTTCGGGCACGGCAACATCACAGGCATCGCGCAGGCGCTGCGCGAGAACCCCGATTTCCGCTACTACCAGTGCCGCAACGAGCAGGCAATGGTGCACACCGCAGCGGCATTCGCGCGCATGAAGAACCGCTTGCAAACGCTCGTGTGCACTTCGTCCATCGGCCCAGGCGCGACCAACATGATCACGGGCGCAGCCGCCGCCACGATCAACCGCTTGCCCGTGCTGCTGCTGCCCGGCGACATCTTCGCGCGGCGCAACGTCGCCCCTGTGCTGCAACAGCTGGAGAGCGAACACACACAGGACATCTCGGTCAACGACGCCTTCAAGCCGGTCAGCCGCTACTGGGACCGCATCTACCGCCCCGATCAGCTGCTCACTGCACTACCCGAGGCGATGCGCGTGCTCACCAGCCCAGCCGAGACAGGCGCTGTGACGCTCGCGCTGCCCCAAGACGTGCAGACCGAAGCGTTCGACTTCCCCGCGCATTTCTTCGAGCCGCGCGTTTGGCACGTGCCGCGCACACGCCCCGACCGCGAGGCGCTGCGCCGCGCCGCTCAACTCATCCGCCAAGCCCAACGCCCGCTGATCGTCGCAGGCGGCGGCGTGATTTACGCCGAGGCGGCCGAAATGCTACGCCGCTTTGTGGACGCAACTGGCATCCCCGTCGGCGAGACCATGGCCGGCAAGGGGAGCTTGCGGTATGACCACCCGCTCAACCTCGGCGCGATCGGCGTGACGGGCACCTTCGCCGCTAACCAGATCGCGCACGACGCCGATGTGGTGATCGGCATCGGTACCCGCTACACCGACTTCACCACTGCAAGCAAAACGGCATTCCAGAACCCAGACGTGCGCTTCATCAACATCAACGTCGCCGAGTTCGACGCCCACAAGCACAACGCCCTCGCGCTTGTGGGCGACGCGCGCGCCACGCTCGAGGAACTGTTGCCGTTGCTCGAAGGCTGGCAAGCGCCCGCCGAACACCAAGCACGCGCAAAAGCGCTGCACGAGGAATGGGAGCGCGAGGTGCAGCGCATCTACGACATCCGCCACACACCGCTGCCCAGCCAAGGCGAGATCATCGGCGCCGTGAACGCGCTCGCCGATCCCAACGGCGTGATCGTCAACGCGGCAGGAAGCCTTCCAGGCGATCTGCACAAGCTTTGGCGCGCACATCACCCCAAGCAGTATCACCTCGAATACGGCTACAGCACGATGGGCTATGAGATCGCCGGCGGCTTGGGCGTCAAGATGGCTGCGCCCGAACGTGAGGTGACGGTCTTCGTTGGCGACGGCAGCTACCTCATGATGGCGCAGGAGATCATCACCTCGATCCAAGAGGGCTACAAGCTGATTATTGTGCTCGTGGACAACCGCGGCTTCAAGAGCATCGGTAGCCTTAGCCGCGCGCTCGGGCAAGAGGGCTTCGGCACGCGCTACGTTTACCCCGTCAATGGGCGCCTGCCTGGCGACGAAGTGAAAGACGACGTGGAGTATTTGCCCGTCGATCTCGCTGCAAACGCGCGCAGCCTCGGCGCCATTGTCTTCAAAGCGAACACCTACGAGGAGTTCGTCGAAGCCTACAAGGCTGCTCAACGCACAGAGATCACCACCGTGGTGTACGTCGAAGTAGATCGCTATGCGTCTGTGCCGGGCTATGGCTGGTGGGACGTACCCGTCGCCGAAGTGAGCGACGATCCCGCCGTGCAAGCCGCGCGCCGTGCTTGGGAGGCAGGACGTGCCAAGGAACGCTTCTTCTAAATCACACCATGATCTACGTCGGCAACGCGCCCTGCTCCTGGGGCACACTGGAATTTGAAGGGTTAGAGGGCGAGCGCATCGGCTACGCCCAAATGCTCGACGAGCTGGTAGAAACTGGCTACGTAGGCACCGAGCTGGGTGATTGGGGCTACATGCCCACCGATCCCGATCAACTTCAAGCCGAGCTGCTGAAGCGCAACTTGGTGCTGACGGGCGCTTTCGTGCCGATTCGCTTCACCGATGTCCGAGCGCTCGACGAGGGGCGTGAGCACGCACTGCGTGTTGCGCGGCTGCTCGCGGCAGTCGCCAACCCATTGTTCCCGCCCTTCCTCGTCTTGAGCGACGACAACGGAACAAATCCCACACGCCTTAAGCACGCTGGGCGCGTCACCCCCGAAATGGGCTTAAGCGATTGGGAATGGCACATGTTCGCTGCAGGGGTGACGCACGTGGCACTTGCGGTGCTCGAGGAAACCGGCGTGCGCTGCGTCTTCCATCACCACTGCGCGGGCTTCGTCGAAACGCCAGACGAGATCGCGCGCTTGCTCGACCTTACCGAGCCAGAAGTGATCGGCTTGGTGTTCGACACAGGGCACTACGCTTTTGGCAGCGGTCGCCCTTCTCCCGAGGTGGTGATGGAAGGGCTAGAACGGTTCGGCTCGCGCGTGCAATACGTGCACCTCAAAGATTGCTCGCCTGAGATCGCTGCGCGCGCCGCGCAGGAAGGCTGGGACTACTACCAAGCCGTGCGGCAAGGCGTGTTTTGCGAACTGGGGCAAGGCTGCGTGCCTTTTGACCAAGTGATCGCCTGGCTGCGTGCGCACAACTACAACGGCTTCGTCACCGTCGAGCAAGACGTCCTGCCTGGTATGGGCACGCCTAAGGAAAGCGCGTTGCGCAACCGCGCCTATCTGCGGCGGCTTGGCATTTAGCTTGCAATCGTTTACACTTACAGAGCAAAGTTTGCTCACCAACCCGAGAAGCGATGACCCGAGAGCACGAAGTTCCTGTGATTGAAGCGCGCGGCGTCAGCAAGTATTTCGGTGCTGTTACCGCGCTGGAAAACGTCTCGCTGAAGTTGTATCACGGTGAGGTGCTTGGCGTCGTCGGCGACAACGGCGCCGGCAAGTCAACGCTGATGAAGATCCTCGCTGGCTTGTATCCGCCGAGCGCTGGCGAGATCTTCGTCGAGGGCAAACTGGTCCACTTCCGCAGCCCGAAAGACGCGCGTGACATGGGCATCGAGATGGTGTATCAAGACCTTGCGCTGGCGGGCAACCTGCGCATTGACGAGAACATCTTCCTCGGGCGCGAGCGCGTGCGCAAGTTTGGACCGTTTCGCTTCATTGACAACGCTGCCAGCCTCAAGCAAGCCAAAGAGCACCTCGAAAAGCTCAAGATCGAGGTGAAGAGCGTGCGCCAGAAGGTAGAAGAGTTGTCCGGCGGTCAACGGCAAGCTGTGGCGATCGCGCGCGCCACTGCCTTCGACGCGAAGGTGGTGATCATGGACGAACCCACCGCTGCGCTTGCGGTGAAGGAAGTGCGCAAGGTGCTTGATCTCATTAAGGACCTCAAGAACCACGGCATCAGCGTGATCCTGATCAGCCATCGCCTCGACGACATTTTCTACGTCTGCGACCGCGTCATGGCGCTATTCCGAGGGCGCAACTTTGCTGAAGCGCCGCTCGCCGAGGTCACCCGCAACGAAGTGATCGGCTGGATCATGGGCAACAAGTCGCCAGTGACGCAAGCTGCCAAAATCTTCGACCTGAATTGAGCCATGGCTGCAGCGTCACCTGAGACCATCACCCCAAGCGCCCGCGAGCGCAGTTTGCGCGTGCGCTTGATCCCGTACATCGATCGCTTTGGGATCCTGTTCATCGTGCTTGTGATGCTTGCCGTGGGCACGATCACGCAGCCCGACGTCTTCCTCTCCTGGCGCAACCTCTCGAACTTGCCTGGGCAGAACGCAGCACTTGCGGCGCTTGCCATGGGCATGTTCGTCGTGATCGTCACCGCTGGCATTGACCTCTCCGTCGGCTCGGTGCTTGTGCTGGCGATGATGACCACTGCTGTGCTCGCGCGCGATCAGGTTTTGCCCCCGCTGCTGCTTGTGCCCGTGCCCATCCTCGTTGGCATGTTGGTTGGGCTGATCAACGGGCTTGGGCTGACGGTGTTGCGCCTGCCTCATCCTTTCATCGTCACGCTGGGCACGCTGAACATCGCTCGCGGCGTAGCGAACCTGATCTCAGGCGGCGTGCCAATCAGCGGCATGCCCGAGCCAGTGCGCTTCCTCGGCAACGGCAGCCTCGACCTTGGCTTCATGCAGCTTCCTGTGAGCCTTGTGGTGATCGCGGTGCTTTACCTGGGCTTTTGGATCTTCCTGCAGTACACGCGCACAGGAAGACACTTGTATGCCATCGGCGGCAATCCACAAGCCGCGCGCGTGAGCGGCGTGAACGTGGAGCGCACGTTGGTGCTCGCTTACGTGCTCTCAGGCGCAACAGCAGGGCTAGCGGGGCTGTTGCTCGCTGGGCGCACTAACTCGGGCTTCCCCAACGCAGGGATCGGCGCTGAGCTTGACGCGATCTCCGCCGTGATCATCGGCGGCGCTAGCTTCTTCGGCGGGCGCGGTTCGGTGTTAGGTGTGCTGGCTGGCGTGTTGGTGATCGGCTTGCTGCGTAACATCCTGAACTTAAACAACGTGCCGGTCTTCTGGCAGCAGGTGTTGATCGGCGTCGTGATCATTTTGGCGGTGTTTCTCGACGTGCTGCGACGCCGAGCCGGAAGCGCTAGTGAGTGAACTGATGCTTCTGCTTCGGTGCTTACCCAGAGCCTTCGCTCTGGTAACACAATCCAATCCCGTGAAGGAGTGGAACCCATGAACAACACCCTTTTCATCCGTGCAGCAAGTGTGTTCGCGTTTGTCTCGTTGACGTTAGCTGCGTGCGCAGCGCCCCCGCCGGCGGCTGCGCCCCAGCAACCTGCGCAACAAGAGCAACCTCAGCAGCAACCCGCTGCTCAGCAGGTCAAGATTTTGGTCTCCATGAAGGGACCTGGCGCAGGCAACCCCTTCTGGGCTGCGGTTGAGCGTGGTGCGCTGGAGAAAGGCAAAGAGCTGGGCGTCGAGGTGATCGTGCTCGCGCCGCCTGCGGAGAGCGACGTGCAAGCGCAGATCGCCCAGATTGAGGATCAGCTCGCCAAGGGCATCAACGGCATCGCCATCGCGCCGACCGACCCCGCAGCCCTGCGCCCAGTGCTGGAGAAGGCACGCGATCAGGGCGTGAAGATCGTCTTCATTGACACGAAAGGCGATCTACCTGGCACCACTTTCATCGGCACCAACAACGAGCTTGGCGCCAAGCTCGGCGCGGAGTATCTCTGCAAGAACCTGCCCAAGGGCAGCAAGGTGGCGATCCTGCAAGGCATCATCACGCAGTCCACGGGCAAGGCGCGCGCCGAAGGCTCGAAGGCAGCGCTCACTGAGTGCGGCATGAACATCGTCGCAGAGCTGTCGGCGGAATGGGATCGCGCCAAGGCAACAACCGTGATGGAGGACATCCTCACGCGCCACCCCGACATTCAGGGCTTGTTTGCCTCGAACGACAACATGGCGCTCGGCGCGATCGAAGCGCTGAAGAACGCAGGCGTCAACGACAAGGTGATCGTGGTCGGCTTCGACGCCAACCCCGATGCCGCAGCAGCGATCCTCGCTGGCGAGATGGAGGCGACCG
Organism: Chloroflexota bacterium; assembly: GCA_030550095.1. Lineage (GTDB taxonomy): Bacteria > Chloroflexota > Anaerolineae > J036 > Brachytrichaceae > DRWP01. Next base: position 5,037 of record JAUQQA010000049.1, on the reverse strand, counting down.
TGGCACAGAACCCCTACAACATGGGCGCGCTTGGCGTCGAGAACGTGCTCAAGCTCATCCGCGGCGAGAGCATCCCCGAGAACATTGACACAGGCACCGAGTTGGTGACCAAGGAGAACGCCGAGAAGTACAAGTGAACGCTCGGCGCCGTACAGGTGGGCGGCTGAGTCCTTGTATGGCTCAGCCGCCCTTTTTGTGCACCTACTTGCTTGAAAGGGATCTTGCCTATGACGCTCAACATCGGTCTCATCGGCGCTGGGCGCATCGGCTTGGTGCACGCGGCGACGATCACGCAGCGCGTCCCCTCGGCGCGGCTGGTCGCCGTCGCAGACGTGAACGAAGCGGCAGCGCGCGCGTGCGCCGAGCGCTACAACGTGCCCTTCTTCACCGCCGATCCTCACGCCGTGATCGAGCATGCCGACGTACACGCCGTGCTGATCTGCTCCTCCACCGATACCCACGCCCCCCTCATCGAAGCCGCTGCACGCGCTGGTAAGCCCATCTTCTGTGAAAAGCCCATCGCGCTCGACCTCGCTGCGGTGGATCGCGCGCTTGATGCCGTCGCACGAGCAGGTGTGCCATTGCAGGTGGGCTTCAACCGTCGCTTCGATCCCAACTTCGAGCGCCTGCGCCGTGCCGTCGCTGAGGGCGAGATCGGTGAGCCGCACCTGCTGCACATCATCAGCCGTGACCCCGCACCACCACCCATTGAGTACGTCAAAGTGTCTGGCGGTTTGTTTCTCGACATGGCGATCCACGACTTCGACATGGCGCGCTTTCTGCTCGGCAGCGAGATCGAGGAGGTATTCGTCGCGGGCGCCGTGCGCGTTGACCCAGCGATCGGCGAAGCAGGCGACGTGGACACAGCAGTGACGCTACTGCGCTTTGCCAGCGGCGCGATCGGCACGATTGACAACAGCCGCCGCGCCGCCTATGGCTACGACCAACGCGCAGAGGTGTTCGGCAGCAAGGGCATGGCACAGACGCTGAACAACTACCCCAACCAGGTCATCGTGAGCACGGCGGAATCCGTGCGCCGCGATTTGCCGTTGCACTTCTTCATGCAGCGCTACGTGGAGAGCTACCAGCGCGAGATCGAGGCTTTCGTGCAAGCGGTGCTCGAGGGCACACCGCCACCTGTGAACGGCGACGATGGGCGCGCGGCAACAGTGGCTGCGCTTGCCGCGAAACGCTCGTTGCAGGAAGGGCGTCCTGTGCGTTTGCGCGAGGTGAGCGCATGATCAACGTCGCTGTGCTCGGCGCGGGGCGCATGGGGCAAACGCATCTGCGCAACCTCGCAGCGATGCCCGAGGTGCGTGTGCGCGTCGTCGCCGATCCAGATGCCCGTGCAGCAGACCGCGGGCGCCAACTCGCGCGCGCCGACCGCGCCACCACCGACATCGAAGCAGCGATCCGCGATCCAAGCGTGGACGCCGTGGTGATCATCACGCCAACCACAACGCACGCGTCGCTCATCGAACAAGCCGCGCGCGCAGGCAAGGCGATCTGGTGCGAGAAACCGATCGCGCTCACGCTTGCCGAGACGCACCACGTGTTGCGCGTGTTGACGCAACAGCGCGTGCCCTTCCAGATCGGCTTCATGCGCCGCTTCGACCCCGGCTACGTTGCAGCGCGGCAGCGCATCGCCGCTGGTGCGCTTGGGCGCATCGAGACCTTCCGCGCGCTGAGCCGAGACACCACACCACCCCCACCCGAATTCATCGCCAGCAGCGGCGGCTTGTTCCTCGACATGGCAATTCACGACTTCGACCTTGCGCGCTTCCTCGTCGGCGAAGTGCGCGAAGTGCACGCTTGGGGCGCTGTGTTGATTGACGAGCGTTTCCACGCAGCGGGCGACGCAGACACGGCAATCACCTTGCTGCGCTTTGAAAACGGCGCGCTTGGCGTCGTGGAAACCGCGCGCCGCGCGCCTTGGGGCTACGACATCCGCACCGAGATCGCAGGCTCCAAAGGGAAGATCGTCGTCGAAGCAACGCAGAAGACGCCTACGCTTTTCCTGCGCGATTTCGGCTTCGAGGGCGACCGCTTCGAGAGCTTCGCCGATCGCTTCGAGGCAGCCTATCGGCTCGAGCTTGAGGCGTTCTTTGCCGCCTTGCGCGAAGGGCGAATGCCCGAACCCGGCGCCGAGGAGGCGTTGCAGACGCTGCGCGTTGCGCTCGCAGCGGAGCGCAGTTGGCGCGAAGGGCGACCCGTGAAAGTGTCGGAGGTCGCGTAAACGCAAACACGCCGACTCATCCAAGTCGGCGTGTTCCTGCATGCACGCGCCGAAAACTTACACCACCGTTGCTGGGTCCACTTTGATGCCCGGCCCCATCGTAGCGGCGATGGTGACGCGCCTGAGGTACGTTCCCTTTGCGGCGGCGGGCTTTGCCTTCACCACGGCTTCGAGGAACGCCTTCAAGTTTTCCTGCAACGCTTGCGGGCTAAAGCTCACCTTGCCCACGGGCGCGTGCAAGTTGCCGCTCTTATCGAGGCGAAACTCCACACGCCCTGCGCGCGCCTCTTTGACCACGCGCGGAATGTCGTCGGGTGGCACGACGGTGCCCGCTTTCGGGTTGGGCATTAAGCCGCGCGGACCGAGCACCTTACCCAAGCGCCCCACCTTGCCCATCATGTCGGGCGTGGCGATGGCGACATCGAAATCGAGGAAACCGTCTTGGATTTTCTTGATCCACTCGTCTGTGTCGGCGATGATGTCCGCGCCGGCTTCCTGGGCGATGCGCGCGCCGTCGCCTTGGGCGAAGACGAGCACGCGCACTTTCTTGCCCAAGCCATGTGGCAGCACAACCACGCCGCGCACCTGTTGATCGGCTTGGCGCGGGTCAACGCCGAGGCGCACGTGGCACTCCACAGTGGCGTCGAACTTCGCGTAACTGGTGTCTTTCACCAACGCGATCGCCTCATGGAGCGGATAGAGGCGATTGCGATCGACTTTCGCCAATGCGGCTGCATACTTCTTGCCAACTTTTGCCATGGTGATCGCTCCTGTGGTGGTACCGAGCTTGCTTGCTCTCCCACGTCAGCGGGGACTCAATCCACGACCTCAACACCCATGCTGCGGGCGGTGCCGATGACCTGCTTCATCGCGCCTTCGAGGTCAACGGCATTGAGGTCTTTCATCTTCATCTCGGCGATCTGGCGCACCTGCGCCATGGTGATCTTGCCCACCTTTTGGCGATTAGGCGCTGAGGAACCCTTCTCGATGCCGGCTGCTTTTTGGATGAGCTGCGAAGTGGGCGGCGTGCCGAGCGTGAAGGTGAACGAGTTGTCGGTGTACACCGTGATCGTCGCCGGGATGATGTACCCCGCCATGTTCGCTGTGCGCGCGTTGTACTCTTTGCAGAACAGAGCAAGGTTAATCCCGTGCGGCGCAAGTGAAGGACCGATCGGCGGCGCAGGCGTCGCTTTGCCTGCTTCGATCTGAATTTTGACGACGGACTTAACTTTCTTTGCCATGATGCTCCTTTTGTGGTACGAACGAGTGTGAGAACTCTCCCACGCAGCGCGCGAACTCAAACGCGCTCCACTTGCACAAAGTCAAGCTCGACAGGCGTCTCACGCCCGAAGAAGGAGACGAGCACGATCACTTTCGCGCGCTCGGTGTCAATTTTATCCACGATGCCCATGAAGTCAGCAAATGGACCTTCGGTGATGCGCACCTTTTGTCCGACGCGGAAATTGACTTTAATCTTGGGCGCCTCAGCTTCCATGCGCCGCAGGATTTGCTCGACTTCCTGGGGGCTGAGTGGCTGCGGGCGATTGCCCATGCCTGCGAAGCGTGTCACGCCCGGTGTGTTGCGCACCACCTGCCACGAATCCTCGCTCATCTTCATGCGCACCAGCACGTAGCCAGGCAGAATGCGGCGCTCGACCACGCGGCGTTTGCCTTCGCGCACCTCGATCTCGTTCTCGGTGGGCACGACGACCTCGAAGATTTTATCCGCCATGCCCATCGTCTCGATGCGCTGCTCAAGGTTTGCTTTCACCTTGTTCTCGTAGCCGGAGTAGCAATGGATCACGTACCAGTGCGCCTCTTCACTTTCCTCGGGGCTGAATTCGGGGGGCACGTAGCCACTCCCATCGCCAAGGTCTGGCAATTCCTCTTCCCGCTTTGCCTTGCGCGACTTAGTTGCGGTTTGTTTCTCCGAGGCAGCGCTGCGCTTACGACGCGACCGCCGTTTGAGCAAGAGCAGCGCATCTTCGTCTTCCTCGGAAGGCGACTCAGGGGAAGGCTGTGCTGCCGCTTGCTGTTCGGGGATGGTTTGCGCCTCTACAGAGGTGGCGGGCTCCTCAGCAGAGGGTTGAGGCTCCGGATTGGCAGGTTCGGCAGACAGAGGTTGCCGCAGATCGTTGACCGTTTCGCTCATGCGTTAGAGTACTCAATAACGCCGCTCGCGGCTCGGGAAGAACACGATCACCAGGATCGAAAGCGCGATCGCCACAGCGATCGCGATGGCGATCAAGTTGAGGCGCAGGACCTCCAGCATTAGGCGTTCGAAGAGAAAATCGAACAAACCCAGGAACAGCGCCATCGTCAGCATCACCGCCATGACGACTGCGGTGAGATTTCGCGCCTCCTGAGGGGTGGGCCAGTGCACCTTACGCAGCTCGCCTGCGGTCTCGCGCAGGTACTCACGCACAGGCTCAAAAAGCCCTGCGAGGCTGGACGACTTCTTTTCAGCGATCTCTTGATTTGCCATGGATGATCACAAGCACAGACAGCGCGCGCTTTTCAGAGAGGAAAACAGGGCACGTAGGACTCGAACCCACAACCGCCCGATTTGGAATCGGGTGCTCTACCTGTTGAGCTAGTGCCCTATTTTGCGCTGCACTTGATGCAGCGCGCCTTGATCTTAGCCCTAAAGGGCGTCTTTGTCAAAGGCGCTCAGTCGAGCACCTTGGTGATGGTGCCTGCGCCCACGGTCAACCCGCCCTCGCGGATCGCAAACCGCGACCCCTGCTCCAGCGCCACAGGCGCTATCAGCTTCACCCGCATCGTCACGTTGTCCCCAGGCA
>JAUQQA010000021.1 GCA_030550095.1 Chloroflexota bacterium | reverse complement strand
GCGGCGGCGCGAATTGCACTTGTTTGCTGATCCCGCCGTCTGCTGTTTGCACGGCTGCCGCGTGTGAACCACCGCTGTAGATCCGCACCACGCTGCTGATCGGCTGGCTCTCCTCGCGCCATGCGTCATACTGCAAGAAGGCGTGATTGCTCAGCGTGACGTTCGCTGTGATCCAAGGCGCTACCTGCGCGATCACCGTGATCGTCAGCCCTGTGTGCTGAAGCGTCGTAAACGGCACGGTCGGCGTGAGATGGCTCACCAGCCATGTCAGCACACCCGTCGCCCCGCTTGTCGGACCTGCAAGCACTGTTGGTCCGCTCGGGTCGTTTGTGCTCACCGTGTAAGTCACGAGGCTCACGCCAACTGGCAACACGTCCGTGATCACCAAGTCGTAAGCCGGCAAACGCCCCTGGTTGGAGATCAACAAGGTGTAAGTCACGAGGTCGTTTGCGCCCACGAAGCAACCTGCACGATTGAGGCGCGTGACCAACACGTCGTCGAAAGCACACGCCCTTAGAACACAGTTGTTGCTGTAGATGCCGACAGTGCCTGCAGGGAGCGGGGTGGTGTCGGTGACGCTGATGACTAGCTTGCCATCAACGAAAGCGCGGATGCGCAAGCCATTAGCAACCTCTTCAACCTGCACCTCGAGGTGATACCACTGCCGCAGGGTTGGTGTGAAGGTGTTGACTGTGGCTAAGTTAGGGATGCTTGTAGAGGTGACTTTCTGTAACTGGACACCAGTGCCGCTGTCGTTCAGCCGCAGGCGCACGCGATAGTACTGATTGGGCGCAGTGTAACGGAACGCCAGACCAAAGCTGGAGCTGTCATCGGTCGTGGAGACCAGCGCGCTGTAGCTGAACTCCGTTGCGGTGAAGTTGTCTCGGACGAGAAGCGCGTTTCCCTGAGGGCCACCTGTGCGTACTAACAAACCGTTCTCGTTGGTCCATGTGGCGGCGACCGTATACCAGCCCGTAGGCGGCGTAGCAGCCGGACGGTTGAAGTTATCCAACAGCAGCGTGCCGTCGCAGCCGTAAGGCGTGAGGTATGTCTTGCCGAGGTGGAGTAGCGGCTCAATCGTGTTCACCCGCGCAGTCGCTGTGAGCACGCCGAGCTGCCCATCGTCCAGGAACGTGATACGCAGCGTGTTGGTCAAGATGTTGCCCTCGTTGGTCTGCGTGACGTTCTGGATGACAGCGATGACGGTGCCCGTGAAGCGCGCCGCTCCTGTGATCACGCCGAGATTCCACACCACATTGCCGCTGAGGTACAAGCCCGGCGTGATGGTGGGCGCGAGGTTAACCACGGTCGTTGGTCCACCTTGGTTGCCGTCGAGGTCCACGGTGTAGCTCAACGTCGCCGAGACAAATCCCAGTCCTGTCGGCAGCGCGTCCGTGAGCAACACCTGTGTGAAGATGTTGTCTGCGTCGTTGGTGGCGCCTGTGAAAGTGAACACCACCAGGCTGCCCACCGTGCCCGTCTGAACAGCCGGTCCCTTGGCGAAGAGGTCGCCCAACGACACGAACGCCGTTGCAACACCACTTGCTGTGAAGCAGCCCGTGCCGCAGCTTGAGGTTGCCGTGACGACGTTGCGGTTCTCGCCTGTGGTGGTGATCACCCCTGTGACGATAGCGCTGAACGCCGTGTTCGGCGCAAGCGCGCTCAACGTCCACGTGATCGTGTTGCCCGCGACCAGCGCGCCGTTGGTGGCCGTCACGTTCACAAACGACGAGCCGACGACATCGGTGATACGCACGTTAAACGCAGTGCCGCTGCCCGTGTTAGTGACGCGGATCGTCCACGTCACCGCTTGCCCAACGGCAGCGATGCGGAACGCGGGGGTCTTGCTCACGGTGAGTGCGGGCGTCCGCACATTGAGGTTTACCGAGGCAGTCGCCGAGTAGGGGCCGCTCGCGGGGCAATCAGGGACATCATCGTCGTAGAGCAGCGTGGCGGTGAAAGCGCCACTCGGCACAGCACAAGCGCCATTCGTGTTCGCATTGCGCACGCGCAGCGTGATCGTGGTCACGCCGCTCGGGAGCACCTGCCAGGTGTAGACGGCGCCATCCCCCACCGGCGTGACGTTCGAGGGCGTGACGCTGGCACTCAGCGTGTCGCTGTAAACGTAGCCGCTCGGGGGTGTCGTGGTGAGCACGACGTTGTAGGCGGGTGGTCCATCGTTGCGCAGCGTCAGGGTGATCACGCCGCCGCACACGTTCAGCGCGTTCGGCGCGATCTCCGCTGCGATGTCCGGTGCGTCATACACGGGGCGCGTGCGCACGCGCACCTGCTGCGCAGGCAACGTTAGACGACATCCATCAGGACAACCCCAGCTCACCGAGGCGACGTTGAACGTGTCGGTGATCTGGCACCCCTGCGGCTGGCTCACCACTGTGCTCACGGTGAAGACGGCCGTGCTGCCCGGATTCAGCGTTGAGAGCGACCACGTGATCGTGCCGCCCAACGTGCCCGGTGTGGCCCCAGCATAGCCCGGCGTTGCGTCTTGGAACACCAGATTAGCAGGCAGCGCGTCGCTGATCACCACAAGCTGCGCTGGTGCTGCATTGGCTGCGTTGGCCACCGTGATCGTGAACACCACCACCTCGCCGGGTTCTGCGTAAAGGTAGGTGTCCGAGGGCGAAGTACGGCTTAGGTTCTGACCAACTTTGGTGATCGAAAGCTCAGCTTGCTTCACGCCGAGCACATACGACGAGGTCGCGGTCTCGAACGGCAAGCCGCAGACGTCGCGGTAACCTGTGCGGATGCGCAGTTGACCTCCTGCGAAGGCACAGCTCGCGCGCACGTCGAAGCGCAGATACACCGTGTCTTTCGGGTACAAGCGCTTAAGCCAGTCGCCGAGCGGCGCTGCTGCAGTCGGTTCCCAAATGAGCGTCTGCCCGCTGATTGTGGGATCAGGACCTGGTTGCCAGTTCAGCGTGTCGGTGCTGATCTGCGTGCTGCCGGGCACGTAGAACAGCCCATTGGGCAATGTCTGAGTCACAGTCGCCGAGTACACGCTGAGCAACCCGGCGTTGCGCACCGTGACCGTCACCGTGCGCGTGAAGCACGTCTCGATAGGCGAGAAGGTTTGATTGGTGTTCAGCAGCACCGTCGGCGGCAGCTCCACCACCGAAGACACCGGACCACCACCCAGGCAGGTCTGCCCCAAGCAGCCTTGAGCACCAGAGAAGCGATTCGTCAGGTCTGTGCAGCTCACGATCTCCGCCGTATAGCGGATTGTGAGCGTCTCTTTGGGCTGGATCACCGGCACTTCCCACGTGACCAAGTTGGTCGAGGTGATCACGTTGATGCTGGTCACAGCCCCCAACGACGAGGTGATCGTCGCCGTGACAAAGCGCAAGCCGCTGCCGAGCGCATCAGTGAGCACCACGTTGTAAGCAGGTCCTGCGCCCGTGTTCTTTGCGACGAGCGTCCACGTCACAAAGTCGCTTGTGGCGTAGATGCGCTCTGGGAACTTAGTAACAAGCGGCAACGGCGATAGGCGGCGCGGCGTGCTCAAGGTTCCCCCCGCACTGCAACGCTCAAAGTAGGTGTCGTCGTTGGTGCAGACGCTCTCGTAATGCAGCGTGGCTGCAAACGGCGCTGGCGTGGCGCCGCAGCGCAACTGCACGCGCAATTGCACCGTCGCAGTGAGCGCGCTAGCAAAGGCATCGGAGTAGAACCACCGATAACCGAAGCTGCCCGTCTCGGTGAACACAGGCGTGGCACCGCCGAAGCCGAGCACCTCGAGCACTGCGTAAGTGTTCGTCGGCACTTCGATCAAGGCATCGTAGGCGGGGATGTCGTTGGTGCGCTGCGCGGTGAGCGTGACGGTGTAAGTGCCGCATGCAGCCACATTCTGCGGCAATCCTGATAGGCTCAACGACATGCGCGGCGCGCGCGTTTGCACGAACACGCCTTCCACCACTACGTCGCTCCCGCCGCACGTGCTGTTGCCCGTCGTGCCGAGGTTAAGGTAGGACCAGTCGTACCACGTCACATCGCTGCATGAACTCGTCTCCGTGGGCGTGGTGGTGTAGCTGATGATGAGCGTGGCGCCAGCGATGCTCGGGTTGCATGGCGGGTTGATGTTGGTGATCACTAGCTGACCGCCAACAACAGCCTCTGAGAACGTCGCTGAACACGAGATGTTGCCATTGCTCACGAAGACCTGTGCCGAGCCAGCGACGTAGGTCTGGTTAGTCAACGACTCGGTAAAGATCAAGCCTGTCCACGTCGGCGGCGCGCTGAAGTTAAGCGGGAAAGTGTAGCGGTTGGTGTAAGTCAGCGCAGCGTTGGTGCACACAGGCGCCGGGTCGGAGACCAACTTTAGGCTTTGCACGCCCTCATCGCATTGCACATACGTTGTGGCTTGTGCCTGTGCCTCTTGCTGGCAATTGCGACAATCGCCCGCCGTTGCTGTGACCCAATTGGTGAGCGCCAAGCCACAAGCCACGCAGCCGCTGGTCTCGGTAACCACGACGAAGACAGGCGTCAGCACGGTCGAGCCTGTGATCACCCACGTGATGTAGGTGAAGCCTCCCAGCGTGAAGCTCACGCCGCCCCCTGTGCTCACCACCGTGAAGCCAGCAGGCACGCGGTCGGTGACGCGGATCGAGCCAGAAATGCCGCTGGCGTTCACCGTGATCGGCGCCGTGATCAACGCGCCGCGATATACCTCGCTCGGCATGAGCTTGCTCACGCTCAAGCTCCCTGGCGTGTTCACGAGCTGCCAGCCTGCGCTTTGCGGGATCTCCGTGTAGAGAAGGGTGCAAGCATCGCGGTAATTGAGATCGAACGAAAAACCACCGTTCGCGGGCAGCCCACACACATTGCTCGGCGTCGTGAGTGTGAACACCAGGTTGAACGTCTGCCCAGGCGGAATTTGGGGTATCTGGAAGGCGCCCGCGACATACGTCGCCGGCGGCGCGACGCTCACCGTGAACGGCGAGAGGTCAACGAGCAGCGTGACGGAGTATGCGGCGCCATCGCCAACGTTGGTGATGGGGATGGTGAACACTGTGCCGCCAGCGCAATAGTCCACGTTGAAGTTGGGCAAGCTGTACTTCAGCTCGGGGAAGCGCAGCAGCAGGTCAATCGCAGCTTTGGCTGTTTGCGGCGTTAAGCACGTCTCGCCGTTGCACCCCCACGTAGCGATCACGCTGTTCTCTAAGCCGCTGCACGACGCAACCTGCGCCGAAACAGTGAACGAGACGGTTTGCCCTACGGGGATGGAGAGGTAGGTGGTCGCGGTTGTGCCACCGACAAATTGCAGTCCTGGACCCAGCGTGTCGGTGACGCGCACGTTGTACACTGTGCCGTAGCCCGTGTTCTCCACCAACACCGTCCACGTAACCACATCGCCGACTGCTGCTGGGATCACCGCTGGCTCCTTGCGGACGGTGATCGCGCCGGGGTTAACCACGTATTCAGCGATCTTGACGATGGGCGGGTAGGCGTCCTGCGTCAGTGTAACGACGACTTGCCCTGAGACCGCGCCACACGTGGCGGTGAAGGTTGCTTCTCGCGTGATCACCGCGTTCGGCGCGACCTCGCCCACGTTGAACGTCGCGGTGTTGTTCGTAAACCCACCAGGCAGCGTCACGGTGATCACCACGCCGGTGGTGGTGACGCTGTTGTTCGCTGCGACCACAGTGACTGTGAGCGGATCGCACAGGTTGATCTGCTGCGGCGTGAGGGTCACGGTGATCTGGTTCGCGTAAATCGTTTGTGTGCCGAGCAGAGAAGCCCCAGGTATCTCCTGCGCGGAGCTGACAGCCCACTCAGACGATGACAAAGGCGAAGGGGCAGCGGTGAACCAAATAGGCAGCGTCTGTGTGTTGGGAGACCCGCTCTCTGGGGCAGACGAGGCAAACCACGCCGGCAAGACAGAAAGCGCACTCGGTGTGCCTAGGAGCAAAGAAGTTGATTCACTAGGAAGAGTGAAAGCCTGCGCAACGACAGGCGCAGCTTGCGTATAGAGCAGAAGCGCGCTCAGCACAGCGCGTATCCATCGCGGGATCGGCAGGGCATGGCTCAGCATGGTTCGTTGTCCTTGCTTCGTTGTATGAACAGGGTGCGACGTTCCCCTGCTCTTCACAGTGAGCAAGCGCTATCAGACAACTTGCTATTATGGCGACTGCTTCACCCAACGTCAAGCAGAAATGCGCTCATCAGTGCACAAACTCCGCCAAGAAAGGGCGTAGATCACGAAAGTGCATAACGTGCAACTTTGACCCTCATCAGCGGCAAGGCAGTCTTTAAGCTCATTGTTGCGCCTTGAGTCAGCAGGCTTACAATCCTCGCTGTGATCCCCGAGCACCTTGAGGCGACGGTGCGGAACTTGCCGACGCAGCCAGGGTGTTACCTCTTCTACGACGCTAACGGCGAGGTGATCTACGTCGGCAAGGCAGTGAATCTGCGCAACCGCGTGCGCTCTTACTTCAACCCGAACGTCTGGCGTACCTCGCCAAAGACAGCGCGGTTGGTGCGGCAGATTCATCGCATCGAGTTCGTCGTGCGCGGCAGCGAGCTGGAGGCGTTGATCCAAGAAGCAGAGCTGATCAAGAAGTACCGCCCGCGCTACAACATCCGCCTCAAAGACGATAAGCGATACCCTTATCTCAAAATCACCTGGCAGGACGACTTCCCGACCGTCACAGTGACACGGCGCATCGAGCGCGACGGCGCGCGCTATTACGGCCCCTACTCCAACGTCAAAGCTGTGTATGCCACCCGCGACGCGCTGCGTCGCATGTTTCCCTTCCTCACATGCGACCGCGTGATCACAGGGCACGACACGCGCGCTTGCCTTTACTACGACATCAAGCTTTGCAACGGCCCGTGCATCGGCGCAGTCTCGCGCGAGGAGTACCGCGCCAACATCCAGCGTCTGTGCGATTTCCTCGAGGGTAAGAGCGACGCCGTGATGCAAGAGCTGCGTCAACGCATGGAGCGCGCTGCCGAGGCGCTGCAATTTGAGCGCGCTGCGGAATATCGCGATCAGCTGCGCGCCCTGGAGCACGTCGTCGAGAAGCAGCGCATCGTCAACCCTGCTGGCGGCGATCAAGACGTGATCGCGTTTGCGCGTGAAGATGGCGACACCTGCGTGCAAGTGCTGTTCATTCGCAACGGCAAGCTCTTGGGTCAAGAGTATTTCGTGCTCGACGGCGCAGAGGGCGAGGATGACCAAGCCGTGCTTGATGCTTTCATTAAGCGCTTTTATGATGAGGCGGCTTACGTCCCGCAAGAGGTGATCCTGCCTCAGCAGCTTGAGGAAGCCAAGATCATCGAAGCATGGCTGCGGCAGAAGCGCGGCGCCGCCGTGTATCTGCGCCCGCCCGAAGGCGAAACCGCCAAAAGCCTTGTGGAGCTGGCACAACAAAACGCGCGCGAGCAACTTGCCGTGTTGCGTGCGCAGTGGCGCGAGGACGCGTTGCGCCAAGAGGCGGTGTTGCGCGAACTGCAAGAGGCGCTTGACCTGCCGCGCTTGCCCACGCGCATCGAGTGCTACGACGTGAGCAACACGCAAGGCACAGCGATCGTCGGCAGCATGGTGGTTTTCGTGCACGGCAAGCCAAGCAAGCGCGATTACCGGCGCTTTAACATTCGCGGCGTCCAAGGTCCTAACGATTTTGAGTCCATGCGCCAGATGCTGCATCGGCGCTTCACGCATTGGCGCGAGGCGCAAGAAGCACAAGCGCTGACGATGCCGGGACAAAAGCGACGCGACCCCACGTGGTCCATCCTGCCTGACCTCATCATCGTGGACGGTGGCAAGGGACAACTCAACGTTGCGCTTGAGGTGTTACGCGCCTTCGACCTTGCGCACGTCGTGCCCGTCATCGCGCTCGCCAAGCAGAAAGAGGAGATCTTCTTGCCTGGGCGCGCTGAGTCTGTGCTGTTGCCGCGCGATGCGCAGAGCTTTTACCTCGTCCAGCGCATCCGCGACGAGGCGCATCGCTACGGGCTGAGCAGTCACCGCAGGCAACGCGAGCGCTTGGGGCTTGCCTCACAACTCGACGCGCTTCCCGGCGTTGGCCCTGCGAGGCGCCGCAAGTTGCTTGCCGCGTTTGGCTCCCTTGAAGGCATCCGCGCGGCAAGTGTGGACGCGCTCGCCGAGATCGTGCCGCGCAGTGTTGCCGAAGCGATCAAGGATGCGCTTGGCGATGCTTAGTAGGACTTGCCGATCAGCGCGCGCTCACGTACGGGCTTGCCAGTAATCACACAACGCCACTCGCCTTCGGGTTGATCAAGCGGGAAATTCAGCACTTTGACGCCCGTTAGCTTGTTGCGGATGAATTCGTCGTTGGCAGGGTTATCCTCTAGAGGCGCGAGCGCCCAGCCGTCCTGCACTGCCTCCTCAACCTCTTCCCACGTGTTGCACTCGCGGATGTTGCTGTGTAGGAAGTCCTCAGCCTGCTTGAGCAGCGTGTTGTGGATCTCCACAAGCAGCGCTTGGATGCGCTCGGCAAGCCCTTCCTGCGGCACGAAGGTTTTGCCCTGTTTGCCGGGCAAGTCTCGCCGCGCCAAGCCCACTGTTCCGTTGGCAACGTCCTTCGGTCCAACCTCGACGCGCACAGGCACACCCCGCATCTCCCAGTCGTTGAACTTGTAGCCTGGCGTCTCGTCCCGATCGTCGAGCTTGACGCGCAGCCCTGCGGCTTTGAGGGTGTGGAACAGCCGCTCGGCGACTTGCATGACTTGCGCGCGTTCTTCTTCCGTCTTGAAGATCGGCACGATCACCACCTGGATCGGCGCGATCTTCGGCGGCAGGCGCAAGCCCTGGTCATCGCCGTGCACCATGATCACCGCGCCGACGAGGCGCCAACTCATCCCCCAAGAGGTGGTCCAGCAGTACTTCTCGGTGTTGTCGCGGTCGAGGAACTTGATGTCAAACGCGCGCGCAAAGTTCTGCCCGAGGTCGTGGCTGGTGCAGCTTTGCAGCGAGCGCTTATCGCCCATCATGCTCTCCACGCTGAAGGTGCTGATCGCGCCGGCGAAGCGCTCGTAGAGGCTCTTGCGCCCGCGGATGCCAGGCAGCGCGCAGTCCTCGCGCATGTGATCGTAGTACACGTTCAACATGCGCATCACCTCCTCGAACGCCTCTTCATGGGTCGCGTGCGCCGTGTGCCCTTCTTGCCAGTAGAACTCCATCGTGCGCAAGAACGGCTTGGTGCGCTTCTCCCACCGCACCACGCTGTTCCAGCAGTTGATCAAGATCGGCAGATCACGGTAGCTCCTCACCCACTGCGCGTAGGACCAGCCGATGATGGTCTCGCTGGTGGGGCGCACGACGAGCGGCTCTTCTAGTTGCTCGCCGCCGCCGTGCGTGACGATCGCCAGCTCAGGCGCAAATCCTTCCACATGCTGCGCCTCGCGCTGCAAAAAGCTGAGCGGGATGAACAGCGGAAAGGCGGCGTTCACATGCCCTGTCTCTTTAAAGCGCCGGTCAAGGAAGTCGCGCATGAACTCGTAGATCGCCCAGCCGTAGGGCTTCACCACAATGCAGCCGCGCACCGGTGCGTAGTCAGCGAGGTCAGCTTCGCGGATGATGTCCAGGTACCACTCGGAAAAATCTTGCGAGCGAGGGGTGATCTTTGCCATTGTTTGCGTGACGTTCCAGACGAAATTGCGCGCCCGATTATAGCGAGCGCCCTTCCCGCGCAGCTCCGGCGAGTCGCCCTCGGAGCGCAGCGCCATTCCAAGGCTAGAATGCGCGCTGTCATGTTGCCCCACGATGCACCTCAGCCTCGCGATCTCACGATGCACCTTGAGACCCTCGCCGTTCATGCTGGGCGCACGCCTGATCCGACGACGGGCAGCGTCACGCCACCGATTCACCCTTCGACCACTTTTCTGCGCGCTGCCGACGGGAGCTACCCGCATGGCTTCAGCTACGCGCGCGAGAACAACCCAACCCGCCATGCGCTGGAACAAGCGCTCGCTGCATTGGAGGGCGGCAGCGTAGCCGCCGCATTCCCCTCGGGGAACGCTGCCACAAGCGCGGTCTTCCAAGCGCTCAACCCTGGCGATCACGTGCTCGTCGCGGCAGAGGTGTACCACGGCACGCGCCTCATCGCGCAGCGCTTCGCTGAGCAATGGGGCATTCGCGTGAGCTTTGTGCCCATGGACAACCTCGAGGCAGTGCAGGCTGCAATTCGACCCGACACGCGACTCCTGTGGGTGGAGACACCTTCCAATCCGCGTTTAACCATCGCCGACATCGCCGAGCTTGCAACGCTCGCACATGCGCATGGCGCGCTGTGCATCTGCGACAACACTTTCGCCACTCCAATTTTGCAAAGCCCTCTTGCGCTCGGCGCGGACCTTGTGATGCATTCAACGACGAAGTACATCGGGGGGCATAGCGACTTGCTCGGCGGATGCGTCATCGCACGCGAGCACGACGCATTCTTCGAGCGCGTGCGCGCTTACCAAGTGCTCGGCGGCGCCGCACCCTCGGCGTTTGATTGTTGGCTCTTGCTTCGCAGCCTGCCCACACTGCCGCTGCGCGTGCGCACGCAATCTGCCTCAGCGTTGCAGATCGCACAGTTCCTGGCGCAACATCCGCGCGTGCGGCGCGTGTACTACCCTGGTCTCCCCGAGCACCCTGGGCACACCATCGCCGAGAAACAAATGCGCGGCGGATTCGGCGGGATGGTTTCCTTCGAGATAGACGGCACTGAAGCCGATGCGTTAGCGCTTGCTGGGCGCTTGCGCCTCTTCACGCATGCCACAAGCCTTGGCAGCGTCGAGAGCTTGATCGATCACCGCGCCTCGGTTGAAGGACCAAGCAGCACGCTGCCGCCTGGCTTGCTTCGGCTCTCTATCGGCTTGGAACATCCTGATGATCTCATCGCTGACCTCGCGCAGGCGCTGGAGGCGCTTTAGCCCCGCGTAAGCAAACTCCGAACGCGCGCGTTCGGTTGCATACTTCACCATGTGAGCGAGCAAAACGTGAGCAGCCTTGCCACACCTACGCTGAGCACGAGCGACCTGATCATGCTGTTGCGCGCGCGCGTGGCGGAGGTGATGGCAATCGAAGAGATCGAAACCGACAGCGAGCATCTAACGCCCTCGTTGCGCTTTGTTGGCAGGTTGCTCGTTGACCCCGACGCAGCTTTCAGCCACTTGCAAGCGCGCCTTGCCGATCTCGGCTACGTGCCTTTGTTGCGCCACGCCGAGGGCGAGCGCCAATTGGTTGTTGTCGCGCATGGCACGATCGCGCAGAGCGCACCAACCAGCGTGTTGCTCAGCGCGCTGCTCTTCTTCGCCACCCTCGTCACCACCACGGTGTTCGGCGGGATGTTCGCGCTCAGCTTGAGCCGCAACAGTGCATTTTCGATCGCCAACATCCTCGCTCACGGCGTTCCCTTCTCGCTCACGCTCATGGCGATCCTCGGCGCGCACGAGTTGGGGCACTACGCACTCGCGCGGCGGCACAAGCTCGCCGTGACGCTGCCCTACTTCATCCCCGTGCCTTTGCCGGGCACCCTCGGCACCTTCGGCGCGTTTATTCAAATGCGCGCACCCGCGCGCGACCGCCGCGCGTTGTTCGATGTCGGCCTCGGCGGCCCCATCGCAGGGCTGCTGGTCGCGATCCCTCTTTACATCGTCGGCTTGCTGATTGCCGAGGTCTCGCCAAACCCGGCGCCCAGCAACCGTTCCCTCCTCATCCAAGCCCTCACCGCGATCTTCAGACCCGAAGCGATAGACAACGGCATTTACCTCAACCCGGTGCTGCTGGCAGCGCGGTTTGGGCTTGTGGTCACTGCGATCAACTTGCTGCCTGTGGGGCAGCTTGACGGCGGTCATGTCGCTTACGCGGCACTCGGCGAGACGTGGGCGAAGTGGCTGACGTATCTCGCCATTGCCTTCATGGGAGTGCTCGGCGTCACCACCTCGACAACGTGGCTGGTGTGGATGCTCTTCGCGTTGTTCAGCGGCACCACGCGCGCCCGCCCGCTGAACGACCTTACGCCGCTGGACTTCAAGCGCACGGTGCTCTTCTTCGGCACCGTCGGCTTGTTCTTCGCGCTGTTCACCGCGCGCCCGCTGTGAGCCATGCCTGAACATAGCTCTGTCGCACGCACCGCGCAGCGCATCCGCACCTACACCACACAAGCCATCGTGCTGCGACGCACCGACTTCGGCGAGGCTGACCGCGTGCTCACCATCCTTACACCAGAGCACGGGCTGAAGCGCGTGCTCGCCAAGGGCGCGCGGCGCGTGACCTCGCGCAAGGCAGGGCACGTTGAGTTGTTCGCACGCGCGCAGGTGTTGCTGGCGCGTGGGCGCCAATTCGACCTTGTGACACAAGCCGAGTTGCTCGAGCCGCACCGCCGCTTGCGCGAGGACTTGCAGCGCGGCGCGCTGGCACACTACTTGTGCGAGCTTGCCGAGTCTTTCGCGCCCATCGAGACGGAAAGCGCCGCGCTGTTCCACCTGCTCGCCGAAGGGCTGCTCGCCTTGTGCGAGGCAGCCGACCCGCCACTCATCACCCGCGCCTACGAGCTACATTTGCTCACCCTTGAGGGCTACCGCCCTCAGCTTTTCACATGCGCGCTGAGCCAACAGCCGCTCGAGGTGGATCAAGACACGACGCGCGCACAAGCCTGGTTCTCACCGATCAGCGGCGGCGTCGTCCGCGAGGTCCTGCTTGCACAAGCTCCAGATGCGCTTCCCCTGCCACGCGCAGCATTGGCTGCCCTGCGCACCATGCACACCCAACCTCTCGCAGCGCTCGCCACATCTTACCTTTCGCCTGACGTGCACGAAGCCGTGGCGCGTGTGCTCCGCGCCTACATCACCCACGTGTTGGAGCGCAGCCCGCGCTCTGCGGCAGTGCTCCAGCAGATCAACCGCCATTTGCACGCGCGCCTTGCAGAGGCTTAGCGCCTCCAGCCAGCGCGCCCGCGCGCATGGTAGGATGCAGTCAACTTTCACGACGATGAGGGAGAACCTATGACGACCATTGAGCGAACCAATGAGTTGACCTTGAAGGGCAACCCGTTGACGGTGATCGGTCCGCGCCTGAAGCCCGGTGACAAGTTCCCTGCTGTCACGCTCACCACGACTGAGTGGACGAAGGTGAACCTCGCCGACTATAGCGGACACATCCGCCTGATCAGCGTGGTGCCCTCGCTGGATACCGGTATTTGCGACGCGCAAACCCGCCGCTTCGACGAGGAAGCCGAAAAGCTCGGCAACAAGGTGAAAGTGATCACCGTCAGCGCCGACCTGCCTTGGGCGCAGCGCCGCTGGTTGAACGAGCGCGACGCCAAAAACGTGATCGTGCTCTCCGACCATGAATCTATGGCGTTCGGCGACGCAGTGGGCACACACGTGAAGGAGATGCGCATCGAGCAGCGCGCTGTGTTCGTCGTGGACAAGGATGACACCATCGTGTATGCTGAGTACGTTCCCGAGATCGCACAGCACCCAGACTACGACGCTGCGCTAGAGGCTGTGCGTAAGCTGCTTAACCAGTGACAACGCCTCAACGCATCATCCTCACTGAAGTTGACCACGGGCGTGTTGCGCCCTACGACGCCGTGCAACACGCCCGCACCATCGCGCAGGCGATCATCGAGAACGTCGCGCGCGTCATCATCGGCAAGCGCGAGGCAATTGAGCTTGCCACCATCTGTTTACTTTGCCAAGGACATCTGCTCATCGAGGACGTGCCCGGCGTGGGCAAGACGGTGCTTGCCAAGGCGTTAGCGCGCTCCATCGGCGGCACGTTCAACCGCATCCAATTCACGCCCGATATGCTCCCCAGCGACGTGACGGGCGTGGCGATCTACAACCAGAAGCGCGGCGAGTTCGAGTTCCGCCCTGGACCCATCATGGCGCAGATCGTCCTGGCGGACGAGATCAACCGCGCCACGCCGAAGACACAATCCGCGCTGCTCGAGGCGATGGAAGAGCGGCAAGTCACCGTGGACGGGGTTACCTATCCGCTCCGCCAACCTTTCCTTGTGCTCGCCACGCAAAACCCCATCGAATACGAAGGCACGTTCCCCTTGCCCGAGGCGCAGCTAGATCGTTTCCTCATGCGCCTCTCGCTCGGCTACCCCACGCTCGAGGAGCAAATCGCCATCTTCGACGCGCAACACCGTGGTCATCCCCTCGAGCGCATCCAGCAAGTGACGACGCCAGAGGAGCTGGTGCAGGCACAATCCGCACTGCAAGCGGTGTACGTGGACCCGTCCATCAAGCGCTACATCGCCCAAATCGTCGAGGCCACGCGCCATCAACCCGACGTGTATCTCGGCGCAAGCCCGCGCGGCGCGCTCACGCTTTACCGCACAGCCTGCGCCCATGCGCTCTTGCGTGGACGCGACTACGTGATCCCTGACGACGTGAAGGCGCTTGTGGTCCCAACGCTGGCCCATCGCCTCATCTTGAACGCCTCAGCACGTGTGAAGGGCATGACCAGCGCCCACGTGCTCGACGAGGTGCTCACGCAAGTTCCGGCTCCCGGCGCGCGCGCGCGATGACCTACTACCGCCTGCTGTGGCTGGTTTTGCTCGCAGCTTGCGCAGCAGCGCTCCTTAGCGGTCGAAGCATCTTTTGGGCCGTTGCGGGGGCCTTGCTGGCGCTTAGCCTCGCCGCACCAGCATGGGCATGGCTAAGCACAAACTGGCTGCGTTTTTCCCGCCGCGCAGCGTCGAGCCAAGTTCAAGTGGGGGGCTGGTTCGAGGAATCGTTGCGCCTTACCAATCTGAGCCTCTTGCCTCGGCTCTGGATCGAGGTGGTGGATCACTCCACTTTGCCTGGGCACAATGCAAGCCGCTGGATCACGCTGCTAGCAGGAAGACAGTGGCGCGGTTGGCGCGTGAGCACGCTGTGCACCCAACGCGGTGCGTTCACCCTTGGCCCGGTGGAAGTGTGCGCCAGCGACCCGCTCGGATTGTTTGAGGTGCGCCGACGCTTGCACCAGACCAGGCGCGTGCTTGTGTTGCCATACACGTGTCCTCTCAGCATGGTGTTGCCCACCGCCGAGATCGGCTTTGAGGAGACCGCACGCCTACGACAAACGCTGAGCACAAGCGCCAACGTGAGCGGCGTGCGCGAGTACGCCGCAGGCGATAGCCTCAATCGCATCCATTGGCCCAGCACGGCGCGCCGGCAGAAGCTCATCGCAAAGGCATTTGAGCAAGATCCAGTGGGCGCGATCTGGCTCGTGCTTGACCTTGAGCGCGCCGTGCACTTCACTTCAAGCACGGCAAAGCCCGTGGGCAACTTCACGCTCTTGCCCCCCAGCACTGAGGAATACACCATCTCGCTTGCAGCAAGCCTGGCGCAACACTTTCTAGAACACCATCGCGCTGTTGGCTTGATCGCCTGGTCGCAACATCGGCTCTACATCCCTGCCGAACCCGGCACACGGCAGCTCAAACATATCCTTGAGCAGCTCGCGGTTGTTCGCGCTGAGGGCGAACTGCCCTTTGCACACGTCATCGCCGAAGCGCTAACGGGCTTGCCACGCAGCGCGTTTGTGATCGCCATTTCGCCCTCGCCCGACCCAGCATGGGGAAACGCCTTGCAGCAAGTGGTGCATGCGGGCCGCGCAGCGCTTGCCGTTGTGTTCGACCGTGCCTCGTTCGGCGAGGCTCAGTTGGCTGCCCCACCACTCGCTGCGCTCACCCACCCCAAGCTCGCTGTGCGTGTCGTGCGCTACGGTCAGCCCTTTGCAGAGACGTTTCAAGTGCCTGCGCGCTAAGTGGGGTTTGCAGCGACCTCACCCTCTTGCAAAAACTCCGAGAGGTGCTCGAGCACATAGGCGGCGGCAGCTTGCTCTGCCTGTTGTTTGCTGCTGCCGCGACCCGTCGCCGCCATGCGATCGCCGATCCACACCGCCACTGTGAACGTCTTGGCGTGGTCAGGACCTTCGCTGCTGACGAGCCGATAACGCGGCGTCACGCCGAGCGTGCCTTGCGCCCACTCTTGCAGGCGGCTTTTCGCGTCGCGGTCGAGGTTCGCCTGCATGATGCGCACGAGGGCTTGCTCCAACAGCGGCACTAAGAAAGCGCGCACGGCTTCGATGCCCTGGTCAAGGTAAAGCGCGCCAAGCAACGCCTCGAAGGCATCGCCTAAGATGTTGGCGCGCTCACGCCCGCCGCTTTCTTCTTCACCTTTGCCGAGGCGAAGGTGCTCAGGCAAGCCGATGGCGCGCGCAAGTTCTGCCAGCGTTTGCACGCGCACTAGCGCTGCGCGCAGCGTGGTGAGCCGCCCTTCGTCAAAGTCGGGATGTTTGTGAAAGAGCCAATCAGCGGCGATGAAGTCGAGCACCGCATCGCCAAGAAACTCCAAGCGTTCATTGTGTGCGCCTGCAAGCTCGGGGTGTTCGTTGGCGTAGGAAGTGTGCGTGAGCGCGAGCTCGAGCAGTGCGGGATCGCGGAACGCTGGGAGCGTCATTCGTCGTAGCGCCCAAAGATGAGCACGCTGTTGTGCCCTCCAAAGCCAAACGAGTTGTTCATCGCGAAGTTCACACGATGCACGCGCGCTTCGCCAGGCACATAGTCGAGGTCACATTGTGGGTCTGGCTCGGTGAGGTTGATGGTGGGCGGGACGATGCCGTGCTGGATCGCGTAGATGCACACCGCTGCCTCGAGCGCGCCTGTTGCGCCCATCATGTGCCCCGTCATGCTCTTGGTGCTGCTCATGGGGATCTTGTAGGCGTAATCGCCGAAAACGGTCTTCACCGCCTGCGTCTCGGCGATGTCGTTGAGCGGCGTCGCCGTGCCGTGCGCGTTGATGTAGTCCACCTGCTCGGGGCGCAAGCCAGCTTGCGCCAGCGCGCGTTGCATAGCGCGCACGGCACCCGCACCACCTTCGGCAGGCGCGACCACGTGATAAGCGTCGGTAGTTTGACCGTAGCCGAGCACCTCGGCGAGGATGCGCGCGCCGCGTGCTTTAGCAAACTCAAGTTCTTCCAGCACCAACACACACGCTCCTTCGCCCATCACGATGCCATCGCGGTTTTTATCGAAGGGTCGCGGTGAAGTGGAGGGCAAAGCGTTGTTGTGGCTGAGCGCGCCAAGGCGGTCGAACCCTGCCATGCCGAGGATGCTCACCGTCGCATCAGCGCCACCACAGATCATCACCTTTGCCACGCCACGACGGATCAACTCACTCGCTTGACCGATGCTGTCGTTGCTCGTTGCGCACGCCGAGGCAGGCGAATACGAAGGTCCTCGCGCGCCAAACGCGATCGCCACCATCCCAGCCGCACCGTTGCTCATGATCATCGGGATAGCGAAGGGGTTGATCTTGCGCGGTCCTTGCTCGCGCAAAATGTCATACTGGGCAAGCATGGTGTTAAACCCGCCCACCGAAGAGCCAATGACTACGCCCACCTCATCGGCGATCTCTGGCGTGATGACCAGCCCAGCTTGCTTGACGGCTTGGTGAGCCGCAGCGAGCGCGTATTGCTCGAACAAGTCGGTGCGGCGCACTTCGCGCGGATCCACATAGGGCGTGGGATCGAAGTTGCGCACCTCGCATGCGACGTGGACGGGCAAGATGCTCGAATCGAAGCGCGTGATCGGACCAACACCTGAGCGCCCGTTGATCAGCGCTTCCCAGGTGCTTTCCATATCCAGCCCAAGCGGCGTAACCGCGCCAATGCCAGTGACGACAACTCTTCGCGTGTGCATGATGTGCTCGGGGTGACGTTGAATGTGAACTCGTTGTTGGATTATATCGGCGCAACGTTTGGCTCACAGCGTGGCGAACTTTTGCCACGCACGCGCGGCGGCTTCGCGCGCCTTCGCGGCGATCTCGTGCTCGTCGAGCATGAGCAACACGCGATCCACCATGAGCCATCTGCCACCCACCATCGTGTGCGTCACCATCCCGCCGCTCATACCAAACAGCATGTGCCAAGGTGCATTCGCCGCAGTGAGCGGTGTGAACGGCACGTAGTCGAGCAACACCAAGTCAGCGGGTGCGCCGATGGTGAGCGCTGCGCTTGCCTCTTCCCAGAAGAGCCGCGCAATGGTCGCGTTGTTGGCGTAGGCCATGCGCACCGCTTTGTCCGCGCCCAAAGCGCGTGGGTCGCGCGTGGCGATCTTCTGGAGCAAGTCCGCCGCCTTCATCTCTGCGAAGGGATCGTTGGAGAAACCATCGTTGCCGAGACCGACGCAGATACCACGCGCGAGCATCTCCGACACCCGCGCCACGCCAACGCCGTTGTTCATGTTGCTGCGCGGCTGATGCGCCACCTTCGCGCTGTGCTGCGCGAGCAGATCAAGCTCGCGGTCGCTGAGGTGGATGCAATGGGCACACAGCGTGCGCGCGCTCAGCGCGCCGCGTGTGGCAAGACGCTCGACAACCGACATGCGGTACTTGTTGAAGCTGTCGTCTTCGTCAGCGATATCTTCAGCAACGTGGATGTGGATGGGCAGATGGTGCGCTTCGGCAACTTGCACGCACGCCTCGAGCGTGGCATCGCTCACGGTAAACGAGGCGTGAATGCCCATCGCCGCGCGAAGCAAGGGCGATGGCTGCGCGCGCAAGCGTTGCGCAAAGCGCGCGTTCTCGGCAATGCCGCGCCGAGCGCCATCCAAGCCGTTGCGGTCGGTAACCTCGTAGCACAGCGCGGCGCGCACGCCGGCTTGCTCCACGGCTTCAGCAATGGCGTCGAGCGCGCCCTCGATCGCATCAGGGCTGGCGTGGTGATCGATCAGCGTGGTTGTGCCGTTCTTGATCGCGTCCACCAGACACACCAGCGCGGAGTATTTCACGCCCTCAAGGTCGAGCGCGCGATCGAGCCGCCACCACAGCTTTTGCAACACCTCGATAAAGTTGCGCGGAGGCTCCCCGGGGATCGCCAACCCGCGCGCGAACGCGCCGTAGAAGTGCGTGTGGGCGCAGATGGCACCGGGCAACAAGACTTTGCCGCCTGCGTCGAACACCTCGCGCTCGTCGGGATAACGCGCGCGCAAGGTAGTGCGCTCGCCGAGATCGGCAATGCGCCCCTCACGGATGAGCAATGCGCCGTTCTCGATCACGCGCCCTTCTGCATCCAAAGTCACCAGCGTTGCGTTGTCAATCAACATTGCCCTCACAAGTCTATCAGCGCAGCGCAAACACACCACGGCAAAAGTGAGGCATCATTGGCGCCATTCGCGCAATGACCCGACCAAGGACGTTACGCCCTGTGCTCATCGCGCTGCTGATGCTTGCTGCGCTTGTGACAAGTGCGCCGCGCTCAACGCCGTTCGCTGCCATTGTTGCGTACGAGGGCATGTCGTCGCTCGCCTTTCACCAAGTTTCGATCCCGCTCGATTGCGCGCGCTGGGATTGCCAGCGCTTGTCTCAATTACGCGTGCACGCGCGCGAGGATGGACGCTGGCTTCCTCACTGGATCGAGCGCGACGCCGCGCACCAACCCGCCGCACTTTGGGTTAAGCTGCCCGAGCTGCGCCCAAACACACCGCTCACGCTCACCCTGCGCTTCGACCCAACCGCCCGCGAGGACCTCTCTGAAGGGCGGCGCGTGTTCGAGATGTTCGATGACTTCGGCAAACCCGGCTTAGGCTACTTTCGCTTCAGCGAGCCAACCACCATCATGGAGCGCTCATTGCCGTGGGAGACCGAAGCGCCGCACACGCTCAGCGTCATCGCGCTCGAGCGCGAGGGGTATCGCTTTTGGGGCTACTACGGTCTTGCGAACTGCGGCGGGATCGGCTTGGCGCGCAGCAACGACCTTGTGCACTGGGAAAAACACCCCGAGCCGCTGTTGATCGGCGACGGCGAACGTTGGCCCTCGGTGTTGCTCGTGGAGGGCACAGTGTACATGGCCTACGATCGCGATCACTGCGGCACCAGTCACGTGGTACTGCGCACTAGCCGCGATGGCGTGCACTTCGACCCAGCATATCGCGTGCTCGTCCAGCCTGAGCCTGGTATTCGCAATCAAAACCCAAACCTCTTCCGCGATCCGCGCGACGGGCGTTTTTACCTCTACTGGTTCCGCGGCGGCAACGAGGCTGGCTTTTGGCAAATTCGCGTGCGCAGCGCAGCACGCATCGAAGACCTCGCCGATCCCTCCAGCGAGCGCGTGTTGCTCGAAGCGCCCTACGAGCTTGCCGCGCCGAACATGATGGTCCTCAACGATGAGTACTTCCTCAGCACTGAAGTCAACGAGAACGCGTGGAAGACGCGCATCTACATCGGCGCCTCGCCACTCGGCCCGTTCACGTTGCTGCCCGATGCGCCTCAGTTGAGCGACAACCAAGCATGCCTTTTCCAACACATCTTCGGCGACGTGATGCACGGCTACATCTGCAAGGTCATCGGCACAACGTGGGTGCTGCAACACCGCGCGGCAGACCTGCGCGCTGGTCGGCTGCGCGAGCGCGTGCTCGATCGCGGCGTGTGGGTGCCCTACGGCGAGTGGGCTATTCGCACGGAAGGCGCAGAGACGTTTGTGATCGGGAACGGCATGTTGCGCACGGCGTTGTTCGGCAGCGACTACCACTTTGAGGCAAAAGGTCGAGGCGAAGCGTGGGGCATTGGCGTCCACGTTCGCACCGACGCACAAGGCAACCTGCTCTCCATGTTGGCAGCGCAGGTCATGCCCACACGCACATTGCAGCTCGTCGCTGTTGAGGCAGAGACGCAACGCGTGCTCGCGGAAACAGCGCTTCCCTCAGACCAGGCAGGCGATCGCTTTGTGAAACTCGGCTTGCGCGCGCACAACGCCGTGATAACTGCCTACCTCGCCGATCAGCCCATCTTGAGCGCGACACTCGGCGCGCCGCCACCGCCTGGACACGCAGCGCTGCTTGCCCTGCTACCAGGCAAGGTCGCTGCCTTCGATGACGTGCGTTGGCGCAAAGCTGCATCTGGAGATGTGCAGGTGCGCCTGGCGTCCGCTGTGCCCTGAGGGCTGGGCGCCGCCCGCATACAATCCTGCCCATGAAGACACCGGCGGGCGTGGAGTGCCCGTTTTATTATGCGGACTATCACCGCGGCAAGCAGAAAGAGGAGTGCCGCCTGATCGCCCGCAACCCAGAAGGTGGACGTTGGCACGCGCGCCTGTGCCACACCTGCCCTGTGCCCGCGATCCTGCGCCAAAACGCTTGTGAGCATCTCGTGCTCGAGGGGCGTGTTGAGCGCACGTGGTTTGGGTTGCGCGAACAAGTGCACGTGTATGCTGTATGCGCGAAACACCTGCTCGAGGTCCAGGCGCCAGAGGTTGGCTGTGGGCACTGCCACGACGACCTCGCGCGTTGGCTCGAGCAAAGCCTGCTCGATCGTTGAGGTCTGAAGCCATGTCCGAAGCACAACTGAGAGGCAAGTGGGCGCTCATCTTGGGCGCATCGTCGGGGTTCGGCGCAGCAACGGCGCTGGAGCTAGCAAAATACGGCGTGAACATCATCGGCTTGCACCTCGACCGCGGCGCCGCGTTGGAGCATGTGCAACAGTTGGTCGCTGAGATCGCCTCGCACGGCGTGCAGGTGCATTACCTGAACATGAACATCGCCAACGCTGAGAAGCGCAAAGAAGCCATCGCGCAGATCAAAACATGGCTCGGCGATCAAACCTTGCATCTTGTCATGCACTCTGTCGCCTTCGGTTCGCTCCAGCCGTTCATCGCTGAGGACCCGCGCCAGCAGCTCACGCAATCTCAGCTCGAGATGACGCTGGACGTGATGGCGAACAGCTTGGTGTATTGGGTGCAAGACCTATGGCATGCTGGCTTGCTCGGTCGGGGCAGCCGCGTGTTCAGCATGACCAGCGCCGGCAGCGAAGAAGCTTTCAAGACCTATGGCGCCGTCAGTGCAGCCAAGAGCGCGCTCGAAAGCCACACGCGCCAACTCGCGCTTGAGCTGGGGCGGCACGGCGTGATGGTGAACTGCATCATGGCGGGCGTCACCGACACGCCAGCGTTGCGCAAAATCCCGGGTCACGAGGAAATCGTCCAGATCGCCCTGCGCCGCAACCCCACCGGTCGCCTCACCACGCCCCGCGACGTGGCGGTGACCATTCGCGCGCTGTGTGATCCCGAGATCGAGCGCATCAACGGCGCCGTCATCGTCGTGGACGGCGGCGAGCGCATCGGCATGTGAGCCGTGCTCATTGCGTCGGGCGCTCTTCTGTTGTGGCGTCGCTCAAGGGCGTGTGCTCTTCCTCGGCGAGAGGATGCACAGCCAGCGGCCGCCCTGCAACCCGTCGCGGGTAAGCGACCTTGCGCGCTACACGTCGAGGCGTGCTGGGCTTCTGCGAACGCCGCCGGCGCCAGAACTGCCACCATCGCCCTGTCTCTTCTGAGGCAATGAGCGTTTCTGCTGAGGCAGGGGTGGCGCTGTTTACTGGGGCAGCAGCAGCTAGTTGCGCGGAAGGGATTGCTGCGGCTTCGGGTTGAGCCGTTTGCTCTGCTTCCTCTTGCAGTGGAACGCCAGCCGCGTATGCTGGTGGCGTCATCGCCGCTTCCCGCTCAGGCGCGTCCCCAGCCGCCATTGTCTGGGCTTCGACCGCGGCGTTCCGCTCTTCCTGCGCTGCCGTGCCTGTAGGCACTTCGACCTCTAGCGAGGGCGTTGACGTGGCATGGCGAGGCTGAGCGCGATGCACAAGGCTTGCTGAAACCGCATGAATCCCAAACGCGGGCAGCAACCCCCAAACAAAGCCTGCTGCTTGAACAAGACTAGCGCTTGCAAAATCGGCTGTTGAGGAGCTCACCGCCTCGAGTGTGTTGAGCAGCGCGCCCAAGAGGCTTGATGTCCACACCGACACAAGCAGGCCGTGGCGCTCGCCCAGGCGTAAGCGCTCGTTGACAACGTAGTAACCCACTGTAGCGAGCAAACCGTTCACGATGCCCATCGCCACGTAGACCGCAAGCAGCGTGCTTGAGGGCGTAGCAAGCGCAAAAAAGGCGCTCCCCAGCGCCGCGCGCGCCATGCTCAGCGTATCGGGGTCGCGCGTGACGAAGGCGGTATACCCGCCTGCCACGAGCACAGCCGTCATGATGCCGAGCACGCCCCCGACAACTCGCGGCGTGGCCGACGCTTCGCGCTCCTGGAGCACAAGGCCGATCAGCAACGTGAGCACACCGGCGACGCCCTGCCAGGGCACATGCGCAGCCGGCAGGCGCGGCGGCTGTTGCGGCGTCTCCTCTCGAGGGATGCGCACGAGCCAACCTAACAAGCTCGCTCCAGCGATCAACCCGCTCCACCCCAACGGCGAAACTGCCTCCCACCACCCGCTTGCGCCCAGCGCTGACAACGCCGCGCGAACACCCTCGGCGCGAAATCCGCTCCACACCAACGGCACCACCACGCCCCCGTTGAGCAAGGCGATCAACGCGCCGCTGCCCACGCCAAGCGATGGCACCAATGCTGCGCTCACCAGCCAAGTGGCACCGACAGCGGTTAAGAGGAGCGCAGCGCTCACGTCGAGGCGATCCAGCTCCAGCAACACAGAGGTGCGCCCCACAAATTGCATCGCTGCCCCAACCCACGCGGACGCCTGAGCGCGCTCCGCGAAGAACCCCACCACAGGCAACACGACACCGCTAAGTGCGCCCCCAAACAGCGCCAACGCTGCAAAGCGCGGTTGTTGCTTTGGATCGAGCGCTGCTGCAACCAACAACCACCCCCCCAGTAGCACCATCAGCGCGCCACCTAGCTCTGTGGTGTGCATGGCGCGTAAGTATAATGCTCAAGGACATACGAAGAGCATGCCGCGAAGCGCCCCAGAGAAAGGCTTAGCCCTTGCACGCGCCATCGTTGCAGCCGCCGCCGACAAAAAAGCGGAGAACATCGTGCTGCTCGACTTACGCAAGCTCGCCTCGTTCGCTGACTATTTCGTCATTTGCAGCGGTGCTAGCGAACGCCAACTGCGCGGCATTGCGGAGGCAATCGAGGAGAAAGTGGGTCCCCAATTCGGCGCACCGCGCCGCATTGAGGGAATCGGCAGCGGGGGATGGGTGCTGATGGACTACGGCGAGGTGATCGTGCACATCTTTTCGCCCAGCTCACGCGCTTATTACAACCTTGAAGCCCTGTGGTCGAAAGCGCCTGTGCTGTTGCGCGTGCAGTAAGCGCGCTAAAACTCCAACTTCTTGTAGCGCATGGCGACGCTCTGCACCAACCCGATCGCCACCATCACAGTGATCAAGTTGCTGCGCCCGTAGCTCACAAAGGGAAGCACGACGCCCGTCACGGGCAACAAACCCACCTGCATTCCGAGGTTGATGTAGGTTTGCAGGTAAAGCGTCGCCGCGATGCCCACGCACATCAAGCGCCCAAACAAATCACGCGCCAACCATGCAGCGCGCAACGTGCGCAAGATCACCAACATTAGCAACACGATAAACAAGGTCGCCCCAACAAAGCCAAGCTCCTCGCCAATGGCCGAGAAGATGAAGTCAGTGTGGCGCGCTGGATAGAAGCGCAGTTGCGTCTGCGCGCCGCGCGCGTAGCCTTGCCCCCAAAGCCCGCCGTTGCCCAGCGCGATCAGCGCTTGTTCGCTTTGATAAGCCACCCCAGGCTCGTCCACCAAACCCAGCAGCAGCCGCAGACGGTTCAACTGATAGCCCTGGAAGAAGGGGAGCTGCACCACCACCGCTGCAATCAGCGCAGTCATGATCAACAAGATCAACACATGCTGCCGCTCGATCCCACCCGCAAACACGATCACGAGCCAAATGAACACCAACGTCAGCGCCGTGCTGAGGTTGGGCTGGAGGAGGATGAGGAAGACATGGGGCAAGACGAGGAGAAACGTCTGCAAAATGGTGATGAGATAGGGCTGCCGTCCGTGGGCACGCGCGATAAAGCTCGCAAGGGTGACGGTCAAGCCGAGCTTAGCAAGCTCTCCAGGCTGCAAGTCGAAAAGACCGAGGTCAAACCAACGCCGCGCGAAGTTCTGCTCCTTGCCGATGAACAGCACCAGCACGAGCATCACCAGGACGACGGGGTAGATCAGCACGCTCAGCCCTTTGAGCAGCGTGTAATCGAACGCGCTCACCAACACCATGATCACCAACCCAGCGAGCGCGGTGATGGATTGATCGATCCAAACGTTTTCAACCACAGGGTCGCCGCGCGTGGCGCTGGCGATCATAGCGATGCCGCCTATGATGAGCAGCACGACAAACCCCAGCAGCCACCAGTCATAGCGGCGCCAGATGCGCTCTGTCATGGGTTGGGGCTAGCTTGATTGTGAGGTTAGCGGACGCCGTGGTGAGCCGACGGCGCGCCCAGGTAGGTTTAAATCAGCATCCCCGAGCAGCGGAATATCCACAACCAGGCGTGTCTCGCGCTCCGTTTGGGTGAGTTGCATCGTGACGTGTTCGCGGTCAATGCGAATGCGCCGCGAGAGCACCGCGATGATGTCGTCTTTGATCAGCGCCAACGTCGCAGGCGAGATCTCGGCGCGATCGTGCACCAGAACGAACTGCAAACGCTGGCGCGCTGTTACAGCACTGCCCGCCTCAGCCATTGGACTGGATGAATTGTGTTTGTTGTTGAAGAACCGCTCGAACAAGCCCATGCACTGCCTGACCTCCTTGCGCAGGGTTTCAACTCAGCCCCAGCAGCCGCTGCCACCAGGACACACTCTGAGGCTCGACCAACGGCACCTGATGACCGAGTAGGCGGAGCGCAATGTCGTGAAAAGCTTGAGCGGCGGGTGTCTTCCCATTAAGCACAACGGGGATACCGCGATTCGATGCGGAGAGGATCGCCTCGTCCTCGGGCACGATCCCGATGACTTCCGTCGAGAGCACACTCACGATGTCCTGCACGGAGAGCATCTCCTGCTTGCGCACGCGCTGTGGCGCTAAGCGGTTCACGATGAGCTGCGCTGGGCCTTTGCCACGCGCCTCGATCAAGCCGATCACGCGATCTGCGTCGCGCACCGAAGAGACTTCTGGGTTGAGCACAACGAGCACGCGATCCGCAGGCGCAAGCGCGTTTTGGAATCCTTGCTCGATGCCTGCGGGCGAGTCAATGAGGATATAGTCGAAATCTTTGCGCAGCTCGTCGCACACCATCACCATCTGGCGTGGGTTGATGGCGGATTTGTCGCGCGTTTGTGCAGTGGGGAGCAGATAAAGTTCGCCTGCGGTCACGCGCTTGTCGCGCACCAGTGCTTGGCGCAAGCGACAACGCCCCTCGACGTAATCAATCACGTCGTACACGATGCGGTTTTCCAGCCCCATCACGATATCGAGGTTGCGCAAGCCCACATCGCCATCGAACACAACCACGCGCTTTCCCTGCATGGCAAGCGCAATCCCCAGGTTGGCTGTGGTTGTGGTCTTCCCAACGCCACCCTTGCCAGAGGTGATGGTGATAACCGTTGCTGACATACCTGTAGTTTTACCAGAAAACAGCAAGAGGGCGCACAGAAAAAACAGCGCCTCTCTCAGCGACCGACAACCCAGGGCGATACCACGATTTCTTGATCAACGATGCGCGCCATGGCAGGGATGTTTGGCTTTCCTGCTGCAGCCTCAAACGAGCCAAGCAAAGCGCCTAGCCACTTCAGGCGCGTTTCACGACCTGTGGGCGTGAAGCGTTGTGGCTCCCATAGCGTCAGCTCAGCGATGCGTACCACAGCCGGCACAAATTCAAGGGCGCACACCACCGCTTGATCATCACCAAGCGCACCCGCGTGTACGTTGCCTTGCAACCGACCCCAGACGACGATGTCCCCTCCTGCAACCAGCGAAGCACCTGGGTTCACATCGCCAATAACCACGATATGCCCGGGATGCTTGATGACTTGCCCAGAGCGAACGCGGCGATTGATCAAGATGCCTTCGCTCAGGCCCTCCTGCTCGGAGATCGCCGCGCTCTCGATCTCAGCAAGCGCGCTGACGAGGTCCACTGCGTCAAGCGCCGTGCTCCGAGCGCGCCGGCGCGTTGGGCTGAGCTTGTTCGCCGTTGGGTCGTAAAGTGGGATACCCAGCGCACGTGCGGCGCGCATCGTGTCCTCGTGTTGGGCAGCGAGGCTCTCCAATCGGATACCGTAGTGTGCAAGGGTCGCCGCGATGCGGTTGAGGTCTTCTTCGTCCAAGGCAGCGCCCTTCACGTCAACCACCACCTCGCTGCCATGGAAAAAAGCGGGGTT
Source organism: Chloroflexota bacterium (assembly GCA_030550095.1). Lineage (GTDB taxonomy): Bacteria > Chloroflexota > Anaerolineae > J036 > Brachytrichaceae > DRWP01. The sequence goes on along the minus strand of JAUQQA010000021.1, from coordinate 15,040 downwards.
CACTTTGAGCTTCGCCTCTAACTCGCGCAGGCTTGCGCTGAAAGGCTGATCTGGAGCGCCCTCGAGGGCGATCAACACTCCGTTGCGCGAACCTTTGATGGACACCATGGCGCTTGCCTCTTGTCAAAACCACACAGCGCGTGGCAGATTTTCACGCTTTCTACGCGAAAGCTAAGAGCACCTGCCTTCTAATGCACCGAGAGCCGCCCGTTCGCACAGGCGGCTCTCGAGCGGGGAGACAGGGATTCGAACCCTGGGTCCGGTTTTACCCAGACAACCGCTTAGCAGGCGGCTCCGTTCGTCCACTCCGGCACCTCCCCAGCAGGGGTATGAAGTTGTCGCTTCGAAGCGGAAAGGGTGAGATTCGAACTCACGGTAGGGCGGAGCCCTACAGCGGTTTTCAAGACCGCCGCCTTAGACCACTCGGCCACCTTTCCGTATCCGCTCGCTTGGTGCGAGCGAATCACTGCCTCGAAGGCGTGTCGTGTTTATACCACCGTAACCCTATTTTGTCAAAGCGGTGCCTCTGCAGCGCCGCCCGCAAGCTGGTAGGCGGCAAACACTGCTTGACCAAGCGCTAAGCCAGCATCATTCGGCGGCACGTGCTGGTGGACAAGCACCTCGAAACCATCGGCGCGCAGCCGCGCCACAGCAGCATCGAGCAAGATCGCGTTCTGAAAGACGCCGCCGCTCAGCACCACCGTGTTCAGCCTGCGCGCTTCTCGCAAGCGCCTCGCCAGCGCGCGCATCAGCGCTACCACCGTGGCATGAAAGCGCGCTGCGACGTGCGCAGATGCGACACCTGCGCGCCAATCGGCGATCACCGCGCGCAACAGGGGCGCGACGTCCACTTGCAGCGGTTTGCCCTCTTTGACGTTGAACGGATACGGCTGTGCTTCCGCGAGACAACAAGACGCAACACTCTCAAGCTGCAAGGCGGCTTGTCCCTCATACGTGGTGCGGTGGCAAAGGTCAAGCAGCGAAGCAACTGCGTCGAACAAGCGCCCCATGCTGCTCGTCGGGACGCAATTCACCTCGCGCGCGAGTTGCTGCGCCAATATGCGCCGCTCTTCAGGCTGGCACGCGCGCACAGCGGGCAAGTCCTCCTCCCAGGGGATCTGCGCCGCCCATAGGTGCGCGAGCGCAACGCGATAGGGTCGGCGAACAGCAGCATCGCCACCGGGCAACGGCACGTAACGCAGATGTGCGGCACGCTCAAACGCGCGTGCGTTGGCAATCAGCACCTCGCCGCCCCAAATTGCGCCGTCCGTGCCATATCCTGTGCCGTCGAAGCTAAAGCCTATCACCGGTGCTTCGAGATCGCGCTTGTGTTCTGCCAAGCACGCAAGCACGTGCGCGTGGTGATGCTGCACAGCAAACAGCGGCAACTGGCGCGCTGCTGCCCACTGGCGCGCCCAACGCGTGGCGTGATAACCTGGGTGCAGGTCGCACACAACCGCTGCAGGTTGCACGTTGAACAACCGCATGAAGTGCGCTACGGTTGACTCGAAAACACCGAGCGTGTCCAAGTCTTCAAGGTCGCCAATATGCTGGCTCAGGAAAGCATTGGTTTCGCGCGTGAGACAAAAGGTGTTTTTGAGATCTCCTCCAACCGCCAGCACTGAAGGCAAAGGGCGCGGCAAGGCTATCGGCAACGGCGCATAGCCGCGTGATCGTCGAATGAGGATTGCGCCCGCGCGTGCGCGACGCACCACGGAGTCATCGCAGCGCACGTGAATAGGACGGTTGTGCATCAACCACGCATCAGCGATGCCCGCAAGACGTTGGCGTGCCTCGTCGTTGTCTTTGGCGATAGGCGCCTCGCTCAGGTTGCCGCTCGTCATTACTAACGGCACGTCGCGCAGCGGACCATCCAGCAGCAGGTAATGCAACGGGCTATAGGGCAGCATCACGCCAATCCACGCGTTGCGTGGCGCAACGCTTTCTGCGAGCACATCGCGCGCGCCCTCACGCCGACGCAGCAGCACGATGGGGCGCTCGCGGCTGCGCAGCACATCTACCTCGTCATCCGTCAAGTGTGCGAAGGTGCGCACCACGTCGAGATCGCGCGCCATGAGCGCGAAAGGTTTTTCGGCGCGCGCCTTGCGGACGCGCAGGCGCTGCACCGCAGCCTCGTTGCGCGCGTCGCACGCGAGATGAAACCCGCCAATGCCTTTCACGGCGAGGATCGCGCCCTCGAGCAACAAGCGTTGCGCCTGGCTTAGCGCGTCCTCGCCTTCCAGGCGTCCGCCCTCGTGCTCGAGCCAAAGCCTGGGCCCGCAATCGGCGCACGCGATGGGCTGCGCGTGAAAACGGCGATCTGCTGGGTCGTGATACTCCGCAGCGCAGCGCGCGCACATCGCAAAGCCTGCCATGGTGGTGTTGGGGCGGTCGTAGGGCAGCGCGGTGATGATGGTGAAACGCGGACCGCATTGCGTGCAGTTGATGAACGGGTAGCGGTAGCGGCGGTCACGGGGATCGAACAGCTCGCGCAAACAATCGTCGCAAATGGCGAGATCGGGCGAGACAAGCGTCAGCTCGTTTGGCGCGATGCGGCTCTCGAGGATGCGAAAGGCGTGCTCATCGAGCGGTGTGAGCGTTTCGCGCGTTATTGCCTCAATGCGCGCCAGCGGCGGCGGGTGATGATGCAAGGCATCTTCAAAGCGCTGCAATGCCTCAGGCGTGCCCTCGACTTCAATGAATACGCCAGCGCTGTCATTGCCCACGTGCCCGCCTAAGCCAAGCTCGCGCGCAAGGTTAAACACGAACGGGCGGAAGCCCACCCCCTGCACCACGCCGCGCACACGGTATCGCCAACGCAGACGCGCGCTCATTGTGCCAATTGCAGCAGCGTGTTGTGCACCAACGCGCGCACATGGGCCTCGCGCGCTGGCGCGAGTTGGAGCAGCGCCAGTTGCGCCTCCAGCTCGCTGTCGAGCCAATCGCTCAACTTCTTGCGCTCCAAGCCGAACTCTAAGCGGCTCAGGCGCTGCGGCTTTGGCGCGATGCCGCCGACCGCGACACGGACATTGCCCACGATGCCGTCCTTGATGGCGAACATCGCGGCGAGGTTGAGCGCGGGATCGTGTTCGCTCTCCACGTAGGCGCTGCGCGTATCTGGCGACGGGATTGGCAAACGCACCTCAGTGATCAGCGTTCCTTCCTCGAGGACGCGATGTCCGTAGCTCAAAAACCCCGCCAACGGGATCACCTTCCAAAAATCGCGTGGGCTTTGGATCTCCTTTGTGCGATCGCGAGCACCAGCGACAACTACTTCCGCATCACAAGCGAGCAAGGCAACGATGAGCGGCGAAGCGCTTTGCGCGGTGACGATCGCGCCTGCAAGCGTTGCACGCGCGCGCCACGCATCGGGCGTATAACGCGCGCCCTTGCCGATGATGTGCAAGGCGCCGTCGGCATGCGCACCCACCAGGCTGTGCTCAATCAACGCGGCGTGTGTCATTGCAGCGCCGAGGCGCAAGAGGTTGCCTTCGACGAGCGACTTGTCCAATCCGAGGGCGCTCACATCCACAACGGCATCAATAGCCAAATTGGGCTGTTGCATCAGCCATGTGCCGCCGCCCATCACTACGGCGCGCGGGGAGGGGCGCTTGAGCAGCGTCACAGCCTCAAACACATCGCGCGGTCGCAACACTTCCCACTGCATCACTTTCAGTATGCTTGCTCATCTGAGTTCGCGCTTAGTCGGGCCATTCGCCAAGGCGCACACGCTCCACGTGGTAACCAGCGTTCGTCAAGCGATGGATCACTTCTTGCCCATGGGCTTCGTCGCGCACCTCAAGCACTAGCTCCAGCCCAGTGCGCGTGAGCGGCGCAAGCCAGACTGCGCGGCGGTGGATCACGTCAATGATGTTCGCGCCGCACGCGGCGACGTGGTTGATCACCGCCGCGAGTTGCCCGGGTCGGTCGAGCACCGTGAGGCGCAGCACGATGATGCGCCCTTGCTGCACCATCACCTGCTCGATCACGCGCGCGAGCAAGTTGCCGTCAATGTTCCCGCCACACACCACAGCACACACGATCTCGTCTGGCTGCACGACCACCTTCCGCGCAAGCAGGGCAGCGACACCTGCTGCACCCGCGCCCTCCACCACCAGCCGCGCATATTGCGCACAGTGCGCAATGCCAAAGGCGATCTCGTCGTCGGTCACCTCTACCACATCATCCACCAACGCACGGATGTAGCGCATGGTCAGTTCGCCGGGGCGCTTGACGGCGATGCCATCCGCAATGGTGATCGCAGAGGGCGCGGTCACGATCTCGCCTGCTGCGAGCGACGCGCGCACAGGTGCACATGCCGCGGCTTGCACGCCGATGATGCGCACATCAGGCTTGAGCGCCTTCACGGCAATGGCAATCCCGCTGATCAACCCACCGCCACCTATGGGCACAATCAACGTACCGAGATCGGGCAACGCAGCGATGATCTCCATGCCGATGGTGCCTTGTCCTGCGATCACTAATGGATCGTCGAAGGCGTGCACAAACGTCATGCCGCGCTCGGCTTGGAGCGCGCGCGCGTGCGCAAACGCATCGTCGAACGTCGCGCCGTGCAGCACCACCTCAGCGCCGAAGTTGCGCGTTGCCACAACCTTCGTGATCGGCGCGAACTCCGGCATCACGATCACCGCTGGAATGCCGAAGATGCGCGCGGCAAGCGCCACACCCTGCGCGTGATTACCAGCGCTGGCGGTGATCACGCCGCGCTTGCGCTCCTCTTCGCTCAGGTGGGCGATCTTGTTGTAGGCGCCGCGAATTTTGAACGAGCCGGCGCGCTGCAACGACTCCGCTTTGAGATAGACGCGCGCGCCCAACTCGCGCGAGAGGCGCAGCTCCGGCAACACGGGCGTTTGGATGATCTGATCGCGCAAGGTCTGCTGGGCAGCGTGAATGTCGGCTAGGGTGACCTCGGGCATGAGGTAATTATCAACGTTGCAAGATGCGCTCGTAGGTGGCGAGCAACTGCTGCGCAGCGCGTTCCCATGAGAACTGCTGCGCCCGCATCAACCCGCGCTCGATGCTCTGCCGCCGCCATGCTTCGTCGAACAGCGCCTGCTCCAGCGCTGCTGCCAATGCGCGCACGTCTTTCGGATCGACCATCAGCCCCGCATCGCCGACAACCTCGGGCAACGACGACGTGTTCGAAGTCACGACTGGCACACCACACGCCATTGCTTCAAGCGGCGGCAAGCCAAACCCTTCGTAGAGCGAAGGGAACGCAAACACCGCAGCAAGGCGATACACGTAGGGCAAGTCGGCGTCCTCGACGAAGCCGGTGAAATGCACACGCGCCTGCAACCCCAGCCGCGCAATGGCTTGGTGCACGTCGTCGTAAAGCCAGCCCTTGCCACCTGCGATCACCAATGACACGTTGGGGTCGCGCGCGGCAACGTGCGCGAACGCCTCGACCAAACGCGCGTGATTCTTGCGGCGCTGCAACGTGCCGACTGTGAGCACGAAAGGCTGGCGCAGGCGATAGCGTTGCATCACGTACGCCGTGCGTCGCTGTTCGAGCAACGTGTTGCGCGGCGGCGAGAAGCGCGCGTCCACGCCGCTGTGAATCACGGTGATCTTTTCGGGCGGCACGCCGTACAGGTCCACAAGGTCGCGCGCCGTGGCATGTGAATCGGCAATGATGTGGGTCGCGCGACGCACTGAGTCGGGCACAACGCGCTTGAGGAACGGCAGCAGACGCGGCGGCGCGGAGTCGGGGTCGCGCTCGAAGGAAAGGTCGTGCACCGTGAGCACCGACTTGGTGCCGCGCCACAGCGGCGGCAGCACAAAATCCGTGGCGTGATAGAGATCGCAGCTGCCGCTCAGCCACTGGACGGCAAGCGGCAAGCGCAGGCGGAACCACAGCCGATACAGCCAACGGTCGTTGAGGCGCGTCACGCGCAGCGGCAGATGGCGCGTGCGGAGCAAATTCGAAAGCGGCACCTCAGGACCTGGGCGGCCCATGACGAACAACGTGAAGCGGTGCGTGCTCTCCAACTGAAGCAGCGCGCGCACCAACTCGCGCGTGAGCCGACCAATGCCGGCGGATTGGTGGATCGCTGCGGTGTAATCTAGCGTGATGCGCGCCACGCGCCAAACTCACGACGAACGCGATTGCCAATCCACGCGCCCGAAGTACAGCCGTGCAGCGTTGTCGTGCAAGATGTCTTGCGCGGCACGTTCTGCTTCGCTCGTGGTGAGGTCACCATTGCGCACAGCCTCTTCGAGCACTTCAGCGAGCGTCTCGCGCCCGCAGCGCGCGCCGAGGTAAAACGTCTCGGGGATGAGATGCGCGTCGGTGGAGAACATGATCTTGCTGATCGGCGCAAGTTCCAACGCTGCACGTGCTGCAAAGCGCATCCCCCCGCGGCTCAGATAAGGAATCGCCAAGCCGAGGTCGAGGTAAGCGTTGGGGTAAACGGCAGCGAGATAACCCGCCTCGCGCGTGTAGGGATAACCTGCGTGCAGCAGCACAATCGGCACGCTGCGCAGCTCAGCACGCTCAAAAAGAGGGCGTAGATGCAGCGGGTTTGCTAGGCGCAGATCGAGATCGGGATCGCCGAAGCCGGTGTGGAACTGGATGGGCACGCGGTCGTGCGCGGCGACCTCAAGCGCCGTCCACACCAGCCAATCGTTGAGCGGCTTGAGCGCCACGCGCACGGGCAGATCGCGCTCGGCGCGCGCGCGCAGCGCAGCAAACGCCGCTTGTGCCTCTTCGTCGTTAGGCGGGCGAACGTCCAGCCCCGTGCGATAGGCGACGATGCTCTTGAAGCCAACGACGGTCTCATCGCGCATGGCGAGGGCAGCACGAAACGCCTCGACAAATGCTTGCCAAGTCGGGTGTTGCTTGATCAGTTGCTCCGCAAGATATTCGATGCGGATGAAGCGATACGTTGGCGCGAAGCGGTTGTGCCAGGCGGTGGTCATGATGCGGTCGGGCATGAAGCCGTCGTCGAGCAGCAGCGCCGCAAAGCGCCCAGCCTCGAACAACGTCCACGCCAGCCCCTCGTACCCAAGCTGTTCGCGTGCATCGAGCAACCCCTCAAGCGTGGGTTCGCAGTTAAGCACCTCAGCAAGCTGGCGCAAGCTGCGCTTGAAGAACAACGTCTGCGTGACGTGCTGCGAAACGATCTCCTCGGCGTAGCCCTCTGTGAACGCCGCGGTGAGGGTGAATTTGCGCATCGCGTCGGGCGTAAGCAGGTTGTGCGCGTGATGATCGAGGATGCGGATGTGTGAGAGGTCAAGCGGCATGACGCAGCAATTCTACGGTGCCAGCACGCTCACCAACGCCCAAACCCACGTGATGCCCAAGGGCACGAAGCCCAGCGTCGCCGTCCAGCAATGCGCCGACGAACCTGCGCGGAAGCGCGGCAAGGCGACGAGAAACGGCGCCGTGCCGAGCAAACTCCAGCGCCAGGTGACCTGCGCTTGAAATGCCCACAACAGCGCTATCCCTAACGTCAGCCAGATGAGCGCAAACAGCGCGTGGTGCGCCCACCGCCAGCGATGCGTGCGCACCCACCCCAATCGGATGCTGGTGCCGAGCATCGCGGTTGCAGCATAGACGCTCGTCGTGAGCAAGAGCAGCACCATGCGCTGATGTTAACGCAGCAAGCGCACAAAGCCAGCTTGCTCAAAATGCCGATCTTCAGTGAGCGCCTCTTTAATGCCGCGCTGCTGCATCACCACGAAGCTGGCGCAATCGGTGAGCGACCACGTCTTGTCGGGGCGGCTCTTGAAGAGCTGCCAAGCCTGTTCATCTAGATCGGGCGTGATGTGGACAATTTCGATAAGGGTAGGCGGAGAGGCGCGTAGGCTCTCGATGAAGCTGATGACCTGAGAGCGCGGCACTCTCAATGGCACCGTGAGCAGTGCCGCTAGCTCTGCCAGCACATAGTTGGTCGTGACGAATCTTCCGCGCTGCTTGTAAGCGTTAAACAGGTCTCGGGCTTGCTGATGGTAACGCTGACTCCTGTCGGCAAGGCAAGCCCAACCCGAGGTGTCCACGAAAAGCATCTGCTAGAACCCACCCCTAGTCGTGCTCTCTTCCCTCAGTTAGAAACCGCAGCCCAAGGTATTCATCGTGCCTCTCTGAGAGATCAGGCACACCGCTTTCGATGGAACCAAAAAGCACCTCCAAGGGCAAGATCGCTGCCTCGTGTTCTTCAGGGAGTGCTGAGATCTCCGGCTCACCCACGAGGCGAGCAAGGTATTCGCTCGCAAACTCAGCTGGCGATCGCCCCTCTCGAGCAGCGATCTCCTGGAGGCGCTCATAGAGTGTGTCTGGTAGCTCCAACTTTAGCTCAGCCATTGCTTGCGGGCAGTATAGCCCTGAAAAGTTACTCCTCCAACACCATCGGCGGCAAGGTGCTCTCGCCTTCTTCGACCAGCTCGATGCGCTGTGGCGCGCGCGGGCGCGCAGGCGGGGGCGGCGGGAGCGCAGCTTTTGCCTCCACCAGCCGACCCAGCACGTCCACCAAGCGCTGTTTCCACTGCTCTGGTGTGCCGCTGCGCGTGAACGAGACTTGCTTGCGCCCCACCAGCGCGTCTTGTCCGACCAGCCGTTGCACCACTTGCGGCTTCATGCGCCCGATCGCCTCCGCACGGATGACCAAGCGATTGCCTTCCGTGGTGATGCTGGTCGCGCCGAGTTGGTTGGCGAGCAGCTTCAAGCGCAACTGGAACGTCAGGTTGCGCGCTGGCGGCGGCAACTTGCCGAAGCGATCCTCGAGTTCCTCCTCAAACGCGCGGATCGCGTCCTCAGTGTCGAGCGCGGCGGCACGGCGATACAACTGCACGCGCAACTGCGGATCGCCGATGTACTGCTCGGGCAACCCCACCGCCAACGGCAAGTCAATAGTCACAGCGCGCGGCGGCTCGGGCGGCGGCGGCTTGCCCTCGCGCAACGCGCGTAGCCGCGCCACCTCTTGCGCGAGCAGCCGCGAATACAAGTCAAAGCCCACGCTGCTGATGTGCCCGCTCTGGCGCGCGCCGAGGAGATCGCCCGCGCCGCGCAGCTCCAGATCGCGCAGCGCAATTGCATAGCCCGCGCCTAAGCCACTGCGCTCGCGCAACGTCTCGAGGCGCAGGCGCGCTTCGTCGGTGATGCGCCCGCGGCGATCGTAGAAGAAGTAAGCGTATGCCTGCACAGTGCTGCGCCCCACGCGCCCGCGCAGTTGATGCAGCTCCGCCAAGCCGAAGTGGTCAGCGGACTCGACGATGATCGTGTTTGCGTTGGGGATGTCCAAGCCGCTCTCGATGATGTTGGTGCACACAAGCACATCGATCTCGCCATCGGCAAAGCGCTGCATCACGCGCGCAAGCTCGCGCTCGTCCATTTGTCCATGCGCCATGGCAATGCGCGCCTCGGGCGCCAAGCGCGTGAGCGTCTGATGCAGCAATGGCAACGTCTGCACGCGGTTGTGCACCACGAACACCTGCCCATCGCGATCCAGCTCACGGCGAATGGCTTGCTGCACAATCGCCTCATCCCACGGGCCCACAAACGTGATTACAGGTAGGCGCTCTGCAGGCGGTGTTTCGATGCGGCTGATCGGGCGCACACCGCTTAAGCCGAGGTACAGTGTGCGAGGGATCGGCGTTGCGGTGAGCGTAAGCACATCCACCTCGCCGCGCAATCGCTTGAGTTTCTCTTTGTCCTTCACGCCGAAGCGATGCTCTTCGTCAATGATCACCAGCCCCAACGATTTGAACTGCACGCCATCGCTCAGCAGCGCGTGTGTGCCGATCACAATGTCCACCGTGCCTTCGCGCAAGCCGGCGAGGATGCGCTTTTTCTCCGCGGGCGTGCAAAACCGCGAAAGCATCTCCACGCGCACCGGGTAACTCGCCAGACGGCGTGAGAACGTGTTCCAGTGTTGCTGCGCGAGCACCGTTGTAGGCACCAACACCGCCACTTGCCGCCCATCTTGCACTGCCTTGAACGCTGCGCGCAACGCGACTTCTGTTTTGCCGTAGCCCACCTCGCCGATGATCAGCCGATCCATGGGGCGCGGGCTTTGCATGTCGGCTTTCACTTCTTGAATGGCGCGTAGCTGATCCTCGGTCTCGATGAAGGGAAACGCCGACTCCATCTCAATCTGCCATGGCGTGTCTGGGCTGTACGGTGGGCGCTCTGCAAGCTCACGGCGCGCATACAGCTCGAGCAATTCGCGCGCAAACGCTGCGGCTGCAGCGCTTGCCTTTTGGCGCGTTTTCTCCCAGCTACCGCTGCCGAGTTTATCCAGCTTAGGCGGCACATCTTCGGCGCCAACGTAGCGCTGCACGCGGTCGAGCTGATGAAGTGGCACGTAAAGGTGATCGCCGTCTGCGTACTCCAGCAACAGGTATTCGCGTTCTTGCTCGAGCGGTGGCTGACCAGGCATCGTCGGCGTGCTCACCGTGAGGCGCACCAAGCCACGATACAAACCAATGCCGTAGTCCTCGTGCACCACCGCGTCGCCAATTTGCCAATCAGCAAACGCGCGCTCGGGCGCATCGCGCAGACGCCCGCGCGGACGGTAAAACGTCGCCTGGCGCACATGCCCGTAGATCTCCGCGTCGGTGATGACGTGAAGTGCGTCGCGATCGCGCGGCGTAAACAAGAAGCCCTCGCTCAGCGCGCCGGCGACGAAGGTTAGCCCAGGTGCGGGTGGTTCATCCAGTGCTGTGTGCGCTGCAAGCGGCGCGTTGCGCTCGCTCCACACCTCGGCAAGGCGCGCCGCTTGGCGCGAGATCACCACAACGCGCGCGCGCTGCGCTGCACTCAGCTCTGCGCGCAGGTAATCCATGAGCGGTTTGAGCTGCCCGGCAAAACGCGGCGGCGGCGCGAAGTGTTGCGCGAGCGGGTGCGGCGTGAGCAAGCCCGTCAATGGCTGTCCGAGCACTAAGCGCTGCGCAGATACCTGCGCTTGAGCAAATTCCTCCCACGTTAGATGGGGTAGGAACGCAGGCGGGTCTGGTGTCGCTTCGCGCTCGCGTTGCGCGCGCTGCTCCAGGGTGCGCCAAGCGGCGTGCAGCTCGTCTTCGTCGTCAATCAGCAAGAGCGCCTCGCCAGGCAAGTAATGCACAAGCGACTGACGCGCTGCCCACGTTTGCGCGCTTGGGATGTCCAAAGGCGCGATCTGCACAGCATCAACCGCGCCCACGCTGCGCTGCGTGGTGGGGTCGAACGCGCGCAAGGCATCGATCGTGTTGCCGAACAACTCGATGCGCACGGGCAAAGCGTGCGCTGGCGACCACACGTCCACGATCCCGCCGCGCCGACTGAACACACCGACGCGATCAACCACAGACTCGGCTTCGTAGCCTAGCGCAAGCCAATGCGCCAACACGCGATCCACAAAGAACGTGTCGTCGCGCCTAAAGGTGCGCGTGTGCGATCGAAACCACTCGTTCGGAATCACGGCTTGCATCAACGCGCGCGCCGAAGCGACGACGACGGTGCCTTGCTTCGCCTGCGCCAACGCTGCGAGCACCGCAGAACGTTGCGCGATCACCTCGCGCGCCGGCGGCACGCTGTCGTAAAACGCCGTGTTCGGCTCGGCGAAGCGCGACGGCTCGACGCCGCCGAGCTGCCAAATCGCCTCCGCTGCCGCACGCGAGGACTCGATGGACGCCGTGACGTAGAGGATGGGAAACCCCGCGCGCGCGAGCGCAGCCGCGACAAGCGGCCTTGCTGCGCGCGGCAACCCCAACGCCCCAATTGCATTCCGACGCTGCAACGCCTCGCGCAGCGCGAGAAACGCCTGCGACTCAGCCAGCAGTTGTGTCAGCCCTTGCAGCGACATCGCCGATCACGCACCCGTCTTCATGCGGCGGAACACCTCTGCATTGAAATCCGCCGATTGGTGGCGGAAGTAGGCATCGTAGAGCTGCGCGTAGTGCCCACCGCGCGCCATCAACGCCTCATGATTGCCCTCTTCGACGATGCGCCCGCGCTCGAGCACGATGATGCGATCCGCCGCCTGCACCGTCGAGAGGCGATGTGCGATCAAGATCGCCGTGCTCTTGGCAAGGATGAGGTTGAGCGCAGCTTGGATCTGGCGCTCGGTGAACGGGTCAACGCTTGCGGTAGCTTCGTCGAGGATGAAGATCGCTGGCTGCTGCGCAAGCACGCGCGCTAACGCCACTAGCTGCCGCTGCCCCATCGAAAGGCGCTGCCCGCGCTCACCGACAACCGTGTGCAGCCCGTTGGGCAGCGACGCCAGCCACTCCCCATCGCCGATGCGCTCGGCGATGCGCGCCACCTCAGCCTCGCTCAGCTCTGGGCGCGCGTAGCGGATGTTGTTCAGCACGGTGTCGTTGAACAGAAACGGCACCTGCGAGACAAGCCCGATCTGCCGACGGTAATGCTCAAGGTCTAGCGTGCGAATATCGTGCCCATCAACGAGGATGCGCCCTGCTTGGAACTCATAGAAGCGCATCACCAGCTTGATGATGCTGCTCTTGCCCGCGCCGGTGTGCCCTACCAAGGCGATGCTCTCGCCTGGGCGAATGTGCAGCGAGAAGTCGTCCAAGACCTGCTGCTGCGCGTTGTAGCGAAAGCGCACGCGCTCAAAGCAGATCTCGCCCTTGAGGCGGATCTGCACCAAGCCTCGCCTCCCGTTCTGTGCCACGGGCTGCTGATGCACATTCGCTGGTGCATCTATGAGCGCGAAGATGCGCTCACATGCCGCAAGCGCGTTCTGAATCTGGCTCCAGAACGAGGCAATGTTGGTCAGCGGGAACCAAAGCTGCTCTAGGCTCAAGATGAACAAATACCAAGCGCCCAGAGAGACATTTCCGTTGAACACCGCCAGCGCGCCCGCATAGGTCATGAGCGCTGTGCCGAAGCCGCTCAGCGTGTTCAACACAGGAAAGACGTTCGCCAACACAAAGCCACGCCGCAGGTTCACCGCATAGGAGCGCTGGTTGATCGCGCTGAAGCGCGCGTAGATCGCGCGTTCTTGGCGGAAGTTTTTCGCCACGCGAATGCCGGCGACGGCTTCTTGGATCGCCGCGTTGACCTCGGCGATGGCGCGAAAGCCGACGCGCGTCACACGCCGCGCCAATTGGCGCAATCCCCACCCTGCCAGCGGCGCGAGCGGTGCGATCGCCAGCAACACCAACGTCAGCGGCACTGAGATCGTGAACAACACGATCACCAAGGCAACCACCACCAGAAGCTGCGAGAACAGCTCAGTGATCAACGCCGCCACCTGCGAAAGCTCTTGCGTGTCGTTGGTGATGCGCGCGATCACCTTGCCGGATTGAAACTCGTCAAAGAACGCGAGGTCGTGGCGCAGGGTAGCGTTGAACGCATCGAGCCGCATCTGCCCTACCACGTCAGCGACGAGGCGCGCCACCATGCGGCGCCGAGCGCGACTGCCGACCCAATTCAGCACCATCAGCGCTAACAATGCAGCGGAGAGCAAAAGCGCGCTCCTGCGCGTCGGCGCATGCACCACCTGGTCCAAGCCGCGCGAGAGCAGCAGCGGCATGAGCAACCCCGTCGTAGTGATCACCACAAGCGCAACACCGAGCGCAATGAGACGCCTTCGATGCGGCGCGAAGTACGCGGCAAGCCGGCGCACCAACTCGCGGTCGGCATATTGGCGGTCGTATCGCTCAGCGGCAAGCCCTGCAAACATCCTCACACCACCTCCTGCTTGCGCGGCGTGTGCTCGGCGAAGATGGCGCGATAGTCCGGCGAGGTGCGCATCAGCGCCTCGTGAGTGCCACACGCCACAAGGCGCCCGCGCTTCAGCACAAGCACCATGTCCGCCCAGCGGATTTGTGAAAGGCGATGCGTGATGATGAACGTCGTGCGACCGCGCGACACTTGAAACATCGCGCGTTGGATCAGGTCCTCAGTGGCGCTATCAATTGCGCTGGTCGCGTCGTCGAGGATAAGAATGCGCGGATTGGTGAGAAACGCACGCGCTAAGGCGATGCGTTGCCGTTGTCCGCCAGAGAGTGTTACCCCGCGCTCGCCTACGATGGTCTCATAGCCATCTTTAAACGCCATGATGAATTCATGAGCTTGTGCTGCTTTTGCCGCAGCGATGATTTCATCCATCGTCGCATCGGGTTTGCCGAACGCGATGTTCTCCGCGATGGTGCGCGAGAAGAGGAAAACATCCTGCTCGATGGTGGCGATCTGCCGCCGCAGCGCCTCAAGCGACCAATCGCGCACGTCAATGCCGTCCACCTTCACGCAACCCTCGCTCACGTCGTAGATGCGGTTGATCAGCTTGGTCAGCGTGCTCTTGCCGGCGCCCGTCAAGCCGACGATGGCAACCGTCTGACCAGGCTGTACCCGAAATGAGACACCCTCCAACGCAGGCGGAAGGTCCGGCGCGTAGCGGAACGAGACGTTCTCGAAGGTCACCTCACCGCGCATGGGATGCGCGTAGCCACTGGTGTTCTCGTGGAGATCGGCTGGCGTGTTCACGATCGCCAAGATGCGGCGCGCGCTCGCCAAGCCCGAGGCAACCGCAGGATAGGCAAACTGCGTGGCGAAGGTAGGAAACTGCAAAAACATGAGCACTCCCACGAAGCCGATCACATCGCCGACGGAGATCGTGCCTGCGAGATGCAACCACAGGCTGTGAAGCAACCCAAAGGCGAGCGTGGTGCCATAGATAAGCGCAGGCCAATAGTTGGCTTCAATGTCACCTTGGCGAACAAAGGCCTTGCGCCACGCCTCAACTGTTGCCCGGAAGCGGGCAGCTTCGCGCGCTTCTTGAGCTGCGCCTTTCACGGTTTCGATGCCTTCGATGGACTCGGCAAGGGTCGCGTTCATGTGCCCGAACGCGTGGCGCACAGCATCGGCGGCGGGCGAGAGCCGCCGCAGGTAAAACGCTGCGCTGAGCGCGTAGCTCACGAGGTAGAGCAGCGGCACCACAAGCAACTGCGGCGACAAGCGGAGCGCAGCGACCAGCGGAAAAATGACAAAAGCAGCCGATCCCACAACGAGGTTAAGCCCAGGGTTCATCATCAAGTTCAGCTCGCGCACGTCATTGGTCGCGCGCGCCATGATGTC
>JAUQQA010000048.1 GCA_030550095.1 Chloroflexota bacterium | reverse complement strand
TTTTGCATTTCCTCTGCTACAATGTTGCGCATCTATGACGCCCTCTGTGATTCCGCCATCGGCGATCGCGGTCGAAGCATCGCCGACGCAGGCGAATCCGACACGCCGCCCTGAGTGGTTGAAGGTGCGCGCACCCTCTGGTGAGACCTACCATTGGCTCAAGCGCCTCATGCGCACAAAGGCCCTGCACACCATCTGCGAAGAGGCGAATTGCCCCAACATCGCAGAGTGCTGGGGACGGGGCACCGCAACATTCCTCATCATGGGACACATCTGCACGCGATCCTGCGGCTTTTGCGATGTTGCTACGGGTCGGCCTGAGCCCATTGATTGGGCTGAGCCTCAGCGCGTCGCTGAGGCGGTGCGCGCGATGAACCTTAAGCATGTGGTAATCACTTCTGTCAACCGCGATGAGCGCGCAGATGGCGGCGCACCCCTCTTCGCTCTCACCATCCGCCGGGTGCGCGCCCTGAACCCAGACTGCACCATTGAAGTACTGATCCCCGACTTCAAGGGCAACCGCGCAGCACTCGAAATCGTCATGCGCGAGCAGCCAGACATCTTGAATCACAACGTAGAGACCGTGCCGCGCCTGTTTAAGCGCGTGCAACCCCAAGATCGCTACGAATGGGCCCTGGCAACGCTCCGCAACGCAAAGGCGATTCAGCCCGATGCAATCACGAAAACCGGCATCATGGTCGGGCTGGGCGAGACGCCCGAAGAAGTGATCGAGGTAATGCGCGATCTGCGCTCGATAGAGGTGGACATCTTGACCATCGGTCAGTACTTGCAGCCGAGCAAACGCCACCTCCCCGTCGAGCGCTTTTACACGCCTGAGGAGTTCGCTGAATTCCGCCGTATCGGCTACGAGATGGGCTTCAAGTGGGTTGAGAGTGGTCCACTCGTGCGCAGTTCCTTTCGCGCTGAATTTCAGGCACGCGCGCTCTCGCCAAGGTGGCGTGCTAGACAACATGAAGCATAACGACTCGCTTCTATGCAGTACGTAAAAGCGCTCCTATCACTGCGGCGCAGTGCGTGGGTTATCTTGGTGGTGCTTCTCTTCATCGTTGGAAGCACCCTCGTCGTGCTCACCCTACTCTCTGCATCCCCAAGGCAAGTAACTGCAGAAGTAAGCGCAGTCACACGTTTACCAGCAGTGGTCCCTATCCCTAATGCACCAGTGCGGCTACCAGTCGCAGCCGCACAGCTTTGGCCAAAGCTCTCATACTTGCCAAAGCAGAATGACCTCCCAGAAAGCAACGCTCAACTGGGCGAGAACTCAGACGTACCACTGCATCGCGCTGCCTCCGCGACACCACGTCTTGGCGTGGAAACCTGCCCAACACCGCGCAGCCAAGTGATCACCGAGGTGATCGAAAGCAAGATCACAGTCGTCCCGATAGTGGTGCATGTTTACCTCCCGCCATGCTACGACCCCGAGCACTGGCGCTACCCAGTTCTTTATCTGATCCATGGCACTGCCTACGAGCAGGGTGGCTGGTTCGTGCAGGGGCTTCCACAGCTTGCCGAGACGCAAATGGCGACAGGGGTACTGCCGCCTTTCGTCATCGTTATGCCCGGCGCTGATATGCGCGCAGGCGCTGCGAGCCGCTACTCTTGGACAAACGGCGGTCGGGGCTCTTACGAAGACTTCTTCGTCAACGAGTTGATGCCCTTTGTTGAGTCGCGTTACAGCGTGCTTACCTCACGCGAAGGCCGCGCCATCGGGGGAATCTCCCGTGGCGGATACTGGGCGATCGAAATAGCCTTTTCTCATCCAGACCTGTTCAGCACTGTCGGCGGGCACAGCCCATCGGTGTTCACGATGCTTGTTGGCGTGCCAGAGAACTTCAGCATGCTGAGCTGGGCACGTTCAGCCGAATCGCTGCGCGACCTGCGCATTTGGCTTGATGCTGGCAACGGCGACTGGGCGCGTGTTGACGCAGCGAAACTGGCAAATGACCTGCGCGCTGCAGATGTGCCTTTTGTGTTCGACATTGGCATTGGTGGACACGTGGATAGTTACTGGGGAGAGCGTCTTGCCGAGTATCTAGCCTTCTATGCTGAGCCTTGGTCGAACACCACAGCGCAACAAAAAGACTCACAAGTCACTCATCAACCGTGAGGCGGCGTTGGCTATTTTGGGTTGGCATTGCGGTTAGCGTCGCGTTCCTCTACCTTGCGCTCCGTAATGTTCGCCTTGATGAGGTGCTCGACCTCATTCGAGGGGCACAGCTAGCTTGGATCGCGCTCGGTATTGCTGTGTATTTCCTCTCCGTCGCGCTGCGCGCACAGCGATGGGCATTGTTGCTCTCGTCTGCCGGCCACCTGCGCGTAGGGCAACTGTATCCCATCGTGATCATCGGCTACATGGGCAATAACATCTATCCCGCCCGCATTGGCGAATTGCTCCGCGCCTATGTGCTGCGCCAAAGCTACGCCATGCCGTTTGCGACCTCGCTCGCCTCGATCCTGATCGAGCGCGTGCTGGATAGCGCTGTTCTGCTGGGGTTTGTAGTGGCTGGTCTTCCAATCACACAAGGCATTGGCGAAAATTTGCGTTTGGGGTTGCTTGCTTTAGGTGCCGCGCTTGTGGTTGGGATCGCGCTGGTGATGGTGATGAGCATCTACGCGCGCCCCATCGCAGAACGCGCAGAGCAATGGGTTGGTCATCTGCTGCCCAGGCGCTTGGGTGCCACGTTTTTGGATCTCTTCCAGCGATTCTTGCTTGGAACACAAAGCTTGAAAAGCCCACGCGTCTTTTTGGCGACGCTCGCTCTTACGCTTGCCACTTGGCTTGTGGAGACAGTAAAGTACTGGTGCGTCGCGCATGCGCTTGGCATCTCGGTCCCTTTTCTCGGCTTGATGCTTGTGAATGGGCTTTCAAACTTATTCACCGTGATCCCTGGGGCACCAGGAGGGATTGGCACCTTTGACGCAGGGGGCGTTCTGGGAATGGTGAGTTTAGGGGTGCAGCCATCTCTGGCTTTCGCCTACGTGCTCGTGCTACATGCAGCACTTTGGTTCCCCGTTACCACCCTGGGCTTTGCGCTCATGATCCGCGAAGGATTGCGCTGGTCTGACCTCTCGCGTGCGGAAACAATGCAGGTCAGTCCTTAAAGCTCAAGCAGGTTTGAGGACAGACTGCGCCACCAGCACGCCGTTTTGCTCTTGCTCGTGCAGACGACGGTTCGCCTCCAGGATCGCCGCATCGGCTGCCCAAAAGATGTTGTGCACGCCGATTTCCTGCGTTAGACCCGAGCGATCGAGCATATGACGGACGGCAGGTTGCAATGCGCATAACATCAGCTCGCCGCCACATTGACGTTGTGCCTCGAGTATCTCCTCTAGAAGCTCGAGGCCGCTCACATCAATGAGGGGAACGCCACGCATGGAGAGAATGAGAACACGCGCGCACTGGTGCTCGCCAAATTCTCGTCGGAAAGCTTGCACCGCAGCGAAGAACAAAGGCCCTGTGATGTACACCACCTCAATATCTGGGTGAGCCGACTCGATCTGATGTCCCTGAGCGCGAAGCAGTTGGACATCTACAGGTTTGCGCGACACCGAGACGTTGCTGGATTGATAAATGTAAACCAGAGCGCTAATTGCCACACCAATGATGATGGCTTGAGTGAGATCAAGAAGCGCCGTGGCAAACATAGTAATGAAGAACAGCGCGATCGCGCTCTTGAAGCGGTGGCGGAACATCCATCGTATCTCCTCCCATTCGTTCATGCGGATCGATGTCGCCATTAGCACGCCAGCCAGCGCTGCGAGGGGAACGTGAGAAAGCACAGGTGCAAGAAAGAGCGCACACAAAAGCAAGATCAATCCGTGCAAAACGCTCACAAGGCGTGTCTGGCCACCGCTGTTGATAGCAACGCTTGTGCGCGCAATCGCCGCTGTTGCGGGCACGCCACCAAAGAAGGGCAACACAATGTTCCCCAAGCCCTGTGCAATGAGCTCCTGATCGCCGTCTATCTTCTTGCCTGTAGCCTTGCTGCCCACTGCGCCGCAGAGCAAGGACTCAATAGCACCCAGTGCAGCAACGCTCAGCGCAGGCACAGCGAGATCGAGCACTTTATCAAGCGAAAGCGAATCCAGGCGTAAACGTTGCTCGAGAAGGATGGTGCGTGGAATCTCACCAATGGTCGGCTGCTGCCAACCCAATATTAAGTTGAGTGCTGTTGCAGCAATGATGCCAAGCAGTGAACCAGGCACGCGCTTGCTCACCGAAGGCGGCAGCATGAAGATCAACGCCAGCACAATGCCGCCCGTGAGGATAGTTTGCCAGTTCACTGCATAGTCGAGACGAAGGTAGCCCAGCAGCTTAAGGACGGTGCTCTCTTCGTTGACCCCGAAGATGCGTAGGATGCCTGGCTCAGCGGGCGCAACGCGCGCACCAAGGAAGTTTCCAAGTTGACCCACGAAAATGATGATGGCAATACCGCTGGTGAACCCTGTGATCACCGGTCTGGGGATAAGCAACACAGTGCGCCCGAGCTTCAGCAAACCTACGAGCAGGATGATCACACCAGCAATAAAACCCAAGAGCAGCAGTGCTTCCGAGCCGAACTGGTTCGCAACCACAATGAGCACCGCCGACATGGCGCCTGTAGGTCCGCTGATCTGAAACGAAGCTCCCGACAACCCACCAATGACAATCCCAGCGATGATAGCGGTGACCAATCCAGCAGCCGGGGTACTTCCTGAGGCAATGCCAAAAGCCAGCGCAAGCGGCAACGCAACCGCTGCAACCGTGATCGCAGCGAGTAGATCTCTTTGGAAGGTAGCGAGGGAGTAGCCTGCAAACTCCTCGCGGAGCATGTGGACAAAGCTTCTCAAGCGATTCATAGGCTTAATGCGCTTTTAGTGCTTCTCGGGCCTCTTTGCGAATGCGTTTGAGCAGCGCTTGGCGATTGACCAATTGGTTATCAAAAATGCGCCGCGCGACATCGAGCAGCTCAAAGATTGTGGGGTCGCTCACAGTGTAGTAAGCCACTGTGCCTTGCTTGCGCACGCGCACGATGTCGGCGGTTCTCAGGCGCGCCAGATGTTGTGAGACTAGGGGCTGATCCGCGCGCAAGCTCGCACACAGGTCATTGACGCTGCGCTCACCCTCGCGGAGTTGATCCAGGATAGCAAGCCGAACAGGATGCGCAAGCGCTTTGAAGAACTCTGCTTTGAAAGCGCGGAAAGGTTGGTCCATTGCACATTCATTATATGCGAATATGCTAATCTTAAAGGCGCCCCTTTAAGGCATTGCTTCACGCAAGCAGCTTGCACGCATGAGCTGGTATCGAGAGATGACACTGCTCGCCGACGCTAGGCAGGGTAGGGGCATCCGCGTGGAAGAGATCCACATCGAGCGGTTGACCCTCAACATCAACGCGCACGCGCACCAGAGCGCCTAAGTAAGTCACCGAGACAACTCGACCCAGCAACACGTTGTGGGCGTTCTGCGTACCGATCTTGATCGACTCTGGGCGCACGCCGATCCTCAGCGCACTGCCACTCACAGGACGATCAAGGTGCAGCGTTTGTTTGCCCAAGCGCACTAAGCCGGTCTCCGCATTAAGCACGTCAACATGCAGGAGGTTGATGTTCCCAATAAAGCGCGCGACAAATTCGTTCGCAGGCGTGCTGTAAATCGAGTGTGGGGTGCCGATCTGCTCGATGCGCCCTCGGTGCATCACCACGACGCGATCGGAAAGCGACAATGCTTCCTCTTGATCGTGGGTGACGTATACCGTGGTGATTCCAAGCTCGCGCTGAATACGCCGAACCTCTTGGCGCAGCTCAATGCGGATCTGCGCGTCCAATGCCGAGAGCGGCTCGTCGAGCAGCAAGATGCGCGGCTGCACCGCAAGCGCACGCGCAAGCGCAACACGCTGCTGCTGACCGCCAGAGAGCTGGTGAGGGTAACGCTGCGCGCAATCTTCGAGTTTGACAAGCTGCAACAATGCGCGCACATGCGCTTCGATCTCCGCGCGCGGCTTGCCGGCGATCCGCAGACCATAGCCGATGTTTTGCGCGACGGTCATGTTGGGAAACAGCGCGTACGACTGGAACACCATGCCAATGTTGCGCTTGTTAGGCGGAACATTGGTGATGTCCTGATCGTCCAGCACGATGCGGCCGCTATCCGGTCTCTCCAGCCCGGCGATCATGCGTAGCGTGGTGGTCTTGCCGCAACCGCTTGGACCCAAGAGCGCAACGAACTCACCGTGCTCCACTGTCAACGTGAAGTCCTCGACAGCAACAACTCCATTGAATACCTTACGAAGCTGGAGCAGCGCGAGGCGCGCCATACAATCAGGAATGCTACAGCATCATGACGAGCAGCCCTCCCGACTTTGACTACCTCATCGTTGGCGCAGGCGCAGCGGGGTTAAGCCTCGCGTATCACATGCAGCAGGCGGGTTTGAAGCACAAGCGCATTGCGCTGATCGACCGCGCGCCGAAGCGGGGCAACGACCGAACATGGTGCTTTTGGGAGACGAGCGAAGGCCCCTTCGAGCCGCTTGTGTTTAGGCGCTGGGAACGCATCGCCTTTCACGGAGAGGGCTTCTCAGCGATTTTGCCGCTTGCACCATACCGCTACAAGATGATCCGCAGCGCGGATTTCTACGCCTTCTTTGAGGATTGGCTTCCGCGTCAACCCAACATCACGCGCTGCTTTGTTGAAGTGGTTGCCGTTGAGGAAGACGAAGAGCAGGCGCGCGTCGTGACGCGAGAGGGCATGGTGCTCCGTGGTGAGTGGGCATTCAGCAGCGTTGCTTTCACGTCACCTTGTACACCAGAAGACAGGTACGTGCATTGTTGGTGGCAGCATTTCCTTGGCTGGGTTGTGCACACACCCTCGCCGACGTTCGATCCAGAAGTCGCAACCCTGATGGACTTCCGCGTGCCGCAAGCAGAGGGCGAGGTTCGCTTCGCCTATGTGCTGCCGTTCAACGCCCATCGCGCGTTGGTGGAGTTCACTGTGTTCTCGCGGAGCGTATGGGCGCGCGACGCCTACCACGATCCGCTACGTGCATACTTGAGCGAACAGCTTGCCCTCAAGGGGTATGAGGTAATCGAAGAAGAATTCGGCATCATTCCAATGACGGATGCAGATCTCGCTTCAAAGCAACACCGCGTTGTTCGCATCGGCATGAATGGGGGAGACACCAAGCCGAGCACGGGATATACCTTCAAGCGCATCCAGCAGCGCACACGTGCCATTGCCGCAGCCCTCGCGTCGGGCAGATCCCCTCACACAGCACAGCGCGCGAGTTTTCGCCGGATCAGACAACAGCTTTTCGACAGCACGTTGCTCAACGTATTGGATCGGCGTCGCCTGCCGGGGAAACGCGTCTTCACGGATCTCTTCGCGCGTAACCCGACTGCGCGCGTGCTGCGTTTTCTTGACGAGGACACCTCGTTGTTGGAAGACCTGCTTGTGATGCGCACGGTGAACATTCCTGCTTTCACAAGGTCAACCCTCGCGGCACTTTGGATGCGCCTCATGCGCTTGAGGGGAAACGGCGCCTGAGCAAAAACAGGATCACTCCTGCCGAACCGCCGCCGCAATCTGCAACGCCCGCAGGCGGAGCATGGGGTATATCCCCGCCAGCAGCGCTGACACGACAGCGACTGCTAGCGCCTGGATGAATGTCTCCGCGTCGAGCGTGAGACGGATCGTCCAACCGAACGAGCGGAGGTTGATGATATACACGAGCACAGCCGCGAGCAGAATCCCTGTGGGGAACGACAACACACCGGCGGTGCCGCCCATCAGCCCGGTTTCGATCAGCGTCATGCCCCAAAGCTGGCGCAGCGTCATGCCGTTAGCGCGCAGCACGCCTAGCTCGCGTGTGCGTTCGATTTGCAGCGCCATCAGAGCGCTGAGCACGCCGATGAACGCAACGATGGTCGCAAGCAGGTTGAGTGCGCCTGTGATCGCAAAGGTTCGGTCAAAGATCTGCAGCGCATTGGCGCGAAGCTCGCGGTTGGCGGAGATCACCAGCTCGCGCCCCGCAAACAAGCGGCGCAGCTCAGTTAACGTGGGCGCCTGCTCTGGATCGAGATACAGCGCCAACGAGGAGATGCGGTTGTCGTCGAAGTAACGACGGTACAGATCGCGGCGCATTAGCACAACACCAGAATCACGCGCGTAATCGTAGTACACGCCCACAACGTGAAAGACGCGCTCGCCTCGTTTTGTGCGCAAGCGCACCTCATTGCGCTGAGGCGTAACACCATAGCGATTGGCGAAGGGCTCGGATACCAAGACCTCGTCCTTCCCGCGCATGCTTGCCCAAAGCGATTGGGGTGGGCGCAGCGTCCAGACATACGTGCTGGGTGGGCGCTCGCGCCCCGATTCAACTGCGAGGAGCGTCGCTGAGCGCGGCTCGCCGTTGGGCATGACCACAGTCGTTTGCACCTGTCTCAACAGCGTTACTTCTTGAACGCCAGGGAGGGATTGGAACTGCGCCACAACCTCTGGCGCGATGGTCATGGTGCTTGCTGTAGCGACAGTGGAGGGAGGCGCCACATACACGTCGGCAGTGAGGGATTCCTCTAGCCACGTTTCCACGGTGATACGAAAGCTGCCGATCATGCTCTGTAAGCCGATGATCACCGACACAGCGACCATCAGCGCAGCGATCGCAACACCTGTGCGCGAGATGGATTGCGCAATGCCACGCGTCGCCATGCGCCCGATCACACCCACAGCCCGACTGAGAAGCGGCGTAAGCAGGCGCATCAGCCCAATGGTGAGCATTGGCGTAGTGAGCGCGACCCCAATCACCAGCAGAAAGATCCCCGCCAAGTTGACGATGAGCTGCGTTGTGAGCAGCTCAAGCGCCGCGCCTGTCGCAAAGAGCGCACCTCCAGCAAGCGTTAGCCAAGGCAGCAACCGCGTGATGCCCGTCTCGATCTCAGCACGCTTCGTTGCCGTGATGGGCGGAACGCGCGTTGCCTCGTATGCAGGTAGCGCAGCCGCCAACAGCGACGCGAACAGTCCAACCCCAATCCCCTTGACCACAGTGAGCGGCTCCAGCGCCACAGAGCGCACCGTGACGGTGTAATACAGGTCGTTGATTGTCTGCGTCACTAGAGCGACAGTCACGCGCCCAAGCAGCGTGCCCAGCCCGATGCCAAGCGCGCTCCCCACCAAGCCGAGCAGCAGCGTCTCGATCATGATCTCGCGGAAGACCTCCCCGCGCGTGACGCCCAAGCAGCGCAGCGTGCCGATGATGGGGCGGCGCTGGACCACCGAGAAAGTAACAGTGTTGTAAATCAAGAACATGCCGACTACAAGCGCCAGCAAGCTCAAGGCGGTGAGGTTGAGCCGAAAGGCATCGGTTAGACTTTCCACGCTTTGGCTGCGCGCGCGTGGCTTGACGATCTGCGCTTCAGGTGGCAAAGCAGCACGCACGCGCTCGAGCAACATGCGCCCTTCGGGTGTGCGCTCGTCGGCGATCAGGTCAATGTGGCTCAGCAGGCCTACTTTGTCGAAAAGCTCCTGCGCTGTGCTGATGTCAACAATGGCGATCCCTTCGAGGGTGAGGCGGCTGTTCTCGTCTTCAGGGCGCAGCAGCCCAGCAATGCGCATGGACAGCCGACGATCGCCGACGCGCAGCGTCAATGGGCTGCCGACTTGCAAGCCATGGCTTCGGGCAACCTCCTCGCTGAGGAGCACTGCATCAGGACGCGTAAGGAATGCGCCGAGATCGATTGCCTGTGCTGCAATGTTGCTGGTGCCGAGATAGTCTCGGAACGGCGTCTCCGCAAAGGCATCTACGCCGAGCACACGGATGGGTTGCGCGTCCAGCTCCAATGCGACGGCGTATCCCTCGACAACGGGCGCTGCTTCGACAATGCCCAACTCCACCTTGAGCGTTCGGTACACGCGCTCATCCAACCCATCGCCGCTGCTCACGATCTGGTGTGTGGCGCGCCCAGCGACTGCCTCGGTGCTTAAGTCGAACGCGCGTGAGGCACTGGCGTTAGCGAGGTCAATGGCGATCACCATCGCCACTCCCAACGCGACGCCAAAAACGCACAAGACAAGCTGAAAGGGTCGGCGCAGCAGATAGCGCACGCCGGTCTTGAAGAGCACCATTTAGGGAAAACTGTAGCGTCGCTCGATGAGAGCGAGCTTGGCGCGCTGCCAGTGTCTAGCGAGTCGCGTGGCTTGGAAACATCAGCCGACGCATCTCATCGGGCTTGAACCAGAAATTCTCGATCATCTCAAGCAGATAATGCAGGTGGTGCGCTGGAACGGAGACGAACAGTTCGCCGCTGGCGAGGCGGTTGAAGCCACGTCCACCGCCCTCGCCGAGCGCGAACACGGTGTTGCGCGTATGCCACGGCGCCGCGAAGAGAGAAGAGCACGAAGAGGGTCCCAGCTCACCGTGTGGCAAGGTGCCCTCGCGCACACTTGCCGCGCCGGCGATCTGCATGGCGCGTTGCACGTCTGTGATCACGCAGAGCAGGTCGAGCGGCACATCGTCGGGCAGGTCACGCAGAGGTGCAGCGGCGATGGCGCGGAGCATCCCAAATGGCAGTGTGTGGCTTTGCTGCTTGTTGCGCTTGGCTGCGATGGGTGTGAAGAAACCCTGTGCCATCGTGAGGTATTCGCCATCGCAGATCAAGCTGCCTGCTTCCTCGTGCGAGAGAAAACCCAGGTGATATTGCCCCACGTAGCAGTCGTGATGCGTCGTGTCCACGTAGATCCTCCGCCCTTGCTCAGCGTGGTAGAGCAAGCTGCATACAGGGATATTTGCCGGCTCGTAGCCGGCTGGCGGGTCGCCATCGCAGTAGGTAATGGCGATTGGTTCGCGCTTTACCCCGAACTGGTTCTTCAGCGCGTTGTAGAGGCGGGCACGGTCAAC
>JAUQQA010000020.1 GCA_030550095.1 Chloroflexota bacterium | reverse complement strand
GGCATCGCTTGCGGCAGCGTGAACCAAAAGGTTGCGCCTTGACCCGGCGCGCTGTGCACACCGATTTGCCCGCCCATCATCTCTACGAACGACTTGGCGATGGCAAGCCCCAGTCCAGCGCCGCCCGTGCTGCGCGCGCGCGACTTGTCACTGCGGTAGAAGCGATCGAACACAAACGGCAGATCCTCGGGCGCGATGCCCTCGCCGGTATCTTGCACCGTGAAGCGCACGCCTGCGGCGCTCGGCTCGGCGCTTAGCGTGATCGTCCCCCCAGGCGGCGTGTGGCGCAGCGCGTTGCTCACCAGGTTGCGCAACACCTGCGCCGTGCGGTCGGGGTCGGCATGCACCCACAGCGGAACAGAGGGCTTAATAACGTTGAGCGCGATGTTTCGCTCGTCCGCCAGCGGCGCAAAATGCTCGGCGGTCTGCACGAGCAAACGCTCAACGGCGACTGTCTGCATCTGCATGGGGAGCTGGCGCGCCTCGGCAAGCGCCAGCACACGCACGTCGTCCACAAGGCGCGTGAGCAGGCGCGTTTCGTCATATAGCGTGGAGACCTCTTTGAGCGTGAGCGGATACACACCATCGAGTAGCGCGCGCAGCAAGCCCTGCATCGCGCTGAGCGGCGTGCGTAGCTCGTGGGCGATGTCCGCCATGAGGTTGCGGCGCTGTTGTTCGGCGCGTTGCAGCGACTCCGCCATGGTGTTAAACGCTTGCGCCACCTCACGCAACTCGGTGATGCTCGTGAGCTTTGGCGGCAGGCGCTGTTGCCAATCGCCGCCCGCGAAAGCGTGCGCCGCGCGCGCGAGCGCGGAAAGCGGTCGGTTCAAGCTGCGGCTGATGCCAACGCCGATCACCGCACCAAACGCGGCTGAGGCAAGCGCTGCCAACACGATGGAGCGCTGCAGCCCGTCTAGAAAGCGTTGCTCGGCTTGACCGATGATCTCGCCCGCGGCGACAGTGGCGACTGCAAAGCCGCGCACCTCGCCATCCACGTAAATGGGCACGCCCACCCGCGCCAGTTCCTCCTCGCTGAGCCTTGAGCCGAGCGCGCGGTTTTGCTCGTCATACACCACGCGCCCTTCTGCGTCTGTGATGAGCAGCGCCCAGCCGCGCGCGCCTGTTTCGCGTTCGAGGGCACGCGCGCGAAGCGGCAACGGTGGGCGGCGCCGGCGCCGCTCCAAGAGGTTTTCAATCCCTTCCCAACTCCCGTTTTGCGCGTAATACACGCCCAGCACTTGCACCACGCCGCCGCGCAGCAGCACATCGGGCTGCACCAAGTAGCCACGAAATTGTTGGTTGACCGTCCACGTGGCGAGCGCGGCAACAAGCCCTGCAGTGAGGAGCGTCACCGCGATAAAGGCGAGGGTAAGACGCACCCAAAGGCGGTTCATGGCGCATCGGATGAACGGCTTTGCGTGGGGGGCTGCGCGCGCAAGCGATAGCCCACGCCGACCACGGTCTCGATGTAGGTCGGCTCGCTCGGGTTCGGCTCGATCTTGCGGCGCAGATTTTTGATGTGCGTGTCAATGGTGCGCTCCAGCCCGTCGTAGTCGTAGCCGAGCGCTTTCTCGATCAGCTCGCTGCGCGTGAAAACGTAGTTGGGATAAGTCATCAGCGTGCGCAACAGCGCAAACTCGGTGGGCGTGAGTTCAATAGGTTGCCCTGCGCGGGTCACGCGGCGCTCGGCTTCATCGAGGCGCAGATCGCCCACTTGGCGCACGGCGGGCACTGGCGGCATCTCGCTCCAACGTGCGCGGCGCAGAATAGCGCGCACGCGCGCGACGACCTCTAAGGGGTTGAAAGGCTTGGTCACGTAATCATCTGCGCCCAGCCCAAGCCCAAGCAGTTTGTCGGTGTCTTCCACGCGCGCAGTGAGCATGAGGATCGGCATGCGAGCAAGGTGCTCGTCGCTGCGGATCAAGCGCGTGAGTTCCCAGCCATCTCGCTTGGGCATCATCAAGTCGAGCACGACACAATCGGGGCGTTCGCTGCGGATCACGTGCAGCGCCTCTTCGCCGTCGTAGGCGACGAAGACGGTCATGCCCTCGCGCTCAAAGTATCCCCGCAGCACGCGCACAATCTGCGGGTCGTCGTCTGCGATCAGCACACGCGCGTTCATCATTTGCCCACAATTAGATAACGCGACAATCAAAATGCCCCACGCACACCGCTGCGCAGCGATGTACGCGGGGCAAACTCAGCCAGAGAAGGGCAATGTGTTCAGAAGCGCAGCCCGGTGGTTTGTGTGGGCGTTGTGCTGGGCTGCACTGGCGGTGTCCCAAACCACCATCCATGGCCGCGCCCTCCTTTGCCGCGCTTTGGCGCGAACTCAGGTCCAAATCCTAGCCCAGGACCGCCCTTCAGCGCAAGCAGGTGAGGAAGATTCGCCTTGAACCGTTCAAGGAGGGCATCTGCCTCTGCCTGCGTCATTCGCCCCGCGGCGACGCGCGCGTTCAGCACCTGCTTGTAGGCGTCGGTCAAGGCGCTGATCACCTTATCGAGCGCCACGCCTTTTGCCGAGGCAATATCGGCGACAGACTTGCCTGCGCGCAGCTCCGTGAGCAATTCGGCTGGAGTGAGGTTGAGCGTCTCAGCCAGCGCGTTGATCAGCATGCCCTCCTGCTTCTGCAGAGGCGACACCGCACCAGGCGCTTTTGGCGGCAGGCCGGGAACAGCGCGCACTTGCAAATGACCAGGTAGCACGGCACGGAAGTTAGCCAACAGAGCATCGGCTTGCGCTTGGGTGAGGCGCCCAGCAGCAACGGCGGCATCGAGTTGCCGCTTGTATTCGTCCACGAGCGCGTTGATCACTTTCTCCAGCGCGATCTCCTTCGCTGCGGCGATGTCGGCGACGGACTTGCCCGCTTGCAGCTCTGCTTGCAACTCGGCGACGGTCATGTTCAGCGCAGAGGCGATGGTGTTGAGCGAGGGTGCGCCAATGCCTTTTGCCCAGCCACGCCCTGCACCAAACATCCCAGGCACGCCATGATGGAACAGCGCTGAGGCGCGCGGCGCAGCAGCTTGGGCAGCGTTCGTTGCTCCAAGACCGAGCGCAGCGGCTAAGGCAGTGGCGCTGACGCCAAGCCCAACACGTGTGAGAAACGTTCTGCGGTTCATCCTTGTTCCTCCTTTTGTTCTGTTCTGCTGCTTTCGTGTGTGGTGCGCAGCGTGCTCGCTGCGCGCTCGTTATCATGCGGCGGAGCTGTGGAGCAAGTGTGGGCGAAAGCTGAGAGCAAGCTGAGAAAGCGTCGGCTGCTGGGCAACGCTTGCGCACGCCTCCCCTCTCATCCTGAGGGCGTACAATCGAAACAATCATGCTTGCGCGCTTGAAGTCTTTTGCTGAGCGCCACCCGCGGCTCACAGCGTGGATCGCGCTGGCGACTGGGATGGTGATCATCCTGGTGATCGCAGCGCGCAACGTGGGGCTGCTCTGGAACCAGTGGCTCTTTCTCATCCTTGCGACCATCGGCTTGGCAGGGTTGTGCGTTTGGATCATCAGTTGGGAGCCAGACGACGAGGAACAGCAACGCACATAGCCTCGCGCGCCTTTGCGAGCAGCCAGGCTCAACTTGCGTTCTCAGCGAAAATCGCACACAATGGCGCTCACACCCGCGTGTTTTGGTGAGCGAAACTCGGAGGTTTTTGAGCGATGGCGAAAGTGCTTGTTGTAGGTGCCTCGGTTGGCGGCAGTATCGCAGCAAATACGCTGCGCGACTTAGGGGTGGACACGATCTTGCTGGAGCGCGATCTCAACTACGTGAAGCCCTGCGGCGGCGCTGTGCCCCCGCGCGCCTTCAGCGATTGGAATTTGCCCCACGACTTGATTGACCGCAAAGTGACGATCGCTGTTGTGTGCTCGCCGCATTACTACACCGAGTTTCCTGTGGCGAGCAGCGCGCCAAACCCCGAGACAGACTTCATCGCCATGGTGCGCCGCGAGAAGTTCGACCGCTACATCCGCGAGCGCGCCGTGAACAAGGGTGCAGAACTCATCGAGGGCAAGCTTGAGCGCCTCGAGGTGACGCCGAGGGGGGTGCGCGCAGTGTACGAGGATCGCCGACAGAAGACGCACGTGCTCGAAGTGGACGCCGTGATCGGCGCTGATGGCGCATACTCCACAGTGGCGCGCTCGTTGGGGCTGCCGCGCTTGCCGATGGCGGTGGCGTACCAGGAGCGCATTCGCCTGCCCGATCGGCTCATGGATTACTGGCACGAGCGCGCGGCGATTTACCTCGGTGACGATGTTTCGCCTGATCTCTACGCTTGGGTGTTTCCCAAGTATGACCACGTGGCGGCGGGGATCGGCGCAGGCGCAGGTCGCACGCAAGCCGCGCGGCAGCTACTGGCGAACCTCAAGCACAAGTTGCGCGATCAGCTAGCGGGCGGCGAGAGCGTGAAGTTCGAGGCGCACCACTTGCCCATGCACCCGCGCAAGTATCTCTCCTACGACCGCGTGGCGCTGGTCGGTGATGCGGCCGGCTTGGTGCAGCAGACCTCAGGCGAGGGCATCTACTGGGCGATGCGCAGCGGTGAAATGGCAGCGCGCGCCATCGCCAAAAACCTCGACGCGCCTACGGCAGCCCGTCTGCGCCGCGATTACGATCGCCCCTGGTGGCGCGCCTACCGACCCACTTACCTCTTCCTCGCCTTCTTGCAGCGCATCTCCTACAACAGCGACTTGCAGCGCGAGATCTTCGCCCACATGTGCGACGATCACGACGTGCAGCGCCTCACGTTTGACAGCTACTTCAGCAAGCAAATCGTGCCGGCGCCATGGCATGTGCAACTGCGCATCACCGCACACTGGCTCACCACGGCGCTGCGCGAATGGTGGCGCTTGCGGCAATATAAGCCTGTCTCGAAGCCAGTTTCGCCCTAGGCGGTCGCTGCGCTTGCTTTGCCTCAAGCCGCGCGCATAGAATGCGCGGCGATGACCACCTTCGCGCTGCTTTACTCCGACACAGGTGGCGGACACCGCACTGCGGCAGATAGCATCCAACAAGCGATCGCTTTGCTAGATCCACATCGCCAACATCGCGCTGAGGTGGTCAATGCAATCCAATACTTGCCGCTCCCTTTCAACCACAGCGAGCGCACCTATCGGCTCGCCATTCAGCGCGCGCGTTGGTTGCATCATCTCAGCTACGTTGTCTCGGACGGTGTGTGGCGCGCACAGCTTGTGGGTCAGGTGTTGCTGAGCCTCGACGGCGCGCGCCTGCGGCGGTTGTTCGAGGAGCACCCCGCGGATGTGTACGTTTCATGCCAGCCACAGTTCAACCCGTTTGTGCCGCTGGCAATGCGCACATACGCGCCGTTCTCGTTTTACGCGCATGTGGTCACCGATCTAAGCCGCTTGCACAGCTTTCACGTCACCCCTCATGCCGCGCTCATCACTACGCCGACCGAAGAGGCGCGCCAAGAGTTGATCGGGCGCGGTGTGTGCGCGAGCCGCGTGCTGACCACAGGGCAGCCCGTCATGCCCGACATTGAGGCGCGCATTCAGGCAGGACAGCAGTCGCGCGCGCAGCGAGGCTTGCCTGAGGATCGGCTCGTGGTGCTCTTGCTTGGTGGGGGTGAAGGCATGGGGCTTTTAGGCGAGATCGCGCTCAGCATCGCGCGTGCGCGCTTGCCTGTGCACCAGGTGGTGATCTGTGGGCGCAACCAGATGCTGCGCCAGGGACTCAGCCGCTTGCTCGCAAATACTTCAGCACATGTGCTCGGCTTCGTGGACGACGTGCCCGAATGGATGGGCGCCGCCGATGTGCTGATCACCAAAGCAGGCTCGACGACATTAGCTGAGGGGTTTATCGCCGGGCTGCCGATCATCCTCTTTGACGCGTTGCCCGGTCAAGAAGAGGGACCGCGCGACTACGCCGTGCTCCACGGCGCTGCGGCATGGTGTCCGACGCCTGAGGATGTTGTTGCGCAGTTGCGCTGGTGGCTGAATCACCCTGCTTCACTGGCGCTGGCACGTCAGTGCTCGCGCCAGCTCGCGCGCCCCCAGGCAGCGCTTGAGATCGCGCGCGCTCTCCTACGGCTATGTCCCTGAGCGCACGTGCACCAACACCCACAGCACAGGTGTGGCGCGCAGCGAGAAGTGCGACCAGCCAGCCGCGCGTGCAAGCGCGTGCGCTTCGAAGGCGGTGTAGGCGTTGCGCGCAGAGCGCACGCCATCAATGCGCGTAAGCGGGTTGCGGCTGGTGATGCGCGTGAGCAGCCACGCCCCAAGCACCCCAAACGCGCTGCGCTGCAAATCCACCACCACACAGCGTTGGCGCGCAACGCGCGCACACTCTGCCAGCACGCGCGCCGCGTTCGGTGGGTCGAAGTGGTGCAGCACGTGCACGCACAATGCCGCGTCGAACGCTCCCTCAGCAAAGGGCAGGCGCAAGGCGTCGGCTTGCAGCCAGTGGATCGGCTGTTTCGTTGCGTGGCGCGCAAGGCGTAACACGTCGGCATTGCGGTCGAGCCCCACCGCGAGCGTCCCTGTGTTCGATAGGTGCCTTGCGGAATGCACGAGGAGATCGCCCAGCCCGCAGCCGATATCGAGCACGCTGCGCAGCGTCGTCGGGAGCTGCGCGAGGACAAGGCGAGGGATGCCGAGCCAGCGCGCGTAGCGCGTCATGTCGTGCAAGTTGCCGCGCAGCACATCGAGCGAGGCATAAGCGCCGAGGTCGAGCAGCTCTGGCTGGCGCGCGCGTTGGGGATTCATGAAGCCTCGACTGCACATGGGATGTGTTCCATGCGCACAATGCGACCGCGCGCATCGAGCGTCACCGCGACGAGATCGATCTGCCACGCGCGCTCGCTGAGTGCGTGGGCTTCCAGAAACGCTTGCGCTGCGGCGATCAGCGCGGCGCGCTTGCGCGGCGTGAGGCTTTCTTCGGGCGCGCCGAAAGCTTCGGAGCGGCGCGCGCGCACCTCGATGAAGGTGATCGTGTCGTCGCGCTGCGCCACAAGGTCGAGTTCGCCGTGTGGACAACGCCAATTGCGGGCGAGCAAAGCGTAGCCTCGCGCTTGCAGGTGTTGCGCGACAAGCGCCTCGATGGCAGCGCCGAGCTTTTGCTGGGGTGTGCGTCGCCTCGGGCGCGCGCTCAAGCCTCTTCTTCAGCCTCGGGTGGTTGTGCCGTCTCGCGTCCCGTGATCGCGCCAGCAACCACCGCCACGAGGAAACACACCAGCCCAAACACCACGACCAACCCTGCACGCGGCGCAGCGGCGGGCACTTGCAGCATGAGCAGCAGCGCCGAGATCACCAGCCCCGCGATGGCACCTACACCGACCCAAACGCCCATCGCCAGCCCTGCCACGCGACCGATGCGCGGGTCGGTGAAGCCTTCTGCCGCTTTGCGCGCGCCGAGGATGGCGACGGTGCCTGTTGCGACCAACGCGGCAAGATAACCAGCGATGAACGCAGCACCAGCGAGCATAGCCCCGCCTTGTGCTGGCAGCGAGATCAACAGCCACTGCATCAGCGCCGCGGAAAGCGCAACGCTCGCAGCAGCGATGATGAGGTAACGGGTGTGCAAGCGGTTCATCGTCAATGCCTAAAATGGCGCACGCCAGTGAAGACCATCGCGATGCCGGCGCGGTTTGCTGCCTCGATGACTTCCGCATCACGCATCGAGCCGCCGGGCTGAACAATGGCAGCAACACCAGCGCGCGCCGCAACCTCAACGCCATCGGCGAAGGGGAAGAAGGCGTCGCTAGCGAGCACAGCACCTTTGGCGCGTTCGCCAGCGCGCTCACACGCTAAGCGCACGCTATCTACCCGATTGGGCTGCCCGCCGCCGATGCCAACTGTGGCGAGCGTGCCGTCGTCTTCAAGGCGCGCGATGACGATGGCATTGCTGCGCACTGGTTGGCAGGCTTGCCACGCAAAGCGCAAAGCGCGCATTTGTGCCTCGGTGGGGTGCGTTTCGGTCACCACGCGCCAGACGGCATCGGCTGGGTCGCCCTGATCCACTGACTGGCGCAAGATGCCGCCCGTGATCGTGCGGTACTCCCAGCCTACGCTCACTGCGGGTGAGGGCTGCGGCGCCTCGACCACGCGGCAATTCTTGCGCGCAGCAAGCAGCGCGCGCGCTTCGTCGGTGTAGCCTGGTGCCACGATAGCTTCGATGAACAAATCGCCCATCGCCCGCACTGTGTCGCCATCGAGGATGCGGTTGAACGCCATGATGCTGCCGAAGGCCGAAACTGGGTCGCTGGCGAGGGCCGCTTGAAAGGCGCGCGCGAGCGTCTCCGCAACGGCGATGCCGCACGGGCTGAGGTGCTTCACGATCACCGCTGCTGGACGATCAAAGCGCCAAACAGCTTGCCAAGCTGCGTCGAGGTCGAGCAGGTTGTTGTAAGAAAGCTCCTTGCCCTGGAGCAGCTTGCCGCCAAGTGGACCGCGCGGCGCCCCGTTGAGGCTATAGAGGGCAGCTTGCTGGTGGGGGTTCTCGCCATAGCGCAGGTCTTGCACCTTGTGCATGATCAACGTGATCACAGGGGCGTCGGCGGGGCGGAGGTTGAGCAGGTAATCGCGGATGCTGGCGTCGTACTCAGCCGTGTGTGCGAACGCCTTAAGCGCGAAAACCTCGCGCGTCTCCAGCGAGATGTACCCGTAGCGCTCCAGGTCGCGGATCACCAAATCATAGTCGTTGGGGTCGCAGACGACCGCCACGCGCTGAAAATTCTTCGCCGCAGCGCGGAGCAGTGCCACACCGCCGATGTCGATGGATTCGATTGCGTCTTGTAGCGTGACGTAGGGCTGTGAGATGGTCTTGCGGAAGGGGTAGAGGTTCACCACCACCAAGTCAATCATCTCGGCACCGATGCGCGCGAGGTCAGCGCGGTCTTGCTCGGTATCGCGCGCCAAGATGCCGGCGTGGATCTTCGGGTGTAGCGTTTTCACCCGCCCGTCGAGGATTTCTGGTGAGCCGGTGTATTCTTCCACCGTGGTGACGGGCAAACCCTCTGCCTTCAACACGCGCGCTGTGCCGCCGCTGGCGATCAGTTCCACGTTGAATTTCAGCAACTTGCGGGCGAAATCCGCCAAGTTGCGCTTATCCGAGACAGACAACAGCGCCTTCATGGCGCAGGGATTATAAGGGCTTGGTGCGTTGCTGCGCCCAGTTGTATCGATCGCGCTATGAGCCGACCTGTCGTATGGCTGGTTTGTGCATCCAGGTTCTTGCGGTTACACTAGCACGAACAGCGTTGTGTCCAACTCATCGAGAGAGGAGATTCGTTGCCATGCGAGACCAAACTGTTCGCCGCTTCCTGCGTTTTGTTGCCCTCGGCAGCACGATCACGCTGATCGCAGCGTGTGCGACGCCTACGCAGCCGGCCGCCGAGCCCACGCAACCGCCCGCTGCAGCACAGCCGACCCAACCGCCTGAAGCGCCCACTGCAGCGCCTGCGCCTGGCGTCGTGGTAGTGCCTCCTGGCGGCAAGATCCGCATCGGCGGGTCGTTTGCGTTGACAGGCCCCATCCCAGACCCAGGCAAAGACATCCGCCAAGGAGCTGAGATCGCAATTGACGATGCAAATGCTGCTGGGGGGGTGAACGGCTTCCTCTTCGAGCTTGTTGCTGAAGACGGCGCTTGCTCGGGCGACCAAGGCACGGTGGTGGCGAACAAGTTTGCTGCCGATCCCACCATCGTCGCTGTGACGGGCGGCACGTGCTCTGGTGAAACGTTTGGGCTGAAGCCCATCCTCCAGCGCGCGCGCATCCCGTTTGTCTCACCAAGCGCTACGAACCCTGCCATCACCAGCGAGGATTGTGATGTCTGTAATCGCGTTGCGCTCAGTGACGCGCTGCAAGGCGAGGTGGATGCCGAGTTCGTTTACAAGCAGCTCGGACTCCGCAAGGTTGCTGTAATGCATGATAGCTCGGACTACGGCAAAGGCGTTGCGGAGATCTTCCGCGATGCGTTCATCAAGCTAGGAGGTGAGGTGGTTGCCTTCGAGGGTGCCCAAGTAGGTGACACGGACTTCCGCGCCATTCTCACACGCATCGCCACGAACGCGCCTGAGCTGCTCTTCTTCGGCGGCTATTCCACTGAGGCGGCGCTGATCACGCAACAGATGAAGGAGGTCGCTGGCTTGCAAAACACGAAGTTCTTGGGCACCGATGGCGCCTACACGCAGCAATATCTCGACACTGCTGGTGTCGCGGCAGAAGGCGCGTTCATGTCTTACGTTGCGGGCGATACACAAGCGGATAAGCTTGCAGCCTTCCGTGAGAAGTACATCGCCAAGTTCGGCATCGAACCTGAAAAACTCGGTCCGTTTCATGCGCAGTCGTATGACTCGGTGCTTCTGATCGTGGATGCGATCAAGCGGGTGGCTCGGGTAGATAGCGCTGGCAATCTCATCATTGACCGCGAGGCGCTCATTAAGGCAATCCGCGAGACAAAAGACCTTGCTGGCATCACGGGCACGCTCACGTGTAGTCCGATCGGGGAGTGTGGCGCTGGAGGCGTGCAGGTGTTTACGGTGGAGAACGGCCAGTTCAAGCAAGTATATGGCTTTGGTTTGAAGCAGTGAGCAACCCTGGGTGAAAGCGCGCGTGGCGGTGCAGCGTTTAGAGTGCTCACAGCTTGAAAAGGAGCCAGCGCTGCGCCGCCTCTTTGTGAGGTCGTGCAGTGACAACGCTGATTCGTGCTTCTGCTGCACAGCAGCAAGGAAAGCCTTTGCGACTTGCTAAGCGTGTGTTAGGCGCAGCGTTGATTGCGGCAGCGCTCGTGCGTGCGATCAGCGTAAGCGCCGCAGAGAGCTACCCGCTGAGCTTCTGGGCAGCGCAGACCGTCAACGGGCTTGTGCTCGGTGGAGTGTATGCCCTTGTGGCGCTCGGCTACACGCTGGTGTATGGCATCCTGCTGATGATCAATTTTGCCCATGGCGAGGTGATGATGATCGGCGGCGTGGCGGGCTTCTTTGGCTTGCAACTTGCTGCGGCGTTGGGCTTGCTGGGTGGATCGTCGCTGGCAGCAGCGCTGGGGTTGTTGCTAGTGCTGAGCTTCGGCATGGGTGTGGCTGCGTTGACTGGCGTCACGTTGGAGCGCGTTGCCTATCGCCCCCTGCGCAATGCACCGCGCCTAGCGCCGCTGATCAGCGCAATTGGCGCCTCGTTGTTCATGCAGTACTCCGTGCTGCTCATCTTTGGCGTTCGCCCCATGGTTTACCAGCGCCCGCCGCTAATCGCAGACGGCATACGCTTGGGCGTGGTGTTTATTCCTCTCACTGGGTTGATCATCTTTGTCACATCGCTGTTGCTCATGGGCAGTTTGTTCGTCATTGTGCAGCGCACCAAGCTAGGGCGCGCGATGCGCGCTGTCGCTGCGGATAAAGAAGCTGCTGCGCTTATGGGTGTTGATGTCAATCAGGTTATCGCGTTCACGTTTCTGCTGGGCTCAGCGCTTGCAGGAGCTGCTGGAGTCATGCTGGGTCTGCACAATGGTGTGATCAAGTTCAACAGCGGCTTCATCCCGGGGCTTAAAGCCTTCACGGCGGCTGTGCTCGGCGGTATCGGCAACATCCCTGGTGCGATGGTTGGGGCGTTGGTGTTAGGGTTAGCGGAGTCGTTGGGACCGAGCGCGCTGGGCATCCCAGCCGAATATCGCGACATTATCGCCTTCTCGGTGCTGGTGCTTGTGTTGGTCTTCCGACCATCAGGGCTACTCGGTGGGGGAGAGGTGGAGAAGCGCGCATGAGCATCGTGTTGCCGGTGCTAAGGGACGCGCTGCGGCGCGGCGTCATCGCGTTCGTTGTGCTTGCATACCTGACGCTCGTGGGATTGCCAGCGCGTTTGGGCAATGATGCGCCTCTCATCTTTGCTTTGCTTGCGATGGTGGTGCTTGGGCTGTTGCTGCGTCGTGCCGAGGATTGCAGGGGGTGGACATTGCTTGTGCAAGGGTTTCTTGCTGGTGCCGTCGCGGGTGTGCTCACTTCAGCCTTAGTGGGCGGGCTTGCTGTCCTTGTCGGCAGCGGCGTGCGTCTCCAGCAAGTGCTCGACAAGCTCACACCGCCTAATCTTGCTGCTTGGCTAGGCGTGTCTCCTGCTGTCATTACGCGGAACCAGCTTGGCATCATAGAGGTAGTGCGCCTCGCGTTGTGGCTTGCGCTTGCTGGCGTTGGGGGCAGCATGCTGGCACGCCTGTTTCGCGCGCCGCTTCCCATCCCCGCGGCGCGGCAGTGGCGATGGCTGGTGATCGCGCTGCCGTTTGTGGCGCTCGGGTTTGTCATTGCAATGGGCGATGCTAGTTTTCCGTTGGTCGCAGGGCAGCGCAGCACGGTGCGGTTGCTGTTTGCTTTGCTTGCAGTGGGGAGCGGCATGTTAGCGCTGCGTGCTGCTCAGCCAGGGCTAGAGCGCCGCCTTGTTGCCAGCGCGCTGCTGGTGGGCCTCGCTGTGTTGCCCTTCGTGCTGGACCAGTTCCAAAATGCGGTGATGGGGATCGTGTTTATCTTCGTGATGATGGGGTTGGGCTTGAACATTGTGGTCGGTTATGCTGGCTTGCTCGACCTTGGCTACGTTGCCTTCTTCGCTGTTGGTGCGTATGCGTATGCCTTCCTCTCTGCGCCGTTTTCGTCGCCGTGGTTTTCACAGCAGTTGACACAACTAGGCTTGCCCACGACGCAGCCGCTTTTGAGCTTTTGGCAAGCTCTGGTGCCCGTCATGGTGCTCGGCGCGCTGGGTGGTGTGATGCTTGGATTGCCTGTGTTGCGTCTGCGTGGCGATTACCTCGCCATCGTCACGCTGGGCTTCGGCGAGATCATTCGCCTGTTCATGGTGAACCTCGCTGATCTCACCAACGGCCCGCGTGGCTTGCTCAACATCGCCACGCCCCAACTGTTTGGCTATGACTTAGGCAACCCCCGCGACATGTTCATCCTTGCCTTGATCGGCTCGGGCGCGATCGCGTTCATCGCGCTTCGCCTTGAGCGCTCGCGTGTGGGTCGAGCGTGGATAGCGGTGCGCGAGGATGAGGAGGCAGCACAAGCTATGGGCATTCACTTGGTGCGTGCCAAACTGCTCGCGTTTGCCATCGGCGCAACGTTTGCCGCGCTCGCTGGTCAGCTCTATGCTGCACGGCAAATTAACATCTTTCCTGAGAACTTCTCGTTGTTCGTCTCCATTGACGCACTGGCGTTGGTCATTGTAGGTGGGATGGGCAGCATCCCGGGCGTGGTGCTTGGTGCGATTGCGCTCAAGGGCTTGCCCGAAGTGCTGCGCGGCGTGGACGAATACCGCATCGTCACGTTTGCCGCTTTGTTGGTGATCATGATGATTGTGCGCCCTGCAGGGGTGTTGCCCGCAGATCGCCGCTGAGCAAGCTTACTTTCATCTTGCGTCGCTGGGGTGCGTAAACTTGCCGCGCTACAAGCGCACCCATGCCCCGCTATCGTCGGCTCGTTGTTTGGTTTCGGCGTGACCTGCGCGTGCATGACCACGCGGCGCTGGTGCACGCCTGCCAAGACGCTGGGGAGGTTATCCCCGTCTTTGTCCTCGATCCAACGCAGTTCGCCCACGATGAGGTGGGGTCGGGGCGGGTGCAGTTCTTGCTGGAGTGCCTCGCCGATCTCGACCGCAGCCTGATCGCGCGCGGCAGCTACCTCACGTTGCTGCGCGGGCGCGCCGAGGACGTGTTGCCGCGCTTTGTGCAGTGCGTTGGCGCGCAGGGCGTGTATTACTCGCTCGACATCGAGCGTTGGAGCGGGCAGGTGCGCGATCGCGCGCTGGCTCAGCGCTTTGCGCGCGAAGGAGTGATCTTTCGTGGCTTCCTCAACTACTACTTGCAGCTCGAGGGCGAATACGATCGCGCGCGCTGGCAAGCGGCATGGACGCGCTTTAGCAAGCAGCCGCTCTACGATCCGCCGGCGCGCATTCCGACGCCCGAAAACGTGCGTTGTGCGTCGGTGCCCAGCTTCGACTACATCCCCACACTGCGCGACCTCGGCTTGCCGCCGCATGGTCAGCGCTTGCCGCCGGGTGGCGAAAGCGCAGCGCGCGCTCGCCTCGCTTACTTCCTTGGTGAACGCATCGCGGCTTATCGCCGTTGCATCAGCAGCCCAAGCTTAGCCGAGGACGACGGCACCAGCCACCTTTCGCCCTACCTTAAGTTCGGTTGCCTCAGCGTGCGAACATGCGTCCAAGCCGCTCGCAAGCGCTATCTTGGTGCATCACCCGCTGTGCAGAAAAGCCTACAGGCGTGGGTGAGCCGCTTGCAATGGCGCGATCACCTTATCCAGAAGTTCGCGCTCTATCCAGAGGCGGAGTTCGTCAACGTATATTACCCATTCGACGCGCTGCGACGTTACGAGGACGCCGATCCCAGGCTGCTCGCGGCGTGGCAGGAAGGGCGCACAGGGTTCCCGCTTATTGATGCCTCGATGCGTGCGCTGCGCGAGACGGGCTGGCTCAACTTCCGCATGCGCGCCATGCTTGCCACTTTTCTCACACTCAACTTGATGATCCACTGGCGGCACGGCGCTGAGTGGTTCATGAAGCACTTGGTGGACGGCGACACGTGCATTGATCATTGGCAATGGCAGATGCAAGCGGGGATCACGCAGCCGAGCCGTCCTTTTGTGCGCGCCTACAACCCGCTCAAACAGTGCCACGACCACGACGCTGAGGCGCGCTTCATCCACAAATACGTGCCCGAGCTGCGCGCGCTTCCGGCGCCGCTCGCGTTTGAGCCACACCGCCTAACGCCATTGGAGCAGAGCTGGTATGGCATACGCGTTGGTCGTGATTACCCCATGCCGATTGTGGACGCCGAGGCAACCCGCAAAGCTGCCATCGAGGCGCTCATGCCGATCCGCGAGCAGCTCGCGCAGGCGGAGCGCGAAGGGCGCTTGGAGGCTTTCCGCAACCGCGTGCCTGGCGTCGCGCCCTGGCTTAACACAGCGCCAGATGCAAAAGCCGCGCTCGGCGCAGAAGAAGGAGACGAGGAGCAATGAACTGCCGTTGCATTCAGCGCGCGCTGCTGCGCTGGTTCGATGCAAACAAGCGCGACCTGCCATGGCGCACTGAGCCGCGCGACCCTTATCGCGTGTGGGTGAGCGAGGTGATGTTGCAGCAAACCCAAGCGCGCACGGTGATCCCCTACTTTGAACGCTGGATGGCGCGTTTCCCAACGTTGCAGGCGCTCGCCGAGGCGTCTCTTGATGAAGTGCTCAAGCTTTGGGAGGGGCTGGGCTACTACAGCCGTGCGCGCAACCTACACCGCGCCGCGCGCCACGTCCTCGAGCACCACAATGGCGTGTTGCCGCAAACGGCGGAGGCATTGCGGGCGCTGCCCGGCGTTGGGCGCTACACTGCTGGCGCGATCGCTTCCATTGCCTTCAACCAGCCTGTGCCTGTGGTGGATGGCAACGTGCGCCGCGTGTTGTGTCGCTTGTTCGCGCGCGCAGAGGATGCTGACGTGTGGGCGCTTGCGGCTTCGCTCGTGCCACACGAGCGCCCAGGCGCGTTCAACGAAGCGTTGATGGAGTTGGGCGCACTGATCTGCACCCCGCGCGCGCCGCGTTGCGACGTTTGTCCGTTGCGTCGCCTGTGTGCTGCGCGCGCCAACGGCAACCCTGAGGCTTTTCCTGCGCCGCGGCGCACTCCTGCAACGCCGCAGGTGCATGTGCAAACCGCTGTGATCCTCGCCAATGGGGCTGTGTTGATGGGGAAGCGCCCTGCTGAAGGGCTGCTTGGTGGCCTGTGGGAGTTCATCAGCAGTGAGCTGCGCGACCCGCCCCAAGAGTCGCTGGTCGAGATGGTTGCGCGCCGTGTGGGGCTAGACCTTAGCGCTGCCCATCACGAGATGCTTGGCAAGACGCGGCACGCTTTCACACACTTTCGGCTGGTGCGCACGGTTTGGCTAGTGCGTCTCGAGTCGCCCGTGATGCCTCAGCGAGCGCTTGGTTATGCGCAAACTGCTTGGGTGCAGCTCGAGGAGCTGCCGCGCCTTGCGCTCACGCGCAGCGATCGCCGAGTGTGGATGCTGGCACAACACGCGATGCAGCGGGCTTAGTCGAGATGCAACGGCTCGATGTTGCGCAAATCGAAGCGATAGCGGCATTTCTGCCGCTCGCCGCGCCGGTAGAGCGGGTTCCCTGGCGGAATATCCACAACGTCGAACAGCACGCCGCCCGCTAATTCGCACGTCCGTCGAGAGGCCCAGTTGTCGGGGTTGCACGTGATCCAGAGCACGTCTAAGCCGTGTGCGCGCGCCAAAGGGAAAAGCAGGCGGCAACTGCGCGCAGCGAAGCGCCGCCCGCGATACGGCGGATCGACGTGATAGCCAATGTGCCCGTAGTAAACGACGAGGCTGGGCAAGTTGCCGATGCGCAAGGAGATTTCGCCAACGGTGATGTTGCTCTCGCGCAAGCGCATGTGGAAGCGGTAGGTTGGTGCAAGCTCAGCGCTCTCGTGGAGCGGCGTGGTTTCAGCAAGCACCAACGCTAGCTCGCCGTCGTAGAGCGGGGGCACCGCCCACAAGTGCACAGTGCGCAGCGCGTCGAGGGTCTCGTACATGATGCCCAGAGAGCTGCGGAGTGGAGCGGTGTTTATGGAGGGTGGGGCGCAGGGGGCAACCTGCGCCCCAAGCATCGCGCCTGACGATGAGGAGCGTTATGCGGCTGAGTTCGTCGCAGGCTCGCTTTGCTCGCCCTTGCCTGCGAGG
Organism: Chloroflexota bacterium; assembly: GCA_030550095.1. GTDB lineage: Bacteria > Chloroflexota > Anaerolineae > J036 > Brachytrichaceae > DRWP01. Next base: position 26,178 of record JAUQQA010000020.1, on the reverse strand, counting down.
ATCTCGTAGCGATAGTTGATGCGCGCGATCTCGTGCAGCATCGCGCTGACACCGCAGTATTTATCGCGCGAAAGCTCAATGGCGCGCTCCACCGATTCTGGCTTCACGTTGCCCGTCACGCGATACAGCACGTCGATCTCGACAAACACCTTGGGGTGTGTTTCCGCGCGCACGCCCTCGACATACACCTCGAAGGCCTCCACAGGCTCGCGCTTCTTTTGCAGGATCGAAAGCACATCCATGCCTGTGCATCCTGAGAGCGCCGTGAGCAGCAGCTCCATGGGACGCGGACCGCGATCATCGCCGTTGGGCGGCGAGGCGTCCAAGATGAGGTGATGTCCTGTGGTGGTGTAGGCGTCGAAGGTCATGCGCTCGCGCCAGCGCGCTAGCGTGTGATGTCGCTCAGCCATACGCACACGCCTCCCAACCTATGCCTTGGGCGTTGAGAAGTGCGGGCGCAGACGCATCAGTAGGCGTTCTTTGGGCATGTACCCCACTAGGCGCTCCACAGGCTGGCCGTCCTTGAACAAGATCAGCGTGGGGATGCTCATCACGCCATACTTCATTGCGGTCGCTGGGTTGCTATCCACATCCAGCTTAGCGACTTTGATTTGGTCGGGGTACTCTGCGGCGATCTGCTCCAGGATCGGCGCGATCATGCGGCATGGTGCGCACCACGCCGCCCAGAAGTCAACCAAGATCAAGCCCTGTGCGTGCTCCACGGCTTGGGCAAACGTCGCATCCGTAACGGCGAAGGGTTTGCTGGTTAAGGTGGTCATTGAAACACGCTCCTTGTGTGCGATCCTAACACGGGATTGATGATTTCCGACATATTAGGATTCAACGCGCGCGGGGGACGTTACATCGTTTGCCTTGCATTACACTCAAACGTATGGCTGAGGTGTTGCGCCTCGATGAAGCGTTGGCGCGCTATGCGCTTCACCTAAAGCGGCGTCCGATCAGCGAGAACACCCGCAAAGCGTTCTGGGGTGACCTCAACTTGTTCGTGCGTTTCATCACGCGCGAGGACACCTCAGCGACGGCGCGTTGGCGCGTTGCCGATTTGCGCACGGAGCACATTCGCGCCTTCTTGCAGCACGAAGAAAATCGCCCAGGTGCCAACAGCCCTAAGTCGTTGGAACGCCGCTTGACCTCGATCAAGGTGTTTTTTCGCTGGCTGCGCGAATCGGGCTACATCACCCAAGACCCCGCCGATGGCATCCCCTATCGTCCTGCGCCAGAGCCGTTGCCAGCTTACCTCACCGACGCGCAAGTCGAGGCGGTGATGCGCGCCGCCGAGGCGCTGGCGCGTGCGCCCAAGCCCGATACGCGCCCGCTGGCGATCATCGCCCTGATCCTCGAGACGGGCATGAAAAAGAGCGAGTGCTTGCGCCTCACGCTGGACGATGTGGATCTTGGAGAGCGCCTGGTGCATGTGCGTTACGCCGAGCAGCGCCTGAAGTTCAAAGAACGCTCGTTGCCGATCTCGCGGGGATGCGCGCAGGCGCTCGAACTGCACATCACGCGCACGCAGCCAAAAGTGCGGCTGTTCACCTGTACGGGGCGTAACTTGGAGTACATCTTCAACCGCCGCATTGCGCCGCCAGCAGGCTTGGATTCGCTCACCTTCGAGATGCTGCGCTGGACGTGCGCCGTGCGCGATTACCGCGCAGGCGAGCTGGACGCCGAGGCAATGCGATACAAGTTTGGGCTTTCACCAGTGGGGTGGAGCGAGATGGAGGCGAAGCTGGTGCGCCTGCTGGCGCAGACGGCGCCTCAGGACGTGCGCGCCGGGCGAGCATAGGCGCCGCGCAGGTCGGCTGCGCGGATCTCGATCAGCTCCCGCAGCCCGCGCACGCTATCGCGCACTAGGTTGACGCGCCGCGAGTGGCGGTAGTCCCAATCTACAGGCACCTCTTTGATGCGAAACCCAAGCCGCTTGGCGACGAACAGCACCTCCACGTCAAATCCCGCCGTCACTGTTGCGCCTTTTGCCTCAACGGGACGATTGAAGTTGTAAAGGTAAAGGTGATCGAGGATGGGCGCGATGACTGCACCGCGGAAAGACTTAAAGCCGCATTGCGTGTCGGTGATCTCGCGGAAGCCGAGGATCAAGTTGCGCAGCAGAATTTGGCTGCGCGACATGAACTTGCGCCAGAGCGGCGCGTTGCGCCGATAGGTGCCGCGCGAGCCGATCACCACGTCATACCCTTGCGCGAACCAGGGCAGCAGGCGCTCCACTTCGTGGATAGGGGTAGCCTGATCCATGTCGGTGAACAGCGCGATCTCGCCGCGCGCCGCGCGCAGCCCAGTGGCGACGGTGTATGCCTTGCCACGGTGCGGGTTGCGGATCACGCGGAAGCCGCGTTGCTCGGCTGCAAACGCCTCTGCAAGCGCGGCAGTCTCGTCCACGCTGCCGTCGTCCACAACGATCACCTCGTACTCGTACGGCTGCTGGCTCAAGTAGCGCGCCACCGACTCCAACGCGCCTGCGCGAATGTTGGCAGTCTCGTTGTAGGCGGGGATGACGACAGAGAGGTAAGGCGGCATGCGTGCGTGTCATTTCGCCGCGACGAGGCGCGCGAAGCGTCGCTTGCCGACCTGCAGGACGGCTGGTGCGGAAGGACGCTCGAAGGGATCGGTGACGGTGCGCCCGTCGAGCGAAACGCCCCCAGCCGCGATCAAGCGGCGCGCCTCGCTGCGCGAAGCGGCGAACCCTAGCGCCATGATCACGTCCACGATGGTCATGGAATCGCTCAGCGTGAGCGAAGGCATTTCCTCGGGCGCGCTGCGCTGCTGGAAGACGGTGACGAAATGCGCTTCTGCGCGCTGCGCGGCTTCCTCACCATGGAAGATGCTGACGATCTCGCGCGCGAGTTCCATCTTGATGTCGCGCGGGTTCACGCCTGCCTCGAGGCGGCGTTGCACATCGGCAATCATCGCCGGCGTGTAGCGCGTGGTGAGCTTGAAGTAGGTGAGCATCGCCCTGTCAGGGATGGACATGACTTTGCCGTACATGTCCTCTGGCGGCGCGGTGATGGGGATGTGGTTGCCGAGCGACTTGGACATTTTCACCACGCCGTCCGTCCCGGGCAAGATGTCCATGATGATGCCGATCTGCGGGCGCTGACCCATCGCCTCTTGCAGCTTGCGACCGGCGGTGATGATGTTGAAGAGCTGGTCGCTGCCGCCGACTTGCACGTCAGCTTGCAGCGCGACGGCGTCGTAGGCTTGCATCAGCGCGTAAAACGTCTCGTGCAGGTAAATCGCCTCGCCGCGCTCCAGCCGCTTGGCGAAGTTCTCACGCGCCAAGAACTGCTGCACGGTGAAGTTTTGCGCCAGGCGGATCACGTCGAGGAACGAGAGCTTGCTGAGCCATTCCGCGTTGTAGCGGATGTGCGTCCGTTGGGGGTCGAGGATTTTGAACGCTTGCTCCGCGTAGGTGCGCGCGTTTTCGGCGACTTGCTCCTCGGTGAGCATTGGGCGCAGCTTATCTTTGTCGGAAGGGTCACCCAGCAAGCTGGTGTAGTTGCCGATCAGGAACGTCACCTCGTGCCCCAGCTCTTGGAACTGGCGCAGCTTGCGCATCGGGATGGTGTGCCCGAGGTGCAGGTCGCTGGTGCGCGGGTCAAAGCCGCAATACACGCGCAGCGGGCGCCCTTCTTGCAGACGCGCGCGTAGCTCTTCCGCCATGCGCCGCGCCAGCCTTTCATCGCCGTAGTTTGTGCCTTGCATGAGCAGCGCAACTTGCTCATCGAGGGAGAGCGACGGGAGAGGCGCTGACATCGCGGCTGATTATACGGAGCGAGCGCGCCGACGAAACATCACTACAATTGAGAGCACCATGGCGGACGTGCAGCCGGCGATCGCGCCCACAGCGGAGCAGGTATTGCCTGAGCAAAGTAGGGGCACCAACGACGCACCTGCGGAAGGCGAGGGGGTGCTCACATCCGAAATGATCGCCGAGTTCAAGCGCCGCATGGAGACACTCGTTACCGAAGACGACACGCCCTTGGACAACTTGTTCTCCGCAAAACAGCAGCGCTTGCTCGTGGACTCCCTCTACGCCTCATGGCAGCATCCGACGTTCGGCAAGCGTTTTCTCGCCGATGCCAACGTGGGGGTTTACTATCGCCTCGAGCAGGGCGCCGTGGTGGTGCCCGATTGTTTCGTGAGCGTGGGGGTGACGCCCATCGCCGACCTGTGGAGCAAGGCAGGACGCTCGTACATGGTGTGGATGTACGGCAAGCCGCCCGATGTTGTGGTGGAAGTGGTGTCGAATCGAGAGGGCGGTGAGCTAGGCGAGAAGTTGGCGGTCTATGAGTGGATGCGGGTGCTGTACTACGTCGTCTATGACCCCCAGCGCTTGCTGGTGGAGGACGGCTTGCGCGTGTACGAGAACACCGCGAAGGGATTCCGCGCTTTGCAAGAGGGGTGGATGGAAGCGGTCGGGCTGGGTGTGCAGACGTGGCAAGGGACGTACGAGGGCGTCGAGGCGGTGTGGCTGCGCTGGTGCGATGCTTCGGGGAACGTATTGCTCACGGGCGAGGAACGCGCCGAAGCGGCGGAGCGCGCGCTGGAAGACGCTCGGCGCGCCCTTGAGGCAGAACGCCAACGTGCTGAACGTCTCGCAGCGCGCCTGCGCGCGCTGGGGATCGATCCTGAGGCGTCGGCATGAGCGCCGGCGCGTAACACGGCTGCGCTGAGGACGTTTAGCCGACAGGTGTGATATATTCGCCCCCGCATGATTGCTTTCCGCCTTTGCTGCGATGCGCAAAGGCAGCAATACCGAGGAAAGGAGCACCGCAGTCTATGCGCCAATACGAGTTGACCTACATTCTGCGCCCCGATCTTGAGGCGGGCGCCATCAACGCGCTGGTCGAGCGCGTCAACGGTTACATCACCGCCGAAGGTGGCGTGGTGAACAAAGTTGTGCCGTGGGGGTTGCGCACGCTGACGTATCCGATCCGCAAGCAGCGCGAAGGCTACTACGTGTTTACGCTCTTCATGCTCGACGCAGCGGCAGTTGCACGCCTCGAGCAGCGCCTGCGCTTGATGGAGGACGTGTTGCGCTATCTCATCGTGCGCACGGACGAAGACGAGGAGGACCTAGAAGCCAGCGAGACGACGAGCGAAGCAACTGCTGCGCCTGAGCACGTGTGATTTCGCCTGTGAGGCGCGCATTTGCAACGCAGAGGTGTTCGCGCTACACTAGCCTGTGAGTGGCTGAAGCGGAGTGTGGCTTATGCACAAGACACGAGGGTTGAACAAGGTGCTGTTAATTGGCGTGCTAGGGCGCGAGCCAGAGTTGCGTTATACCCCCAGCGGCAAAGCTGTTGCTGCCTTCCCATTGGAGGTGCGCCGAGAGTGGGTGAGCGCGGACGGGCAGCGGCAAGAGGAAGTGGAGTGGTTCAACGTGGTCACGTGGGGAGCGCTCGCTGAGATTTGCAAGCAGCATCTCACGCGCGGCCAGCAGATCTTCATCGAAGGGCGATTGCAGACGCGCAGTTGGGAAGACGACGAGGGACGCCGACACTTCCGCACGGAGATCGTGGCGAACGAGATGGTGATGCTTGGCGAACGACGCTGGCATCACGAGTCGGCTGCCCTCGCTCATGCCGACGGCGAGCGCGCGCGCATCTCACAGTAAGCGCCCACGCGCTCATGCGCCCAGCTTAGCCAAGCAAAGCAGTCCCTAGCAGGGGAGAGCATTTTCTGCCTGTATGCCGAAATCGTCTGTTCCTCCAACACCACCTCGGTTTTCATCCTCGCGCTACGAGCGCGAACAACGAATTCGACAGTGGGTCACCATCGGCAGCATAGTCATCGGCGTCTTGGTGGTGATTTTGATCGCAGCAGCTGTGCTGCAAATTGTGGTCTTCGAGCCGCAGCGCGTAGTCGCCACAGTGGAGGGCGAGCCGATTCGCGTCAATCAGGTGCAAGCGCGGATGCGCTACACCCAGTTCCAGGTGCTCAACCGCTATCAGCAGCTCAGCGCCGAAGCGCAGCAGGTTGCTGCCAGCGGCGGCAATGATGCCTCGGCGAGCTTCTTGGTGCAGTTTTACCAGCAACAATTGCAGCGCCTTCAGCAAGAGGCAACAACTGAATCCATCGCCAACACCGCGCTTAATGCGCTCATTGATGAAGCGCTGATCCGCCATGAAGCAGAGCGTCGTGGTGTCACGATCACCAATGAAGAAGTGCAAGAGACGCTCGAGCGCGACTTCGGCTTCTTTCGCAAGACGTTGACGCCTTTCCCTACAGTGACACCGTTCCCTACGCCTACCCCCGACGCCTCCGCAGCACTCACCGCCACAGCTACGCCGTTCCCAACGCCGACGCCTCGCGCGCAGCCGACCTCCATCAGCGAGGCGGAGTTCAATCAACTCTATCAGCGCACGCTCGAAGGCTATGCGGCGATTGGCATTAGCGAAGCAGACCTGCGCGAACTGGTGCGCAATGGGCTTTACCGCCAGCGGCTGCAAGACCTGTTCGCGCGCGAGACGCCAACGCGCGCGCTTCACTTCCGTTTTGACTACGTGCGCTTCAATCAGCTTGCGGATGCGGAGCGCGCCGCTCAGCGCCTTGTGAAGGGTGAGATCACCTTCGATGCGCTCATCTCCGAGACCAACGCCATCACGCAGCCAGCGCCTATCGGCACTGGTGTCTCGCTCGGCGATTGGATCAGCGTGCAAAACGTGGAGCGGCAGTACGGTCTCGAGATCCTCGCCGCGCTGCGCAATGCCGAGTTGAGCAAACCCACCGGGGTCATCACCGCAGCAGGGAGCTACTACGTGTTGCTGCCGCTCGGGCGCGAGGAGCGCGAGCTTTCGGCGTTCGATCTTCAGACGGAGCAGCGCGCTCGCTTCGATGAATGGCTGAACAGCGCGCGCACCGACGCTGCACGCGTGCAGCGCCTGATCGCGCCGACCTCCGTAGTGCCCAACGACGTGCGCGAGCGCGCACGCGAGTTCCTGCGACAAGTGGGGATCGGCTAGCAGGGGCGCGCTCGAGTCTGCTTGTAAGCCGGATTCTGTCTTAGATCCCACAAAGGATCCGAGGCAGTCATCTCTCTGGGACGACTGTTACCAGCCGCCTCAAGCCGCCTACCTGCGCATCAGCGGGCCGCCTCATCTGCGCGTCTTGGCGTTGCTCCCGGTGGGGTTTGCCAGGCCGCCGCATCACTGCGACGCCGGTGCGCTCTTACCGCACCATTTCACCCTTACCCCGCAGGATGATGGCTCCTGCGTGGCGGTGTGTTTTCTGTTGCACTTTCCGTCGGGTTGCCCCGCCTGGCGGTTAGCCAGCACCGTGCCCTGTGGAGTCCGGACTTTCCTCACCCTGCGTTGCAGGGCGCGACTGCCCAGCAGGCTCGAGCGCAACGATAATTATCACACAACCCCGCTATCATGAGGAGCGCTATGTGCAGCTTGAGACGGATGATGATTGTGCTGGCGGTGATGGGGATGGTAGGATGCGGTTTAGGGAGTGGGGAAGCGCTCACGCCGCTGCCCTATCAGGACGACTTCAGCGACCCCGCGAGTGGTTGGGAAACTGCCGATGATCTCTCCGCAGAAGTGCGCTACGCGGACGGCGCTTTGCGCATCCTCGTTAAGCAAGCGAGCACCACCCAGTGGACAGTCAGCGGCAAACGCTTCAAGGACGGCATCATCGAGGTCGAGGCACGTCGTCTCGGCGGTCCGATGGACAACGGCTTTGGTGTGATCTTTCGTGTGCAGGACCGAAAGAATTTTTACTTCTTCAACATTTCCTCGGATGGCTACTGGCGCGCTGGGATGGTGAAGGACGGGGAATGGCAAGAATGGACCACTTGGCAACTCCACCCCGCCATCCACACGGACGAGGCGCCCAACGCGCTGCGCGTGACGATGGAGGGCAAGCGGTTTGCGTTCTACGTCAACGAGCAGCTCGTCGGCACACGCGAGGATGAGACGTTCGCAGTAGGCGATGCAGGGCTAATGGCGGCAGCGCTCTTCGATGCTCCAGGGGTGGACATTGCGTTCGATAACTTTCGGGTGTTGCCCCTCCGCTAAAAGTCTCGCGTATAGACACGCACGTGCCAGAAGCCAGCGTTGCGCTTGGCGTAGAGGTGCAGCCCATGGCGTGCTGCGGTTGCATCCACAGCAGCAACGGGGTGCACGTACACGATAAGCGGGCAGCGCGCAGTGAGCCGCTCGAAGGCATTGAACGCGCGCACAGCCGCTTTTACCCACCACACTTCGCGCGGCCAAACTAACCCCAACACGTGACGCGCCTTTGGTGCAGCGGCGCCGAGCAGCGCGGGCATGTCGGGATAGCAGCAAATGGCGCGATCGAGCACCACGATGTCCGCAGTGGGGATTGTCTCAGCGAGCTGGGTGAAGTCGCCGTAGTGATAGTGCACGCGCTCGACAAGACCCAGGCGTTGTGCTTCGGCGCGCGCGGCGTCTAGGTAAGCAGGCGAGGCGTCCACGTCTGTGGCGGTTGCTGCGCCAGCCTTGAGCAGCTCGAGATGCGCGGCGCCGACGCCAGCGCCGATGTCGAGCACGCTCGCGCCGCGAGCCGGGTGAGCAGCTTGCACCAACTCGAGCAAGGCGCGTGTGGCGCGTGCAGGGCCGCGGCGTCGGTAAAGCCACGCCTCAAACTGCGCGAGTTCCTTGCCGAACACGCGCGCGTAAACAGCGCAGCAAGCATTGCACGTCATTGTTTTCCACAAGCACGCTGGGCTTGTCGAAAGTGTAGCGCTACTGGTGGCAACGGTATTGTGGTTGGAAGCCGAGCAGTCTCTCGGCGCGCTTGCCGCTCAGCATGGCAGCGTAGCCAGGAAGTTCGGCGCGTATTTCCGCGTCGGGATAGTAGCGCTGGATGATCGAGAGGGTCGGTTGGTCTGCACTGGTGTCTTCGGCGGTGATGAGCAGCACATGATGCGTCGCAGGGGGAAGCGGCACAGTGGCAGCGAGATAGCACACGCGTGCGCAGTCTTCAAGATGCACGTAGTGCGGCAAGGGCGAGTGCTCCCAGGGTTCAATAGGTCGCGGCAGCTCTGACCATATCTCGGGCGGCACTACCTCAGGCAGGCGCAGGCTGAGGGTAGTTAGCCCGTGTTGATGGGCGAAGTACTCAGCGATCTGCTCGCCCAGCACTTTAGAAAGCGCGTAAGCGTTTTGTGGGTCGTTGGGGTGATCCTCGTCCACGGGGAAGTAGCGGTATTGGGCGCGGCGCAGGGTGGGGTAGCTATGGAAGACCTGCACGGACGAAGCCCACACCACGCGTTGCACACCGACAAGCGCCGCAGCCATACACACGTTGTAGGTGATCGCCACGTTGGTCATCAGCGTTTGAGCGCTGGAGCGTTGCAGTGCTGCGGAGATCGCTGCCAAGTTGATCACCGCGTCGGCGCCTTGTAGCACTTCGCAACATTGCCCTAGATCGGTGAGGTCCGCTGCGAGGTAGTGTCCTTCGCCATCGCCGCGCCCGACGTTGTCCACAGCCAGCACCTGCGCGCCTTGGCTGAGCGCATAACGCACCACTGCTTGACCGATGGTTCCTTTCGCACCTGTAACGACGAGCTTCATGGTAAGAAAACGCCCCGCGTGGGCTGCGGGGCATTGTGAACGTGCTGCTGTTGGGGCTATGCCGACTTCCCGTCAAGCATCTTCGCCTTACGTGGGTCAAGCTCGGTGATGGCGTCAATCACGCCCAGCTCTTTTGCTTGCTCTGGGGTGAGGTACACATCGCGATCGGTGTACTTCAGCACCTGCTCCTCGGTCATGTTGGTGTGGCGCACGATGATCTTGTTGAGCATGTCCTTGATGCGCAGGATCTCGCGCGCTTGGATCTCGATGTCGGTTGCTTGTCCTTGCGCGCCGCCGATGGGTTGGTGCATGTGGATCGTGGCGTGCGGCAGCGCGTAGCGCTTGCCCTTGGTGCCTGCGAGGAGCAGCAGCGTGCCGAAGCTTGCCGTAAGCCCGACGGCAAATGTGGCAACGGGCGCGGAGATCATCTGCATAGTGTCGTAGATCGCCATGCCTGCGTAAACGTAGCCGCCAGGGGAGTTGATGAAGAAGTTGATGTCCTTCTCGTTGTCCTCACGGTCGAGGAAGAGCAACTGCGCCACGATCAGGTTTGCGACCTGGTCGTTGATGGGTGTGCCGAGGAACACAATGCGCTCTTTGAGCAAGAGCGAGTAGATGTCATACACGCGCTCGCCGCGCCCCGTGGTCTCGATGACCATCGGGATCACATTGCGCACGGCGTTAACTTGCGCTTCCAAGAAGGCGGGGGGCACTGGCAGTTCCTTTCCCATTTGGGTGGCAATTTACCAGCGAGGCATTAGCGTTGCGTTAGCTTTGTGCAGGCTCAGCTTCGGTGGGGGCGGCCGCTGGCTCTTGGCGATGATCAAGCTCGCCGCGCGCGATGCGCGCCATGTGTTCGAGGGCGCGCTCGTAGAGCATGCGCGCTCTCAGGTCGTTGCGCGCCTCGCTGCCGGCAGCGTATCGGCGACGCACTGTGGCGCGTGTTTCGCCGAATTGCGCCGCGAACGCGCTGATGCCTTCGATGGCTTCTTCTAGCTCCGTCTCGCTGACCTGAATCCCTTCTTGGCGCAGGAGCGCCCCTACCACCAAGGCGCGGCGCAGGCGCTGCTCGGCAAGCGGACGCAGCTCCGCGCGCACGTCCTCGTCCGTGCGTTGGCGCACCTTGAGCCATTCTTCGTAGGGGAGCTGGTCCTGTTCTTGCACTTGCTGCTTGAACTCCTCCAGCACCTGCGCCAACTCGTTCTCGAGCATCACGGGTGGGAACTTCACCTCCGCCAGTGCGGTGAAAGCGTCGAGCGCCTGGCGCTCATACTCAGATTCTGCAAGTCGGCGCTTCTCCTCGAGCATCTGCGCGCGCACGGCGTTGCGCAACTCGTCGAGGGTGGCGTATGCGCCAGCAACTTGGGCAAGGGCGTCGTCAAGCTCGGGCAAGATGTATTTGTTCACGCGCCGCACCTCCAGGCGCACACGCACCGCGCGGGGCGAATCAGGTTGTGGCTCAGCTTCGGGCTGTGCTTCCTCGTTGGATTTGCGTTGTGGGATGAGGAGTTCTGCCTCTTTGACCTCGCCGCTGCGCATGCCGACCAGCAGCGCCATGATCTGCGGGACGTAGCCTTCGGGCTGAGTTTCGCTTTTCGGTTCGGTGAGCAACCAGGGCTGTTCTTCGGCTTCGAGGAGCAAGCGCGGCTGCTCGCCTTCTGAGGCGGGCAACTCGTATAGCGCAAACGTCACGGCGTCGCCCCATTCCGCCGCGCGGTCAACTGGCTCCAGCACGGCGTGGCGATGGCGAATGCGCTCCAGCGCCTCGGCAACTTCTTCCTCGCTCACGTTCACCTCAGGGAAGGGCAAGCGGATGGAGCGGTAGTCCTTCAGGTCCACGACGGGCTGGAGCGGCACGCGCACGACAAAGCGCAGCGGCTCCTGCAGCGTTTCCTCGAGGACGCCAGCCGCGTAGGGGTTGAGGTTTGCCTCTTTGAGCGCGCGCGGGTAGAGCGTCTTAAGGAGCTGCTCTTGGGCTTCAAAATCGAGCACCTGTGGCCCTCCGATGGCCTGGATCACAAGGTGCGCAGGTGCGCGCCCAGGACGGAAGCCGGGGATGCGCACCTGTTTGCTGATCGCGCGCAGCGCTTGGTTGCGCGCGTCTTGGATGCTGGCTTCGTCTGGGGTGATGGTTAAGCGGGCTTCGTGGGTGTCGAGGAATTCAACGTTCAAGTCCATGGTCGTCTCACACAATGGGGATGGTGGGACTCGAACCCACACGCCTTTCGGCACACGATCCTAAGTCGTGCTCGGCTGCCAATTACGACACATCCCCAAGCACCTTCTCCACTTGCTCGCGCGTGATTATAGCTTGCGCATGACGTGCGCTTTGGGCGTTCTGACTCGCCACAAGCTCGGGAAAGCCGCCATACAATTTGGGCGTTGCCGATGAAAGCCATTCGCGTTCACGAATATGGTGGCGCCGACGTGCTGCGCTATGAGGAAGTGCCAACCCCGGCGCCAAAGGCAGGTGAGGCGCTCGTGCGTGTCGAGGCAGCAGGGCTGAACTTCATTGACATCTACCAACGCCGCGGTTGGTACAAAACGCCGCTGCCCTTCATCCCCGGGCAAGAGGGCGCGGGCGTGGTGGTTTCGGTCGGTGAGGGCGTCGGTGAGGTGAAGCCCGGCGACCGCGTCGCATGGACGATGAGCCTAGGCGCCTATGCTGAGTATGCCGTGGTGCCTGCGGCGCGTCTTGTGCCCGTGCCAGAAGGCGTGACGTTGCAACAGGCCGCTGCGATCTTGCTACAAGGCATGACGGCGCATTACCTCGCGTACAGCACCTTCCCGCTTAAGCCTGGGCACGTGGCGCTGATCCACGCCGCAGCGGGCGGTGTTGGGCTGCTGCTTACGCAGATCGCGCATCGGCTTGGCGCGCGCGTGATCGCAACTGTCTCGAGCGAGGAGAAAGCGGCGTTGGCACGCGAGGCGGGCGCACACGACGTGATCCGCTACGACCAGGAAGACTTTGAGGCCGCCGCGCGTCGGCTCACCGACGGCGCGGGGGTGGACGTGGTGTACGACTCCGTCGGCAAGGACACGTTTCTCAAGGGGCTGAACATCCTAAAGCCGCGCGGCTACATGGTGCTCTACGGTCAATCGAGCGGCCCTGTCGAGCCATTCGATCCCCAGCTATTGAACCAAAAGGGATCGTTGTTCCTCACGCGCCCGAACTTGCTGCACTACACCTTGACGCGCGAAGAATTGCTGTGGCGCGCAAACGATTTATTCCGCTGGTTACAAGAAGGCACGTTGGTGTTGCGGATCGACCGCGTGTTCCTCTTGGCGGAAGCCGCAGCAGCGCATCGCTACATGGAAGCGCGTGCAACCAAAGGCAAGGTGCTTTTGAAAGTCGCTGCCTGAACGAGGAAGAGCTATGGACACGAAAGATCAACTCGTGGATGGGTTCTACGTCGTGAACGTCGCCGGCGTGGAGCGGCGGTTGCCGCTGATGGAAGTGGCGCCTGGGGTGCGCATCGCTGTGCTGAACATCCTCGGCGACACGGAGCTGGTGCAAGCAGCCGCGCGCGCGCTTGCGCCGCGCATTCCTAAAGAGGCTGAGGTGTTGGTAACAGCAGAAGCGAAGAGCATCCCGCTCGTGCACGCGCTGAGCGTGGAGTTGGGCAACCTGCCCTACGTGGTGTTGCGCAAGTCACACAAGCCTTACATGGGCAACGCCATCTCCGCAGAGACGCTCTCGATCACCACCAACAAGCCGCAGACGCTGTTCCTCGATGAGAAGGACCGCGACTTCATCGCGGGCAAGCGCGTGGTGTTGGTGGATGATGTGATCAGCACGGGGAGCACCCTTCAGGGCATGCGGCTGATCATGCAAAAGGCAGGCGCCCACGTGATTGCCGAAGCGGCGATCTTCACCGAAGGCGACCGCGCGCGCTGGACCAACGTGATCGCGCTCGGACATCTGCCGGTGTTCACAAGCTAAGCGGCGCGCTTGGCGCAGGCGCGTTCACCCAGTTCATCGCGCGGTCTAACCCTTCGGCAAGCCACAAGCGCACCGCCTCAGTTGCGCGCTCCAGCACCGTTTGCAGCGCAGCGCGTTCAGCAGCGGAGAAGTCCTGCAGCACGTAGTCGCGGGGCGCCATACGCCCGGGCGGGCGCCCGATCCCCACGCGCAGGCGAGGGAAGTCCTCCGTCCCTAGCTGCGCGATGATCGAGCGCATCCCGTTGTGCCCGCCTGCGCCGCCTTTGCCGCGCAGGCGCAGTTGCCCAGCGGGTAGGTCAAGGTCGTCGTAGATCACGAGTAGCTGTTGGGGGAGCAGCTTGTAGTAGCGCATCAGCGGACCGACGCACGTGCCGCTGAGATTCATGTAGGTCATCGGCTTGACCAGCAACACTTTGCGCGCTGCGATAACCCCATCGGCAATTAAGCCTTTGAACATCATTTTGCTGAAGCGCAGGTTGTGCTTCGCAGCGAGCGCGTCGAGGACCATGAAGCCGATGTTGTGGCGGTGGTTCGCGTACTCGCGCCCAGGGTTGCCTAGCCCGACGATGAGATGCAAGGCGTCGTTCATGATGGGCTTCAGTCTCGGTAAGGTTGATCTTGCGCTCCAAGGCGGAGCCAGCGCGCAAGGAACCGCTTGAGCAACATGTATGCGCCAAAGGCGAGGAACGCCAGCAGCGCATACTGCACGCCGCGGAGGAACGCTCCTGGCACAGCGGCAACGATTGCGGTGAGCGTTTGGAACAAGGTGCGTGCAGTTTGGAGCTCGCTTGCGCCAGCTTGGGTCTGCGCTGTGCTCGTGCTCGGCGTGGGCGTGGGTGCAGGGGCGCTGATCGTGAGATTGCGCACCAAGCTCTCGCTCACGCTGCCGTCTGCGGCGAACACTTGCAGGCGCAAGGCGTAAGCACCGGGCGCGAGCGGCTGCGTGTTCCACACACCGAGCACGCTGTTCTCCACGGGCTGCACGCCGCCCCCAAGCGAAATCCACGTCTTTAGATCAGGTTCGGCGGCATATGCCAGCTCGTAGCGCACAAATTGCGGGTGGCTCGCTGTGCCCTGGATGGTGACGCGCTCGCGCAGCGGCTGGTTGTTTGCTGGCGAGGCAATTCGTGCGTAGGGGTTAGGAGATTGGGCATGGCCCGCGGGGGCGGCGAGGAGAAAGACGCCAGCTAAACCGAGCAACAGCGTAAGCCGCAGGCGTGAGCGTCGTTTCACAGCGCAGGGGATTGTACGCACAGGCGGGCTGCGTTTCGCGTGCCGCGTCGAAGAAGTTCAGCGGCAGGTTACAGCTGCTTCGCGCAGGCGCCCTTTTGCGTCTGGTGTGTAGCACTTGCAGTACTCTGCATCAGTGCGCAGCGAAAGCCCATTGCGCCACTCGAAAAGGATGAGCTGTGAGTGCGCGCACTGCACGCCTGCTTGTGGGGCATCCACTGGGCGGGTGTACAGCCAGCCGATCCCCACCGGACCGCGTCGCTCGTGGATCATCCACACGCGCGACTCGCGCAAGGGATCGCCGACGTTGATCTCCAGCCCGTCGGTCACACCGAGGTAGTACACGAACCCGAACACGAACGGCGCAGTGAGCGAGAGAAACGCCACGACGCCAACGCCGATCCGCTCCAGCCACAAACGCACGCGACTCATGGCTTAAAACGTTAGACCTGCTGCCTTCCTTCCAGTGCGCGGCTCAGCGTGATCTCATCCGCATATTCGAGGTCGCCGCCCACCGGCAAACCGCGCGCTAGGCGCGTGATGCGCACGTTGAACGCCGCGAGCTTGCGTTGGATCAGCAGAGCGGTCATCTCGCCTTCCACAGTGGGGTTAGTGGCGAGGATCACCTCGCGCACGGGCTGACCCTGCGCTTCTGCACGGCGCAGGCGTGCGATCAGCTCGTTGATCTTCAGGTCATCTGGCCCAACGCCGTTGATGGGGGAAAGCACGCCGTGCAGCACGTGGTAAGTGCCGCGATACACCTTCGCGCGCTCCAGCGCGGCAACGTCGAGCGGCTCTTCGACGACGCAGATCACGCTGTGGTCGCGGCTGGGATCAGTGCAGAGCGGGCAAGGGTCTGCTTCGGTGATGTTAAAGCACACGGAGCATAGGCGCGTTTGCGCCTTCAGCTCGCGCAGCGCGTCGGCAAGGCGCAGCGCAACTTCATCAGGCGCGCGCAGGAGATAGTACGCAAGCCGCGAGGCAGTCTTCGGGCCGATGCCCGGTAGCGCGACCAGCGCCTCGATAAGCCGCGCGACTGAAGGAGGAAGTGCGCTCGGCTGCGACACGTTCAGAACAGCCCTGGCAGGTTGATGTTCAGGTTGCCAGTAACCTCCTGAAGGCGCTTTGCGGAGTATTCCTGCGAAGCAAGGATGGCTTCGTTGATGGCGGCGACGAGCGCATCCTCAAGCATGGTTGGGTCGTTTGGGTCAATGAGCGCAGGATCGATCTTGATGGATTGCACGCGCTGATGACCGCTGATGGTAATGGTGATCGCTCCGCCAGCAGCGCTGACGTTGATCAACTCGTTTTCAAGCGCGGCTTGCGTGGCTGCCATCTCTTCTTGCAGTTGCTTGATCTTCGCCACAAGATCGGGCTGTAGGCCAGCGCTTGGCGCCGCTTGTTGAGGGCGCCAATCAGGGCGTCGTCCTTTTGCTGTCATGGTTCACTCTTGCTCCGTCTTTGGGGCTTGCAGGTGTTCGGCGCGCACTTGACCCCCAAGCTCGCTTGCTTTGCGCGCAATCAGCTCGAGCTCGGTTTGTGGATCGGCGCCTTGCACATACACCGTGAAATCATACTCGCCCTTGAGCACCTCGTTGAGCACCTCGATAAGCAGGGCGCGCGCGCGTGGGGCCTGCAAGCGTTCGCACACCATGGGGTTTGCAGCCATGAGGTGGAACACGTTGTTCACCACGCTCTGCACCTTGCAAGAGTTGACGTACGAGGCGACGATCTTGTTCCTTCGGTTGACTTCCTCTTTAATCTGGCGCCACACGGCGTTGAGCTGGGTGGGCGTGAGTGCCTGCGGTGCGTTCGGCTTGGGCGCTGGCTCAGGCGTGTGGCTTGCCACCGATGTAGGGGATGGTGTAGGTGTGGCTTGCTTTCGCCGCGCAGGGACTGGGGTCGGCGCGGTGCTAGCTTCGGCAGCTGGGGCAGGCGCTGTGATGCACTCAAGGTAAGCCAGCTCGAGCAGCAGTTGCGGCTCGGCGATCTGGCGCATCTCGTTGATGGCGTTGGTGAAGGCGCGCATGGCACGCGCCAGCGTGGGCAAGTCGAAGTGCTGGGCGAGCATCTCCATCGCTGCGCGCTCTGCTTCGCCGAATTCTGTGAGCATCGTACGCGCGCCGGTCTTAAGCTGCACCAGGCCGCGCAGCGCGTCCACCATTTGCCGAGCCACTTGGCGCGCGTCTGCGCCTTGCTCCAGCGCGGTTTGGATTGCCGATAGCCCACGCGCTGCGTCGCGCGTCGCAAGCCCTTCAAGCGCTGCTTGCATGATGGCGCTATCGGTTGCGCCGAGCGCCTCGCGCACATCTTGCGGCGTGATGCGCATGGCGTTGGACGAGGCAAGCTGATCGAGCAAGCTCAAAGCGTCGCGCAGCGAGCCAGTCGCATGGCGCGCGATGAGCTGGAGCGCAGCGTCCTCGGCTTGGATGCCCTCGGCTTCGCAGAGTTGACGGAGACGGGCGACGATCTTCTCGGTGGGCACGCGCCGGAAGTTGAAGCGTTGGCAGCGCGAGAGCACGGTCGCTGGGATTTTTTGCGGGTCGGTGGTGGCGAGGATGAAGATCACGTGCGGCGGCGGCTCTTCCAACGTCTTGAGCAGCGCGTTAAACGCTGCGGTGGAGAGCATGTGCACCTCGTCAATGATGTACACCTTGTAGCGCAGCTCGCTTGGTTGGAAGCTCACGCGGTCGCGGATCTCGCGCACGTCGTCCACGCTGGTGTGTGAGGCGGCGTCAATTTCGATCACGTCTAGCGCGCGCCCCTCGGCGATCGCCTCGGCAAGTTGGCGCGTGCGCGGATCATCAGGCGGCAGACCGGCAAGGTTGACCTCTTTGGCGAAGATGCGCGCAGTGGTGGTCTTGCCGCAGCCGCGCGCGCCGACGAACAGGTAAGCGTGCCCTACGCGCCCGCTGGCGATTTGGTTCTTCAGCGTCGTGGTGACGTGCTCTTGCCCGACCACCTCGTCGAACGAGGTGGGCCGCCACTTGCGATACAGCGCCTGCGCCACGCTTTGGAGTGTATCACGCGGGTGGTTAAGCGCGCTCTCTACAATTTTTGCCGTGGGCAAGTTGCAACAGAATATCGGCGCGCTGAACGAGGGCGACCGCCTGCGCGAGGCGTTAAGCCGCTGCGAGGTCGCGCTCGTTGCGATCACACCCGAGAACGCACGTCGGCTGCTTGCTGACCTTGCCGAGGCGGAGCGGCTTATGGCAACACTGCAAGCCGCAGGCACCGACGTGCGCGCTGAGGCGCTGCGCTTGGAGACGATCCACAGCCGCATCTTGCAGCAGGCGCGCTCGATCGTGCGTGCGTTAGGTGGGGCGCGTGCCTACCGCGCTTTGCGCGCAGAACTTGCGCCGCCCACGCCGACGCTGCCTTGGTGGCGCCTCGATGAGGTGCTCGCAGAGCAACGCCGTAGCTGGCTCGCGCGGCTTGGTGTTGCGCTTGTCGTGGTGGGGGTGCTTGTGGGTGTGGCGTATGCGCTGCGCGATGTGCTTTTTCCGCCAAACCCAGCCGCAGATGCCATCGCTGCCGCGCAAACCGCGCTGCAAGAGGGCGACACAGCCCGCGCGCGCGACGCAATCGAGGCGGGCTTGGCGCAAGCGCCGAATCACCCGCAGCTGCTTGTGTGGAAAGGCGTGCTGGTGGAAGCGCAAGACCCCATCGCTGCCGAGGACGCCTTCGCTCGCGCCCAGGCGCAGCTCAGCGCCGACGATTTTCAGCTTGAACGCGCCCAGGTGCTCATCGCGGCTGGAGCGCTGGCGCGCGCCGAGGATGAACTCTCGCAGCTCATCGCGCGCAACCCAGCGTTGCCCGTCGCGTACCTGATGCGCGCTGGGGTGTATGAGGCGCAACGCCGCTACGACCTCGCTGCGCGCGATTTAGAGCGTGCGGCTGAAGTCGCGCAACAGGTGGGCGACGACTTCGCCTTTGCCACGGCGCGTGTGCGGCTTGGGCTTTTGCTTCAGGCGCAAGGCGGCGCGCTTGCGCTTACACCGTCGCCAGAAAGTCGTTGATTGCAGCAAGCAGCGCGCGGATGTCGTCTTCTTGCAAGTCCGCCATGTGGGCAATGCGGAAGGTCTTGCCCTTCAGCGCGCCGTAGCCGTCGGAGATGTGCATGCCGCGCGTGGCGAGGTAGCGGTTCAGCGCGCCCACGTCAACGCCGCGCGTGTTCTTCACGCACGTCACTGTGTCGGACTCGTAGCCAGCGCGCGGGAAGAGCGCGAAGTGTTCGCGCGCCCACGCACGCACGATCTCCGCCATGCGCCGATGGCGCGCAAAGCGGTTCTCCAGCCCCTCGGCGAGCATGTCGTCGAGCTGCTTGTCGAGCGCGAACATGAGCGAGATCGCGGGCGTGGCGGGCGTGTGGTTCTTTTGCAAAAACTTCTCTAGCTCGAGGAAGTCGAAGTAGTAGCCGCGGTTGGGCACCGTCTTCGCCTTGGCGAGCGCACGGTCGCTGACGGCAGCAAACGCCAAGCCGGGCGGCAAACCGAAGCACTTCTGCGATGAGGTCAGCAGCACGTCTAGCCCCAGCCCGTCGAAGTCGATCTTCACGCCGCCGAGCGAGCTGACCGCGTCCACGAGGATCAGCGTCTCGGGCGAAAGCGCGCGCACCTCTGCGACGATCTCGGCAAGCGGGTTGGTCAAGCCGGTGCTGGTCTCGTTGTGCACGATGGCGATCGCCTCGAAGGGCTTTTTGTGGGGGTCTGCTTTGCGCGCGAGCAGCGCCTCGCGCACGAGTTCAGGCGTGATCGGCTCGCCGTCGGCGACGGTGAGGCGGGTAGTGGCTTTGCCGTTGCGCTCGAACACATCAGCCCAGCGCGCGCTGAACGCGCCGCACACCGTGGCGAGCACGCCGCCGTTGGGGTCGTCGCTCACGCAATTGCGCGCAGCGGCTTCCCAAAGCCCGGTGCCGCTTGAGGTGCTGAGGTACACGCGCTGTTGTGTGAAGAACACCTGGCGCAGCTTGGTCTGGATGCGCGCGAAGAGCGCCTCGAAAGCAGCGCCGCGGTGTCCGATCATCCATTGCGCCTGTGCCTCGAGGATTTCCTTGCGCACCTCAACAGGGCCGGGGATGAACAACCGAACGTGGTCGTGCATGGGGCTACGATGATACTTGCCGCGCTGTTGTGGCGTGCTCACGCTGCGCGTGCATCGGCGAGTGCGCAATGGGCGGCATGCCAGCCCGCCATGCCGTGCACGCCGCCGCCGGGTGGTGTGGACGAAGAGCACAGATACACGCCGCGCAAAGGCGTGCGGTAAGGACGAAGGCTCGGCACGGGGCGCGCGTAGAGCTGCCGCCAATCCTGCATGCCGCCGTTGATGTCGCCGCCGATGCAATTTGGGTTCCAACGCTCAAGCTGCGGGGCGCTCATCGTTGCGCGTGCGAGGATACACGCGCGGAAGCCCGGCGCGAAGCGCTCGATTTGTGCTTCGATGCGCGCGGTCATGTCGGCGTCGCTGCCGTTGGGCACGTGGCAATAGGCCCATGCCGTGTGAAAGCCCTGCGGCGCGCGCGAGGGGTCGCACACCGTGGGCTGCACCACGATCACGTAAGGCGCATCGGGCAAAAGCCCGCGGCTCACCGCGTCCTCGCTGCGCGCGATTTCGTCGAAGGTGCCGCCGAGGTGTACCGTGCCCGCCTCGCGGCATTCAGCCGCGCGCCAGGGGATCGGCTCGCGCAGCGCGTAGTCCACCTTGAACACGCCGAAGCCATAGCGGTAGCGCGCGAGTTGACGATGGTAGCGTTGCGGCGCTGAGTCGCCTGCCAGTTGCAGGAATTGGCGCGGCGTCACGTCGCATAGCACGACGGCATCGTTGGGCAAATGTGCAAGCGCAGCGACGGGAGCATCGAGGTGCACTGTCCCGCCGAGAGTTTGTAGGTGTGCCACGAGCGCATCTGCCAAGCGCTGCGATCCGCCGACGGCAACGCCCCAGCCGCTGAGGTGCGCATTGGCGGCGAGCACCAGACCGAACGCAGCGCTGATCGGCGCGTCGAGCGGCAAGCAGGCATGTGCGGCAAATCCTGCAAACAGCGCCCGCGCGCGTTCGTCGCGGAAGGAGAGACGCGCCAGCGCCCGCGCCGACAGCACCGCGTGCACACCAAAACGCATGAGCGCACACGGCGCACGGGGCGGCAACGGCACAGGTCCGAGGATCTGCGGCAGCACGTGTTCCCAATCGTCGAGCAGCGCGCCCACAAGCGCGCGCCACGCGCGTCCGTCGCTGCCCAACGTTGCAACGGTGTCCTCGATTGCGGTGGTTACCACCGCAGCCGTGCCATCGTCGAACGGGTGCGCAAGCGCGATGCGTGGTTTTGCCAGCCGGAAGCCATAGCTCGCCAGCGGCAGGCGGCGCAGTGCAGGAGATTGTTCGGCTAAGCCCAGCACGGTTGCGCCCACGTCGTGCACAAAACCGGGCAAGGTGCGCGCTTCGGAGCGCAGGCTGCCGCCAGCTTGAGCTTTCGCTTCGTACACGCTCACCGACCAGCCAGCCTCTGCGAGCGTGATCGCTGCGAGCAGGCCGTTGGGACCACTGCCTACTACCACAGCGCGGCGCGTGCTCCCTCGTAAGCCCATCTGGCTGAGATTGTAGTGTGAGCATGGGCGCGTGAGGGCGCGTGTGTTAAAAATCCGCGCCGATGGCGGCGGAACCCGTGGTGTTGATCGGCGGCTTTGGCTCACACTGGCGCGACTATCGCCGCGCTGGGCGTTTGCTGGCTGAGGTGAGTGGTCGGCGCGTGTTCATCGTGAAGCTCACGCGCTTCTCGTGGCTGTTCGGCGGGCTGCTGGACTACAGCACGCTGCTCAGCCGCACCCATGCGGCGGTGATGCACGCCTTGCGCCAGACAGGCGCCTCGAAGGTGATCCTCGTGGGGCACAGCGCTGGTGGCGTGGTTGGGCGCGCCTATCTCGGCGATCAGTCGCTGCGCGCGCATCATCCTGCCTATCATGGACATCAGCGCGTGGCTGCGCTTTACATGGTGGGCAGCCCGCTCAAGGTGGTGCTCTCTGATCCGCGCCACCGAGGGTTGCGCGCTGCTGCGTGGGTGGATCGGGTTTACCCTGGAGCCTACTTCGCAGCTGAGGGCGTGCGTTATTACGTGGTGCGCGGCAAGTTCATCGAGGGCAAGCGCGAAGGCTCGTTGCGCCAGCGCGAGGCGTACTTCAACTATCGCTTCATCGCGGGCGAAGGTGCGCAATGGGGTGATGGGGTGGTGCCGCTTGCGCTCAGCGTGCTCGAGGGCGCCGAGCTGATCGAGCTAGAGGGCGTGTCACACTCGCCGAACTGGCCGCGCTGGTTTTTCGCCGACGCCGACACCATTCGCGCTTGGTGGCGCACACCAATCCCAGAAACAGCGCTGCTGCCGTTCCCTGTTGCGCTGCCTACGGCTGCTACGGCGTGATGGGCTTGCTTGCGCGAAACGCTGGCAAGAAGGTGCGGAAGGTGAGCACTTCGTAGGCGTAGGTGTCGGCGAGCGGCACGCCGCGCGTTGCACCGCCAAGTGCGTAAAGCGTTGTTGGCGAGGCCACAAGGCTCACGTAGCGCCAATCCCCAAGCCGCGTGATCGGCATCTCAAACGAGCTCCAGCGATCATCGTCCACGTCATAGCGCTCGCTGAAGCCAACGAAGCCGCTCAATCCACCACCAACGACGAAGACACGCCGACCGATCACAGCGGCGCCGTGTCCGGCGCGAGGCGTGATCATCGGCGCGCAAGGTTGCCAAGCGGTGGGCGCGTTGAGGTCCAGCCATTCGCACGTCGCTAACTCGCGCCGACCGTCGAACCCGCCAAGCGCAAACAGGCGCCGATCCACGATTGCCGCAGCCAGCGCGCTGCGGGGGATGTTCAGCTCAGGGAGCGCACGCCACCGCTGCGTTTGCGGGTTGAAGGCAAAAGCTGCTTTGCTCAAGCCGCTGAGGCTGCGCCCGCCGAGCACGAAGAATTCATCCTCATGGGCTGCGGTTGCGTGCGCGGTGAGCGGCACAGGCAGGGGCTGGGCTGCGCGCCAGGTCTGTGTGGCGAGGTCAAAGACTTCCACGCGCGATGTCGGTGTCCCGTCTTCGGTGGTGCCGCCGACGACGAAAAGTTGTTGCCCAAGCCTTGCAGCGGCTGCACCAGCAACGGCGGTGGGTTTCGGCGGACCCACGCGCCAGGCGTCTTGCTGCACATCGTAGATCAGCAGCTCAGCGCTAGGCCGACCGTCCACCTCGCCGCCAGCGACGAAGATAGCGTTGTCGGCAAAAGCGGCTGCGGCGCGCAGACGAGCGCTGCGCATGGCGGCGCGCGCATACCAGCGGCTTGGCTCAGCGCTATGTTGCAATTCGAGTGGGCGCGTGCTCGCCTCAGAAAGCGTGACCTCGTCGCTAGGCGCAGCAATGTTCGCAGGCGCCCATAACCAAGCGCTGAGCAGCCCGGTGAGGACGAGCGTCGCCACAAGCGCAAGGCGCTGCCAGAGCGGCAAGGGCGGCAAGGGCAGCGGGTCTGGCGCAACCAACACCACACGCTCCACGCGCGGCGGAGGTGTTTCCGAGGCTGTTGGCGGGATGTCGGTCTCTTGCTCGGGCTGCGGTTTGACGGCACCGATATCCACCCAGCCGTTGCGCACGGCGATCATGCTTACCTCAGTGCGTGATTGCGCGCCGAGTTTGGTGAAGATGTTGCGCAGGTGCACGCGCACGGTGTTCGGGCTGATGTAGAGCTTGGCGGCGATCTCCTTGTTCGCGGCACCCGTGGCGACAAGGCGGACGATCTCCAGCTCGCGTTCCGTGAGCGGCTCCCCGTACTCTGCCATGCCGTGCGCAGATTATAGGGGGGCAGTCTCCACGTCCGGCGCACTGGTGCGTTGAGTGAGGGTGAAGGTGCGCCAAGCGACGAGGATGCGCAGATCGCGAGTGAGCGCGATGGTGCCCGTGGCAGCGTCGCTGGTCAGCACAGCGCGCGCCTCTTCGATGGCGTTGTACGGTGGGGCAAGGCTCGCGCCTGTGAGCAAACGCACCGCTTCGCGCAAGGTGGCGCGCTGTAAGCCCGGCACCAACGCGCGCCAAGCGCTGCGGTCGAAGACGATCCGCTCCGGCTCTGTGCGCGCGATTTGCGCCAAGGTCTGCTCGGCGCAGCGGCGGACCACTTCGGCGTCTTCGGCAGCGAGGTCAGCAAGGCGCGCGAGCGTTTGATGGATGTTCGGGTTGAACGTCGCCATTAGCGGCAGCAGCTCGTGGCGCACGCGGTTGCGGCGGTAGCGAGGATCAACGTTAGTGGCGTCGAATCGCGGCTGCACGCCGAGCAGGGCGCAATAGCGCTCCGTCTGCGCGCGCGTGATGCGCAGCAGCGGACGCACGGCGAGCAAATGCGCTGCGCCAGGCAGCGGCGCGATGGGGCGCATGCCAGCGAGTCCGCTCAAGCCGGTGCCGCGCAGCAAGCGTAGCAAAACGGTTTCCGCCTGGTCGTCGGCGTGATGCGCGAGCGCGACGGCTTGGGCGCCGAACTGCTCGGCGACGCGCGCGAAGAACATGTAGCGCGCGCGCCGACCGGCGACTTCGATAGATTGTTTTTGGGCAGCAGCGAAGACAGCGACATCCACGCGCTCAACCACGCACGGCACGCCGCGCGCCTCGGCGAACGCCTGCACGAATGCCGCGTCGGCGTCGGCTTCGGCGCCGCGCAACCCGTGGTTGAGGTGGGCGATCACGAATCGCCAACGTCCGCCAATGGCAAGCGCGGCATCGGCGAGGCAGAGTGAATCGGCGCCTCCCGAGACGGCGAGCACAATGCCGTGCGCCGTTGGCGGTAGCAGCGTCAACACGCGCGCCACCTCTTCGCGCACCTGAGCAACAAGGTTGGGGATCAAGGCGAGGAAAGGATACAGCGAAGGCGCAGTGCTCTCGGTTACACTGTGCCCCTAATGGCGCAACAGCCACAGCCCTCGCTGGGGCAACGCGTGCTCCGAAGCTCAGCCTATGCAGTTGGCGCCTCGCTAATCACGCTGACGCTAGGGTTGGTGCGCTCGGTGGTCCTGGCGCGGTTGCTTGTGCCCGAGCACTTCGGTGTGGTGGCTCTAGCGCTGTTTTACATCGGCTTGGCGGCGCAGCTCAGAGGGATAGGGCTTGACGCCGCCTTGATCCACCGTCAGCAGGCGGACCGTGCGTTCATGCGCACGTATTTCGGTCTGCGGCTCGGGCTGGACGCGCTCGCCTTTGGCATTCTGCTTGCGCTGGTGCCCTTGCTCCAGCATGCAAACCCACACTCGCCGAACTTAAGTGCTGTCCTGGTCGTGCTCACCCCGACTTTCTTCTTCTCCAGCCTTGCTCAAGTCCAAGAGACGCTTGCGCGCAAGCAGCTTGCTTTCCGGCAGTTGGCAACCACGGACGTGGCTGCTGCGGTGGCGATGACAGTGGTTGCCCCTGCGCTTGCGTGGCTGGGTTGGGGTGTTTGGGCTTTGGTGGCTGAGCAAGTGGTGGGGATTGCGGTTCGGTTTCTCTTGCTCTGGGGGCCTTTTAGGAAGTGGACACCTGCGCTGGGCTGGGACGGCAACGTTGCACGTTGGCTATGGAGATACGGAAAGCCCACCTGGGCTGCCTCTAACATGACTTACCTGTTAGATCGCTTTGATGACTTCTGGATCGGCACATGGTTGGGCGAAGCGCCGCTAGGGCTGTATAGCCGAGCGTACGAGTTTGCCCATTACCCGCGCCGCCTGCTTGCCAACCCTTTGGTGAGTGTGTTTGCTGCGGTATTTGCACAACTGCAAGACGACCGCCTGCGCCTCTCGCGTGCTTTCGCGCGCGCTGCTTACGTGATCACGCGCACCAGCTTAGTCGCTGCAGGTGGTTTTGCGCTTGTGCTGCCTGAGTTTATCCACTTCGTGATCGGCGACCAATGGCAGCCGATGCTGGTCACCTTTTGGCTCATGCTGATTTACGCGGTTCTCGATCCAGTGCTAATGCTGATTCATCACCTCTTGCTTGCGACAGGGCATCCGCAAGCGCTCCAGAGGGCGAACTTCTTCCAGTTGCTCTTCTTTGCTCCAGCGGTCGTTCTTCTTGGGAGCTTATGGGGCATCAACGGAGTTGCCCTGGCTGCGGACGGAATGCTGGTGCTTGGGGTAGCGGTGCTCTATCCCACGCTGAAACGGCTTGTGGACTTTTCGACTCTGCGCCTATTGTTCCAGCCGTTGCTGGTAGGTGGGCTGGCGCTTGCAGCTGCCTGGTTCCTTTCCATGCTTGCAGTACAATCCCTGTCGCTTGCCAGTGTAGTCTTAAGGCTGGGGTTGTTCGCGGGTTTGCTCCTTTTGGGAATTGCCTTGCTGGAGCGTGACGATCTCAAAGCTGGTGTTCGTGAACTAAGGAGCCGCGTATGGGTGCCGAGTCTGCATCGCGCGTGAGCGCTATTTATTCCATCGGCAACAAGTTTGCCGGCGCTGGCATTGG